>NZ_JAJBTT010000045.1 GCF_020860705.1 Akkermansia sp.
CGCCTGTCCTCTGGCCGGCCGGAGGAGGCCGGGAACGGGGGGGCGGAGCTGGGGCTGGGGGGCGTGCCTCGGTCTTCCCGCCGCGGCTTTTGCCGTCTCCCTGCTTGTTTTGCGTGTGACGGATGACGATTTGACGGTTCGCCTCCTGCCTCTGCTGTTTTTTGCGTGCGCATGGCTGTGCTGGAGGCATGCGGAAGGCAAAAGGCTGGTGTGGTCCATAGCCGCCGTCATGATGCTGGGGCTGCCCGTGGGTGCGGCGGCTTTCTGGAAAAAAGGTGGGGAGGAAAAGGCCGCCGTCCAGTGCTTGAATGCGGAATGGCTGGCCCGCGGCATGGACGGGTACACGGGGCTTCTGCGCGTGAAAGACCGGGACCGGATATTGGTGGATAATGCCGCCTGTCTGGGGCCTGTGCCCACGATCAGCAATTTCCGCCATACGACGGGCATCGCCCATTTCCGTTTTTTGAAGGAGCTGGGGTACAGGGATGAATTCACGCGCACTTACGGACAGGGAGGGACCTTGTTTTCCGATCTCCTGCTGGGGCATGGATTTGTGTTGGCGTCCCGTCCTGTAGAAGGAATGGAGAGCGTGCTTTCCCGGGAAGGCCTGTATTTATACAGGCTGCCGGAAGCGCGCTGGGGGCTGGTGGTTCCCCGGAGCGCGATGGGATTGAAGCTTGATGCGGAGGCAGATGTATTTACCAATCTCAATGCCTTGCATGCCGCGCTTTGTCCGTCTGCGGGAAGCTGCCTGTATGGTCCTGTGGAAGTGCGGACGGAGTTGGACGGCAATCGCTACCGGATAAGGATTCCGGAGCATCCCGGAGCGCTCTACGGGTTTCCGCAGACGGATACGGACGAACTCCGGGTCAATGGCCGTGCCGTGCCCGTCATGGCAGAGGCGGAGAAGGAACCCGGCGGGACAGTGCGCACCTATAATGGCGTATTGGAATTAAAGCATGCGGGTACAACCGGGGAAACCGTGGTGGAAGGGATGATGCGCCGGGATGTGGATGTTCCTCTTCTGACGGCAGCGGCCTGCATGCCTGAACAGGATGTGCCCGTTCTGGGGAAGGACCAGCATAAATACGGCATGGAGGCACGGGGGCACGGAGGCCATGTGGAAGTGGCCCTGTCCACCGGAAAGGATGAGGCCCTGATGATTCCGGTGGTATACGACCGGGGATGGAAGGCGACGCGGAACGGCGTGGACGTGCCTGTGGAAAAGGTGGGGGAACTGATGGCGGTACGCCTTCTGGAGGGGCGGAACCGGGTGGTGTTTGACTATTACCCCCCTCTGTTGAAACAGACGTTGTTCGCTTCTGCCGCAATGACCATGATTTTTCTGTTGTATGCATGGTGGGCGCGGCGGCATCCGGAAGCGCGGTTCAGGAAGATCGTGCTCGTTTGCGGATATAAGTTGTTCCTGTTTTTTTCCGTCTTGGTGCTGGTTGCCGTTTACGTCGGTTCCCTGGTTCTTTTTGTGGTGCAGGCCATGATGTGACGTTTGCTTCTGCCGCTTTGACAGCTGGAAGGGTTGCGCGGCAATCCGCAACACAGTGAAGTTGATTTTTTTACTTGCATATTTTCTGAAAATTCAGAAAATACAGTCATGATTTTAGATGAGGTGCAGAAAACATTTGTGGAACAATGGGGGGAAATGGGCATGCGCTGGGGCGTCAGCCGTGCGGCATCTGCCATCCATGCGTTTTTGTATTTGAGCGAGGAGCCGCTGACTGCTGACGATTTGTGCGAGGCCTTGTCCATGGCGCGCTCCAATGTTTCTACTGCATTAAAAGAGCTGGAAGGGTGGGAACTGGTGTTCCGGGAAAGCAGGGTGGGAGACAGGAAGTCGTATTACCGCGTGCAGTCCGACGTATGGGAAATGGCACGGGCCATCATGAAGGAGCGCAAGAGAAGGGAGGCGGACGGAGCCTTGAGGGCGGTTGGGGAGTGTCTGGAGAAGGCCCGGAAAGCGCAGAATCCGTTTCAGGAACAACGGCTGGAAGCCATGCAGGAGATTTTGCAGTTGAGCTGCGCTTTTGCGGACAAGGTGGCGTCATGGCCGTCGTCCATGATGAGGAAAGCCCTGAAGATGGGGGACAAGGTGCTGGGCTGGGTGTCCGGTAAGTAAGGGGAACCCGGATGGTATGAAGATGAAGTGGATACCGGGGAATTCCAGTAATCGGATATTTCTGTAATAATGGAAAATAGAGAAAATAAAATGAAACAGGAAAAAAATGAAAGAACCGGTGTGTTTGCCGTGACCGGAGTCCTGGGATACAGCGGCCGTTATATGGCCCGGGAGATGGAAAGGAACGGCGGGGAAGTGCTGGGGCTGACCAATTCCCCGGACAAGCCCAACCCCAGCGGCTGGCGGCTGCATCCCCTCTGCTGGGATGATCCGGATGCGCTGGCGGAAGGGTTGCGGGGCTGCCGTTCTCTGATCAACACGTACTGGGTGCGGTTCAATACCCGGTGGTTTACCCATGAGCAGGCGGTGGAGCATACGGGGATACTGTTTAAAGCCGCCCAAAAGGCCGGAGTGAAAAGAATCGTGCATGTGAGCATCACCTGTCCGGATGCTCACAGCGGTTTGAGTTATTTCCGAGGGAAGGCCGTCATGGAAAAGATGCTGGAAAGTCTGGATGTTCCGCATTCCATCCTGCGTCCGGCCGTTTTGTTTGGGGAGGAGCCGGGGGAGGATATTCTGATTAACAATATGGCGTGGGTGCTGCGGCATGTTCCGGTGGTGGGCGTTCCGGGAAATGGGGAGTACCGTCTTCAGCCGATTCATGTACGGGATTTGGCCGCCCTGGCGGTCCGGGAAGCGCTGAGGGAAGACGGGAAAAACAGTGTGATTGAAGCCGTGGGGCCGGAAACGTATACGTTCCGCGAGCTGTTTTCCATGCTGGGAAAAGTGACGGGATGCTCGCGCCCGGTTTTATCCGTTCCCGCATGGGCCGCTCATGCCGCCGCGGGGCTGATGGGGATGTTCCATCATGACGTGATGCTGACCCGGGATGAAATCCGCGGTTTGATGGAAGGCAGGCTGTACGTGGAAGGCGCTCCGGCCGCTGGGTCCGTGCGTCTTTCCGAGTGGGCGGGGAAGCATACCGCAGAGCTGGGAAGGACTTATGCCTGTGAAATGGCGAGGAGAAAGACCGGGATGGAACTTTCTTCAGAGCCGGGAACGGTCAGGTGAGGGAGATGCGGAGCAGGGACGGTTTTGCGGCGGGAGGTGAAAAGGCCTTCCGTTTTTGAAGGATGGTTGACAGGGGAATCTGGCGCGGTAGAGTGGTTTCATGCAGTCTTCCTATTGTCCGAGTCCTTATCGATATACGCGCCGCGTGACCCGTGAAGTCATGGTGGGGAATGTGGGGGTGGGCGGTTCCAACCCCATCCGGGTCCAGTCCATGCTGACGTCCGATACGCGGGATACGGATGCCTGCGTGAAGGAGGCTCTGGAATTGGCTGCGGCCGGGTGTGAGATCATCCGCCTGACCGCCCAGACCAAGGCGTACGCGGCCAATCTGGAGAATATTTCCCGTGAATTGCGCGCAGCGGGCTGTCATGTACCGCTGGTGGCCGATATTCATTTCAAGCCGGACGCTGCGATGGAAGCCGCCAAATGGGTGGAGAAGATACGCATTAATCCCGGCAATTTCATCGACAAGAAGAAGTTTGAGGTAAGGGAGTATTCGGACGCCGAATATCATGAAGAACTGGACCGGCTGCGGGAGGAGTTTACGCCCCTGGTGTTGTTTTGCAGGGAACATGGGCGCGCCATGCGCATCGGCTCCAACCACGGCTCCCTGTCCGACCGTATTCTGAACCGCTTTGGCGATACGCCGGAGGGGATGGTGGAGAGCGCGATTGAGTTTGCCCAGATTGCCCGGGACTTGGATTACCATTCTCTGGTGTTTTCCATGAAGGCCTCCAATGTGAAGGTGATGATTGCTGCCTACCGCCTGCTGGTGGAGCGCATGAATGCCCTGGGGCCGGACTGGAATTATCCCATTCATCTGGGGGTGACGGAAGCCGGAGGAGGAGAGGATGGCCGTATCAAGAGTGCGGTGGGCATCGGGTCCCTGCTGATGGACGGCATTGGGGATACCTTGCGCGTTTCCCTGACGGAGGATGCCGTGCGGGAGGTTCCCGTGGCCTATCGTTTGTCCAATCCGTTCCAGCCGTCGGAACGTCCTGATGATCCCGTTTCTTCCTTCCCCGAACCGGAACTGGGCTATGATCCCCTGAAGTTCTCCAAAAGGCAGGGGGGGCTGTCGATGTGCTATGGCGTGCGGCTGGGCTGGGACCAGCCCGTGAGGGTAGTGGTGCCGGATGCCGGGTTTTACGCCCTGCAGACGGAACGGGAGGCGATGGGGGACATGATGCCGGAACTGGCTTTCGGCCAGCTGGACGCCATCGAGGTGGACCCCCGGTGCGACGCCGATCTGGAGCCGCTGAAGGATTTGGCGGAACCGTCTATTGTCACCGTGAAAAACGGCTTGGATATGGAACCCGTGCATGCTTTCCGCCTTCTGGCGTCCCGTATTGAGGACAGGCACCTGATTTTGCTGAAGGATACTCTGGTTCCCGGTTCCGTCTCCGATGAGGACGTGCCCTTGGTGGCTGCGCGCACTATCGGTTCCCTGCTGAGTGACGGCATTGGTGATGCCGTGCTGATTCAGGGAGAGTCCGATCCCCGGCTGGCTTCCTTCCTGGGATTCAATATTTTGCAGGCTACGGGAACGCGGCTGACGCGTGCGGATTACGTTTCCTGCCCGTCCTGCGGGCGCACGCTGTACAACATTCAGGAGGCCACGGCCCGCATTCGGAAGGCCACGGAACATTTGAAGGGCGTGAAGATTGCCGTGATGGGGTGCATTGTGAACGGTCCCGGTGAAATGGCGGACGCCGATTTCGGTTACGTGGGAGGCGCGCCTAACAAAATCAACTTGTACGTGAAGCACACCCCCGTCAAGTTCAATATTCCTGAGGAGGAGGCGGTAGAACGGCTGGTAGATCTGATCAGGGAGTATGGCCGTTGGGTGGATCCCAAGTAAGGCTTTTAATGGTTCTGGGAGGATTCCGGAATGGGAAGGATGTTCATCAGCGGCGGCCGGGGCGGTTTGGCGCGGGCGGTTGCGGAGTGTTTTACCGCCGCCGGATGGGAGGTGGATGCACCGGCCCATGCCGGGCTGGACGTGGGGGACCGTTCCGCCGTGCGCCGCTGGTTTGACAGTCATGCTGCGTATGACCTGGTGGCATGTGCCGCCGGAATCACCAGGGACAGGCCATTCCTGAAACAAACGGAGAAGGAATGGGACGAGGTCATGAACGTGAACGTGACGGGAGCCGCCTGGTGCGCCCGTTGCGCCGCCAGGGCCATGGTGAGGGAGAAGCGGGAAGGCCAGGTGGTGATGATTGGTTCCTATGCGGCGCTTCGTCCGGCTCCATCCCAGGCGGCTTATGCCGCCTCCAAGTCCGCATTGGAAGGCTTGGTGAAGAGCCTGGCGCAGGAATGGGGGAGGGAAGGCATCCGGGTTAATCTGGTGCTTCCGGGGTTCATGATGACGAAAATGACGAGTGGATTGAGGGAGAGCGTGAAGGATGCGGCATTGTCCAGGCACGTGCTGGGCAGGTTGAATACGCCGGAACAGGCCGCGGCCTTTATCCTGTTTTTGCAGGAAACCCTCACGGCCGCCTCCGGACAGGTGTTCGATCTGGACAGCCGGATTGTCTGATTGCCGGTAGTGGATTTCCTGTTCCCAGGTACGATTTTCATATGCATGGCGTTCTGCATTCGTGCAGGCAGGCGGTAGGCAACGTCTCTTCCCGCTTCTCCGGACGGCTGGCGGTTGATTCCGGGATGGATTTCCGTTTATTTTTTATCTTTGTTTAAAAGACCTTGGATCCAGGGAATGACGAGGTCTTTTTTGAAGAAGTGGTTGCGGGGATCTACGTTGGCGAGGCGGAAAAAGGCGTCCCTGTCCAGACCTGCGGGCAGGCAGGCGCCCTGCCAGCGTTGGGTGGCATCTGCAAACCGGGGCTGGTGGTGGTACTGGAAGCAGTCCGGTGCACCAGCCAGGCGGTAGGCTGTGGAGATGAGTTTGAAATCCCTGTCCAGGCCGCCTTCCGTACAGATCACGGGCCGAGGGGCGAGTGCGGCCACGATGTCCGGAAAGTCGAACTGTTGCCAGAATCCCGGAATGAGGTGGCGGATGGAGTTGGGCGCGGAGCGCACCCCTTTACTGCTGGGCATCGTCATGACTTTGGCGCGTTCCAGGGTGCGGCACAGGAAGTCATTATACACGAACGCAAAGATGTCCGGATTCAGGACGCCCAGCACCATCATGGGTTCCGTACCCAGGGAGAATCCGCTCAGGATGATACGGTTTTTTTGAACCCAGGGGCGTGTTTTTACCCAGTCCAGCACGCACTGGTCCGTGTAGGAAGCGTAGCCCAGCCAGCTCCAGTCCATCTCCAGCAGGAAACGGGCCAGATTTTCGTAATCGTGGGAGGAACGTCCGGCGGCACGTTCGGCATCTGCCTCCTCTCCTGTTCCGGCATTATCCACGACCACGGCTGCCCAGCCCTGCCTGACGTAATGGTAGGCCATGGCGTTGTTTCCCGGCTGCGGAATGGAAGGCTGGGCGAGATCAGGGGATGTTTCCGCGGCCAGTTCTTCCTTGGTTTGATCGGAACCGGGGATGCAGAATAGCACGGGAACCGGATTTTTTTCTGAAGCAGTATCTGGGATGAGTACCAGAAATGGTACGGCAGCGCCCGGAAGGGGATAGGATTCCCATTTCTCCACCCGGTAGCGTTCTCTCTGTACAGTTTTTACCAGGACAGGCTCGGGAAGCTCCGCATGAGAAGGGAATTTCATCAGTTTTTTCATGGCTTCCTGAACTTTCTTCTGCCAGCAGGGGAATTCTGCCGGGGGCATCTCCTGTGAAAATTCGCAGGCTGGCCGGATGCCTTCCAGCATTGTTTGCACGATGCCGCGGGAAGAGACGTGTCGCCGGTCGGCCCGGAAGGATGGGAAGACGGCCCAGTCGGCAGGGTTGAATTCTGAGGCAAAAGAGGGGAAGAGGCTGGCGGTTGCCAGGAGAGCCGTGAAGATGAAAGTGCGAAACTGAAACGCATGGAGGGACATGAAGCAAGATTGCCATGAATGAAGGTTCAGCTCAAGGCAGGGAAGGGGGATTTCGTTATTTTTGCGGGATGTATGTGGAAGAGAACTGGTGCGGATTTAGAATTCGGGATCAGCCAGAACCGCCACCAAGGATGCCTATGGATAGGGAACATAAGGATAATAGGGGCAATAAGGAAATTTTTCCGTTTCCTATTATTCCGATTACTTATATTCCCTATTACCTTTAACCAACTTTCCCACAGAATTTTCCGTTGACTTCGAATTCTAAATCCGTATGATGCCGCTCTAATTATTTTTTTTGACTTTTATTTATAAAATTTATTCGATTATGGATTATAGTTTTCGAGAAAAAGATATATCATTATCCTATTCTTCCCGAAACCATGGAATAGACCTTCTGCGGATAATTTCCATGTATATGGTGTTGATACTGCATATTATGGGATGTGGTGGCGTTTTCGAAAAGATAGAATGGCTTTCCTGGAATTATTTCATCAGTTGGGGGTTAAGTTCCCTATCCTTTTGTGCGGTAAATTGTTATGCCATGATTTCAGGATATATATGTTATAGTCAGAAATTCGACTATGCGCGAATTATTCGTTTATGGATGCAGGTCATTTTCTATACTGTAGGCATTACTGTATTATTTGCATGGATAATGCCTCAAGGGGTGGGTTTTAAAAAGTGGATACTTGCTTTTTTCCCTATAACCCTGAATCAGTATTGGTATGTATCATCATATTTCGCCTTGTTTTTTTGCATGCCATTTCTGAATTTTATAGTTAATCGTTTGGATAGAAGACTCTTTATCAAATTATTGGTAACCATGGTTGTACTGTTTTCTCTCATTCCTACGTTCACATTAGGGAAAGATGGCTTTGGGGTCAGTCATGGATATTCGCCCTTATGGCTGGGGGTGCTGTATTTGCTGGGCGCCGGTATCAGGAAGTATCAGTGGTTTTCCGGTATTTCTTCTTTAAGGCATTTTTTATTATTCGTGGGATGTGCCATGTCAGTGCTGATAAGCAAGGTGGTTATTGAAATCTCTACGTTTTATCTATTTGGAGCTCCCGAAAGAGGAGGCATTTTTCTTGAATATAATTCTCCTTTAATCGTGGCCGCCGCTCTCTTTCTGTTTATGGCATGTTTGAAAAGAACGTATGAATCCCGGAAATTAATAGCCTGCATTACTTTTTTTGCTCCTTTGTCGTTTGGGGTTTATTTGATTCATTGCCAATATTTTATTTGGCATTATGGATTGCGGGGAAGATTTGCCTCATATGCGGAATTGGCTCCATGGTTGATGTTGGCCGCGATTTTGCTGACAGGAGGCGGAATTTATCTGGCGGCTTCATTGGTAGATTTTATCAGACTGAAGATGTTTCAAGTTTGCAGGATTCATGAAATTTCAAACTGGATGTTTCATTGGATTCAACAAGGGTACCGTAAAATTTTCTACTGGTGCAATGACCGGGAATAGAAAATAGAGCGTATAGCCATTATGAACGTTTTTCCTGATGCTGCTGTGGTGGCGTTTTGAATGGAGAACGGCCCGGGGATTGACAGACCACGGGCTTGAGTCGTTTCCGGGGTGCGGGTAATCTGTGCCCGTCATGATTGCGGCGGGAGAGAGTCACGAAGCTTTGGAGCCGCGGGTATGCGGTCTGGGGTTGGCTTCCGGGTTTGGCATGGGGGTGGAGGCCCATCTCAGCGGAGTGAGAGAGGGGCGCAGGGTGTTGAAGCCATTGGGGGAGCTGTGGGGAGAAGGCCATCCCTGGAGTAGCGTTTTAAGCGGATGGATTCCGGACAGGAAACTTTTATGCAGCCGCAGGAATGGTCCTGCGTCCCAGCTGGCGTTGTTACTGGCGAGGCAGGCGGTGGAGGATGCCGGCTGGGGGCGGGAAGAGTTGAAGGATGCCGCCCTGATTGTGGGCAGTTCCCGCGGGAATGCCTCCGGCTGGCTGAGCCCCTGGCCCGGGCGGCGGTCCATGAAGATTCTGGCCGTTCCCAATTCCCTGCACAGTGAGCTTGCTTCCTGCATCAGCATTGAATTGGGCATTCACGGTCCTTATCACGTATTGGCGAGCGGTTGCGCAGCTGGCCTGGATGCCGTAGGCATGGCGGCCATGCTGATGCGGCAGGGGATTGCCCGGAGGGCGCTGGCTGTCGGCCTGGATTTGCCCTTGTGCCGGGAATTGCTGGGGACGTACTGGGCTTCCGGCATGCTTTCCCGCAACGGGGTGAATGATCCCTACGGCCCCAGCGCTGACGGAATGTGCATTTCCGAGGGCGGCGCGGCTGTGGCACTGGAGATGTCTTCCGGTTCCGGCATTTACGTGAAGGATTATCTGGTGAATTCAGACGCCTACAGTCCGTTGGGCATGCCGGAGGATGGAGAGAGCATGGCCGCCCTGCTGGATTCCGCCCTGCGGAGCTGGGATGGGAAAACGCCTCTGACTGTATGCCCCCACGCCAGCGGCACGGCGGGTAATGCCGTTTCCGAGCGTACCGCGTTGAAACGGGTTTTTGGAATCTGTCTGCCGGATTTGAGGATGATGAAACCCTGGACGGGGCATGCCATTGGCGGCAGCGGCATTCTGGAACTGGCTCTGATGCTGGCTTTTATCAGGGAGGGCGCTTTGCCTCCCAATCCTCCCTGGGTAAGTTCTCTAGAGGGAGAATTTTCCTCTCCGGAGGAATTGCCCCAGCATGGAAGACGAATGCTGATCAAATCCGCTGCTTCCATGGGCGGCCATAATGTGGTGCTGACCCTGGCTGTGGATCAGTGAATATGCCTGCAATGCGAACGCTTATGAAGAACCCTGAACAGTTTTTAGCAGAATTGAAGTCCGCAGGGCTGCTGCGCCTTCTGCGGAATGTGGAATGCCTGCCCGGCGGGCTGGCCCGCATGGAGGACGGCCGGGAGGTGGTCAACCTGGCAAGCAACGATTATCTGGGGCTGGCTCATCATCCGGCTCTGGTGGAGGCGTTTTCCCGCGCTGCACGCGATGGCGGGGCGGGGGCCATGGCGTCCCGCCTGGTGACAGGGACGCGCCGGGAGCATTCCCGGCTGGAGGATGCGCTGACTGCTTTGAAAGGGACGGAAGCGGCCGTCAGCTTTTCCTCCGGCTATGCCACATCCCTGGGGGTGATTACCTCCATTGTGGACCGGGAAGATACGGTGCTGATGGACAAGCTGTCCCATGCCAGCCTGATTGACGGGGCCCGCCTGTCCGGAGCCCGTTTGTCCACGTTCCTGCATAATGACATGGACTCACTGAGGAAAAAGCTGGAGCGTTTGCGGGGCGCAAATTCTTCCGGAGGAATCCTGGTGGTGACGGAATCCGTCTTCAGCATGGACGGGGACCGGGCGCCTCTTCAGGAAATAGTGCGCTTGAAGGATGAATTCGGAGCTTTGCTGCTGGTGGATGAAGCGCATGGCTTCGGCGTGCTGGGGGAACACGGAGCCGGACTGGCGGAGGAACTGGGCGTTTCCTCCCGGATAGATTTTCAAATGGGGACCCTGAGCAAGGCTGCCGGGGTGAGCGGGGGTTATGTGGCCTGTTCCCGGGCCTGGGCGGATGTAATGGTTAATTCAGCCCGGTCCCTGATTTATTCCACGGCTCCTCCTCCCGCTCTGGCCGCAGCCGCCCTGGCGGCGGTGGAGATTATCCGCGGCGGGGAAGGCAAGGAGCTGCGCCGCCGTGTTTCCATGTTGGCGGATGCCTTGTCTGCCGCTCTGGGGATGACAGGCAGGCCCGTTTCCTCCATTTTTCCGGTAGTGATCGGGGAAAACGCAGCCGCCCTGGCCGCTGCGGGCGCTTTGCTGGAGCAAGGGTTTCTGGCCCCGGCCATACGTTATCCTACGGTGCCCCGCGAAACGGCCCGCTTGCGCATTACAGTAACCGCGGACCATCAGGCCGTGAAGATTGACCAGCTGGGAAAAGCATTGACTGAATTGTTGCATGGAGAATAGAATCATTCCTGAAATGATGAAAGTGCTGTCTTCCCATTCCCTTCATTTGGTTCTGAGCTTGTTTTTCCTGCCGATGATCATGGTGTATGCCATGACCGGCCTGCTGTATCTGGGCGGTGTGGACCAGCATTTTACTTCCCGGGTGGTGGTGTACGAACTGGACGCTTCCGACCAGCCGCCCTATGCGGATTCCTGCAGGGAGCTGGAGCGCCGCGGAGTGGTATTGCCGGAAGGAAAGGTAAAGCCGTTCAAAGGTAACCATATCCTGGGCCCGATGACGAATACGCATGTGATGTTCCTTAGGAAAGGCTCTTCCCTCCGGGCGGAGGTGGTGGACCCCGGTATTTACCCCAATCTGATGCTGGTCCACAAGGGGAAGGCGGGCTGGTGGTTTACTGTGCTGGGTTATGGAGCCGCTCTTTCTCTGGCGGCTCTGTATGTTACCGGTATTCTGCTGGTGTGGAGAAACCGCAGGAAGAGGAAATTGATGCTGGTAAGCGTCGCTCTGGGGGCGGCCGCTGTCGTGGCAGGGTACCTGATGCTTTGAGGTGTGGAATGATGTCCGGAATGGCAGAGCTTGCACCTTGACAGGAAAGCTCTCTTCCAGTAAGGGGAGAGGATGAGGATTCCCAAGGGGATTTTCAGTGAACTCCATACAGTAACATGATGATGAATGCTCCTGACTCTTCTTCCCAGCCGTCCTGCTGCAGCGGCTCTCCTTCCTGCACGGCCGCCCTTGTCCTTGGCATTATTGCTCTGGTGCTGGCGTTGATCGGATTCTTCCCATGCCTTGGCTGGATTGCCCTGGTTCCTGCGGCGCTGCTTGGCATTATTGCCCTGGTCATGAGCATCGTGGCTGCAAGCAAGGGCTCTCCCAAGGGCGCTCTTGTCGTTGCCATTATTGCTTTGGCATTATCCGCCGGGGCGGGCATTGTACAGGCCTGGGTGGCCAGTGCTACCGTGAGCTATATGGAGCATTGTCAGGACCATATGGAAAAGAAGGCGCAGGATATCCAGAAGGAACTTCAGCAGATGGACCGGCAGAACCAGGAGCAATTAAAGATGCTCAGGGATGTGGAAAGTTCCTTTCCGGTGGATGAAAAAGTCTCCCAGGGCGAATAGACACGGGAACATTTTCAGGGAGTACGGTGATGAATTGCATACGGTCCGCGTGGCGTTCGTGCCGTGATAACCGAATGATCACGAGAATAGGTTTGCCAGTATGGGCCGCCTTGTCTCTTCTAGGACTGGCGCCCTCCCTCATGGCTCTGGTTGTCAGCCCAGATGGAATGAATTCCCTGGCGGATTTTGTTGCCGTGCCTCATCGGGAATGCCCCTTATGCGGCATGACGCACGGGTATGTGGAAATGGCCCGCGGAAATGTGCGCGCCGCACGGGAGTGGAACCGGGGAGCTCCGATTTTGTTTGTAGCCGGGCTGCTCAATGGGGGAGCTGCCATGGTATATCTGGCCTGGTGCTGGCGGAAAAAGGCCGGGTGCTTAAGGGGAGAAGCACAGCTTTCCAAGGCGGAAAATGGGAGGGTGGAAGAGGGGAAATAATTTCCTGACGGATGCAGACAGGTATGTGTCATGCATCTTTTGTCATAAAGCCGGTATTCCGGAAAAGGGATAGAGGGGAGGGAGAGGATGATGGGTCTTGTCATCATGATATTTATTTTTAGAGCGTTGAGGGATGTCAAACCTTCGTCATGACGTAAAGCAAGAGGTTTTTGACAGGAGAGAGGGATCAAGGGGAAACAGGGTGGCTCCTTGACAGATTTTGCACGCTTTCATTAAGGTTAAAGCGTTTCTGTTTTTGGAAATCCAATGAAAAAATGAAAGATGAACAAGATAAGCTATTCGGATGGCCGCCGTTCTGTTACCGATACCGTTTCAACTGCTTTTGCATTGATTCTGGGCGTCATCGGGTTGATTCTCGCCCTGTTCGCCTTTCTGCCGTGTCTGGGATGGGTGGCCATTGTTCCCGGCCTTCTTTGTGCCATCCTGGCGATTATTCTAGGGGCGGTAGCGGTAAAGAGAAGTGATGACAGGACATACGGTTCTGCGAGGGGTGCGCTGACATGCGGCTGCGTCTCTTTGGTCGTCATTATGGGTGCCATCGTTTATCAGGGCATGATTCTGGCTCCTGTGATGAAGCAGGCGGATGCCCATACGGAGGAATTCAAGTGGACGGCTTGCAGTGCTGTAAAAGAGGCGAGGAAAGAAATGCATCCGGATGCATGTGATGCGGTGGATCGGGTGATCTCCTTGATTGATCATCCAAAGGAAAAGGCGGAAACGGTGACGGAGAGGTTTCTTGAAGTGGCTCCTCCCGTTAAAAGGGAGGCGACTGCCGTACTGGAAGAACCCAAGGCGGAGAATCCCGGTAAATAAAGCGGTAAAATGTTTTGAAGCGGGCCTGTGGTGTTCATTGGATGGATTGTTCTTTTCTATGATGAACGTCCTGCTGGCTGGGGCTGTTTGAGCGGTGCTGTGCGACATTCAAACTGCCGTTGTTTTTTCAACCGGAAAGGACATTTCTCCAGTGAAAATATACTGGAAGGAGAATACTTTTTTGTGATCTTTCCATGTGATGAGGAAATTCCTCCCCTGGAAGGAAGAAAATTTTGTGGATGGACGGAATGGATTTTCCGCAGTTGACGGTTCCTTCCGGCTGCCGGAACAGGGTAGGCATGCACATGCCGGTTTTGCAAATATGCATGTCGCCGGAAAGGGGACGGTAAAACCATCTTTTTTTGCCATCTAAAAGGAGGCGGAAGAAATATGAATTACCCGGTACAGCTGCAGGAATGGGAAAACCAGACGCATTCCTGCCACTATGGATATATCTCAACGATTTTGAAATCAATGTTCTAGGCCCATTAAAAGAACGTGCGTTCATGCAGGGCAATGGTGGAGGATGGCGCCGATGCAAGGCATCATTTCATTACAACACAACCATTATCTGTATGAATGAATCCATATCAAATTCTCCGCAGGATGTTGCTGTGGGGCAGCCGGGAATCATTTTTTTCATTCCCTGCAAGACTAACAATGCTCCTCTTTTGGTGGAAGCCGTGCAGGGAATCCGCCGCGCCGTTCCGGAAGCGTCCGTCATTGTGCTGGACGATGACCGGGCACGTTGTCCCCAGACGGTAAGAGAGGTATTGCGCAACATGTCCGTGGAGTGGAAAGTGCTGAAAAAGACCGTCACGTCTTCCGGGCATGCCGCCTCCATTCTGGCTCTGATGGAGCAATCCTCGCACCATGAACATGATGTGCTGGTACGTACCAAGCCGGACAATCTTATTCTGAATGCCGGCTTTTTGAGGGACTTTTCCCGGTCTGAAGCGGGATTGTGCGGAACGTGTCTGAGGTCCGGCCTCCTGTGCAATGAATTGTATGCCCTGAAACCGGCCGTTTTACGGGCCATTCTCCGGCATCTGGAACAATCCTCCTCCGTGGTCAAATGTCCGGAAGGCGCCGTTATCCTGAAGGCTTTTACCACCCTGTTTTCGGAGAAGACTCCGTTGCTTGCCAGAGCCTGGACGCGTGGAGCCGGAGGCCCCCTGTGGGGACATTACAATTGGACAACCTTTCCTTCTGCGGAATCCCTGGCGGACATGGACATGGTATCCATGAGCCGCCGTTATCAGGACAAAGTGGCGCGCCGCATCCGCATCTCCGTAATGAGATGTCTGCGGCATGCCATGGGTTCCCGCCCTGTTTCCGCAGACTGCCAGCCTGCCGCCTGAACCAACCCAAAGCGCCTGACGGGAATGAAGCAGGGGAAAATCCATGGCGGCGTTTTTCCTCATTTCCGGCAGGGGCACCAAACGAGAATAAAACAATGAAAGAAAACGATACTCAGAAAAAAGCTCCGGAACAATCCGAAGTTATTCCAAGCCATCCCGTGACATTCGTCTCCAACGATGAACCGTCTCCAATGCCTTGGCCCAATACCTGGTACCCCGTCACTCCCATAGGACCGGAAACGGAATATCCGTGCCCGTGTTCGGAAGGAGAGTCAGGCACGGGCAGCACGGATAACAACAGCGTAGACTTTTCCATCGAATTCGGCCGTTTCCCCAAGTGGCCGGAATTGAGCGGAGGCCGTCTGATGCTGAATCTGAACCTGATGGACGCCAGCCTGTGCTGGGGAACTGTGTTCCAGTATGAGCACGTCTCCCAGCGTCGTCTGGAAGTAGTGGATGCTCTCAATATGTCCGGAAGCGATCCGGAACCGGAAGACGTTTCTCAGGCAGTAGTGAAAACGGAACGCGGGTTTCCGCGTTATTACAGCTTTGCTTCTCCAAATGTTTCCGGGGCGGAGGCTCTTGGCGGCACCCAGATGTTCAAGGACAGGATGCGACGCGTTACCGTGGATGGCGTCTCCTACCTGGAAGAAGTTCAGGAAAACGGCATGACCATGCGCTTCCGCCCCAATTCCTCCGTATTTGACCACATCGTGACGCCGCGTGGCGTAAAAATCACCTTTGAGGAACTGGCTGCGGAGCTACAGGTAGTCAGGCAGGATTCCTATAACAAGCCGGGTAGTTCCGTGGAATCCTTCAATGCCTTTTCCTATTTCATGCTGAAACAGGTCTGGAACAAGACGGACGGCTTGCTGGACCTGAGCGACGTCAGAAGCATCAAGTGGTATGCCCCTGGAGACGTGACAGGACGGCGTAACGACGGAATGTATATCATCCGCAACGGAGCTGTTCCCATCAAGACGTGGAAGCTCTCCTGGTCTTTCCTGGACATGGAAACGGTGATTGCCCATGCCGTTGATGAAGAAAATCCGGAAGTGACCCAGATGCTGCTACAGACACTGCGCATTGAAGAACCGGGCGGTTTTGTCAGCGAATGGCACGCAGACCTTTATCCGGATGACCTGACGCTGGTGAAAGGGGAGGGGGATGATGCCGTCAGCATCGTTACCATGTGCCGCCCGGCGGACGGCCATAACAACATAATTGCCAAGGATGTTAATGGACAGGCCATGATAGCCGGCGGTTACTACACGGATAAAAAGGAGAAATTCAAGTACGTGTACAGCGGCGTGGCCGGAACGGAGAATGCCGTGTTGTGTTCCGCAGAAAAGGAGGTGTATCAGCGCCGTTTGTACGGGGATGTGCTTGTATCCCGAACGGAAGGATACGGAACCCCGCTTGAAAGAACATGGACGTATGAATACGGTGGCGATCTTTCGTCCCCTAACTATGGCAAACGTGTCCGGGAAACGCGCCCGGACGGTTCCGTGGTGGAGATGGAGTATGACTCCAATGGGAATGTGATTCAGCGGACGGAACCGTGGTACGGAGATATTTCCATGAGAACTTCCTATTCATATGCAGATGAATTATTCAATGACCGGAGAATTTCTCAGGAGCTTGTAGAACTGGTATCTCCTCAGGGGACCGAATGTCTGGAAAAAACACAGTACGAATACAAGAAGACAGAACAGGTTTATTCGAAAACCGCCACACGCACATATTTGGGTTCTACAAGTGTGGATGTTGTGAATTCGGTAACTACGGTTGAGGAATGGTACACCGCTCATGACTGCGTGTATGCCCCAGGACGGCTGAAATGCAGATATCAGTATGAAAACGTACAAGATGTAGATAATCCTAATATAACAAATAATGGAGAGGCCAGAAACATTTCACGTCGCGAATATTCTGCCTGCAGTGATTATGGCGCTGTCTGGAAAAGTACTGAGGATGACTATATGGATGTGGTGGATTCCGAAAAGTCCTCCAGGATAATTCGCTATTATGCAGAGAATGGTGATGAAATTGCTACAGATCATCAATTTCATTTATATTCGTCGGGATTTGTCTCCATTGACTTTCATCGGATGTCTTATGATCCTTCACATCGTTTGATCCGGACAGATTACGCCAATGGCTTGTATTCCATGACGGAATGGAGTTGTGCGGGACCCTTGTGGGAAACAGATGTAAGAGGGTTGCAGACGCGTTATACCTATGATGGAGCCAAGCGTCTGGTGCGTGTGGAAAGGGATGCCGCCGTGGTTATGGAAAATTGGAATGACGTAGATATGAATGCCGTTTGTCCGGACAGTATAACGGAAACGACATACGATGGGATGGGAAGGACTTTGTCAGTAAGTCATTCCATAGGGGACAGGAAAACGACAGTTTCCTCCCACTATGATCTACTGGGAAGAGTAACTTCCCGGACGGATGAGATGGGGCGAACTTCCCTTTATTCTTATTCCCAAGACGGATTGACAATGACTGAAACAACGCCGTCCGGAGCTACGCTGGTGACTAGGAAAGCCGCTTCCGGCCTGGTTGTGGAAGAGTCTGGCACAGGACGCGAGGCGCGTTATTATGAATATAAGGCGGACTGGTCCGGGATTTGGAAATATACACGCCGTCTTTCCTCATCCGGAGATATGATAGAAAATATTCTGGAAAATGTAGACGGTAAGATATTGAGAGTTTTACATTCTAACGGCGCTATGATGGTAGACCAGTACAACGCCGAATATAACGGATTCGGACAAATAGTATTTGAACGGCAAAAGAATGAAGACCCTTTGTGGCACCATTATAATAACAGAGGAGAACTCACGGGATGGATGAGGAGCGGGAATGACTGGCCTGATAATTCTCCATACAGGTATTCAGTGGCTTCCCATTATACCCGCCTGTCTTTTCTTCTTCCCGGATTGCCTGCTTCAGCGGTAAATGCTGTCTGGCGTATGGACTATGTGCAGGCTATTTGTGAGGGATTGGATGCTGACCTCGAATATACATATACATTAGTCTCCAGAACGGACAGTGCCCTGAAATCTCTGGAGTCAGTAGTTATGAGGGAAAGGCTGCCGCAATACCGTTCCATTTGGGAAAAAGTTTATAATGAAAACGGTAATATACGTGTTTTACGGGGACGGAGGGGATGTGACAGGGAAGAGGAAGAGGTAATCCTGAACGGAGATACCGTACGCCTGATACAAATGGATGGGACCATGACTCAGTACAAACGTACTTACACGATGACCGGGGATATACTTACCATCCGCGATGCCCGTGGTAAAGACATGACCATCGTCAACGATGCCACAGGACGGGAAACAAGCCGAACGGACCAGAACGGAGAGATAACTACTACCTCCTATGATGCGGTTACAGGGATGGCAAATTGTATTGTAACTCCTGATGGCAAGCAAACATGGTTTTCCTATGATTTTCGCGGACGTTTAGTGCAGCAGTATGGAACGGCTGTCCAGCCCGTAAAATGGGAATACGACGCCATGGATTGTATTGTGGCTCTGCATACCTATCGTTCATCAGGAGCTGTTCTAGATGCGATTCCATCCTCGGATTCCGATATCACGCGCTGGACTTATAGCCCTGTGACTGGACTTCTGGTGAATAAGACTTATGCGGATGGTTCCAAGACTTCGTATTATCATGATGACTGGGGGCGTCTGGTAACTCGCATCCAGTCCCGCGGAGTGACGACAACATACCAGTATGATAGTGTATCAGGAAAAATAGCTTCTATAACGCATAGTGATGGAACTCCGTCTGTGTCGTTTTCCTATGATAGAATGGATCGATTATCTTCCGTCCAGGATGTTTCCGGAACACGTTCCTTTTGCTATTGGGATCTTGAAGATATTGCCTACGAAGAAACTTCCGGCATGATAGCAAGCCGGTTTGAGTACCAGCGTGATTCTTTGGATCGTCCGTCCGGATATACGTTTTCTCTGAATGGAACAAAGGTACAGCAGGTCGCTCTGGAATATGATGTCGCAGACCGCCTTTCTGTAGTGTCGCTTAATGGTTCATCCTTTACGTATGGATATGATTCGGCTACGGGATGGCTCAACAGTTTGACCTATCCTAATGGATTGGTTAGAAACACAATGTTTCATGCCAATCTTCCTTTGCCCGTGTCCCTGACTTACGTGAAGGGAATTTCCTCCATTCCAACGCTCAAGCATGCTTATACCTGGGACAACATGCGACGTCCTTCCGTACGGGAAGACTATGTAGGTTCAACTGCTCTTTCCCGCAGTCATACATATGGTTACAATGCTCGTGGAGAACTGACGGGAGATACCATGAATGCGGGGGGAGCCTTCGGCTATGACTATGACAATATCGGCAATCGCCGGACGGCAACAGAACAAGGCATTTCCAGTACCTATCAAAGCAATAGTTTGAACCAGTATGCTGCTGTGACACGTTCAGGAACAGCCTTCGCACCTGTGTATGACGCTGACGGTAATCAAACGAGTGTGAACACTTCCACAGGAATATGGTCTGTCCAGTATAATGCGGACAATCGTCCGGTAGTCTTTACACAGGGAAACAAAAAGGTGGAATGCGTCTATGACTATCTTGGACGTCGTGTGGAAAAAGTGGAATATGATGGAAACAACTTGACCAGACGTACCAGATTCGCGTATATGGGATATCTAATGGTGGCAAGCATGGACTGCACGCAAAACATCTCCAATCCGTCCTTGCTGGGCACGTGGTTCTGGGACCCCTCTGAACCGGAGGCGACACGGATATTGGCGATGTGTACGCACAACGCGGACAAGAGCATGGCCAGCACCAGTTATGTGGCGCATGACCTGCTCAAAAGCGTAAGCGCTTTGTTTGACTCATCGGGAACCCGGCAGGCGAAGTTTGAATACACGCCCTATGGAGAAATACTGACGGCCGAAGGACCGTGGGTCGCATCAATGCCGTTTCGTTATTCCAGCGAATACTATGACGAAGATCTTGGTTTAATCTACTACAACTACCGTCATTACAATCCACAGGATGGAAGGTGGATTTCCAGAGATCCGATTGGTGAAGAAGGTGGTGAGAATTTATATTGTTTTATAAAAAACCAAGTTATTTGGGCAGCAGATGCCTTGGGGTTAAAGCAATTGTACGATTCAAAGAAGGAAGCCATTTTTGCAGCCAGAGATATTGTGTTAGAGGCAATGATGGAAAAGTATAATAAGTTGAAGGAATATGGATTAATTGAAGATCATTCTAACAGCTGGCCTGAAGTATGGAAGAATCTGAAAGAAAAACAACCTGAATGGTATAAAAGGCTCAAAGAAAATAAGGCTCCAGGACTTTGGAAATGGGAGCATGGTGCCCGTATATGTTGTAATGGAGAAGGAAAATTTTATGTGGCAGAGCCGGGAACATCATTTATTTTCAAAGAAGTAGTTCCTGAAGAAATGCCATCCTGTGATGAAAATGATACAATGGTGGCATTTGTCCATAGCCATCCTGAGAAATGTCCTGCTTTAAGCGATGGTGATAAAAAAGTTGCTAGAAAAGGCAAACCTTTCTTTTCACCTGAAAAGAGGGTGCCTAAGCAAATTATGGTCGCATCAGCTGTTTATACAGGAAACCCTAATAATGAAACAAAGACGTATATCTTTGATGGAAAGACAGGTAAAACAGCATCATATTTGAATAATGTCGAAAAAACTTGTAATATTGAAGAGTTAAAAGAAAAGAAAGTCTGCAAGAAATGATTAAATTTATTTTTCTCTTAACATTAGTTTTTTTGGGATATACGAAAGTAAATGCATTTTATTTAGAATGCAATGAATATGAAAGGAATTGTTTATGGAAACTGGATAAAAAAATTAAACTTTTAAATGAGTGGGAAGATATATTAGAAAAATCTGTCTATGCTTATATTCCTTATCATGAAGAAGATTCTTTAATTAAGAATCCGGAATGGATGTATAATGTTTATCTTGAGATTTTAGAAAGATGCGGAAAAGAATATGATGTGTTCTATGCAAGCATTTCCGATTCAGAACAGTGTGATCTGTTCCTTATTAAAGATGATACTGTATTTTTATGTACTCCTTATTTGAAAATACCCGGATCGGAAAAAAAAATCTATGATTCCGGAGAATTAAAATACTTGATTGAAGAAGTGGAGGAGCAGCTTTTCAATGAAAAGAACCCTCAAAAAGTTTTAGAATTAGTACGTCAACTTCATGCATTAAAAAGTGCTGTTTGCGAAGTAGAATTCTTCTCTAAACCGTTGCCTCCGGAAATGACACGGTCGATTGTAACGATCATGCAAACTTTTAAAAGTTTGCAGTCAACCGATAAAACATTAAATGGATATGAGCTGGAGGCCATTTATGATTATATGTGGGATGGGGAAGTTCAACGTCTTCTGTTTTATGGTCTGAATTCGTCCTTGTTCGGAGCGTCCATACAATCCATGACCGCTCCTGGTTCACCAGGTATTTGTATAGGAAGAATGTTTAATAATCTGGCCAGATATGTCAAATGCAAGCCTGCCAATGAACAAGGTGAACTGGATTGGCTAAAGATGGAGATGAAAGAATTGCCGTTTTTAAGAGATAGCCGTTAAACATTTTGTAATAAATAAAAGCTGTTCCTGATGATTATTGGGAACAGCTTTTTGAAATTTGACCTTTATGAGGTTGAATGATTCTTTTATCGTATTTAATAGTTTTATGCTCAATATATAAACTGAGAAATGGGCAGATGGGTCAAATGTACCAATGCGGTTAAGCGTTGTTCAGAAGAAGGCTGCGTAGTGCCGAAAAAATGGGGAGGAGTATTCGATGCCCGTTTTTAAAGTGGTTTGAGGTCATTCTTTTTTGTAGGAAGGAAATAATTTTTCCTCTACGGGTGGAGCAGGAAATAGTGAGAAGCGGCTGAGTTGGCTCTTTCAGTCAGCTGTAGAGGATTCCTGCGAGAAGGAGCCTGAAGGCCGCAAGCAAAAAATGATCTGTTCCCCCCAGGCCGGGAGAAGAGAAAAAATCTGTTCAGCATGGTTCTTCAGGGAGGCCAGAAGCGTTCAATGGGTGGAAGATTTTGATTTTTCTTCATTATACAGTTTTCTGATATTGTTGCCTTTATATAAGTTATGAGATTTTCTAACATTTTTATTCTAGGCCCGTTTGATTTTATATATATAGTTTTTGGATATTGTATGAATATTTGCATGTCCATTAAAAGATCAATCGAATTACGGAAGAATACATCAGGAAGTTATAAGGTCAGGCTAACTATTGACCGGGGGAGCAAGTTCTGTGGGGCCAGAAAGTCGCTCGGTCTCGGTACCCGTCGGGAGGATTGTGCATTGAGGCGCGCTTACCTGATGCGCTGTTTGCTGTTCCACATGGGATGGTTTCCCGGAGGAAAGATTGCCGTCAAAAATTCAGCCGACTGCGGTGTGAAGGAGGCTTTCTGGGACAGCATGGAGTGCACAGGGGATTACGGAATGTTCAGGCTCCCCGGCAGGGGGCGTCGCGTGGACAAGGATGAAACCGTAGTCGTATGGTTCCAGGTGCATGGGGATGAGACAGTGCAGTGCCGCCGTCTGCTCATTTCCGGCTGGAGAATGGATGACCGGGCAGGCGACCTGAGGATTTTGATTCAGGGCTTGCAGCATTGCGCTTCGGAACAGCATCAGCATCCCTGCCGGATTTTGAATATTGAAATCGGGTCCGCTTCCATCATGGAGGCTCGGAACGAGTGGGTGTTGAATGGATAGGCAGGCGAACCGGTTTAGTGCCACATCGATAACGAATATGAAACATATGGATTGCTTTGAAAAAAGGAGGGATGCCCTGGTGCAGGAGCTGGATGCCCTGCCGGGAGAAGGCTCCCTCTATAGTTTTTTGATACGGCAGGGGGAACAATTGCCGCCCTTTGCGGAAGAATGGAGAACGGAAGCTTGCCTGCTACGGGGGTGCCAGTACCGTGTATGGCTGCGCCTGGGGCTGGAAGATGGTTTGGTACGGATTGAGGCTGACAGTGATTCTCTCATCAGCCGGGGATTGATGGCTCTGTGGGTGCGGGTATTTTCCGGCCTGACTCCAGGAGAGGTACTGGCCGCGAATACGGATTTCCTGCACCATGGCATTCTCGGCGGGTGGCTGGTTCCTTCCCGGGCGAATGCCCTGGGTAATATGGCTTCCCGGATCAAGTTGGGAGTATTGAGATTGAAGCAGGAGGAGCGGATAGGAAATAGGGAGGGTGCCTCTCCTCCTCCTTCGCCGGAGTTCTCTTTAGAATCCGTAAAACAAGGCCCGTTGCAGAAGATGGAGACATCCGCTCATCCCTGCCATGGTGGCTGTGAGCAGGAAAAGAAAGTCTAACAATAGAGTTATTGTCTATGAAAAAGAAAGCAACTATTCACGTCCATTTGTTCGTTTATTCGGGAGACGCCGCCCTGGTGGGCGAGAATCTGCTGTGCGTTCAGCATGCTCTTCCGGAGGCTCATTTGGTGGTGATTGACGACGGGACGCATCCATGCCCGGATGAAGTGAGGGTGCAGGCGGAGGAGCTGGGGGCGGAGTGGCGTGTGTCTTCCTGGGAAAGGGGCGGCAATTTGAGAGGAAAGGCCTGCATTGAAGGGATGCTGGATGAGATGCTCCGGAGCGTTTGTGATGAAGGGGATACGCTGGTGAAGATAGATGCGGATACGGCGATGGTTTCCGGAGATGATTTGCAGCGTTTTGCCGACCGGAAGGATATGGTGTTCTGGGGCAGCGGTTCCGTGGAGCAGCGTGTGTACGGCTGCCTATACGCCATGAAGGCGTATGCAGCCGTGAAAATCCGGGAGTATGTTCGCGGGTTGGAATTGCTGCCGGATGCACCGGAAGATATTGTGATAGGCACCAGCGCCTTTAATCTGTATCCGGGGGAAGAACGGCATATGATTTACCCTCCCTTCGGCCCGGATGCGCCGGACAGCGGGTGGACGGCCTATTACTGGGGGCGTTATCCGGATGTGAAGGGGTACCAGCGTTTTACCATGGTGACGACGGGCAATCCTCCTCCCCAGCCGCTGGACAAGCGTCACCGTTTGCCCGTCATGAAGAATTTGCGGCAGATGGCGGATATCCGGCGGCAGTTGACGGGAGGCAGTCAAGGCTTCCAGGGAAGAAAACCTTCCTGATATCGGGCATGGTTCAGAGGGCAGGCTCCCCCTGCATAAAAACACCCGGAGGGAAATTTTCCCTCCGGGTGTCTGCTTTTAAAGAATCCGGTTATTTTTTAGCAGGCAATTTCACCTGGATGTGAATGTCACGCAACTGCCGTTCTTCTGCGGCAGCGGGAGAGTCACTCATCAGGTCAGCGCCGCGGTTGTTTTTCGGGAACGCGATCACTTCACGGATGGATTCCGCATTGCAGATCATCATGACCAGCCGGTCCAGGCCCAGGGCAAGGCCGCCGTGGGGCGGTGCGCCAAAGCTGAAGGCGTCCAGGATATGGCCGAACTGTTCGCGGGCCTGCTCTTCCGTGATGCCAAGGGCCTTGAACATGGCGGACTGCAAGTCGCGTTCATGAATCCGGATGGAACCGCCGCCCAGTTCCGTTCCGTTGAGCACGACGTCGTAAGCCTGGGCGCGGAGGTCTGCGGAGAGTTCTCCGTTGAGCATTTTTTGCTCGTCTTCCTTGACGGGGCGGGTAAAGGGGTGGTGAATGGCAACCCAGCGCTGTTCTTCCTCATCCCAGCCCAGCAGGGGGAATTCGATGACCCACAGGAAGTCGCGTTCCTTGTTGTCCTTGAGCAGTTCCATGAACTCGGCGCACTGCAGGCGCACGCGGCCCAGGATGTCGCAGGAGGGTTCCCACGGACCGGCCGCAAAAAGAACAAGGTCTCCGGTTTCAATGTTCAGGGCTTCCGTCAGCTTCTGCTTTTCTTCGTCGGAAAGGAATTTGGAGATGGGGCTTCTCCAGTCTTCTTCGCGCACCTTGATGTAGGCCAGGCCTTTGGCTCCGGCTTCCACGGCGGTTTTCGTCAGGGCGTCAATCTGTCCCACGGAAGCGGAACCGAAGCCCTTGGCGTTGATGGCCTTGACCACGCCGCCATTGTTTACGGCGGAGGCAAATACCTTGAATCCGCTGTTGGCAAAGATGGAAGAGACGTCCGTCAGCTTCATGTCGAAACGGCGTTCCGGCTTGTCGGATCCGTACTGGTCCATGGCTTCCTTCCAGGTCATGCGGGGGAAGGGGGTGGGGATGTCCACGTCCAGGGCTTCCTTGTACACACGCTTGAGCAGGCCTTCCACCAGATTGTAGATATCTTCCGGAGTGATGAAGGAGGCTTCAATGTCCACTTGGGTGAATTCCGGTTGGCGGTCCGCGCGCAGGTCTTCGTCACGGAAGCAGCGTGCGATCTGGAAGTAGCGTTCCATGCCGGCCACCATGAGCAGCTGCTTGTACTGCTGCGGGGCCTGGGGCAGGGCATAGAATTTGCCGGGAGCCAGGCGGGAAGGAACCAGAAAGTCGCGCGCGCCTTCCGGCGTGGATTTGGAAAGAATGGGCGTTTCAATTTCCAAAAAACCGTGTTCGTCCAGATAGTCCCGCGTGGTTTTGGTCACGCGGTGGCGGATTTGCATGTTACGGGCCATGGCGGGACGGCGCAGGTCCAGAAAGCGGTACTTGAGACGCAGGTCTTCATTGGAGAGGGCCCTGTCCAGCTGGAAGGGGAGCACCTCCGCCTTGTTAATGACATTGAGGGTATCCGCGGAAACTTCAATTTCCCCGGTCGGGAGGTCCGCATTGGTGGTGTCTACCGTATCTGTTTTCAGGCGGGCAGCCACCGTGCCGGAAATCTGGATCATGTCTTCAGAACGGAGCTGCTGGGAAGCCTTGGCCACGTCTTCGTTGACTTCCGGGTGGAAGACTACCTGGGTGATGCCGGAGCGGTCGCGCAAGTCAATGAAAATAACGCCGCCGTGGTCACGGACGGAATCTACCCAGCCGATGAGGGTGGTCGGCTTGCCGATGTTCGCAGCGCGCAATTCGCTGCAGGTATGAGTGCGGTATGAGTTCATCTTTATTAAAAAGGGAAAGAGGGAAGGTTGATCAATCGCGGCCGGTTATGGCGGCCAGGGCGTCAAACAGGTTGTCCATGGCGACGGTGGATGAGGTACGGGCGGCCAGATCACGCAGTTCCAGAGCCGGGAATTCATCTCCAACAATCAAGGCCGTCCGCGCGCCGGATTTGACGGCTTTTTGCAGCTGGCCGTTCATTTTGGTAAGAGTGAGGGGAAGATCCACACTGTATCCCTGGTCCCGGAGGGCGGACGCGATGGCGAGCACGTCCGCGCGGCGGTTTTCAGAAGCCTGCACCATGAAGACGTCGCAACCTGCCGCGGCCAGGGCTGCGTCTTTCAGCGCCTTGGCATGAGGCGTCTGGTCAATGAGGTGGGTGATAACGGCATCTCCCATCGCAAAGCCTGTGGCCGGCATGTCCACGGCGTTGTTGGAAAGGGCGCTTACCAGCGTGTCGTAGCGGCCTCCGCCGGCCACGGCGCGCAGGCTGCGCTGCGTGTCAAAGATTTCAAAGACCAGTCCGGTATAGTAGGCCAGTCCGCGCACCACGGAGAGATCCAGCTTCACGTAGCCGTCCAGTCCGCGGGCTTCCAGGTCTTTCAGCAGGATGTCATAGCGTTCGGAGGCTCCGGAGGGCGGATTTTCAATGAAGGCCACTAGGTCTTCGCGGTTGATATGGAAGGCGTCCAGCTTGCGCTGGCATTCTTCCGGGCGGTCACGTTCAAATTTGTCCACAATACCCAGGAAAGCAGGGATATCCTGCTCCTGCACGCCATGTTCCGCTGCAAACCTGATCCAGGCTTCTCGGTCGGAGATGCGCACGATGAAGTCGTTCTGCGTAAAGCCCAGCTCCCTCATGCAGTCGATAGCCAGCGCAATCAGTTCGGAGTCCGCCCAGGCGGAACCTTCTCCCAGAATGTCCGCGTTGAATTGATAGAATTCGCGCAGGCGGCCCTTTTGAGGTTTTTCGTAACGGAAACAGGAGCCAATCTCAAACCACTTGAGCGGCTTGGTGTATTCGCGCTGGTAGGCGGCGGCAATGCGCCCCAGGGAGGCAGTCAGCTCCGGGCGGATGGTGATGTCCCTGTCTCCCTGGTCCGTAAAGCGGAAAAGCTGGGTAGGCAGTTCGCCTCCGCTCTTTTTAAGATAAAGTTCTGTGGCCTCCACCGTTGGACCTTCCCATTCCAGGAATCCATAACGGTGCGCCACCCTCTTCCATGCGTTGAAAAGATAGTTGCGCACGGCGCAGTCCGCCGGGGCAAAATCACGGAATCCGGGAAGTGGTTGAAAGCGAGCGTCTGGCATAACCTGAACTAAAGGATGTTAACTGAGGACGAAACAGTTTACAGGATTCTGGTGCCTTGGCAAGCCCACATCCTGATGATAAGGGAATTTGGAAGGAAGGAGCATGAACGACGGTCTGTTGAATAAGGGTAACAAGCGTTCCTGCTTTCCATGGAATGATCCAAGAAGAAAAAGGCTGGATAATGGGTATGTCTTGGGCGTTTTTCTGACGGTATCCAGAATTTTTAAGGATATCGGTCATATTTATTTAAGTGCTTGCGGATTGCAAATCCGC
>NZ_JAJBTT010000031.1 GCF_020860705.1 Akkermansia sp.
ACCCAAACCCGGCCCCGGCAGCACCGCGGAAGCTCCCGCGGATAACCAGAAGAAAACGGATGCCCCGGCAGACAAGGCCGCGGCCAACCCGGCTCCGGCAGCCGCGCCGGAAACGCCGCCAACCCCGGCCCCCGCTACCACCGCCCCATAGGTTACAGGGCTTCCTTCCAGGAAAAGAGGAAGGCCTTCCACATGCGGGAATAAACGGCCCCGCGCGTCACCTTCACTTTCCCCCCCTTTGCCGGGAGTTCCCGGCGTTTAAGCAGGTCCAGCGTATCCAGCCCCAGCCATGCGGGAAGCACCGTGGAAAAACGCAGCCTCCCGTTCCGGAGGGATTCCGCATAAAACACGCCTTCCTTCAGCCAGCGTTCCGCCCGGTCCAGCCAGGGCTCCACGTCAGCGGCAGGCAGATAGCTTCTTCCACGGGAAAGGTCTTCCTCACGGTCCCGGAGGATGTTCACCAGCTGAAGCCCCATGCCGTAATGCATGCCCCAGCGCAAAAGCTGTTCCTCCGGCTGGGTGCTGAAGTCTGCGCGCAGCACCAGCAGGCCCAGCCTGGTCCAGAACTCTCCCACGCAGCCGGCCACCATGTAGGCATAGTGCTCCAGCTGTTCAGGGCATGAGACGGAAGAATGGTCCTCAAAGTATTCCAGATCCCACGCCTGCCCTTCCACGATGGTGGACAGCACCTGCCTTACCAGCATCTGTTCACGGGGGGGAAGGGCTTCCAGCAGCGCCAGGCATTCGGGAAAGCGGGCCAGCAGTTCAGCCTCCCCCCGGTGCGGCTGGACGGAGGAAAGAACGCCCAGTTTTCCAAAGCAGGAGGAGGCAGTCTCCCGGGAGGCGTCCCCGGCCACCGTCTCACCCATCATCTTCAGCAGGGCCAGGCGCTCCCGGCAATCCATGTCCACGGTATCCGCAACGGTATCCGTGGCGCGCGCCAGCAGATAGCCCACGGCCACGCCAGGGCGCATTTCCCGGGGCAGGAAGCGCATGCTCAGGTAAAAGGACCGGGAAACGGAAGACAGAAGCTGATGGAGGCCTTTCATGATTTTTGCAGCCCCAGCCTGTGCATTTTATAATGGAGCACCCGGGGGGAGATACCCAGTTCCCGCGCCGCTGCGGACATGTTGCCGGGGGAGCGTTTCAGCGCGGCTACGATCAATTCCCGTTCAAAGGAATCCACCATCGTCGGCAAATCCGCGTGATCCTCCCCGTCACGGGAATACGGGGCGTCATTGCTGGGCATTTGCAGGGAGGCGGGCAGGTTGTAGCCGTAAATGCAGTCCTCCTGCGCCGTGATGACGGCACGCTCCATGCAGTTTTCCAGCTCCCGCACGTTGCCGGGCCAGTGGTAGGCCATGAGCATGTTGATGGCGGGAGTGGACAGCCGCTTGATGTCCTTCCCGTATTTCAGGTTGAATTTGGAAAGGAAGTGTTCCGCCAGCAGCATGATGTCTCCCTTGCGTTTGGAGAGGTCCGGCATGACGATGGGAAAAATGTTCAGCCGGTAGTACAAGTCCTCCCGGAATTTGTTTTCCGCCATCAATTCTTCCAGATTGCGGCTGGTGGCGGCGATGAAGCGCACGTCGGAATGAAGTTCCTTGTTGCTTCCCACGCGGGAAAAAGTCTTTTCCTGAAGAAAACGCAGCAGTTTCACCTGCATCTGAAGGCTCAAATCCCCGATCTCATCCAGAAACAGGGTGCCTCCGTCCGCCGCCTCCGCCCGGCCGATGCGGCGGCTGGTAGCTCCGGTGAAGGAGCCTTTTTCATGGCCGAACAATTCGCTTTCCAGCAGGTTTTCCGGCATAGCCGCACAGTTCAGCGTAACCAGCGGCTTGTCCTTCCTGCCGCTGAGGTTGACCACGGCGCGGGCCACCAGCTCCTTCCCGGTTCCGGAACTGCCCCGGATCAGCACCGTGGCGTCGCTGGACGCCACCTGGCGAATCTGTTCATACACCTGGAGCATGGGGCGGCAGTTGCCGATCAGCTCACCCGGATTGGTTATCAAAAGCTGGCGCAGCTTCTCATTCTCCGCCATCAGGGCCGCCCGTTCCTCATGCGCCTGGAGGCTGGCCGCCAGCGCATCCCCTACGATGTTGCCCACAATTTCCAGCAGTTTACAGTCCCGCTCCAGGTCCGTTTCCCTATCCACGGGACGGTCAATGCTCAGGGTTCCGATCACCTGCTGCAAATGAATGATGGGAACGCAGATGAAGGCCACTTTTTCCCCGCTCTTGCGCGTGCGGGTACGGTTCAGGAATCTGGAATCACGGGAAATGTCCTCAATCACATGGGGGCGGCCCGTTTCCGCCACATGGCCCGTGATCCCTTCCCCCACATGGTAATGGCCGCGCTTCATCTCCTGCTCGTCCAGCCCGTGGGACGCCTCGATCATCAGATCGTTTCCGCGGCGGATGGTGAACGTGCCGCGCAGCATCTTCATGCGGCGGTAAAGGATATCCAGAATATGCTGGAGCAGAACCGTGCCGTTGCGTTCATTGACGATGGCGGAGCTGATCTCCTGCAGCACGACCATTTCCAAATCCGGTGACTTGTTTACTTCATTCATGCAGTCCGGGGCTGGGTAAATATTAACCGTACGGCCTTGCCAGACCAACTACTTTTTCTTCCACCGTCATGCAGCCGGGGCTAACAGGGCCGCAGGAAATGGGGATAACATGTTAGCGCTTAAATTTGATGACGTTAGGGACGAGTTTGAAAAGAAGGTTACAAAATTGTAATACACGGGACCTGCGCCGCTCCATCTCACAGGCCGACGTCCCCTCCGGACTCTCTTTTCATCATTTCCGTGATGACCTGGAACAGGGCATTCCGGTACAAAACGCCGTCAAGACGCCCGGTATTTTTCCACACCACGGGAAAGGCCCCCAGATGGGTCTGCTCAAACAATTGAAGGGCGTCCGTCAGATGGGTGCCGGCATCCAGCACGGGGGCACCGTGGCGGACCAGTTCCCCGGCGGTGGGAGGCGGCCCTGCGCCTTTCTCATCCATCCGCTTGCGGACGGCCAGAAAATCATCCGGATAAATGGCCCCTTCATAAGTCCCGTCCTTTTTCACCACAAAAATCAGGTCTCCGGGATTCCGCAGCATCAGGGAGGAAACGTCATCCAGGGAAGCGTCCGGCGCCACCTGGGGCACCACATGGCGCGCCAGGTCATGCACATGGACCTGCGCCATGGGCAGGTTGACCACGGATTCCGGACTGCCGGACAGGCTGGCGGCGTACATGGACCGCGCGCGAATCAGCCGTCCCGTTCCATACGCACTCACCACGCCGATCAGCAGGGGGTAAATCATTTCCCCGCTCATGGAAAACTCCACCACCATCACCAGCGCGGTCAGGGGAGCCTGGGCCGCCACGGCAAAAAAGGCCGCCATTCCCACCATGGCATATGCCACGGTGTGATTTCCCTCCATGCCCATGGACGTCAGAACCGTACTGAAAATAAATCCCACCATGCTTCCCACGTACAGCGTGGGCGTCATGGCGCCCCCCACCGTGCCGCAGCCAAACACCACCGCCACGGCGGACACCTTCACCAGAAGCAGGATGAACGCCTGCTGCGTGCTGTAATCCTCATTCACCAGCCCGGTAATCAGGGCCTGCCCGTTGCCCACCACCTCCGGATAAAAAACGGCCAGCACCCCCACCACCAGCCCGGCGGCCATCAGACGCAGCGGCAGGAGGGACTGGCGGCCATTCAGGTACCTGGTGGCCACATCCAGCAGGCTGACCCATCCCCTGGCCGCCACAGCGGCCACCACCCCCAGCGCAATGCACCACAGGGACTGGGAAAAGACGGTAAAGCTTTCAAATGGGGAACTGTACAGCGGGGCGGGATCCCCCAGCAGGTGCAGCATGGCGAATCCTGTACAGGAGGCAATCAGCAAGGGCGCCAGAATATCCATGCTGACGGTGCCGATAATGATTTCACTGACAAACAGGCACCCGGCAAAGGGGGCGTGAAACGCCGTCGTAAACCCGGCCGCCGCCCCGCAGCCGACCAGCAGCCGCAGCCGCGGGATGGACACATGCAGCTGCTGCCCCACCGCAGAGGCAATCAGGGCGGAAGACTGGATGATAGGCCCTTCCTTGCCGATAGCCGCCCCGGAAGCGATGCTCCATGCCGCGGAAAAAACCTTCAGGGCGGACGCGCGGAATTTGATCAGCCCGTTTCCAATGGACATGGCTTCCATGTATTCCGTAGCCTGTCCCGGCATCCTCTTTTTCAGGAACAGCAGGATGCACCCGGCCGCCAGCCCCCCCACCGCCGGCAGGCCCAGCCTGCGTTAAGGGTCCACCGGGGAAAAGGGGCCCACGCGGGAATCCGACCCGGTGCCCGGGGGCATC
>NZ_JAJBTT010000020.1 GCF_020860705.1 Akkermansia sp.
CCGCCAGGAACGCCAGCCCCGCCCCATCGCTCCCCGCCTCTTTCTCCTGGGAATACTTCATCGGCGCCAAACTGCTCTCCTGGATAGGAGGATTCGTCCTGTTCCTGGGAACGGGCTTCTTCGTCAAGTACAGCATTGACAATGATCTGATCTCTCCGGAATGGAGGGTGGCGCTCACGTATCTGGCCGCGGCCGCCCTGCTGGGAACAGGGCTGTCACGTCTGAAGAAAAAATACCCCATTCTTTCCGGAACGCTGACGGCTACGGGCATCCTGGTCCTGTACCTGGCTACCTGCGCCGGCCGCATGTTTTATGCACTGCCTTTTTTCACGACGCCCATAGCCACCTTCCTGCTGGCGGCCACCACAGCCGCCGCTTTCATCCTGGCGGTACGCCTGCGGTTCCGGGTGATTGTCTTCCTGGGCATCATCGGCGGCTTTCTTACGCCGGCCATCCTGTCCACCGGCCAGGACCAGACAGCCTCCCTGTTCCTGTACATCACCATCCTCAATGCCGGACTGCTCGCCGTGGTGGCCGCTACCAAATGGACGGGGGCCGGAGGCGCCGGACTGGCGGCCTACACCATCCTGCTGATGGACTGGTTTGACGATTACAGCGGCTCCTCCCATATTCCCGCCGTAGCCATCCTCTCCCTCTTCACCCTGCTGCTGTACGGAGGCTACGGCCTGTACGCCGGCACGCGGGAATCCGGCCCCGACAGGAAGGGAGCCCCCTTCCTGCTGGCTTTCTGCGCCATAGCGGTAACCTGCCTGGCGGCCTTCCGCCTGCAGGCGGAGTGCAATTTCCAAGGCCCTTCCGGTTCCTTCCAGCTGATCCTTCTGCTGACGGGCATGCTCCCCATGATCGCCCTGCTTCCGCTGGCCCGCGCCAAAAGCACGTACTGGTCCTGCTTTCTGCCCATGGGGCTTTTCACGGTTTTCTATTTCTACCAGTCTTGCCCGGAAGGGGCCTCCCCTTCCGCCCTCTGGCTCTCCGCCCAGCTTCAGGGCCTTTTCTGCCTGTTCATGATTCCCGCGTCCTATGCGGTGCTGTCCGCACGCACGCCGTCCGGAGGGGCCTACCTGGCGGAGCTTCAGCCGGGCGTCAGGATTTCTTGCTTCGCTACGGCGGCGCTTGCGTGGCTGCTGGTCATGCACCCGACCACGCCTTCCCCTTTTTACGTTTTCCTGACGGCGGCCACGTTCTGCGGAATGGCTGCATGGCACTGCAGGGGGCAGGCCCTGGTGGTTGCGGCGGCCGGGTACACGCTGGCGGCTTCCTGCCAGGAAATCCATCCCGTCAGCTCCGTGGTCATTTTCCTGGCGATCTTCCTTCTGCCTCTACGGCTGGTCCGGCGCTTCCGCAACGGCTTGCTGGCCTGGAGCGCCTCCGCCCTGGCAGCCCCCCTCTTTTTCCTTTCCTGGTGGCTCTTCTGGACGAAACATCATCCGGAAGCCGCCCATTTCTGGGATTCCGCCTTGGCCCTTCTCTGTGCAATCCCCCCGTTCCTGGCGGCCCTGCATCTGCAGAGGCTTCCTGCTGAAACGCTTTTGAAGCGCTCCGCCATCCTCGGCTTTTACTATGGAGCCGCCATCGGCATGCTGACGCTGGCCATCGGCCTCCAGTGGACCGGCGCTCCCCTGACCGTAGCCTGGTCCCTGGAAGGGCTGGCCCTTCTGCTGCTGTGCGGCAAATTTCCCCTGCCCAGGCTGGTCTGGACGGGATTTTCCCTGCTGACCTTCCTGTTTGTCCGCAACGGGCTGGCAGAGACCATTACCCTGCTGGACCCGTCCCAGATGCCGGCCCTGCGCACGATATTCGCCACCATGGTTTTCTGCTGCATGGCCGGAGCCTGGTGGCTGCAGAAAAAGGTAGTGCCCCGGATGACGGAAAAAGAAGCCTCCCGCATCCGCGGCCTCATCCCTACCCTGACCATCTTTGGTTCCATTCTGCTCTTCATCTGGATGAATACGGAAATATCCTGCGGCTTTGCCGAGCCGGGGGACAGCCCGCTGATGATCCACCTCGGGAGCAGCGTGGCGCAGGACCTCACCATTTCCATCGCCTGGAGCCTCTTTGCCCTGGGTCTGATCGCCACGGGGTTTGACATCAGGTCCTTCAGGGTGCGCATGGCGGGCCTCGCCCTGCTGGGCATCACGCTGGTGAAAGCCGTCTGCTATGACATTTCCAGACTTGGGCAGCTGTACCGCGTGAGCGCCCTGGTGGGGCTGGCCGCCATCGTGCTTGTTTCCTCCTTCCTGTACCAGAAATTCAACATGAAGCTGAGAAACAAAAAGAGAGCCCAGGGCGAGGACTCAAAAAGTTAGCGTCATCTTACTTTGGAAGACAAATTTGACCATTGCATCACCTGCCGCGCTGTCGATAATGCGGAACATGCTCCGCCGCATGTTGATTCCTTTTCTGTGTCTTCTGGGCCTGTTCTGCACTCTTCAGGCCCAGGACGCCCCCGCCCTGAAGATAGCGGCCCTTCATCCCATTCTGGGAGACATGGCCCGCGCCGTCGGCGGCAGCCATGTGCAGGTGACGGACCTGCTGCGGCCCAACGGCAACCTGCACAGTTTTGAACCCGCTCCGCAAGACATCGCCGCCGCAGGGCAGGCGCGCCTGGTACTGGCCTCCGGCAAAAATCTGGAACCGTACCTTCCCAAGTTAAAGGACGCGCTGGGCGGCAGGGCTCAGATTCTGGACCTGGGGGCCTCCATTCCGGACGTTCCGGTAGCGGCGGATACTGCAGACCACGCGGACCATGACCACGGGCACGGGGATAACTGCTGCGCCCACGGCCCCAACGATCCCCACTGGTGGCATACCCCGGCCAACATGAAACGCGCTGCCCGGACCCTGGCCGCCGCGCTCTCCCGGATGGACCCGGCCCATGAACAGGACTACAAGGAAGGCCTGACCCGGTGGAACAGGAACATGGACCAGCTTTCCGCCTGGGCCAGGAAAGAGCTGGCGGACATTCCGGAGGCGGACCGCATCCTGGTGACCGGCCATGCGGCCATGAACCATTTCTGCCGGGAATTCGGCTTCCGCAGCATCAGCATCCAGGGAGTGAGCCGTGAAGATGAAGGCAACTCCGCCCAGCTGGCCTCTACGCTGAAGAAGCTGCGGGCAGCGGGCGTGAAGGCTCTGTTCCCGGAATATTCCTCCAACCCCAAAAGCCTGACGGAGATCGCCAAATCCCTGAACATCCCCGTCGCCAGACCGATCAATACCGACGGGCTGGCTCCGGACGGGCACACCTTTGAGACCATGTTCAAGCAAAATGTCGGCATCATCAAGGAAGCCCTTTCCCCGTCACCCAGGCCATGACCAGCTCCCCCCTGCGACAATTCTTCCCCGCCCTGGCGGCCGTCATCCTGCTGGGGTTCTTCCTGTACAACATGACGACCGGCACCCCGGCGGCGCAGGAAACGCCCCGCTCCGTTCCGGCGGCGCAGGCCGCGGACGTTCCCACGGTCATCACGGTCAGGTGCGCCCACCGTCCGGAATCCATCTCCATCTCCCGCAGCGGCCGCACCCTCTGGCAATCCGGAACACCCGGCCTGCATGAAGAAGTGGAATGCGGCCTTCCCCTGGAAAACGGTTCCGTCACGCTCACCGTTTCCGCCCGGTGGCCGGAAGGCACGCCGGACACGCCCGTGACGCTGGAACTGGAACCGGAGGGCAGGCAGGCCGCCTCCGCCACCCGGTGGTCCTTCGGCCCCTCCCTGAATGACAGCTACTCCTTCTCATGGAAATAAACAGTCCAGCCCTCTGCTGCACCCAGGACCACATCTGCTGGGGAGCCCATGCCAGCCATCCGGACCGTCACCGGCTGGAAGTGCTGAACCTCAGCGTGTATTACGGCAGCCTCCTTGCCTTGAACGGCATCAGTTTTTCCATCACCTGCGGGCACACGCTGGCGCTGATGGGCCCCAACGGAGCTGGAAAATCCACGCTGATCAAGGCCCTGGCCGGCCTGATCCGGCCTGATTCCGGCAAAATTCTGTGGAACGGCAGCCCCTTGCACGATACGCCGGGGGAAATCGCCTACCTGCCCCAGCGCTCCGACGTGGACTGGTCCTTCCCCATCACCGTCCGCGCCCTGGTGGAAATGGGCCGCTACCCGGCTCTGGGCCTCTGGAAGAAATTCGGGCGGCATGACCGGGACATCGTGGAAAAATCCCTGCATGTGCTGGGCATGGAATCCCTGGCGGACCGCCAGATTTCAGAACTCTCCGGCGGCCAGCAGCAGCGGGCCTTCCTGGCGCGGGCGCTGGCTCAGGAAGCCCACGTCCTCCTGCTGGACGAACCTTTCACGGGGCTGGACGCCCCGGCCTGCCAGTCCCTCGGGCGGCTGCTGGACTCCCTGGCGGCGGAAGGGCGCCTGGTGATCGCCTCCCATCACGACCTGAATACGGCGGCGGACATCTTTGACACCATCCTGCTGATGAACCGCGAACTGGTCGCCTTCGGCCCTCCCGGGGAGGCGCTCACCCCCCGGAGGATCCAGGAAACATACGGAATGGAACCCCAGCCGGAACCCCAACTTTCATGATGGACGACTTCCTCCAATTCCTCCGCGAACCCATCGCGCAGCGGTCCCTGCTGGCATGCGTCATGATCGGCTTTGCCAACGGCTTCGTCAGCGGACTGGTTATTCTGAAAAAATCAGCCCTACAGATCGGCACGCTCTCCTGCGCCTTGCTGCCGGGCATTGCGGTGGCGGTGCTCCTCTTCGGCCTCACCCGCTGGAGCCTGCTGACGGGAGCCGTGGTGGCCGCGCTGCTGGTGGGCCTGGGCTCCCTCTTCGTCTCCCGCACGTCACGGCTGAATCAGGATACGGCCCTGTCCATCCTGCACACCACGGCATTTGCCGCAGGCTTCATCGTCCTGGTTCGGCTGGGCCTCCAGCAGAAGATTGACGACTGGCTGTTCGGCTCCATCATGAGCCTGTCGAACTCCGACCTGTGGATCGCGTTTGCCATCAGCTCCGTCAGCGTCCTGATCCTGCTGCTTTTCCGCCGCCCCATCCTGATCTATCTGTTTGACCCGGACATCGCCACCACCCTGGGCATTCCCTCCCGCCTCATCAGCTACGGCATCTTCACCCTCATCATCCTGGTGCTCGTCTCCTCCCTGCAGGCCGTGGGGGCCTTCCTGACGCTGGGTCTGCTCGTCGGCCCGGCCGCCACGGTGTACATGCTCACCAACAAGCCCGCCCACCTCTTCTGGGGCGGTGGAATCATCGGCGGCCTGGGCTCCCTGCTCGCCTTCTACCTGTCCTTCCCGCTGGGCTGGCACCTGGGCGCAACCATTATTCTGGTGCTGGGCAGCATCTTCTGCGCAGCCTATTTGTACTCATCACGGTGCGGCCTTCTAAAACAACGCAGAAAGAATTCTTCCTCACTACAATAACAAGGCCCTTTTTCATGACAATCCATGACACGCAGACTACTAGTCCGCCGTGGGGTGCGCCATTATAATGCGGGTTGTGAAAAAATGTGAGATATGCTCTGCACCGGCAACGGTGTTCCTGACACAGATCATCAACGGGAAATCCACCAAATTCTGCCTCTGCGCCAAATGCGCCCAGGAGCGGGGCCTGCTGGACCCGGACGCCTTTGATCTGGCAGAGAAACTGTTCCCGAACCTTCAGGGCCAATTCGGCAAGGAGGGAACGGCGGATAACCCCGCGCCCATTCCGGCGCTCCAGTCCCTACCCCTCACAAGCTGCCCGATCTGCTCCTTCACCCTCCAGGACTACAAGAATGTGGGGCGCCTGGGATGCAGTGAATGCTACAACGTCTTTGAAGAAGAGATCCTTCCTCTCCTCGCCCAGATCCAGCCTGATTCCCACCACCACGGGAAAACGCCCGAAAGGGCGGAAAAGCGCGAAACGAAAACCCATACCATCAGCGATCTGGAACAACAACTTTCCCTGGCAGTGGCAAGAGAAGATTATGAACAAGCGGCCAAGCTCCGCGATCAAATCAAGCAATTGCGCACGCCGACCAATTAACGTACATGCTCTTTGACGACTTACTCAACAACCCCGCCAAATGGATGGTGGAATCACGGGATGAACACGACATCGTTCTCACCTCCCGCATCCGCCTGGCACGCAACCTGACCGCCACTCCCTTTCCGGGCTGGGCCACGCGCCAGCAGCGGGAAGAGACGCTGAAACTCACTTCCGGAGAAGCCCGCCAGATCCCCGTCATGAAGGGGGGCTACTATGCGGAACTCTCCGAGCTCACCCAGCAGCAGAAGCAGCTGCTGGTGGAACGCCACCTCATTTCACGGGAACTGGCCGCGCGCGCGGAAGGGTGCGCCGTACTCATCTCCCGCAGCCAGAACGCCAGCATCCTCTTCAATGAGGAGGACCACCTGCGCCTGCAGTACATCCTGCCCGGCATCCAGCTCAAAAAGGCGTGGAGCTCCATCTCCAAGATAGATTCCGAACTGGAATCCAGGCTCCCGTACGCCTACAACACGCGGCTGGGCTACCTCACCGCCTGCCCCACCAACCTGGGCACGGGCATGAGGGCCTCCGTCATGATGCACCTGCCGGGCCTCGTCATCTCGGAACAGATGCAGCAGGTCGTCCAGGCGGCCGTGCAGCTCAACATCACCGTCCGCGGCCTGTACGGGGAAGGAACGGAAGCCACCGGCAACCTGTTCCAGATCTCCAACCAGACGACGCTGGGAGACAGCGAGGACCAGATCGTGGAACGCATGACCCGCTTCACCTCAGACCTGGCCCATCAGGAATGGAACGCGCGCAGGCGGCTTCTCCAGGCCTCCTCCCTGCAGGTGAAGGACCGCGTTTCCCGCGCCTACGGCCTCCTGACCAATGCCACCCTGCTCTCCACGCAGGAAGCGCTGGCGCTGCTCTCCTTCCTCCGGATGGGAGCCTCTCTGGACATCTTTTCCCACCAGGCATTAAAAAACGTCAATAAAACCATACTGAACATCCAGCCGGCCCACCTGGCCCGGCTGTCCACCACGGAACAAACAACCCAGGAACACAGGGACCAGATCCGTGCGGACATCATCCGGAAGGAACTTTCCGGCAATTAATGCAACATTAAATACTTCTTCACAAAACATGAACAACTTTACGCCCAGGGCGCAACAAGTGCTGGCGCATGCGCGCCGGGAAGCGGACCGCTTCAATCATCATTACATAGGAACCGAACACCTGCTCCTTGGACTGCTCAAGCTGGGCAAGGGGGTAGCCGTCACCATCCTGGAAAACCTGGGGGTGGAGCTTACCGCCGTGCGCAGGCAGGTGGAGGAACAAATAGGCCGGGGCACGGAGCCCCAGGCAGAGGGCAACATCCCCTACACCCCCAGGGTGCGCAAAGTCCTGGCGATGGCCAACCGGGAAGCCCAGGAACTCAACCATACGTATGTGGGCACGGAGCACCTGCTTCTGGGCCTCATCCGGGACGGCGACGGCGTGGCCGGCCAGATCCTGCGCCACTTCGGCGTGGACCTGGAACAGGCGCGGCGCGAGCTGCTGGACGTGCTGACGCCCAAGTACCAGATGGATGCGGATGAAGACAACATCATCCCGGACGACGATGACGACGAGGAGGAAAACGAATCCCCCGCCATCCCGACGGATGAACCTTCCGCCCCCTCCTACTCCAGGCAGCAGAAAACCAAGACGCCCGCCCTCCAGGCCTTCGGGCGGGACATGACCCAGCTGGCCCGCGACGGCAAGCTGGACCCCGTCATCGGCCGCTCCTCGGAAATCGAACGCGTCATCCAGATCCTCTGCCGCAGGAATAAAAACAACCCTGTCCTGCTCGGTGAAGCCGGGGTGGGCAAGACTGCCATCGTGGAAGGGCTGGCCCAGGAAATAGCCCAGGGCCACGTCCCGGAACTCCTGCGCAGCAAGAGGGTCATCTCCCTGGACCTGGCGCTGATGGTGGCCGGTACCAAGTACCGCGGCCAGTTTGAAGAACGGCTCAAGGCCGTGATGGATGAAATACGCCGTGAAGGCAACGTCATCCTCTTCATTGACGAGCTGCACACCATCGTGGGCGCGGGTTCCGCGGAAGGCTCCATGGACGCCTCCAACATCATCAAGCCCGCCCTCTCCCGCGGGGAGCTCCAGGCCATAGGCGCCACCACGCTCAATGAGTACAGAAAGCACATTGAGAAGGACGCCGCCCTGGAACGCCGCTTCCAGCAGGTGCAGGTGGGGGAACCCTCCGTGGAGGATACCATCCAGATCCTGGCCGGCATCCAGCCCAAGTACGAGGAACACCACAAGGTGCATTACACGCAGGAGGCCATTGAAGCCGCCGCCAAGCTCTCCCACCGCTACCTGACGGGCCGGTTCCTGCCGGACAAGGCCATCGACATCCTGGATGAAGCGGGAGCGCGCAAGCGCGTTTCCCAGATGACCCGCCCGGACCACATCAGCGAAATGGAACTCCGCATTCAGGAAATCAAGGAACGCAAGGACAAGGCCGTGGAAGGCCAGATCTTTGAGGAAGCCGCCCGCCTCCGCGATGAGGAAAAACAGGCCAAGGCGGAACTCCAGAGCATGCTGGACACCTGGCGCACCTCTTACGAAACCAACTACGTCCCCGTGACGGATGAAGACGTGATGAGCGTGCTTTCCAAATGGACCGGCATCCCGCTGGCCCGGATGGAGGAAAAGGAAACCACCAAGCTCCTGCGCATGGAGGAAGAACTGAAAAGCAAGGTCATCGGCCAGGACGAGGCGGCCTCCGCCATCGCCCGCGCCCTGCGGCGCAGCCGCGCGGACATCAAGGACCCGCGCCGCCCGATCGGCTCCTTCCTCTTCCTGGGACCCACCGGCGTGGGCAAGACCTACCTGGCCCGCAACCTGGCGGAAATCATGTTTGGCACTGCGGACGCCCTGATCCAGGTGGACATGAGCGAGTACATGGAAAAACATACCACGTCCCGCCTCATCGGCTCGCCTCCCGGCTACGTAGGCCATGACGAAGGCGGCCAGCTCACGGAAGCCGTCCGGCGCAGGCCCTACTCCGTCATCCTCTTTGACGAAGTGGAAAAGGCCCACCCGGACGTCATGAACCTGCTTCTCCAGATTCTGGAAGAAGGCAGCGTAACGGACTCCCTGGGACGCAAGATCAACTTCCGCAACACCATCATCATCCTGACCTCCAACGTGGGGGCGGCCTCCGCCAAGCGGCAGAGCGCCATGGGCTTCGGCGCCATGTCTGCCGACCATGCGGACTACGCCGCCATGAAGGAAAAGATTCTGGAAGCGGCGCGCAAGCAATTCCGCCCGGAATTCCTGAACCGCTTTGATGACATCTCCGTCTTCCGCATGCTGGAACGGGATGACCTGGAACGCATCGTGCAGCTGGAAGCGGACAAGCTCATCTCCCGCCTCAAGACCAAGAACGTCACCCTGGCCCTGAGCCCGGAAGCCCTGGGCCTGATCATCAAAAACGGCTACGATCCCCAGTACGGCGCGCGCCCGATGCGCCGCGCCATCGAACGGCTGCTGGAAGACCCGCTGGCGGAAGCCCTGCTGAGGGGCGACGTGAAACCCGGCGACAAGATTGAAGCCGTGGAAACGGACGGAACGGAAACGCTCACCTTCCTGCACGTCAAGGACAAGGCGGCTCCGAAAGCCAAAACGCCCCGGAAAAGGACGCCCCGGAAGCCGAAGGCGGAATAACCGCACGGACAACGCTTGAACAGGAACCCTCCGCATGGATTCATGCGGAGGGTTTTTCTTATCCCGGACTCCCTTTCCCTGGTGAAAGGTTGCCCTGGAAACACCGTACTTCTTGGATATGCCGGCTTCCCTTCTTAACATCTTGGTCATCTTCCTGCAGGCATGCCTCTTCATTCCGGCGGCCTGTGCCGTGGAAAAGGGGGAACTGGACGCCGCCCGGGAAGTCATCACCCGGACTGTTCCGGAGCTGGAGAACCCTCCCGGAATCTTGAAACTGGAAGCCCTCCCCCGCCAGAATGGTCACGACGTCTTTGAAACGGAATCCTCCGGCGGAATACTCACCATCCGGGGAAGCAGCGGGGTGGCCCTCTGCCGCGGATTCTATGACTATCTGAAAACCAACAATCTGGGCATGGTCGGCTGGGAAAACAAAAGCATCCGCTGGCCGGAACGCCTTCCGGATACCGCCCGGCGCCGGGTCGTTTCCCCCGTACGGCACCACTACTATCTCAACGCAGTGACTTACGGATACACGACGCCCTACTGGACATGGAACCGCTGGGAGCGGGAAATAGACTGGATGGCCCTGCACGGCATCAATCTTCCCCTGGCGCTCGCGGCAACGGAAGCGATAGGTTCCAGGGTGTGGCGGCAGCTGGGGCTTACCCGGCAGGAGATCAACGAATTTTACGTTGGTCCGGCGCACCTGCCCTGGCAAAGGATGGGCAACATCGTCAATCATGACGGAGCACTTTCCGACGCATGGCACAAGGACCAGGTAGCCCTCCAGCACAAAATCCTAAACCGGATGAAATCCCTGGGCATGCAGCCCGTCTGCCCGGCCTTCGCGGGATTCGTCCCCGCGGGGCTGAAAAGGATTTATCCGGACGCCAAGCTCCTGAAACTGGGCTGGGGCGGCTGGCCGGAGAAAAACGCGGCCCATCTTCTTTCGCCGTCTGATCCCCTCTTCCATGCCATAGGTTCCATGTACATGAAGGAATGGCAGAAGGAATTCGGAAAAAACACCTACCACCTGGCGGACTCCTTCAATGAAATGGAACTGCCGGTTTCCGCAGGAAATACCGCGGCCAGGAATGAAATGCTGGGCAGGCTGGGGGAACAGGTCTACCACTCCCTTTCCTCCGTCAACCCGGACGCCGTCTGGGTCATGCAGGGCTGGATGTTCGGTTACCAGAGGAACATCTGGAACGCGGATTCCCTGCAAGCCCTGCTGAGCAGGGTGCCGGACGACAAAATGCTTCTGCTGGACCTGGCGGCCGACTACAACAAGCATTTCTGGCACAACGGCATGAACTGGGAAGTCTTCAAGGGATTCTTCAACAAGCCATGGGTCTACAGCGTAGTGCCCAACATGGGAGGCAAAAGCGGCATGACGGGGCCGCTGGAATTCTACGCCAATGGCCATCTGGAAGCGCTGAATTCCCCGCTTCGCGGGCGGCTGGAAGGCATGGGAATGGCTCCGGAAGGCGTGGAAAACAATGACGTGCTCTACGAGCTCATCACGGATGCCGGATGGAGGGGAACGCGGACGGATCTCGCGGAATGGCTGGACCATTATTGCACGGCCCGTTATGGAGCGTGCCCTCCCTCCATGAAACAGGCCTGGGACTTGTTCCGGCGCACCGCTTATTCAGGGCTCCGGGACCATCCGCGCTTCAACTGGCAGCTGCGCCCGGGCGCAAGAAACTGCACCATGGATACCAGTGAGGATTTCCTGAAAGGCCTCTCCCTCTTTATCCATACTCCGGGGCTGGAACAATCCCCCTTCTTCCGGCAGGATGTCATTGAAATGACCGTGCATTACCTGGGTATCCGCATGTTCCAGGCGTCCAGGGCAGCGCTGGAAGCGCTGGACGAACAGGACGATGCCCGGGCCGCTCAATGCATGAACTGTTTCCGGAAACTGGCCCTGGCTTCCGACTCCCTGCTGGAAGCGCACCCCACCTGGCAGCTGGAACGCTGGATCGCATTTGCTCGGCAGCATGGCTCTACGGAAGCAGAAAAGGACAGGTATGAAGAAAACGCACGGCGCCTGGTCACCGTATGGGGACCGCCCGTGGACGACTATTCCGCAAGACTGTGGAGCGGCCTGATCCGGGACTACTACCTGCCGCGCTGGGAACACTTCATGAACTGCCGCATGCAGGGAAAAGCGCCGGACATGGCCTCATGGGAGGAAAACTGGGTGTGTTCCCGCGGAGTCAGCCGGGCAACCGTGCCGCAGGACATTGTCCGGGCGTGCCGGGAAGCCGTACGCCAGGCGGCCCCCCTGCCGCCGGCTCTGGCGGCATCCCGCCCGGGCATCGTAATCGGAAACTGGACGCCTGAAGACATGGCCCCCGGCTGGAAGGAGCTCTCCTGGCCCGTTTCCGCGGAAGACCTGCACCGTCTGCACGGCGTCCGCTTCATCTACACTTCCGGGAAGCATGCGCTGGACATCAAGCGGGTTGAAGTCATTGGAGACGGAAAGGTACTGGCCGCAGACGCCCATGCAGGCCGCACCGGGGTTCCTTCGTCCCGTGCCGTCTACCGCCTTTCCGTTCCTGACGGGAGCCGGGCCAATAACGGCTGCATCATCCGCGCCATGGTCAAATCTGCAGACGGGCTGGACTCCCGCGGAAAAGTGGAACTCATCCTGCGGAACTGACAAGCTCAAACAGGGGATCGCCTTCCCTACTCCCGGCACAAACAAGGCGGCAGAGGGCTAGCTTTCAAACCGGTGCAGGTTTTCCACATGGGAATATCCCATTTTCCGGAGGGTTTCCATAGCCTTGTCCGCCCTCTTGCCCGTACGGCAATACAATAAAATCACGGCATTCTTGTTCGGAAGCAGCTGAGGGGCCAGCTGCTCCACCTCGTCCACCGGAAGATTCAAGGCTCCTTCCTTATGCCCCGCATGGTACTCCTCCGGCGTGCGGACGTCCACCAGCAGGACTTCACGCGCAGTGTCGCCCTCCGGAGACACCACCATGGCGGGGGAGGAAGGAACACGTTCCGTGTTCCTTCCCTTCAACCAGACGAAGAGGGCGGTCAGCCCGGTCACCATCACCACATACAGCACCACGTTTTTCACGCGTCCACTTCACTAAACCGCGGCAGAGGAATCAAGAGAAAACAATGCCTTCCTTCCGGATGCCGCCGGTGTTCCATGCCCCGCCTCTCCGGCCGGACCGTCCTCCGGAACAACAATCCTCCCGCAACGGAAGAAAAAACGCAGGGCAGGCGCGGGAAAGCCCTTCCCTCCCCGCCTCACCCCCGGAAGGTCTGCCCCTTCTATCCCTCATCATCAATCACCACAGCCTGGGAGGCGTAGCCGAAAGCGGGGCTTCCCCACTCTACGACATCCCCGGGTTTTAAATAACCAGGAGGCTTCATTCCCATCCCCACGCCCCCGGGCGTGCCAGTGGAAACCACGTCCCCCGGCCACAGGGTCATAAAACGGGAAATGTAGGAAATCAGGCGCGGAACAGGCCAGATCAGGCCGTCCGTACTGCCCTGCTGGCGCACCTCCCCATTCACCTTCAATTCCAGCGGAATGCCGGATCCGTCCCCCAGTTCCTCCGCGGAAATGAAAGTCGGTCCCACCGGGGCGAAACTGTCATAGCTTTTCCCCTTGGTCCACTGGCCGCCATGTTCCAGCTGGTTGGCCCGCTCCGAATAATCGCACATCAGGGTATAGCCGCTGATGGCCAGAGCAGCCTCCTCCGGAGAAGCGTTCTTGAGCACATCCTTGATCACCACGGCCAGCTCAATCTCATAATCCAGCTTGTCGCAGCCGGGCGGATACAGAACGACGTCACTGCATGAAGTAATGGCGGAAGGAGACTTCAGGAAAATGGCCGGTTCCTGCACGGGATCTCCGTCAAACTCCTTCGCATGGTCCGCATAGCTCTTCCCCAGGCACACCAGCTTGGACGGAGAGCACGGGAGGGCGGTATCAATCATCCAGTCAGGGTCCACGGCCTTGGCGGCGGGATTGTCCAGAAACGCCGCGATGCGCTTCATTTCCTCCCCGCCGGAATCCGTTTCCCCGCAAATGCAGGCGTCCACCTCCGCAAGCACGGCATCCGCCACCAGGTACTCCCGGCGGCTTTCACTCCACAGAGCCATGATGCGCTCCGCCTCGTCATTCAGGTAAAATCTGATTTTCACCCTTTCACCCTACAGATTTTTCCTTGTTGCGCAAAGAACGGGTCCGTCATTTTTTGCCCGGAGCGTCTTTCATCCCTTCGCGGGGGGCGCTCCGGAGGCATGCAGCGCGTAGGGCTTGCGTTGCCGGGACAAAACATTATCATAGGGGCACTTAATATCATCAACCCATGTCCGACCAAATCTACTTTTTTGACACTACCCTGCGCGATGGAGAACAATGCCCCGGAGCATCCATGAACCTACGCGAAAAGCTGGAAGTGGCGCGTCAAATGGAACGGCTGGGCATGGATGTGATCGAGGCCGGCTTCCCCTGCATTTCCGACGGCGACTTTGAAGCCGTGCACACCATCGCCAGGGAAATCAAAAAATGCCGCATCGCCGGGCTGGCCCGCTGCGTGAAAGCGGACATTGAAGCGGCTGCCAGGGCGCTGGAACCCGCCGGGGACCGCGCACGCATTCACATCTTTCTGGCAACCAGCAAACTGCACATGCAGTTCAAGCTGAAAAAGGCGGAAACGGAAATCCTGCGCATGGCCGCGGAAGGAGTCTCCTATGCCAAGCAATTCGTGCAGGACGTAGAATTCTCCCCGGAAGACGCCTCCCGCACGGACCTGGACTTTCTGACCAAGGTGGTGGAAACCGTCATTGACGCCGGAGCCACCACCGTCAACATTCCGGACACCGTGGGCTATACCACGCCGGACGAATTTTACCGCATCATCCGCCACCTGAAGGAAAACGTGCCGAACATTGACAAGGCCGTCATCTCCGTGCACTGCCACAATGACCTCGGCCTGGCCGTAGCCAACTCCCTGGCCGCCGTGCGCGCCGGAGCCCGCCAGGTGGAAGGCACCATCAACGGCATCGGCGAACGCGCCGGGAACGTGGCCCTGGAGGAAGTCATCATGGCCCTGCGCACCCGCGCCGGGCAATTCGGAGACTTGAGGGACAACATCAACACGCGTGAAATCGTCCGCACCTCCCGCATCGTGGCCCGCATGAGCGGCATGCAGGTGCAGCGGTCCAAGGCCATCGTGGGGGAAAACGCCTTCGCCCACTCCTCAGGCATCCACCAGCACGGCATCCTCAACTGCCGGGAAACCTATGAAGTCATGGACCCGCAGGCAGTGGGATGGGGGGCCACGGAGCTCCCGCTCACCAAGCATTCCGGCCGAGCCGCCGTAAAGGCCAGGCTGGAACAGCTGGGCCATGTGCTGACGGAAGAGGAAGTCAACACCGTGTTTGAACGCTTCAAGAAAGTGGGCGACTCCAAAAAATTCGTTTATGACGATGACCTCTCCGCCATTGTGGATGACTCCCTGCACGCCTCCTCCGGCCTGTGGGAGCTGGATTTCCTGCAATTCGTGGCGGGCAGCCATGCCCGGCCCACGGCCACGGTGGGGCTGCTCAAGGAAGGCAAAAAGTTTGAAGACAGCTCCACAGGCAATGGAGCGGTGGACGCCGTCATCAAGGCCATTGAACGCATCACCAAGCGCAAGGGCGCGCTGAAAGGCTACAGCGTCAACGCCGCATCCGAAGGAAAGGACGCTCTGGGGGAAGTCACGGTGCACGTGGACTTCGGCCAGCCCAAGCCCATCGTGGGCAAGGGAGCCTCCACGGACGTCATTGAAGCCTCCGCACGCGCCTACCTGAACGCGGTCAACCGCTCCATCCGCATGGAAAACATGCCCCGGCCCAACAATCTGGACGCAGGCGTCATCTGACCTCTGCCGCCCCGCCGCGCTTGCGTGAGCGGGGCAGCTCCCCTGCACGGCGAACGCGGGCCAGCTTCTATGGCTTGATTTTCCCCTGCTCCCGTGCCATAAGTTGACGGCCCTTTACACTGTACAACCCCATGAAAGCGACATTCCTCCTTCTTTGCCTGGCGTGCAGCGCGCTGGCGGCTCCCCCCGTGAAAAAACAGCCGGCGGCAGCCAAGCCGCTGCCTCCTCTGGAAAAAGCAACCATCACTATTGACGGCCACCCGGAAAGCGTGGCTGCGGATGAGGAAGGCAACATCTACTTCACCTGCATCGGCGCCAAGCTCACGCCTACCGAAAAGGACAAGGACGGCTACCTGGGCGTTATTCCGCACGGCTCCACGGAGCCAAAAAAAATCACGGACGTAGATACGCTGGACGCCCCCAAGGGGCTTCTGTACCAGGACGGCTTCCTGTACTGCACGGACGTGGACATGGTTTACAAGATAGACGCCAAGACCGGCACCATTGAGGGCTATGTGGACCTGTCCCCCTCCCGCATGAAATTCCTCAATGACCTGGCGTTCATCAACGGCAGGCTCATGGTCTCCTCCACGGATACCAACCAGATTTTCTACGTGGATACGAACACCAGCTCCTACGGGGAACTGGTCACCAAGCAGCCCATCTACAAGCCGAACGGCCTGGCCTGGGATCCGGAAAGAAAAGTCATCTACCTCTGCGAATACGCTACGGACGAGAAAGGCAAGCCGAGCGGACGCCTGCTCTCCATCAACCCCATTTCCCGTGAAGTCACGGAACTCTCCAAGGAACGGGGGCAATACGACGGCCTGGTTTACCGTGACAACGCCCTTTATTACAGCGACTGGTCCAAGGACAAAAAACCGGAAGCCATCCGCAAGCTGGACTTGAAAACAGGGCGCTCCGTACCGGTCGCCACTGGTCCCGTGGAAGGAACGGCGGACTTTATCCTGTATGATTCCATGATCGTGGCTCCCGGCATGACGGAAAAGAAAATCCACATCATGCCCATCGGCGGGAAAAAATAACCCCGTCCGTTCCGTTTTTCGCCCCTCTCCAGGGCCGCCGGCGGCAGTTCCCCGCTGGCGGCCTTTTTCAATTTACGGCTTGAAGTGCACGGAGGGATACGCTTAGGTAATGGGGATATGAGCAAGATTTCAGACCAGATCATGGAAGGGATGAAAACCGCCATGAGAGCAAAGGACTCCGTTACCCTCAACACCCTGCGCGCCCTCAAAACGGCCCTGACGAACGCAGCCATTGCCAAGGGAGGGCTGGGCACCCAGCTGGAAGAAGGGGAAGAACTGGCCGTGGTCCGCAAGCAAATCAAGCAACGTGAAGACTCTGCGGAACAGTTCCGGTCCGCCGGACGTCCGGAACTGGCCGACAAGGAAGAAGCGGAACTCGACGTCCTCAAGCAGTTCATGCCTGCGGAACTTACCGCGGAAGAAGCGGCGGCCATTCTGGAAACCGTCATGAAAGAAACGGGGGCCTCCACTAAAAAGGACATGGGACAGGTCATGAAACTCATGCAGGAACGCACTGCCGGCAGAGTGAACGGCAAGGAGCTGGCCCGGATGGTATCAGCCAGATTATCATGAAATGCTGCGCCGCCATCATTGTAGCGGCCGGGTCTTCCCGGCGCGCCGGATTTGACAAGCTGCTGGCCCCCCTGCACGGCGTCAAGGTGCTGGAACGCAGCATCCGGGCCTTTGCCAACTGCCGGGAGATCACGGAAATCGTGGTGGTCTGCCCGGAAGAGCGCTTCCGCGCCATTGACGCCGGGGATCTGGAAACGGAAGTGCCCATCACCCGCGTGGACGGGGGGAAGGAACGCCATGAATCCGTGCAGAACGGCATGGCGGCCCTGCTTTACACGCCTGAACTCGTAGCCGTGCACGACGGAGCGCGCCCCCTGATTACGGTGGAGCAAATCTCCCGCTGCATCCAGACGGCCAGGGAATGCGGAGCCGCCGCTTCCGCACACCCCGTAACGGATACCTTGAAACGGGCGGACGAAGAACGCTTTACGCTGCCCGAACAGGTGGACAGGAACGGCCTGTGGTGCATGGAAACCCCCCAGGTCTTCCAGTACCCGCTGCTGCTGGACGCGTATGTGGAAGTCACCGAACGGAACATTCAGGTAACGGATGAAGTGACCGCCCTCCAGCTCATCGGCACCCCCACGCGCCTGGTGCACAACCATGACCCCAATCCCAAGATCACCTGGCCGGAAGACATCTCCCACGCTGAAATGCTGCTGAAACTCCAGCACCTCCGCAATGACTCATGACCAGCCTCCTGTGTACAGAACCCCGCACCGTACTCATCCTTGGAACGGGCTACCTGGGAAAAGCCCTGGCGGAAAGCCTGCGGAAAGGCGGCCACACGGCCCTTACGGCGGACATGGACAAGCAGCAGGCCATTTATGAGGCGGACATCACGGACGGAGCTTCCATGCACAGACTGGCCGCCCGCATCCCCTCCCCCCATATGATCATCATGTGCGCCAGCACGCGGGGGGGAGGAGAGGAAGCCTACCGCAGCCTTTACATCCACGGAACGCAAAACACACTGGAAGCCTTTCCCGGAAAACCGGTCATCCTTTGTTCCAGCACCTCCGTTTACGGAATCACGGACGGACGCTGGATTACGGAGGAACACAACGTCCATCCCTGCCCCGGAAAGAGAGGCCTCCTCATTCAGGCGGAACAGGCAGTTCTCTCCGCAGGAGGAACCGTCGTCCGTCTGGGTGCCCTTTACGGACCGGGCCGCTGCCAGCTCGTCTCACAATACTGCACCAAAGGCGTGGCCCTTCCCGGAGACATGGACAGATGGATCAATTACATCCACCGGGATGACGCTGTGGCCGCCCTGCACCTGCTCTGCACGCTGCGCGAACCTCCCTGCGGCATCTACAACCTGACGGACCGCACCCCCATGCAGCTGGGAGAAATCTACACTTACCTGTCCGGCCTGCTGGGCATGCCCGCCCCAAGGCCCGAACCGCTCCCGGCGGAAGCGCGCCGCGGCTTTTCCAGCCAAAGAATTTCCTGTTCCCGCCTCCTGGCCCTGGGCTGGGAACCGCTCTACCCAAGTTTTGCGGACGGCGTGCACAACGTGCTGGAAGCGCTGGAAGAATAAGCTCCCGCCATCCCTCATTTTCCTGCATGGGACGAATCTTTCCGGACGGCCGTCAACAAGAAGGAACAAACTATATACGGACCTTCAAAATGTATTGAAGGAAAATTGATTCCACTGTACCACCCCTCCGCATCCTCTTATCCTCTTCTCCAAGCCGTCCTGATCTTGATGACTGCCCTTCTCTCCCTGAAAGACAATTACTACGTGCGCCGTCTGGCGCCTTTCCTGATTGTCTACCTTGCCTATGAATTGATTGAAGTAGCCGTCCTGTCCTTTCTGCAGCAAACGGGAATGGATTGGAGCGCAGCGGCCGCCCTTCAGCTTCTGGGCAACCTGCTGATGGAAACCTGCTCCTCCTTCCTCTATCTTATCCTCCCCTACCTTCTCTACCTGGCGGCCCTACCGAGGGCATTCCACGGCAGCAGGACGGATCACCTTCTCACCACGGTCTTTTTCGCGCTCTTCTGCCTCCTGAACTGCTGTGAAGAAATGGCGGAAATTCTGAGCCGGGACCACTTCTCCTTTTACTCCCGGCAATTCCTGCAATCCCCTAAGGACACCTGGAACCACATGGCGGCGTCCATTCCCGTTCTTCCCGTACTGCTGGGCGTTCTGGCGGTTTCCGCAGGAACCACGGCCCTCTTCCTGAAAAAACTGGTGCCTCCGCTGGCGGCCCCCTCCGCCCCGGCCCGAGCAGCCGCTCCCGTCCTGGCATGTGCCCTGGCCTTCGTCCTCTCCTGGGGAAGCAGCGGTGCCCTGCCGGCCTGCACGGCTGAATATGATGAAATAGGCAGGGACGGCCTTTTCTCCTTCTTTGGGGACCTGTTTGCCGTCACCACGCTCCCCCACCTGCCGTCCATCATTGGCCCTCCCGTACTCGCCATGGGCGGGATCATCCTCCTTATCCTGTTGGCGGAATACTTCCCCGGCCGATTGATGCCCCCCGCCTGCCGCCCGTCTGCCCTGGCGCACAGCATTGGCAGGCGCATGAAAAAAGCGCTCCGCCTCCGTTCCGACTTTACCTTCTGGCTTCTTCTATTCCTGGCGGCGGTGCTTCTTCTCCGTCTCATCAGCATGGGGGCCTACCCCCTGATGGACACAACAGAAGCCCGCTATGCGGAAATGTCCCGTAAAATGCTGGAAACAGGCCACTGGCTTGTTCCCCAGTTTGACTACGGCATCCCGTTCTGGGGCAAGCCTCCCCTCTCCTTCTGGGCAAGCGCCGTCACCATGAAACTGGGAGGAATCAATGAATGGAGCGCGCGTCTGGCTCCGTTCCTGGCCTCCCTCTCCATGGGCCTCCTCTTCTTCGCGTGGCCGTTCCGCTCCCAATCCAGGCAAAAGGCGGCGGCATGCTTCCTTGTCCTTGCCGCGTCAGGCATAGGCTTTGTCGCCTCCGGGGCCGTCATGACGGATGAATTCCTGGCGCTCGGCATCATGCTCTCCATGGTCTCCTTCTGGAAAGCGGTCTCCGGTCCCTCTGTGCGGATAGGGTGGAAATACCTCTTCTTTGCAGGATTGGCCGTGGGGCTGATGAGCAAGGGCCCCCTCGCCCTCATCCTGGCGGGCTTCCCCATCGCTCTCTGGACCCTGTGGAACAGGGAATGGAAAAACGTCTGGCACAGAATCCCCTGGATACGGGGAACCCTGCTGATGCTGGCGCTGAGCCTTCCGTGGTACCTCCTGGCAGAACGGGAAACGCCCGGCTTCCTCCGCTACTTCATCGTGGGAGAACACTTCCAGCGGTTCATGGTCAAAGGCTGGCAGGGAGACCTGTACGGTTCCGGACACGCCTCCCCGTTGGGAACCATCTGGCTCTACGGGCTGACCATGTTCCTGCCGTGGACCTTTCTCCTTCCCTTCCTGAGGTTGAAAAAACCTTCCGTGGCCTCCGGAGAATCCGTCTTCCCGGGGGAAAGCTCCTTCCTGTGGCTCTGGGCGCTCAGCCCCCTGCTCTTCTTCACGCTGGCCCGCAACATCCTGCCGGCCTACGTGCTGCCCGGCATACCGGCCTGGTGCATCCTGACCGTGCGGGGGCTCTGGCAATGGGACAAACTCCATCCGGGAATCAAAAACCTCATCTTCCTCCCTGCATCCACCTTTGCCGTCATGGCTATCTTCCTGCTGGGAAACGGATTCAGCCAACTCGAATACCGCTGCCAGAAGCAGCTGCTCCAGTCCTGGGACGGGAACTCCCCCCTGTATTGCTGGGACGCCGTCCGGGCGCCCTACTCCGCCCAATTCTATTCATCCGGAAAAGTCCGGCGCCTGCCACCGGGAACGCTGCCACCGGAAAACGGAAAAACCTATCTGGCGATCAAGCGGGCGGACTACAACCGGAACCGCTCCCAACTGGCGGGATGGAAATGGGAAGCGGAAGAACGGCTCTGGCTGCTGCTCTCCTCCCCCTCCGGTCCAGGCAACGTAAAAACCGGAGAACGCGCCCAGCCGCCGGACTCTGGAAATTGAAGGAGGAACGGCACGCCCATGGGAACGGCGCATGCCGGAACATGCTCCCCCGCCCGGCCAGCCACGGCATTCCTTGACTCTCCCCTTTCTTGACTTGCCGGGCATGAACAGGCACAATCCTGCGCGCAATGCGTATCATCACAGGACTTCAACCCAGCGGCCAGCTGCACGTCGGCAACTACTTCGGTGCCATGGAACCGGCCGTCCGCATGCAGGAACGCGGAGAATCCTACTACTTTCTGGCGGACTACCACGCCATGAGCACCGTCCATGACGCGGACACCCTGCGGGAAAACTGCAAAAACCTGGCGACGGACTTTCTGGCGGTGGGCCTGGACCCTGAAAAATGCGTCTTTTTCCGCCAGTCCGCCGTTCCGGAAGTCAATGAACTGGCCTGGATACTCGGCACCGTCTGCCCGGTAGGGCTGCTGGAACGCTGCCACTCCTACAAGGACAAGATCGCCAAGGGCTTCTCCCCCAGCAACGCCCTCTTCACCTACCCCGTGCTGATGGCGGCTGACATCCTGATGTATGACTCCGACCTCGTCCCCGTAGGCAAGGACCAGAAGCAGCATCTGGAAGTGACCCGGGACCTGGCGGGCAAAATGAACGAACAATTCGGCGAAGGCACCTGCAAGCTCCCGGATGCGCTCATTGCGGAAAGCACGGCCATCGTGCCGGGGCTGGACGGGCAGAAAATGAGCAAAAGCTACAACAACACGCTCCCCATCTTCGGCGAGGAAAAAGCCGTCCGCAAGCTCATCATGAGAATTCCCACGGACTCCACCCCCGTGGAAGACCCCAAGCCCATGGAAGGCTCCATCATCCTGCAGCTCTACAAACTCTTTGCCTCCGCGGAAGGGTACGAAGACATGGTCCGCGACTTCCGGAACGGGGGCTGCGGCTATGGCGACTTCAAAAAACGCCTCTTTGACGCCTACTGGGAATACTTCCGTCCCGCGCGCGAACGCAGGGCGGAACTGGAAGCCAACCAGGACTATGTGAACCGGACGCTGGAAGACGGCGCCCGCAAGGCAAGGGAAACGGCCTCCGTGGTGCTGGACCGGGTGCGCCGGGCCGTGGGCCTGGTCTGACAAGGATGGAAATGCCGGGGAAGACGGAACAAAACACGTTTTTTAGTGGCATGGAAAAACACGGGATGTTATACACGAGTATATGAAGAATATTCTGGTAGCCATTGATTTCTCCAACGCCACGGACGCCGTCGTCCAGCAGATCGGCAAACTGGCGTGCCCCAATGACAGCATCATCCATCTGCTCCACATTGTGGAACCCAGCATTTGCTATGAAGTCTCCGGCGTGCTGCCGGATGAAGTGCCCGTCCCCGTCATGGACCAGACGGAAGAAAACGAAGTCATTTCCATTGCCAAAAACCATCTGAAGAAAACGGCGGAAAAACTCTCCCGGCTGACGGACGCCACCATTGTCCAGGCCGTGGAAGACGAATTTGAAATCAGTGAGGCGGTCATCGGCTATGCGGAAAAACACCACATCGACATGATCGTGGTAGGCAAGCACAACCACGGATTCCTCTCCACCGTCTTCCTGGGCAGCGTGGCCAGCTCCGTCATGCGGAAATCCCCCGTGCCCGTACTGGTGGTTCCCGTCACCAAGGAAGAGCAGTAGGAGCCTGCGACCGCCCAAGCCCCGTCCCATGTCATGATTACCATACTCTTTATAGGCGATGTGGTCGGTGAGCCGGGCCGCACCGCCCTGAAACGCATGCTTCCGGAACTCAAAAAGGAGCACGGGGCGGACTTCGTCATCGTCAACGGTGAAAACGCCGCCGCCGGGCGCGGCATCACGCCCCGTCTGGCGCAGGAACTGCTGCACGCCGGAGTGGATGTCATCACGACGGGGGACCACGTCTGGGACCAGGTGGAACTGGCGCCGTGGCTGAACTCCGAACCGCGCGTACTGCGCCCCGTCAACTACCCCCAGGGGACGCCGGGGCACGGAAGCGTGGTGGTGGAAACGCCCAAGGGGAACATAGCCGTCATGCAGGTGCAGGGCCGCTCCTTCATCCAGCCGCCGCTGGAAAATCCCTTTCTGATTTCGGAAGCGGAAGCCAAAAGGCTGAGGGAGGAGGAAGGCGCGCAGGTCATCTTTGTAGACATACATGCAGAAACCACCAGCGAAAAAATAGCTACCGGCTACAACCTGGACGGCCTGGTCTCCGCCGTTATCGGAACGCATACCCACGTGCAGACAGCGGATGAAACCATTCTGGAACATGGCACGGCCTACCTGACGGACGCCGGCATGTGCGGACCGGCCATCGGCGTTCTCGGGAGGGAAAAGGAACCCATTCTCCAGCGCTTCCGCACCTCCATGCCTTCCAAATTCCCTGTGGCGAACTGGCCCGTGCGCCTCTGCGGCGCCGTCGTGCAGGTGGATGAAACCACCGGCAGGGCGCTCGGCATCACCCGCATCAGCCAGATCGTGGAAAAACCGGCTTCCTGACCATGCCCAACATATTTCCCAGCCTCAGGCCGTTCCTCAGGCCGTTCCTCAGGCCGTTCCTCAGGCCGTTCCTCAGGCCGTTCCTCAGGCCGTTCCTCACGTGCGTTCCTTCCCTGTTAGCGGCTCTTCACCAGGAAGAAACAGACGCGGCAGCTCCCTTCTCCGCCTTAATCCCCGATGCTGATCTGCTGCGCTATGAATGATGAAGCCAGATTCGGAGGAATCGGCCGCCTGTACGGAAGAAGCGGGCTGGACATCCTCAAAAACTCCCGCATGGCCGTCGTCGGCATTGGCGGCGTGGGATCCTGGACGGCGGAAGCGCTGGCGCGTTCCGGCGTCGGCACCATCATTCTGATGGACCTGGACGACCTCTGTATCACTAACACCAACCGGCAGATCCACGCGCTGTCGTCCACGATCGGCCAGTCCAAGACGGAAGCCATGGCCGACCGCCTCCGGGACATCAACCCGGATGCGGAAATCATCCCCCTCAACACCTTCTATACGGCCGCCAACGCGGAAAAACTCCTGGCGGAAAGCCCTGACGTCATCATTGACGCCATTGACTCACTGGTTCCCAAAGCCCATCTCATTGCCTCCTGCTACCGCAGCAGGCAGCCACTCATTACCTGCGGAGGCGCAGGAGGGCGCACGAACCCGGCCAAAATAGAAATAGAGGACCTCTCCCGCACCAAGGGGGACCCCCTTCTCTCCAGCCTGCGCTACAAGCTCAAGAAAGAATATGGCCTCCCGCTGGGGGAAAAAGCCCGCAAACTGAACATCCCCTGCGTCTTCTCCCAGGAAACGCCTGTGTACCCCACCTGCGATGGAGAAACCTCCTGCACGCGCGACCCGGAATTCCAGGGGAAAATGGGCTGCGACGCCGGATTCGGCTCCATCACGCACATCACGGGAACTTTCGGCTTCTTTGCGGCGTCCGCCGCCATCCAAACACTTCTGAACAAGAAAAAAACACCATCACCATCATGAACAAACTCCTGCTTCCCCTGCTGGGGGCCGCCCTTCTTCCCGCATTGACCCAGTGCAACTCCCTGGAAAAAGACATTGCCGGCATCAACGCCCGCAATGCGGAAATCGCCCGCGAACCCCGGGGCAACTACTTCATCGGCCGCCGCTACCATGTTCCGGCAACGCGCTTCTGGGGATACCTGCGCCAGCCGGGCCAGACCTGGAGGACGGCCCAGCTCGTCATTATGGATGAAAGCTCCTGCCGTACGCCGGACCGCCTGCCGGAATACGCCGGCAACCCGCGCTACACCTATGACAACAACTATGAATACAGGGTGTACGGCAAATACACGGGCAAATACGGCTATGAGCCCAACTCCAACCTGAGGCTGCCCATCTTCAAGCCGACGAGGTTTGAAACCATCAACACCAATCCCGGCTGGCTCTTCAAACCCTCGGAAAAATACGACACCAAGGCCGTCACGCTGCGTCCCGCCATCATGCCCGCGGCCACTTCCCTCCCGGTCCGGTAAAAAAGGCCTTTCCCCAAAAAACGGTTGCGAAAGGATAAAAAAGGAGAAAAAGCTTGATCTATTCGTTCCTCTGCGCTAAAAATCCTCCGCCTTAAGGCACCCATGCTCGGGTGGCGGAATCGGTAGACGCGCTAGACTAAGGATCTAGTGTCGATAAGACGTAGGGGTTCGAGTCCCCTCTCGAGCACCATTCAATAACCCTCTTTAAGTGAAACGCTTGGAGAGGGTTTCCTGTTGTTAGGTAGTGAGGCGGCCGGAAATCTTATTTTGGTCCATCGGGGAACCATTAAGGGGACGTCTTGGTAGTCCATGCCAACAATTCTTGTAAGAACGCAACAACCCGGTTGGCCATAAACCATTATTTTGGGTCAACGCCAAAATCGGTGGGAAGAGGTATTTGAGGTAGTTTTTCATCA
>NZ_JAJBTT010000005.1 GCF_020860705.1 Akkermansia sp.
TTCTTTGGCTTGCGGCTCTGTTGACGGCTCATCCACCGATTTTGATGAAGAGCCTAAAGCTTCATCTTTCGGTGAAAGCCTTCCGTCATTCCATTGTTTTTCCTGTACCTCCACATTCGGATGATGGGCGCCAACCATTGGCACAGGGTCACTCCTATTTTCTTCATTTCAGGCAGAACCTGATGAGTGAGCATGCCCATCATTTCCTTGAGTTTTCGGGTTCTTCATTTTTGAGAAAGAGCAGAACTTCAGAAACTGTAAGACATTTCCATATGTTGGTAAAACTGTCTCGTTCTGTGAGAACCAATGTTTTATCAAATTGATTATTCATTGAATTTAAGAAACAAACTAAATTAAAAATTAAAAAACAAAAAAATAGCAACGAAAAAGGTTGATTTCTCTTGTCTACCTGCTATAAGGAGGATGCTATTGAAGATTTGTTGCCGTTCAACTCATCTCCGGCATTTGATTTATTCCCCAACCACCTGAAAGCCATGAGCATCTCCCGAAAAAACAGCTTCGCTCCCAACCGCCCGCTTGGCTTTACCGTCGCCCCTTTCCAGCCCGTGAACAAAGATTCCACCCCCGCTGCACGAGCGGCGGCAGGCGGAGACATGATTGAGCTGTCTTACTCCCACGGCAAGCCCTCCACGTCTGCCGACGTGATGACGCCCATCCGCCGCGCGTTTGAGCTGGCGGAACAACCGGGCGGCGGCAAGCACACGGTGACCGCCTCCGGCCGCGTGGACGACTCCGTGAGCGTGAAGGTGGACGGAACCAAGAAAGAATCCTCTTCCGGCTCCGCCCACAATTTTTCACTGACGTTTGAAAACCTTTCCCCGGGACTGCACTGCCTCAACGTCAAGCACAACAACATCAACTACTATCCGGAGCCCACCGGCAATGTTTCCCTGATCAACGGTACGGTGGGGCCCTGCCCGCCGGTGACGATCATTCCGGGAGAAAACGCCCAGGATAACTGCGAATGTCCCTGCGCCGCGTATGACGATGAGGGCGGAGGAGGAGGCTCCTCTTCTTCCTCCCGTTCATCTTCACGCACGGGGCTGCCGTTGCGCCTGGCGTCGCCTTCCTCCGGCGGCTCCTCCTCGGCAGGAAGAGGCATTGTCCGCGCCGCCACCCTGCAATACATGCGATGGGCTGCATCCTTTGGCGCGTTCCGGGGCATGGGCGGCATCCCCGGTGGCCGCCTGGAATTGACGGGATATGACGGCTATGCCGCCTCCCTGCTGACGCCGGCGGCCCTGGCCTATCGCCACCCGGCCGCCTCCGCCGTACTCGTGCCGGATGGGGGTATTGTGCCCAATTCCATGTTCCGGGTGTACGAAGGAGGCGGCTACTTCAACTACGTGTGCGATGCGGAGGGTACGGAAGCCTTCGGCGTAGGGTCCACGTCCTCCGATACCAAGCGGGTCCAGTTCGTCACGGCGTTGAGCCGGGAGGAAAGCAGCGTCACCACGCTGGATGCGGCCGGCTACCTGCGCGTGGCTAAAACCGACGGCTCCGCCGCCTTTTACAACTTGACCACGGGGGAATTTGAAGGCTACATTTCCTCCAAAAACTCCTTACTCACCGCGCAACAGGCGGAAAGCTGCCTGGCCGTGCTGCGGCAGGAGGACGGCACCTTGCGCCAGCTCTGGAACCTGTGGGACGGGCTGGCCGACATCGTCCCGGCGGCCGACGGAACGGGCTACACCGTCTCCCTGTACCTGCCGGGGCAAGTGACGGGCATCGACGAAACGACGGGGCTTTACACCGTCACGGGCGACCCGTTCAAGAGCTTCACCATCGGCGGAGACTCGGCGGAGCAAACCCTGACCGTCACCGAACGGGACTGGACACTGCCGAGTTCCGTCTCCCCTCTGACCGCCACGTGGAGCTACGCCAACAGCCAGTGGAGCCTGACTCTGGGCGAAGGGAATGAAGCCGTCGCCACCACCAAAGAGCGCATCGAACTTGAAGAGGAAGGCAGCTACCGTATCCTCACTACCGTCAGCAAGGGGGAGGCCACCGCCTCCATCACGGCGGAAGACTACCTCTCCCACCCCGTGGGTGAACTGCTCCTGGCGCGCACCGAAGGGTTCGGCACGCCGGAAGCCCGGACCACCGCCTATGAATACGACGATGCGGGCCGCCTCATCTCCGTCACGGCCCCCGACGGAGGCAAAACCACCTACCTCCATGACGACGCCAACCGCGTCGTCATCACGACCACCCCCTGGGCGGGCGGGAAATCCAGGCTGGTGCAGACCACGTACCTGGACGACGGCAGCGAATACAGCAATGAGCTCAAGAAAGTGGAAGAGAACCTGGTGCTGGCCTCCGGCAGCGTCAAGCTGCTGCGCCGGGACATGTATACCTACAGTGTCGCCGGCCATGTCAAAAGGGTGGAAAAGCGCAGCACGGCCAACAGTATTACCCGTCTGGAAGTCTCGGAAACCTGGCAGGGGAGCGCGGAAAACATCCATGCCCGGGGGCGCACGCGCATGACCCAGGAAGCCGGCGGCATCCAGACCTGGTACGACTACGCGGCCACGACCGACCACGGCGCACTGTATGCCGTCACGGCGGAAACGCGCGTGGAAGGGGAAACCGTCCCAGGCCAATCCACGCGCAACGTCAGTTATATCACTGCAGAAGGCAACACCGTCCGGGAGGAACATCACCTCCTGGACAGCGCAGGAACGTGGCGGCTTCTTTCCGCCGCCGACTACGAATTTGACGAACAGAACCGCTGGATCAAACGAACGCGCAGCAACGGGCGCGTCACCGCGCGCTCTTACATGTGCAGCGGCGACCTGCTGAACGAAACGGATGAAAACGGCGTCACCACCACCTACGGCTACGACAGCGCGCGTCAACTGGTGGAAGTCATCCGCTCCGCCGTGACGGACGGGGAAACCGTCATTACTCCGGAGATCATCACGAGTTACACGAGAGACGCTCAGGGGCGTATTCTGCAAACGCGTGTTGATACGGGAGCCATGACCACGCAGGAAAGTACGGAATACGATCTGCTGGGCCGGGTGACGAGCCGAACGGACGCCTTGGGCCACACGACCACGTATGCCTACAGCGTCGACGGCCTGACGACGACCGTCACTACCCCCTCCGGAGCCACCCTCGTCACCCGCCGCCACCCGGACGGCAGCGTGCTGGAAGAAAGCGGCACGGGCCAGAGACATCTCATCTACCAGACGGACTCCGTCTCCGACGGCATCCGGCAAACCACCCTGATCCCTGCCCGGCAAGAGGGAGAAGCCGACACGATCATGAGCCGCCAGATCACCGACGGCTTCGGCCAGGGCATCCGCACGGCCCAGGCCGCGACAGACGCCGATACATTCATCTACGACCGCCAGACCTATGACACCAAGGGGCAGCTTGTCCAGAACGGCAGGGACACGGGCACGGGAGAGGGCGCCCTCTCCATGGCGCCGACCTTGTATGAGTACGACAACTTCGGAAATGTGGTGAAGGAAATTCTGCTGCTGGACGCCGGTGCGCCGGGAGACCCGGCAAAGAACTCCATCACCACCTATGCCTATGCCGTCGAACAACGTGATGACGGTGTGTACCGGATCACCACCACGACAAAAAACAACGGCAAGGGAACCACCTACGCCGAAAGCGCGGCTACACTCCTTTCCGAAAGCGCCACTCTGGAGAACAAAACAGTGATTACCGATCCGCGCGGCAACGTCGCAACCGCATGGACAGAATACGGCACGGGGACCAAACGAATACAGAAGAACACCGTACCGACCTCCGCCATCACGGCGACGGTCACGGTCATCGACGGCTTCTCTACCGCGCAGACGGACCATGCGGGCGTCACGACCACGCAAATGCGAGCCTTCACGGCCACGGGCATCACGCTGACCCGAACCGACGGACGGGGCAACGCCACCACGACGAAGACGGACATCGCCGGGCGCGCCGTCTCCGTCACCGATGCGGCAGGCAACAACACTACCACCGCTTACAGCCTCCACTTCGACCAGCCTGCGACGATCACCGACGCCCTCGGGAACACAGCCTATTACAAGTACGACATCCGGGGCCGCAAAACCACCGAATGGGGAACGGGCATCCAGCCCGCGCTCTTTGCCTACGACGACGCCGACCGAATGACCAGCCTCACCACCTTCCGCGCAGACGAGAGCGACATCACCACGGATCCCGGCGAGCGCACGGACGGAGATACCACCACTTGGCAATACCACGACGCCACGGGGTTACTCCTGAAGAAAACCTACGAGGACGGCACCCATGAAGACACGGCTTACAACGCCCTGAACCTGAAAGCTACCCTGACTGATCCCCGGGGCATCGTCACCACTTGCACCTACGAAACAGCCCGTGGCCTGCTGACGGGCGAAACCTACAGCGACGACGCCACCCCCGGACGCAGCTACGGCTACAACCACTTGGGCCTGATGACCCAAATCGTGGATGCCTCCGGCACGCGCACCATTACCTACACCGCGTACAACGAACCGGAAAGCGAAAGTCTGGAGGGCGGCGGCAAAACACACTCGGTCACCGAACTGCGCGACGGCTATGGGCGCAGCACGGGTTACACGTACGTCAAGGGGGAGAGCGTGCAGCAAACCACGGGCATCGGCTACGGAACGGACGGCCGAATCGCCACGGCGAGCTTCATGCACGGCGGAGCGTCCAAGAGCTTTGGCTACGAGTATCAGGAAAACAGCCATCTGCTCCAAAGCCTTTCCATGCCCAACAACATGACGCTAACCCGGGCCTATGAGGAAAAACGCGACCTGGTCGCCTCCATGACCTGCAAGCGCGCCACAACCACCGTGGTCAACCGGGGCTACACGTACGACGCGCTCGCCCGCCCCGTCACCCGGACCACGGCCCGGAAAGGAACCATCCGCAATGACGCCTTCACCTACAACAGCCGCAGTGAACTTGCCGCCGCCACCCTGGGAACGGACGCCTACGGCTATGGCTACGACAACATCGGCAACCGCAAAACGGCACAGGAACTGGCCAAGGAACTCACCTACGCCTCCAACAACCTGAATCAGTACACCAGCATCACCCGCTCCACGCTCAACTCTTCACCCTCCACTCTGGAAGAACCCTTCGTGCCGACCTACGACGCCAACGGCAACCAGACATTGGTGAAAACCGCCACGGGCCTCTGGACGGTACAATATGACGCCAACAACCGCCCGGTGAGCTTCACGAAGGCCGAGGCAGAAAGCACGACCGTGGTTGAATGCGGCTACGATTACATGGGGAGAAGATACATGAAGAAAGTGACGGTCAATGGAACAGTCGCGCTGCACCACCGCTACATCTACCGGGGCTACCTGCAAGTAGCCTGCTGCGATCTGAAGCGGAGCGCCCACCCGTGCCTGTGGCTGATCACCTGGGATCCGACGGACCCCGTCGCTACACACCCGCTGGCCAGCCAAAAGGATGGCACGTGGTACTGCTACGGGCACGACATCACCAAGAATGTGGAAATCTTCGGCTCCAGCGGCTACATCCGCACAGCCTATGACTACACGCCCTACGGCGGCGTAGTGGAGGAAGGAGACGTTGCCCAGCCCGTTCAATGGAGCAGCGAAATGTACGATGATGAACTCGCTCTGGTGTATTACAACTACCGACATTACAACCCGACGGATGGCAGGTGGATTAGCAGGGATCCCATCGCGGAAGACGGAGGATGGAATTTGTATGTTTTTGTTAACAATAGTTGTTGGGTTATGGATGGACTGGGTAGATACCCTGCTGCTTTAGATAAAGGGATATTACCCCGTCCAGCTGATTATAGAAACGATCCTCGTAAAGAGAATGTTAAAATTGTGCCAGCAGGAAGAATGACCATTTATGGCTTGACGGTAACTTCTGAAATACCAAAAATAAATGAATTATATGATCTAAGAGCTGAGATAAAATGTATTTTAATCAAAGATGATTTACTTCCTCAACATCCAAGGATAGATGTGACATATTTTTACGATAAAAACTATAATCCACAAGATCCCCGTTCTGGTTATCGTGATCGGCAGGGACGCAATGTTATTGAACATGAGAATGTCCATGTTTCTATTGAAATAGAAGAATGGAATAGCTTGATTGGTAAGTTGGAAGAAACGCGATCAAGAGTATTTCGAACTGAAGAGGAAACAAGAACAGCGTACTTGGAATTAATTGAAAAAAGACAAGATTATAATGTAACTACAACACAAAGACATGCGGCGCATGATGTGGCTTCAGGTTCACCACAACATTAATTTCACCATGACATCCGTTTTCGTTCCGATTTTCTTTCTGTTCGTAGTTATGCCAGTGGTTTATTGTTCAGGCTTCATTGAGCATGGATTATCGTCATGTGCGAATTACAATAATATAGACGAAGATGCTTCGTGGAAATACAGATACATTCCTTCATGGGAAGATCGGTATGAAAATTGGGCTGGCGTTATAGAAAATTATAATCGTCCCATTCGACCAAACACAGCATGGAGAATAATTGATCAAGAATTTCCTTATTGGATCAATTCCGATCATATTGAATCCTTTGTGGAATTATACAATCACACATATTCCAGTGATGAAAAAAATGAGTTAAAACTTGTTCTTCAAGAAATCGCTTCCAATTGGAATGAAAATTCCCATGTTGAAGCCTTTAAAAAAGGCAAGAAAAGTTGGGAAAAAAGTTTATTGCCTCGGGATTGCTGGGATATGGATCCGCAGACTTTGAATGAAACGCGGCGGAAAGTGAGAGACAAAATACAGAAGTTGATTCGTCAAGGCCGTCATCTTGAGGCGGCTGACGCATTGTTTGCATGGCGGAGGATTTTACCGAATATATACGATTTATATCAAGAACTGGAAAAATCCTGGCAGAGACGGATGATCAAAAACATTTTTCACTTCCATGACCGGGAAAAGCAGTATGAACAGACATTTTGTCGTTATCAACTCAACCTCTTCGGGGATTTAAAACAAAAGGATGTTGTTTCTGAGACCTTCCTGTATAGCTGGGCTCCCCATATCAGGAAAAAAAATATTATAAGCCGTTATTGCGTGTCGGCTCTGAACCATCTTGCTGAGACCCAAGCTCTCTCGTCTGAAAGAAAAAAAGCTCTTCAACATTTAAAATCCAAGAGAGCTGATTTGTTTGACGACTCCCATATCAAATTCAAACAACAAATTATCGCTGATATCAATCGATCAATAGCTCTTTCAGAAAGCAAATTAACATGGGAAATTGATACGGCTGCCCTCATCCTTTATCAGGTGGCTTGGACATTGGATGACGCGGAGTTGAAGGACATAAAAGAGCGATATATGAGCGCTCTCAAAAAATTAAAAGTCGTATTAACGGCCGAATAGATTAATGTATACTGATTGCAAGTGTTTTACAAAGTTACATTCATTCAAGACACCCATCTCCCCCCCAACACTAATTTGTAGAATCCAAATTCATTATTAGTACAATACCTTCATGAAAAGGATAGATATAACTTCAACCGTGGTGCATTGGATATAGCTACAAATACTCCAGATGAAATAAATGGAAGGTTCGCTGTATTAGGATGGGCTCATTCATTTATCACAAATGGTACTGTGGTTCGTCATGTAACTTGGACAAAAGATAATATTGCAAGTTTTGTCTCCTGTATGAGCGTATTAGTTATGGGATGTGATAAAGAAAAATTTAGCAAGGATAAATATGAAAATTTGAGAACTACTATCAATCCAATCGAGAAGCGTCTATGTCATTTACCCAAGATTAAGTCTGTTAAATGGAAAGTTCAGACATTCGGCAATGATGATCGATGGATAAGCGTACCTGGTCCAAACAGTTATCGTATAAAGGGATATGCGAAATTTGAGATTGATGAATTGGAAAAAGTAATTTCAAAATTTGATAATTTTATTAAGGATGCACCATGTGTTGACTTCCCTTACTCACAAAATGAGGAAAAATACAACTGGATATGTTCTCAATTATTTACTTAAATGGTTAAGCCTAAATTACTCATAGGTTCAGTGTGGGTTTGTGCCGAGCAAGGACTCATTTACTTTGATCTAGAAGGAGAATAAATGAACGGTGAGAAAAAAGCTTTTCCTACGAGTATCAGGAAAACAGCCATCTGCTCCAATGCCTTTCAATGCCCAACAACATGACGCTAACTCGGGCCTATGAGGAAAAACGCGACCTGGTCACCTCCATGACCTGCAAGCGCGCCACAACCACCGTGGTCAACCGGGGCTACACGTACGACGCGCTCGCCCGCCCCGTCACCCGGACCACGGCCCGGAAAGGAACCATCCGCAATGACGCCTTCACCTACAACAGCCGCAGTGAACTTGCCGCCGCCACCCTGGGAACGGACGCCTACGGCTATGGCTACGACAACATCGGCAACCGCAAAACGGCACAGGAACTGGCCAAGGAACTCACCTACGCCTCCAACAACCTGAATCAGTACACCAGCATCACCCGCTCCACGCTCAACTCTTCACCCTCCACTCTGGAAGAACCCTTCGTGCCGACCTACGACGCCAACGGCAACCAGACATTGGTGAAAACCGCCACGGGCCTCTGGACGGTACAATATGACGCCAACAACCGCCCGGTGAGCTTCACGAAGGCCGAGGCAGAAAGCACGACCGTGGTTGAATGCGGCTACGATTACATGGGGAGAAGATACATGAAGAAAGTGACGGTCAATGGAACAGTCGCGCTGCACCACCGCTACATCTACCGGGGCTACCTGCAAGTAGCCTGCTGCGATCTGAAGCGGAGCGCCCACCCGTGCCTGTGGCTGATCACCTGGGATCCGACGGACCCCGTCGCTACACACCCGCTGGCCAGCCAAAAGGATGGCACGTGGTACTGCTACGGGCACGACATCACCAAGAATGTGGAAATCTTCGGCTCCAGCGGCTACATCCGCACAGCCTATGACTACACGCCCTACGGCGGCGTAGTGGAGGAAGGAGACGTTGCTCAGCCCGTTCAATGGAGCAGCGAGGTTTATGAAGAAGAGCTGGCGTTGGTGTATTACAACTACCGACATTACAACCCCATGGATGGCAGGTGGACCAACCGCGATCCCATTGCTGAAGACGGAGGATGGAATTTGTATGTGTTTTTTAACAATGATACAATTAATAATATGGATTATCTCGGATGGAAGTTTATATGCAATCCAGTAAAAGTTCCCATAAATCAAATATTCCCAGGAAATCCTAGAGCTTTGGGTTATACATATCTAGAGGAGGGCTCTCCAAAGAAATTTGAAGTAACAATAAAAGAAACAGAAAATGATTGTTGTGCTACAATAAGTGATTTTACAGAAGCTGAGGTTACTGTAATTTCAAGACGTCCGAACGTAGTTCCAGGTGGTTATACAAATAATGGACTAAATGCTATAATTGGACATGAAGACCGACGAGTGAAAGTTTATAAAATTGGTCATGACACATACTTTGATCCTCAAAAAGATCGCTTGAAAGGTAAAAAATTATGTTGCCCCGAAGCTAAAAAGGCAAAACAAAAATTACAAACGTACCTAGATAAAGTATGGAATGAATCAGCGAAGCAATTTAAGGCATATTATATGAGAGAACAACCAGGTATTAGCAAAGAGATGAAATGGGATAATCAAGTTCTTGTGGGAATTTGATAGATGGAATTATAAATATATATAATATACAACCCGCGGTCCCAATGTTGTATCCAGATGACCCTGTATGTGATTAATTGATATGATTTTTTTAATTATTTTAATGTTATTAATAAATGCATCCCCTCCTTCTTTTGCAGAAAACGACCTTTTATTTTGGTGTTCAGAAGATGAATTTTATGTGACTATAAAAAACAAACCTTATCCTATTAGAAAAAATCTCGACCTAAATTTAAATTCTATTAGTGTAGGGCATCCTTTGAATAAAAAAGATGAAGTTCAGTTAAGTAAAATTTCTTCATTTTCTGCTGGATGGGGAGATTCTTGCTATATTCATATCAACTATTCTGGAGGTTATGCTACTCTTGAAAATAATATATTAACGTTGTATGATTTTTTTATAGAGAAATTAATCAAAAAAACAAATGAAAAAGCTTTAATGAATTTTATAACAAATAGTGGAAAGGTCATTGAAATTGAAGTCAATAAGCGCTCCATTTATTTGGTTGACTCTGATTTTCTCAACCAGATGAAAAAAGGAGAACTTTATAAATTTATATATACTGAAGAAGGTTTTAGATATGTAAAAAAATAATGAAATCGTAGAAAGCCACTTTTATCTGCTGAGAACTGAACGAGTGGCCTTAGCAGAAATGTGACCGTACTTTTCCCGCATGCAAGATGAGGAATGCAGCTTATTAATTTAGTCGAACCGTCTTAAGAAATAAGGGCCTTTCATGGGGAACGCGGCATACAATAGCCGTTCATCATGGAGTTATATGGGGTACATATTTGAGACATTACGATGATAACATGGTATTGCTGGGAGAAACCGGAAACGGAGCCGGTATTCATTCGGCAACGTGGATTGCATTCAGAGGAGCGCTTTAAATCTTAAATGATGGATATGAAATATTTCTATTACATTGCACTGTTTTTGCTTATTGCAACTATCGCTCTTTTTGTAAAAAATAAATATTCCAATACTAATACTGGTATAGATATACGTGAAGTACTGGCAATAGAAGTTGAGCACATCTATTTTGCAGAAGGGAAAACATTTGTGGAATTAAATATCATGAATAAAACCCCCGGTCCCATAGCATTCGGCGATACTGCCGACTCATTAAAGAAAACGAGAATCTTTCAATCCGTTACGGGTTACGTACTTGTTGGCAAGCCGGGTCATTGGTATCTTTCCCAGTTTCCATACTGGAACACTGTTTGTTCCGTTAAAGGAGGAGGCAAGAGCAAATTGTATGTTGTATTTGACAAGGATTTACAACATGCTCCATTAACTCATTTTGCCTGTATCTTTACTCATCTTGAATATGAGGGCAAGGATTATTCTCAAATTTTTGAACTTCGCGTTAACATTTGATCACTAATACGTTCCTGGCCTACATCTGCAAGACAAAATAAAATAATACGTTCGGTCTCGAAAATGGCATTTCGAATGTCAATTAGAATATAAATTCCCTGAAATATCAAATAATTGACGCGACCAAGGAAAAGAGACCAAACCAACTCAATCCGCCACTTGGTTCAAATATGAAGGAATCCTCTGAAGAATAAAATATTATCCTTACCTATTGACTCTGATTCTTCTTGTTTTCATTTGATTTTTCATGTTTTATTATCAAAACAAATCTTACCGATATTGAACAATATAAAAAGCATTTTTTCTTTGGAAGTCTTATTGACGCAAAAAATTATTCGGGAATAAACTATGATTTCTCTGCGGCCAGCAACAGGCCGCTCCATCGCCGGAAATATGATGCCGCCATCCCCTCTTTACCGGGTCAACCCCAAAACTGTTGGGAAGATTGATTTTCCCGATTCTTTTTCCTTTCGATTCAGTGTCGCGAATGCTCATCCACCGATTGTGACGATAAGCCATGATTTCTCGGTTAAAACAGGATTGAAATTACTGGACGTGAAAATAGGCCGTGTTAATGTATCCTGCGATTTATCCGCCGGGAGTACCAGCACGCAAAGGAGAAAGTTCGAACAGCCCAACTCAGGCCACACCCAAATATAAACTGTTCCTTCTAAAGATCCTGTTTTATTTCATAATATTTATTACATGTATCTCTCAAATTTATTGATATTGACATGCATCTTATGGATGAGCGGAGCCCAAGGCTCCCTCATCCGGGAGGCTGCGGAACCTGTACAGAAGAAATCGCCCTCTCCCCAGCAAAACGATCTTGGAACGGACATTTCTTCATTCAAATACGACGTCTTGCTGGCCCATAATATCTTGCAGGATTGTAAACAATTGAAAGACGTCCTTGATTCCATTGCAACGCCGGAAACTGGAAAAAACAAGGAAGAGACAATTTCATTTCTTTGGGAACGTGCTGTACTGAACAATGTTATTCTGGTGCACAGTATACAGGCCAATCCCGCAAAGTACGAGGCAACGGTAGATGAAGTAAAAGAATTGTGTACCGCCCTGGCAACAGTTGATCAACAGCTCAATGATGCATTAAGCCAGTTGCGTGACCTGCAAAAAAGAAACCTGTTGGAAATTGAATTTGTACTTATGCTGGAAGCAAAGCTCGCCATCCTGCGCGGCAATCTGGACAAGCATCAATCCTATCTTTCCGACCAGGACTGCATCAGCGCTTTTGAGAAGAACAAGGGATATCCCTATTTGCTCCAGGGCTTTTTCGCAATGTATCGCGAAAAAGACGTGGATGCGGCCAGGCTTCTCTTCCGAGAAGGCGCACAGAAAGGGAGCAATGAGGCGCAACTCATGGAAGCGCTCTGCGCACATCCCAGCCCGCGCAAGATCATGGACGGCATTCTGGAAATTCTTCCCCGCTTAAGTGCGGCCGCCGCCAGGATCACGGACCGGAACACGGCGGAAGCAGGCGAGGAGAGTCTTGCCTCGTTATTTGATTCCCTTCATTTCCAAATCTCCCTGCTCAACAGGAGTTCCCAGTCTGAAAAAGACTCTGAATATATGCTTCAGACCTGGGCTCCCGCTTATCAAAAATCCATGCAGCAATTTCATCAGGAATGGACCAGAATAAAATCCTCTCAATATTTTGGAAATAAAAATCTGGAAAAAGCCATCTCCGGTAAGTCGGTATCCCTGAACGCCGCCATCAATTTGAAAACCCTTCTTAAATTGCAACCGCAGTCATAGGGGTACAAGAAGGGATGCCGCCCCGTTGCCATATCTTATCTTAAACAGGATCCCCATTGATATTTATTTCAGTATTGGACTGGCCTGCGCTCCAATAGCTTTCAGGAACACCGGAAATTACCTGCTGCAAGCACAACGCCCATTCCATCCACAGGCCGTTTCTTCACTAAAGAGGAAACGGCCTGTCGTTTATCATAGTATGAAATGAAGGTTCCAACTACACTTCCCCCGGCAAGGCGGAAAACATCTCCCCTACCCATTCCGGAAAAAGAATGATCATGACTGCTTCTCCTGAACCAAAATACCCGGCAGTATTTCCATGGCAGATCAGTCTCCACAACCGGGTATGTTTCCTTTCTTCATGCTTTGCTCCTATTCTCCTGCTTTTCTGCTCAAAAATCTCAAAAAAGCGGGCAGATTTTCCCTTTCATCCGGAAAGCGGTAACAATTGTTAAGACAGACTCCGGCAGTCCTATCTGCACCATCCCTTCAACGAAATCCCTCTTCTTCTGGTCGTTCAAATAAGGCCGGTGTTGGCACTTCTATGCGCCGCCCCAATTCTCAACCCGGAATAAACCAATGAATAATACGACTCAACCAGGGACCCCTTCTACAGGGCCTGTAACAACCAATAACGCTCCGGCGGTAAAATCCGCCCTTCGCATGGGAGTATTTACGCTCGCCATGATTAACGTTTCCGCCATTGTCAGCTTGCGCGGCATGCCTGCGGAAAGCACTTACGGACTCAGCTCCGTCTTTTATTATATTTTCGCTGCGGTCTTTTTCCTGGTGCCCGTCTCCCTGGTAGCGGCGGAACTCACGACCGGATGGCCGCAGAAAGGCGGCGTTTACCGATGGGTGGGTGAAGCCTTCGGCAAGAAATGGGGCTTCCTGGCTATCTGGCTGCAATGGATTGAAAGCACCATCTGGTTCCCGACCGTCCTGACTTTCGCGGCCGTCTCCCTGGCTTTCATGGGACCCGGACAGCGATGGGACGAAGCGCTTGCCGCCAATAAATGGTATGTGCTCATCGTCGTGCTGTGCGTATACTGGGCCGCCACACTGCTCAACCTGCGCGGCATGAAGACTTCCGCCGGCGTGACCAAATGGGGGACCATCATCGGAACCATCATTCCCGGCGCCATCCTGATTCTGCTGGGCCTGAGCTATTGGGCCGGAGGCAACCCGATTCTGCTGGACATGAGCTGGGACAAGCTGGTGCCGGACATGAGCAATTTCAACAACCTGGTTCTGGCCGCCAGCATCTTCCTGTTTTATGCAGGGATGGAAATGTCCGCCGTGCACGTGAAGGATGTGAATGACCCCGGCCGCAATTACCCGTTGGCCATTCTGATTTCCGCCATCATCACGGTAGTCATTTTCGTTCTGGGAACGCTGGCCATCGGCTTCATCATTCCCAACTCCCAGATCAATCTGGTGCAGAGCTTGTTGATTTCTTATGATAATTACTTCAGCTTCTTCGGCCTTGGCTGGATGAACTGGATTCTGGCGCTCGCGCTGGCCGTGGGCGTTCTGGCCCAGGTAACCGCGTGGGTGGGAGGCCCCTCCAAGGGTCTTTACCAGGTGGGATTGGCCGGCAACCTGCCGCCCGTGATGCAGAAGCGGAACAAGAACAACGTCCAGATGGGCATCCTGCTCATTCAGGGCTGCATCGTCACCCTGCTTTCCATCATGTTCGTGATCATGCCCTCCGTGCAATCCGCGTACCAGATTATTTCCCAGCTTACCATCATCCTGTACCTCATCATGTACATGCTGATGTTCGCCTCAGGCATTTACCTGCGCTACCGTGAGCCGAATACGCCCCGCACCTTCCGTATTCCCGGCGGCAAGACCTTCGGCATGTGGATCGTCGGCGGCCTCGGATTCCTTGCCAGCCTTGCAGCCTTCCTGGTGAGCTTCATCCCGCCGAACCAGATCACGGTGGGCAGCAATACGATGTACGTCGTTCTGCTGATCGTGGGCGCCTTCATCTTTGCGGGCATCCCCTTCATCATCCACGCGATGGCCAAGCCCTCCTGGAAACGCCCGGTAGACCCGGAAGACGCCTTTGAGCCCTTTGGCTGGGAAAAAACGAATGGTATTCATTAATGAATCATTTCAAACAGCAATAATACCATGAGCGATATTCCCTCCAACGACCAAATCCAGACGGCTCTGGATAACGCGTACGCCTACGCCAAGACCGTCCAGGGCGGCAAAAACGCTTCCTACATTCCTGCTCTGGCCCAGGTTCCTTCCGACCTGATGGCGATTGCCGTGGTCACCGTCAACGGAGACCTGTTGACCGCAGGCTCCGCAGACACGCCGTTTGCCATTGAATCCATCTCCAAGGCTTTCAACCTGGCTTATGTGATGGACCTGATCGGCATGAAGCAGCTGCGCACGAAGATCGGGGCGGACCCCACCGGGGAGCCCTTCAATTCCGTCATGGCTGTTGAACTGCACGGCGGCAAGCCGCTCAATCCCCTGGTGAACGCCGGGGCCATGGCTACAGTAAGCTTGGTCAACGGTTCGGATTCCGATGAAATCTGGGCGAACATGATCCATAATTTCAACAGCTTCGCGAACGCGGGACTGACCGTCAACCAAGAGGTTTACAAGTCGGAGAGCGCCACCAACCAGCACAACCGCGGCATTGCGTGGCTGCTGGACAGCTACGGCTATTTCTACAACACGCCGCCCATGATTGTGGACCTGTACACCCGCATGTGCTCCCTGAACATCACCACTTCCCAGCTGGCCCTGATGGGCGCCTGCTATGCCAACGGAGGCGTCAACCCCGTCAGCAAGAAACGGGTGGTGAAGGAGGAAAACGTTCCCCCCATTCTGGCCGAGCTGTGCATGTCCGGCCTCTACGATTCCACGGGAGACTGGATGTACAAGGCAGGGCTTCCGGCCAAATCCGGCGTGGGCGGCGGCCTGGTGGCCGTAGCCCCCGGCAAGCTGGCCATGGCCGCCTATTCCCCGCCCCTGGACCCTGCCGGCAATACCGTCAAGGGCCAGGCAGCTCTTCAGTCCATCATCAAGGAATTGAATTTGAACCTTTTCCGGAGCTGATCCGGGATGAGAAGGTAAACCCGCGGAGCCAAAATCCGAAAGGATTCCCGCGGGTTTACTGTATTCCCGCATTCACCTTTTTCCGGGAATTGATTCCTTCTTTTTACGGTTTTTAACCAATGGCCCGGATTTGGAATCCGAAGTCAACAGAAAAATCTGGGAAAAAGTTGGTTAGGGGTAATAGGGAATATAAGGGTAACAGGGATAATAGGGAGCGGCAAAATTCCCCTATACCCCCTATCACCCTTATGTTCCCTATCCTATGCATTTTTTACGACGGCGTTGATGGGGCACGGATTCCAAATCCGTTTTACTTTTTGTAGCATTCTTGGTAGTGCGAGTAAAAATGGGATTATTCATCATCAACCTAAGCTATCTATGATCAAAAAGTCATGTTTCCTGGCCCTGATCCTGGCGGCAGCTTCCCTTGCACATGGGGCAACTACTGCTTATATTACGTGGGATGACTCCGCCAACACGGATAAATGGACGGTTGCAGGCATCGGCTCTTCCGGAGCGACCGGTCTCTCCATGTTCGGAGAAAATGCCGTAGTAACAACCACTTCCCAAGTCGATAGTTTCGGTCTTGGAGGATCCGGCACCGTTTGGAATGCCGGAATACCGGAAAATGCCCTGATGAACGGCCAAGTAACTGAAAACTTCAAAAGTTTATACGCCAACAAGGGTTATATTGAAGTGAGTTTTACGGGGCTGGAAAATGGCACTTATAATTTATCCAGCCTGATGGCGCGCGGCAATAACAACATAGCCAATATGAATGTTTCCGTTATGGCGGGAGGAGTGGAATATGGAAATCAGGCTTCCTATGCGACCAATACGGGAACGGCCGCAAATACCCCCGGAAGCTGGAGTTCCATGACGACAGGGCAACCTGCTTTTACTGCAACAACCAATGCCGGGGCTTTATATATGGACCTGACGGGAATTCAGGTAACCGACGGCACCCTGACTCTGAAAATTACGGGGGATTCTCCGGGAAACGCAGTAAACAAGGCCATGACCTGGATGGTTCTCCAACAGGTCCCGGAACCGGCCACCTGCGCTTTGTCCCTACTCGGGTTCGGCACGCTGCTGCTGCGGCGCCGACGCTCCTAAGTTCCTTAATCCATGCTTCACAACCGCAGAAGGCATTCTTCTGCGGTTTTTTCATTTTCCGGGGTCGGTTTTTTCTTCTAACCGCCTCCGTCACTACATTAAAGGACTTGCCACCACAACATTTTACCTTAGAGTCTTTCCGGTATGCTTGACGCCCTGCAAAACGCCTTCTTTCAGACCGGGGACACGCTCACTTCCTGGCTGTCCGCCTTCAGTTCCTTTCTGTGGGGATGGCCTCTGCTCATCATGCTGCTGGGAACGCATCTGTACCTGACCGTCATCCTGCGCTTTCCGCAGCGCTACCTGCTCAAGGCCCTGAAACTGTACTTCGTGAAGGACCATACGGACAAGGGGGACATTTCCCCGTTCAGTTCCCTGATGGTGGCCCTGGCCGCCAACATCGGCGCGGGCAATATCATCGGCGTGGGCGTGGCGATTGCTGCCGGGGGGCCCGGCGCCATTTTCTGGTGCTGGCTGACGGGCGTGCTGGGAATGGCCACACGGTATTCCGAAGGGCTGCTTGCCATCAAGTACCGTGTGGAAAATCCGGACGGCAACATGAGCGGAGGCCCCATGTTTGTGCTGGAGCGCGGCATGAAATGCAAATGGCTGGGCGTCGCCTTTGCCGTGTTCACGGCCATTGCCGCCTTCGGCATCGGCAACCTGACGCAGGGAAACGCCGCTGCCGAACAGCTTCACCACGCTTTTTCCATTCCCTTCTGGGGAACGGCCGCCGTGCTGACCATCCTGACGGCCCTGGTGATGCTGGGGGGAATCCGGAGCATTGCCCGGGTATGCGCCTTCTTCGTGCCGTTCATGGCGGTCATTTACATTCTGGGCTGCGTGTACATCCTGGCCGTGCAGTCGCACTATGTTCTTCCGGCCATCCGGTATATTCTGGACTGCGCCTTCACAGGGGAAGCCGCCGCCGGGGGCGTGGTGGGCGCCGCCGTGATGACGGCCATGAGAACCGGCGTGGCCCGCGGCCTCTTTTCCAATGAAGCCGGGCTGGGGTCCGCCGCCATTGCCTCCGCCGCCGCACAAAACCGCAATCCCGTCAGGCAGGCGCTCATCTCTTCCAGCGGTCCGTTCTGGGATACCGTGGTCATCTGCGCCCTGACGGGCATCGTGCTGACCACCAGCATCATCGCCCATCCGGACATTTCATGCGCGGACGGCCCCAAGCTCACTACCCTGGCCTTCAGCAAAATCCCTTACGTGGGCTCCCCCCTGCTGACGCTCAGCCTGGTCACGTTTGTGGTTTCCACCATCCTCGGCTGGTCCTACTTCGGGGAAAAAGCGCTGGAATACCTGGGTGGCCTCCGGCTGATCACGCCCTACCGCGTGATCTGGGTGGCGGCAGTTTTCACCGGGTGCGTCTCAAAAATAGACCTGGTATGGGTCTTTGCGGACTGCGCCAACGGCCTGATGGCCCTGCCCAACCTCATTTCCCTGCTGGCCCTTTCCGGAGTGCTTGTCCAGCAGACGCGGCACTACCTCTGGCAACACAGGCTGGACGATTACGATGAATCCCATCTCCCGGAAGGCAAGTAACGATTTTTTAACCTCAGGTTCAAATAATTCTTGCCTTTTGAGGCCCGGTAGTATTTACTTCGCCGCGCAGTCCCTGCAAACCTAAAAGTCGCGTTCGTCTAGCGGTCTAGGACTCCCGCCTTTCACGCGGGCAACACGGGTTCGAGTCCCGTACGCGATGCCAGCTTTACCGCCGCGGCAGTTACGATGCTTCCGCTCTCCTTCCCCCAAGGAAAGCATATTGGAAAAACGTAATGGCTGCGGTTTTCTTTTAGTCCGGTTTTTCCGGAATCGGGAAAGCGCAGGCAGGACAGCCGGAAGAGGCCCGCCCTCCTTTTCCTGCGCCGGAACATGTCTTACATCCCCCGGATTTGACTTTCAGAAATCCCTGTTATCTTTTAAAATTCCTCACACGCAAACGTCATGGATTACACACCTCTCATTGAAAAACGCCGCCAGCGCCTGGAAGAATTGGAAATGGTCATTGCCGAACCGGATTTCTTCAATGACCAGAAGCGGGCCTCGGAAACCATGAGGGAGCACCGCCGCCTGAAGGAATTAATGGAAACGTGGGATTCCCTGAACGCCACGGAACAGCAGCTGGCGGACAATCAGGAACTGGCAAAAACGGATGATCCCGAATTGGCGGAACTGGCCGCGCTGGAGATTCCGGAACTGGAAGCCGCTCTGGAAAAACTGCGCAGCGACGTCCAGTACAGCCTCCTGCCCCGGGACACCACGGAGGACCGGGACGCCATTATTGAAATCCGCGCCGGCACAGGCGGCGACGAGGCCTCCCTGTTTGCCGGCGACCTGCTGCGGATGTACCAGCGCTTTGCGGAAGAACGCGGCTGGCGCTTTGAGCACCTGGAAAGCAGCCCGTCCGACGTAGGCGGATTCAAGGAAGTCGTCTGCCGCATCGCCGGGGAGGAAGTGTTCCGCTTCCTGAAGTATGAGGGGGGCGTGCACCGCGTGCAGCGCGTGCCCGCCACGGAAACGCAAGGGCGCATCCACACCTCTACCGCCACCGTGGCCGTCATGCCGGAAGCGGAGGAAGTGGACATAGAAATCCGCCCGGAAGACCTCCGCATAGAAGTGTGCCGGTCCGGAGGTGCAGGCGGCCAGCACGTGAACAAGACGGAATCCGCCGTGCAGATCTGGCACATCCCCACGGGCGTTTACGTCCGGTGCGAGGAAGAGCGCAGCCAGATGAAGAACCGTGAAAAAGGCATGAAGATCCTGCGTGCCAAACTCTTTGAAGCCAAGAAGCGGGAAGAGGCGGAAAAATATTCCGCCGCGCGCCGCAGCCTCATCGGTTCCGGCGGCCGTGAAGAAAAGATACGCACGTATAATTTCCCCCAGAACCGCCTGACGGACCACCGCATCGGCTACACGTCCCACAATCTGGACGGCATCCTGATGGGCCAGATGGGGGACCTGATCATGGCTCTCCAGCATGCGGAAATGCAGGAACGCCTGGCGGAAGCCGGCATGTCCTAACCCCCCGTCCCTTTCATGAAAACCTTACTGGAAGTTCTTCAATCCGGCACGGACTACCTGGCCCGCCAGGGCTGCGACGAGGCACGCGCCACCATGCAGCACCTGATGGCCCATGTCCTGCACTGCAACCGCACGGCTCTTTACTCCCAGTTTGACAGGCCCATTCAGGAAGCGGAGCTGGCTCCCCTGCGCCAGCTGCTGAAACGCAGGGCGGCGGGAGAACCGCTGCAACATCTGCTGGGCTCCACGGAATTTTTCCGGAGGGAGTTCCTGACGGATGCGCGCGCCCTGATTCCCCGCCCGGAAACGGAAGAACTGGTGGAAATGGTATTAAAGAAAATCCCGGCCCATCCGGTACGCGTGCTGGATATGGGTACCGGGTCCGGCATCATCGGCATTACGCTGGCCCTGGAACTCAAGGAGTGCGCCCGGGAAGTGGTTCTCGCGGACATTTCCCCCCAGGCGCTGGATCTGGCGCTGGAAAACGCCATGAGGCTGGGAGCCAGGGTCTCCACCGTCCAGACGGACCTGTTTGAGAACATCCCCCTGGAAAAGGCGGCTCCACGGACGGAGGAAGCGGAGCCGCCCGGTTCCGCCACGGAAGAGGAAGGGCAAGACGCCGTGCAGGATATGCGCTTTGACGTTATCGTTGCCAACCTGCCTTATATTGCGGATGGAGAGAAGCTGGACCCGGAAGTCATGAGAGACCCGCACACGGCCCTGTTCGGCGGCCCGAACGGCTGGGAAATCATTGAACGCTTTCTGGCCCGTGCACGGGACTACCTGAATGAAAACGGCTTCATAGCCCTGGAAATCGGGCATGACCAGGCGGCCACCGTGACGCAGATCATGGACGGCTACGGGTACAATTATATAGAAGTGCTGAAGGACATGAGCGGCATCGCGCGCTTCCCCTTCGGTTATCGTTAACATTATTCCCCCTTTACACCATGCAGGCGGCACGCATCCTTGTTGACGGACAAAGCGATCTGGTGCTGGACTATGGCATTCCGCCGGAAGCGGGGGACGTCAAGCCGGGCTGCCGCGTCCAGGTGCCCCTGCGCAACAGGACGGCCACCGGCACCGTCCTGACGCTGTCCGAACCGGACCCGGCCTGGAGGGACAGGCTCAAACCCATCCTGAAACTGATTGACCCGGAGCCCCTGATTTCCCCGGTCATGATGAAGCTGGCCTCCTGGGCGGCGGACTATTATTCCGTAGCGCTGGACCAGATGATCCGCTGCCTGCTTCCGGAAACCGTCCGGCAGGAAAACACGGCGGAAAAAAAGCGGAAGATGGTGCATCTGGAAAAACGGCCGTCCCGGGAGGAACTGGACGCCCTGTACCGCAAAGCGCCGCGGCAGGCCCAGATGCTGGACTATTTTTCATCCACGGAGCAGCTGGAAGCGCCTCTGGCGGAATTCGGCACAGGGGCGTTGAACATTGCACGCAGCCTGGAGGCCAAGGGCTTCCTCTCCCTGAAGGAGGAAGCCGTGCACCGCGATCCCAGCACGGGGGAGCAGTTTGCCCCCAGCCAGCCGCTGAAGATGAACAGCCAGCAGGAGAAGGCGCTGGAGGAAATCGCAGCCATGTGCGCTGCGGAGCAGAAAAAACCGGTGCTCCTGCAGGGAGTGACCGGCTCCGGCAAGACGGAAGTCTATCTCCAGGCCGTGTCCCGCGTGGTGAAAGCCGGAAAATCCGCCCTGATCATGGTGCCGGAAATCTCCCTGACGCCCCAGACCGTCCAGCGCTTCAAATCCCGTTTCGCGGAACTTCCCTCTTCCGTGGCGGTCCTGCACAGCCTTCTGTCGGACGGGGAACGCTTTGACGAATGGCACGCCATCCGTTCCGGAAAGGCCAGAATCGTCATCGGCCCCCGCTCCGCCGTCTTCGCCCCCCTCCAAAACCTGGGGCTGGTGATTGTGGATGAGGAGCATGACGCCTCCTACAAGCAGGAAAGCTCCCCCCGCTACCATGGGCGGGACCTGGCCGTGCTGCGCGCCCACCTGGAAAACTGCGCCGTGGTTCTCGGCTCCGCCACCCCTTCCCTGGAAAGCACCCATCATGCCCTGACCGGAAAATACGCCCTGGTGAAGCTGACGGAACGGGCGGACGGCCAGCAGCTCCCCCTCATCCGCATTCTGGACATGAAAACGGAGGGGAAAAACAAATCCGGCCCCAACGTCATTTCCGAACGCCTCAGAATCTCCATCGACCGCAGGCTGGACAAGGGGGAACAGGTCATCCTTCTGCTCAACAGACGCGGATTTGCGCGTTCCATCCAGTGCCCGGACTGCGGCCACGTGGTCACGTGCCTGCACTGCTCCCTCCCCCTGACCTACCACCGCACGGAGGACCGCCTCATGTGCCACCTGTGCGGGTTCAAGGCCCTCCCGCCCCGCCTCTGCCCGGAATGCCAGTCTCCCAATATTCTGCTCCAGGGGTACGGCACCCAGAAGGTGGAGGAAATCCTGTGCCGCACCTTTCCTGCGGCGCGCATCACGCGCGTGGACGCGGACGTAGCCCGGCGGAAAAACGCCGTCAGAACCATCCTGAACCAGTTCCGCGCCCATAAGATAGACATCCTTCTGGGAACGCAGATGATCGCGAAGGGACTGGACTTTCCCAATGTGACGCTGGTGGGCGTGCTGAACGCGGACCTGGGGCTTCATATCCCGGACCCCCGGGCCGGGGAACGCACCTTCCAGCTCCTGACCCAGGTGGCGGGCCGCGCGGGCCGGGGCGACCTTTCCGGGGAAGTCATCATCCAGACCTTTACGCCCCAGTCCCCTTCCCTGCAATACGCACGGCATCATGATACGGACGGCTTCGCGGCCCAGGAACTGGAAATGCGCCGGTCCTTTGACCTCCCGCCCTTCACCCATATCGCCGTGCTGACCGTACGCTCCCAGCATGAAAACATGGCGGAATTCGCCACGCGCACGCTGGCGGCGCGCCTCCGCGGCATGCGGCGCGGCCCCGCGCCGGTGGCGGGGGCGGGGCGGGGGCCGGGCCCACGCGGCGG
>NZ_JAJBTT010000016.1 GCF_020860705.1 Akkermansia sp.
TTTTTTCATCAAGCCCCGCCAGGTCCCGTACCTCGCGGGGCTTGTTCGCTTCTTGCTACCTCCTTCCCAATAGCCCCCCCCCTCAATGGCTTAGTCAACTTAATGGTCTTAGTGGACTCAGTCGACTTAATGGACATTACGTCTATGGTGTCCATGACGTCCTTTTTGTCTATTACGGCTATTACGTCTATTACGTCTATTACGTCCATGGCGTCTATTACGGCCATGGAGGCCTTGGGAAATAGGGGAGAATAGGGGAGAATAGGGGACCTTCCCCTCACTATAACATTTTCTTAACTCTTCCTTTTTCTTTCTTAACGCTTTAAGAATGTGTCGGATATTGACGAAGCAACTTCTTTCGTCAAAATGACGGTGTATGAAATCTCATATCATTCAGAGACCTGTTGCTGTCATTTTGGGAAATGCTGACAACATAGGATGCCTGGCCGCCAGGGCGTTTGCCTGTCAGGGGACTGCGGTTGCCATGCTGCATGAGGCCAGTGAAGTGTCTTCCCGAGTGGTTGACTGTCTTCCGGGCGGCAATCACTTTGCCATGTCCGGATGCCTGACCCGTTCTTCTGATCTGGCTTCCTTTGCGGGTCTGGTACACGCCTTGTATGGACGCGTTGATTATTTGATCAACTGTGAGGATGCTGCGGTTGAGGTGAACGGGTTGAAGTGTTCTGCACGTACCCGCCTCTCCGTTTTGCTGGAGCATGCATTTGTTTCCGGTGCCGTGATTGTCAATATGGTCTCCCGTTCCGGAAAAAAGGTCAGGTGGAGAAAACCGCGGTGGAAGGAGGAGGGCGGAGGAATGGAAGAATGCCTGAACCGGAGAGATGTCCGGATCAACCATGTTGTGATTCACCGTCCGGTTTTTTACCATGCTTCCCATGCACGGGTAGCTTCTTCCGCCTGTGCGGCGGCATTGTTCCTGTGCGGGAGTGAAGGCAGGCATATTCACCGGGAATATATCGTTGTCAATGAAAGAAAGGCTGCATGGAGGCCCGGCGTGCGTCCGGAAACGTCCCTTTCTTTTCTCAAGTCCTATCTGGAATTTTGTTCCGCCTGTTCCCGGACGGTGTTTCTGGATGCCTGACAGGCATGCCATATTTCTGTATTCTGTCGTGACAAAAAGTGTCTGTTAAGATAGTATGCATCCAAGTAAGGTTATGAAGTTTCAAGGTCTTTATACAGCAATTGTGACTCCGTTTATCGGCGGCCGTGTCGATGAAGAGGCTTTTAGAATGCTTGTGGAAGCCCAGGTGGCTGCCGGCGTGGCCGGTATTGTGGCCGTCGGCACTACGGGTGAATCCCCCACCTTGACTGTAAAAGAGCACTTGAGGGTGATTGAGCTGGCCGTGGAGTGCGCGGCAGGCCGCATTCAGGTAGTTGCCGGGACGGGGGCCAATTCCACCGCAGAAGCCATTCATATGACCCAGGAGGCGGAAAAGATGGGCGTGGACGGCACGCTTCAGGTGTGCCCTTATTACAACAAGCCTTCCCAGGACGGCGTTTATGCCCATTTCAAGGCCATTGCGGACGCCACGCGGCTGCCGATCATGCTGTACAGCATTCCCGGCCGCTGCGGTATTGAAATCAGTGTGGAAACGGTTGGCCGTCTGGCGAAGGACTGCCCTCATATTATTTGCGTGAAGGAAGCCGGAGGCAATGTGGACCGCGTGAATCAGCTGATGCAGGTGGTTCCCGAAGATTTTACCATCCTGTGCGGTGATGACGGACTGACCGTGCCCTTTATGGCCTGCGGTGCCAGCGGGCTTGTCTCCGTCACTTCCAACTTGGTGCCCGGCATCATGAATTCCATCGTAAAGGCGGGGCTGGAGCGGAACATGGGGGAAATGCTTTCCCTCCAGAAGACGTTTTACCCTCTGATGAAGGGGCTTATGACTCTGGATTCCAACCCTGTTCCGATCAAGGCAGCCCTGGCGCTGAGGGGGGATATCCAGCCGGGAGTCCGGCTTCCCCTGGTTCCCATGCCGCAGGAAAAGGAAGCCCAGCTTTCCGCTCTTCTTCAACGCTTCAACGTTCTTTGATATCTTAACTATATGATTTCTATTCTTGTTACAGGCATTTCAGGCCGCATGGGCCAGGCCGTCCAGGAGGCGGTAACGCAGAATCCGGATACGTGCGTGGGCGCCACGCATGACCAGGGCCAGGAGCTTTATCCGGCCCTTGCCAAGTGCGACATCGTCATTGATTTTTCCCATCATTCTTTTACCAGCACCCTGCTGGCGGAGGCCGTGGCCAATAACAAGCCCCTGGTGATAGGCACCACGGGACATACGGAGCTGGAACGGCAGGAGATTATGGATGCGGCCGCATCCATCCCGATCGTGTTTGCCTCCAATTATTCCGCAGGGGTGAACGCCCTGTTCTGGCTGACGCGCAAGGCGGCCCAGATTCTGGGCGGCAGCTGTGACATGGAGGTGATGGAAATGCACCACCGCCATAAGATTGACGCTCCTTCCGGTACGGCCAGGACCCTGGCGGAGATTTTGTCCGGAGCCATTGGCAGGAATTATGAGGACAGCGTGGTTTTTGGCCGCGAAGGCCTGGTGGGGCCCCGTCCCGCCCAGGAAATAGGCATGCATTCCCTGCGGGGCGGTGATGTGGTGGGGGACCATACCGTGGTGTTTGCTTCTGACGGGGAGCGGTTGGAACTTACTCACAAGGCGTCCAGCCGCATGACGTTTGCCTCCGGGGCGGTTCGCGCCGCACTCTGGCTCCAGGGCAGGAAACCGGGACTGTATACCATGGAAGACGTCCTGGGCCTGTCCAAATTATAATTTTTCCGGCATCATGGCCTTTTTCCTTTTCGGGAACGGCCATGATGCTTTTTTTGCTCATGAAAAGAGCCGGCATTGCACTGGGATCCAATCTGGGAGACAAGAACAGCCTGATGGTCCGGGCCAGGAATCATCTGCAGCAGATGAGCCTGTCCGACGATCCCTTCCTGCAGTCCTCCCTGTATGCCACCAGCCCCCAGGGCTGCCCGCACGGTGCGGATGATTATTTGAATGCCGTGGTGGAGTTCACCTGGCCCGGCACGGTGGAAGAGCTGTTGGTGCATTGTCAGGGAATAGAGCGCGCCCTGGGGCGCATCCGCTCCGGAATCCGCTGTGAGCCCCGTACGGCGGACGTGGATATCATTTATGTGGGAGACATGGTGGTTGATGATCCCCCGCGTCTGGTTCTTCCCCATCCCAGGGCCCATTTGAGAAAATTTGTCTTGAAGCCTCTTTCCGACATCAGGCCGGAACTTATTCTTCCACGCCAGAATAAAACGGTTGCCTGCCTGCTGGCGGAGCTGGATACGGATGAAGCGGATCCGCTTCTGGTGTCGGAACGCTGGTAACTGCATGTTTATTGAACATCATGAATCAATCTCTTGAAAAAGCGGAACGCATCCGCGCCTGCAAGAACAGGCGCCATGTGACGCTGGTAACTGCTTATGATTATCCTACGGGCCGTCTTCTGGATGAAGCGGGCGTGGACATTGTCCTGGTAGGTGATTCCGTGGGAATGGTGGTTCTGGGGTTCCCGGATACCACTCACGTGACGCTGGACCACATGATTCACCATGTGGAGGCTACGGCACGCGGCGTGAAGAAGGCCCTGCTGGTGGGGGATATGCCCATCCATACCTATGATACGGTAGAGGAAGCCGTGCAGTCTGCGAGGAAGCTGTTTCAGGCCGGAGCGGACGCTGTCAAGCTGGAGGGCGGGGCGGCCCAGGCGGAAAAGATCCGCGCCATTGTGGATGCCGGCATTCCCGTGGTGGGGCATATCGGCCTTTTGCCGCAGAAGGTGCTGGAGGAAGGCGGATACAAGATCAAGGGGAAATCCTCCGCGGAGGCGGAAGCCCTGGTGAAGGACGTTCAAGCCGTGGCGGAAGCCGGGGCTTGCGCCGTGGTCGTGGAAGGCGTAACGCCCCATGCCGCCCGTCAGATTACCGTGCATTCTTCCATTCCCACGCTGGGGATTGGATCCGGCGCCCATACGTGCGACGGAGACGTGGTGGTGATTCATGATCTCGTGGGTGCATTCCCGTGGTTTGTCCCGGCCTTCGTGAAGCCGCGTGCGGACGTAGCAGGCAGCATGACCGCCGCCGTCAGGGGGTGGATGAAGGATTCCTATACGGAACCCGGTTCCATCGGTTCATAACAGTTCTCCGCTTGCCTATGCTGGTATTTTCTACATGCTGGAATTCCCACCGCCATCAGGACGGGGAAGAGATGATTGATGAGATCCTTTCCCTGGGGTTTGACCATGTAGAGCTTTCCCACGGCATCAAGCTCTCCCTTCTGCCCGGTATCATGAAAGCGGTGGAAGCGGGAAAAGTGCAGGTGGCCGGCGTTCATAATTATTTTCCCGCGCCGATTGACGAGGTGGGGGATGCTCCGGACAGCAGGCCGTTTACCGCGGATTTGCCGCAGGTTCGCGACAAGGCTGTGGAGCTGACGAAGAAATCCATGGAGCAGGGCGCCGCTCTGGGCGCCGGATACATCGTCCTGCACATGGGAACGGTGGAGCCTTTGGTGAAGCGTACGGATACGGCCCATTTGCAAAGCCTGGCTCGTCAGGGAAGGGTGGGAACGGAATCTTTTGCGGGCACCAAGGGAGAGTTTGTGCGCCGCCGGAACCGGCTTGCTCCCGTTTATCTGGAACGCGCCCGGGAGGCCATTCGTCAGCTTCTTCCCCGCGCGGCGGAACTGGGGGTGAAGCTGGGCATTGAAGGGCGCAGCCATTATGAACAGGTTCCCAGTGAGGATGAGATGGCCCTGTTGATGCAGGAGTTTGGAGCAAACCCTTTCATTGGCTACTGGCATGACTTCGGCCATATTCAGAGGAAACACAATCTGCTGATATTGAATCATGAGCAGTTTCTCCGCAGAATGTCTTCCCATCTGGTGGGGGGGCATGTGAACGATGTCAAGTGGCCGTCCCGGGACCATCAGGTGCCCCTGCTGGCCGGCGGCGTGCCGTTTGAGCGCCTCCTGCCCTTGTTCCCGCCTGGGGTTCCTTTGGTTTGGGAACTCTCCGGTCGCGCTTCCGCGGAGGATATCCGTGCGGCTCGCGAGCTGTGGATTGAAAAGTTTCCGCAGACGCTGGACTGACGATCTTGTGATTGTAAATCCGGCCCGTTGGATATAAAGTCGGCACGATGATAGACAAGACGACATCCCGCGTCATTCTGGGGCTTCTGGGAACGGCCTGCGTCCTGATTACGGTGTTTGCCTGGTACAAGACCAGCCATGAGGCATCTCCGGATGCCGGGATGCGCCATAATATTTATGATGAGGATATTCCCCTGTCTGCTCCTGCTCCTGTGGATGGAAGGATGATTTTATTAACGCCCCAGGAGCTGGCAAAGGCCCCGCTGGCGGATGTGTTCACGTCCCCGCTGGGAGATGAGAATGGAGCATTTACCTATGTGGCCCAGGGACTGGGAGATATGAATGCCGCCCGTGGGGGACGGCATACCGGGCAGGATTTGAATGGAATCGGCGGAGAGAACACGGATCAGGGGCTGCCGGTACGGGCTGCCGGCCGCGGGCTGCTGGTTTACGCGGGAGAGCCTTCACCTGACTGGGGCAATGTCGTGGTACTGCTCCACCGTTTGCCGGACGGCCGGTTTATTCAGAGCTTGTACGCCCATTTGGATACCGTCAGCGATATTCCCCTCGGTTCCTTGGTAGGCCGCGGGGAGCAGATCGGCACGGTCGGCACCGCGCACGGCAATTATCTGGCGCATCTGCATTTTGAAATGATTGAATCCATCGCCCATGAGGCGGGAATGCCGGGCTATGGAAAAACGACGTTCAACCGGATCAACCCGGACGAGGTGTTGAAACAATACGCTCCCGCCCCGGACATGAGGATGCCTGATCCCGTTATTGCCCTGAAACAGGTTCAAATGGCGGCAGGATGGGAAAAATTGCTGGAGAACCTGTATAAGGACAACAGCATGGAAGCGCTGGACAAAATCCTTCCGGATGACCAGCACGGCAAGGAAGAAAAGGGAGAACGCTGATTTCAGGATGTTCCCGGTCAGGGATGCATGTCCGGTTTTTCGGAAACCAGCTCCTGCTGCTTTTTGCTGATTTGCAGGATGCAGACCAGCCACAGAATGCTGGCTGCCGTCATCAGGGAGCCGATCACCAGGAAGGCCATCAGGTAATGTTCCGCTCCAAAGGGGAAGAGCGCGCACAGGGTCAGAGCTGTTGTCACAAGCAGGTACAGCCGCAGGGACCGGGAAGGGGCTTGCAGCATCCACTCTGCCGGATTCTTTGATGCCCTATAAAGTTCCTGAAGAATCAGGGCATTGAGCACCATGCCAACCACGGGCATGCAGCTCAGAATCACACTCAGGAATGGCGTGAACCGGAGTCCCTGTATCTGGAAGCCCTGGACATTGGCGCATGCCCGGTACAGCCAGATCAACTGGATCAGCAGGGAGGGAATGAACAGGAGACTGAAGAGGAACACCATCGGGGCCGCGAAGGAGGGAAGCTGGGCCATGTTTTGCTGAATGGCGGTCTGGATTTCCTCATAATTGACGGCGTTGTTGGAAAAAACAATCCAGCTGCTCCAGAGCATGCAGGGCAGCAGCACCAGGCACGCCAGGATGGATAACTTGGCCAGGCCGCCCAAAGGATAACGCAAACGGTATTCCCGGGTTGCAGGAGGGTCTTCTTCCTCTTCAACCTGCGTTTTTTCCAGGGCCGGCGATGTTGACGGCAGAACCTGCTCCACGGGCTGCCATCCATCCATGCCCGGTTTCCAGACGAGCGTTGTTGAGTCAATGATCCCTTGCCCCAGGAATTCCCTTACTTCATATTCGGAATAGGACCTTGGCTGCGAGTCGCCGGGAAGTTTCAGGAAGTATTCACTCATTACCTGCATTTTAGGAAAAGAAGAGGCCGCGGGGCAATGGGAATTTGACGGATGACTGATAAAGTCCCGTGCCGAGAGAATGTTCCCGGATAAGAGAAAGCTCCCCAGAGTGGCCTGGAAATGGATAAATGCTGTCTGAGAATACCTTGTTGACATTCCCTCATCTGTGGCTCAGATTCAAAAGTGATTGAAAGACATGCCCGCACATGCAAATGTTTTTCTACATCTCAAAATAACGATAGCTCTTTCTCCATGAAAAAGTTTTTTCTTTTGATCTTGATGATGGTGTTGGGCCCTTCATGGGGAGAAGACCCTTGGGAAGGGATGGACGTCGTGGATTTTTCCATTGAATTGAAATCCAGGTTTATCTCTTCTGAAAAGCCCTTTCCTGATTTTTCACTGGTTTTCACGAACAAGGGCTGGGGGAGGGTGCGTTTGCTTGACGGTTTTTATCCGTTAGGAGTAACGAAAAAGCCTGATATTATTCTGGAAATTCTGAATGAGAAAAATAAAAGGGTAGCCGTGTATTGGTCCAAGTATGATATTAAACGCAAGCGGGCGGACATGAAGTATATTGTTCTGAAACCGTCTATGTCGTACTCGGTCCAGATTAAAAACTTTGCGGAACATATTCGCTTTATTGAACCTTTGGTCAAAGGGAGGAAATATGTACTGAAAGTAACTTACCGGGATGACGGTACGCCGGGGACTTCAAGAAAGTATGTAGGAAAAAGGGAAATCAGAATCAAGTAATTTTCCGCTGGATGGACAGGCTCCGGCATGCCGGATAGATGCAGTTTATGAAAAGACTTTTTCTTCCCACTCTGGTCCTGCTGACCTGCCTCCCGTCTTTTGGCGGCGGATTCAACTTTTGGCCGGTGAACAAGGAGGTGGAATGTTCCGTTGTTCTGGCATCCGGACCTGTCGCGGCGGGCAAGCCTTTTCCGGATTTTACGCTGGTCTTTACCAATAAAAGCCGGAAAGAAGTGCGCCTGCTGGATAGCTTCTATCCTTCAAAGACCCTGAAACCGGATATCATTCTGGAGATATGGGATGGAGAAGCCAGAGAAATGGCTTATTACTGGGCGCGTTACCGTGTTGAACGCAGTGTAGAGAACATGAAGTTCACCGTCTTGGAGCCCGGGATTCCCTTCCAGGTTCCCATCCGGAATTTTGCGGAACATATCATTTACCATCGTCCTTTGGAAAAGGGGAAGAAGTATTTGATGAAAGTGACTTACCGGGACGGTTACGGTACACCGGGCCGTTCGGTAGGATACGTGGCAAGGAAGGAATTGGTGACAAAATAACTTTGCTGGAAGAATCCACCCGTATGTTTGATTTTGGGTAACTGCTATACATCAGAGAGGAGATGTATAGCAAAGTGTATAGCAGAACCATGCAATCAGGTGGAATACCTCACAAGCTGAAAAAGCGCGAAGCCTTGTAGAATGAAGGATTCTACAAGGCCTCGCAAATGGGAAATTGGTCGAGCTGACAGGATTCGAACCTGCGACCTCTTCGTCCCGAATGAAGAGAATTCAATTTTTGGCTATTGATAATCAATGGTTGTGTTTCTTGTACCCCTTTAATACCCTTTATTTTCCGCTTGATTTCAGCGGCGTTTTAGTCTTCCCACCATCTTTTTCAGAGGAAACGTCTTACTACGTGTTAAACGTGTTGGGAAGGAGCGAGAAATCTGTCAAGGTTCCCATGAACTGAATGTTCAGTTCATTCAATAATAAATGATTAGAAAACATAACATTATGGCTATATCAAATAAACCATTCCACCCATTGGATGCCGAGAATAATCGTCGTTACAAGGTGACGAAAAAAGCAGCTCCAAAGATTGCCTGGCATAAGACAGAAGAAACAGGTTCCCACGATTGGGAAGGCTATATCCGCGTCGAGACCACTAGGGAATGTTCCTTTGTTATTCAGATAGATGACACCGGTTACCTGGAAATCAATGGAGAGAAAGTCGTGGAACTCAAGGGCAGCAATGCGTCAAAGAAAGCCGAGGGTAAGAAGAACCTCAAAAGAGGCTTCCACTACGTCAAGCTCCACCACGAAAATTTGAAAGTCCCAGAGGCAATCGCCCCTTATCCCAATGCAGAGGAATTCGTTCCTCAAATGAATGGGGCAGATTTGGAACTTTGGGAAATTGATGCACCTAAGAACTTGATGACAAAGGAAGAAGCTCAAAAACTGCTGAATAACTACAAACCGGTAGGTTATGGGGAAGGCGGCAAGAGCACGGATGGTGTATGGGCATATATAGGAGGTGGCCTTAACAAGGCACATCTCAAGGAAATCGCTGATAATATTCCGATGGATGCCCGGCAGTATTACAACAGTTGTGCCTTGCGTGTAAGTATCGCTCTCAGCCGTTCCGGTACTTCTCTGGCGGCAGTGAGGGATGAAGGCGGAAAATTGGCCGCTACCAATATTACGTTGATGGATCCTCCCGGTAATCTTGGAGCTCTGAATCCGGACTACATTGAAGGAGGGGACACATCAAATTTGCGTAAGCATGTTGTTTTGAGTGCTGCCGTTATGACCAAGTATTTCAAGGATAAATATGGGGCAGCAGATTACACCGATGACTGGGAGGATGCCTACTCCACCCCGCAGGAAGGTGACATCCTCTTCTTTGGAGACACAAGCCATACAGGTATTGGTCCAGGGAACAATTTGGCTATTGGAAGCTATAATCACCAGGCTCTCTGGCTTCTATATCGGGAAACCCTGGAAGAATAACCTTCCGTGATAATCTCGTTTATTTCACAAGGCGGATGCTCACACATCCGCCTTGTTTTTTAAGGAACGATACGTATGTTGATGTAATGCACGTAAGGAAGAATAGCAGACTGATCTTTATCCTGACGATTCTGTTCCTCATAGGCATGGATAGCGCCATGGCCGACAGTCCTGATGCCCCCCTGATGAGTGAAGAGCAAATCAGAGCCTGCCAGCAAGGTAATATGGATGTTCTTGCTTCCTACTTGGGGCCTGATAATCCTGTCATTATGGTCTGTGAATACAAGGCTGAATGGGAGCCTCCTACGCCAAAATCAAGCAAGGGCGCTCTGACTACATACGCCACGGTTGTTAGGTCAGTGGACGATGGTTTTCCTGTAGGGACTAAGATAAAATGGATAAGTTACTTAGAAGGTTCTATTTCGCAGCAAATGCTTGAACAATGCCTGTCTAAAGAAGGTAGACTGTCTTACATCATTAACCCTTGGAAAAAGCAACGGGAGGAAGAGTGGGATATAGCCCATGCACAGGACGATATTCCAGAAGTATCATACAGTTTCAACTTTCTTATTGCCTATCCTTACTACTATAATAACCTGCGAGCCATGCTCGACATCCCTATTCAACCCGTCACCTCTCCCCGTGTTGCCACGCAGGCGGAAATTGATCAGGATGGTTTTCTTCAAAGCACGGCGCGGAATTTGAAACAAAGCGACCTTGTTCTGACAGTCATTATATACAAAGTCGTCAAAACGGATCAGGGAACCACGCACTATGCCCGTGTGATCCAATCATTGAGAGGCGATATTCCTGTAGAAGCCCTAGTCAAATGGAGCGGATATGCCAACAAATTGCCTGTGGGAACCCCGGAAAAAACGGAACTGTATTCCGGTTGCATTCCGGTGTATGTGCTGGCCTCGTCAAAGAATGTCAAGAAACTGGGGAAAGCCTTGGAGGACTTCAAACCTGCTTCCTCCATCTATTCGTCACAGGAGCTTTTGGGAGCTTACGACCTCGGCAATCATGTTGATTATTTCCCCATGACGGAGAGTGACCCGGGCCGCGCCATGAAAAAGCTCCTCCGTATCGAACCGGCCAAAATTACTGAAGAATCGGAGGCGGCCCGCTTCCTGCCGGAATCCGGCGAGTAATCCGGTTTTCTCTCTCCGCTTCGACTTTATTTGAATCATCCCCGCTCATGAAATATGAGCGGGGCTTTTTTGTGGAGGAGGTTCATTCTCCTGCTTTGGGATTTTGGATGTCGTAGAGTGCTCCTGTGTCGGTATTGATTTTGCATACCAGAGAGTTGAGGACTTTGGCTCCAAGGGCGTTTTTCCCTCTGAATTTGTAAATGGCTTTTATGTCTGTCCGGCCAGACTCAACTTTTAGAGGTTGCCCTGTAAAAGAGACGAACTCAAACGTGTCAGGATCATGCATGTTTTCTTTGATGGCAACTTCAATGATCGCAGAATATCCCTTTTTCAGTTTGGCAAAGATGTAATCGGCTTTTTCATCGGGAGTCATTCGTGAAAGCTTTTCTTCAAATGCTTTCTTATCCTCTTCTTTGTTTATACGCTTTTCCTCTTGACGATTTAGTTCTTTTATCTTTTCAGATTCAGTTTCTTCATGAATTTTAAGAAGTTCTTTACGTTCTTCCTCGGAAATATGAAGGCTCATAATATCGCTTTTTGTATAAATACCTAGTTTGACCTGCCAATATCGTGCAGATTTTTGATCTTGTTCTGAAAAATCGAATTGTGAATTATTTATTTCGGAATTCTTTTTATCATATATTGTTGAGATTTGAGTTGTTTCTTGGAGCTGGTTTTGTTGATGGTTTCTATTTTCATTTTCATGTGTCGCTCCTTTGTTGACCGTCTCTGCAAGGGGACTCACAGAATCCATAAAAATCATAATGGGAATGATCAGCATGAACCCAAAGAGGGAAAGACTTGATAGAATAAGTCCAATCAAAGATGGCGCTTTTCCATATCCTGCTTGTTGATTTGCTTTCTTGATGCCTTTGATTCCGCAAATGAGTCCAGCTATGGAAGGAATCAAAAAGGGAAAAAGCGGGATGGAAGAGATACCTAAAAAGAGAGATATTTTACTGGCCTTGTTAGAATACTGAACATTCATGAGAGATAGCGTAGCAACTCCAAAAATGTATCAGAATATCATGCCGGATTTCAAATAAAAAGCCCCCTCTGCTTATGTTGCAAAGCAGAGAGGGACGAAAATTACCAATCCAGCAAGTTAATGATCTTCCCCTTGGGTAGTAGTCGTCTGATGCAGCGGATTGCCGCTTGAAGCATTTCCTTCTCCGATAACGACAGGTGAGATTTCCGTGTTGGAGTAATGGCTTTTCTTCTTGCTTACATGGAGAGAAATAATTTGAGGTCTCATTTCCTCGTTGGAAGCAGCGTATTCTACAGCAAGGGAGCAATAAGCTGTGACGGTGAGCCCAAGCCTGTAAGCTTCTCGATGAACTAGATCCTGAACGTTTGGTTCAAGGGTAATAAACATTTTACCGAGGTCTTCTGTTTGAGGCAAATCTTCAAGATTATTAATAGATTCTGCACAATAATCCCCCATAAGTTTTCTGATTTCAAGTTCAGCCCATGCGGGAACTGGTTCAGAGCTTGGAGATAGCCATCGATCAATCGTGCGTTTTGGTGTGGATTTATCCGGTGTACGGGGATTTCTGGTTACTGATCCGAGCCATTCTCGATCATATCCTGTGTCCTTCAACCACTTTTTCACCAATTTTTTGAAATCATTCATGCGGTTGATTATGCGCATTTAGTGCGCATGAGCAAGACTATTTTGAAACATATTTGCGCACTAAATGTGTAAAATAACTTGCAAAATGCTCACCGAGTGCGTAGAGTTCGCGGCATGAGAAAGGAAGTTCCTAAAAAAGAAATAGTCCCATATGACGCAAGCCAGAGAAGCAACGATGCAAATACGCTTATACTTAGCGTCGCCGCCGAAAAAAATATCACTCCACAAGATGCCTTGGCTCTCATTGTGGAAACTGTTGCCCGTGGCAAAAAGAACGTTACCCGGAACACCAACGCCAAGAAGGAGGAGGTAGAAGCATAAGTGATTTCCGGAAAGGGTGGGTAAACGGAAACACATTGAACTTTGTGAAACCCATTGTGACCCTATTTGATTATGTACGAAGAAAAAGACATTTTGACCAGTGCTGACCTTGTTAAAGAATTCCCTAAAACGTTCAGAACGCAGAATTCCGTTGCTTATATGGTCAGGAAGCAAGGGCTTCCACACCGCCGTTTATCTGCCAGGAAAATTCAGTTTTCCAGGATAGCCATAAAGACATGGCTTTCCTCAAAGGAATTTGGAAAGGCGAGAAGCAAGGCAGCTTCCAAGATTATATTTTAACCATCAGATAATAAAACGAAATGAACAATGATTTCGATGAAGAGATGGGGCGAATCTGGCTGAATGAGCAATGGATGAACCACGAACAAGCAACGGATTATTTAGAGAGTTTGCGCGAACAGGTCAGCGATCTGGAAGAAGACCTCTTTGAATGGCCCGGATCCCTTCATGGATGTTCCAACCCGGACGGCCACCGAGACGAATAATCTTAATTCCCAATCAGTCATGAATAAAAAATACAAATCTCCATATAAGGCGCTGAACCCTAAAGCTCGGTTTGAGTGCAGTATTTCCCCCACGAAAAAACACGTCAAAATAGGTGGATTCTACGGCGAATCCTATTGCGAAGAAAACCATTTGAGGCCCGCCCCTGGAATAGTTCAGAACCTTGTTTTCTCTGCGTTGCTGGTGGGAATCGGAACCATTGTTTGGTTCGTTTGGCGAGCAAGTTTTTGACGGTTTATCAAACCGTTCCGATCTCCACGGATTGGAGAAAGTAATAACAAACAGAAAAACAATACCATGGATAATACAACCGAAAAAAATCATACGCAAGACGGCACGCCGGAAGAAGGATGCTGCAATCCTACCACGGAGCTGGCCCCTACGTTAGAAATGATCAAAGAGACGTATGACCGCCTAGCAAAGCTTGTTGAACAGTGCAAAACCCCCGTGTTGTTGTGCATGCTCACCAAAGAAAAGGAAGGTAAAATCGAACATCGAATTTCAATCAACGAAAACATTTCTAAAATTGCTGATCTAGAGGGAATTAAATGGAATGCAGCCCGCGGTTTTTTGTATGCCTCTGGAACCTGCTTTTCCTGTGCTCCGGAAGCCATTTCCCAAGGCATGAAATACATTTTTGAATTCCTCGAGAGAAAGGAAAAGAGAAGTATTTTTGCAGCAATCCTTGATACGCCGTTTGATCACTAAAACAAAAAAGCGGTCGTCCGCGTCAACGAACGACCGCCACTAAATGAAGCCGGGCTGGCACCCGGAGCAACATCAAAGCAAAAAAATAATATGTCGATATTAAACAATATCAAGCGCGGGGTGCAGCAGCGCCCTCAACGGGTCATCATCTACGGGCCGGAAGGCGTGGGGAAATCCACGCTGGCGGCTGGACTACCCGCACCCCTATTCATGGACACGGAGGAAGGCACTCAGCATATGAATGTGGACCGCATCCAGGTAGACAATTACGACTCCATGGTGGAAGCTCTGCAGGGTGTCTACAAAGAAGCAAGGAACGGAAATCTTCCTTACAAAACCCTTGTCATCGACACGGGAGACCGCCTTTGGGACATGTGTGCCCGCCAAGTCATCAAGGACTACAACGCCTCCCCAAAGGACGGGAAAATCTCGTCCATTGAAAGCATCGGATACGGGAAGGGCTACGCCCAGGCCAGCGAAATGTTCGTCAACCTACTTTCCGTCTTTGACAACTGCCGGAACGCAGGGCTGCACATTGCCGTTATTTGTCACTGCCGCGTGGAAACGGTGAACCCCCCGGAAGGGGAGGCGTACACCATGTACACCATCAAAATCAACGCGCCGGCCAAACAGGCCATTACCGCCAAAGAAAAGCTCAAGGAATGGGGAGACGCCATTCTATTTTGCAACTACGTGACCACGTTCACGGACGGGGGCAAGGCTAAGGGCGGGGAGCTCCGGGCCGTCTATACGGAGCACCGGGCCACCTGGGAAGCCAAGAACCGACACGGCATGCCCGCCGTGATGGCAATGGACGCCGGGGAAATCTCCCGCCTTCTGTTCACCACAGATTCCGATTCTTCCGGGAGCGCACCGGCAAATGACGCCCCTCCGGCAAACGATGAACAGGCACTATCTCCCGCACAACAGGAAAAGACGGCTCCTTCCCTGACGGACCAACTGGCCGCCGTCATTACGGACGTGCCGGGAGCACTGGCTTTTCTGGTGTACAAAAATGAAATCCAGCCGGGGCAGGGCCTTGAAGCCGTCTCGGAAAAGTTCGCTTCCTTCATCCTTTCCGCCCCCGATCGGTTCAACGCTGCCGTCAAGCAGCACAACGCCTTAGCCGCCCAATGAAACCAGTCGAATGCATCAACGTAGCCCGCGAGGCCGGGCATGCCGTCCTTTCTCTGGATGGGGCGGAATACTCCGTGAACCTGGACGACCTGCAGAAAGTGCTTGTTGACCTTTACGGGGAACCGACCACGGAACTCTTGAGGCCGTCCTTGCTCCCCAAGCTGGCTCAATGCCCGTGCTTCGTCTCTTCCCCCTGCGCGGGAGAAGCAGCGGAACGGGGAATCAGGATGGACACCGCTTTCCGAGGGTTACTCATGGGCGTGGATGAATTCAAAGCGTGCCAGCACCTGCAGCCCGACGAAAAAGAATCCATACTTTGGGCGGTGAAAACTGTCCGGATGCTCTGCTCCGGGGAAGAGGTAATTGCCGATAAAAACCGCTGCACGTTCCCGCAATGGCACCCCCGCGTGACAGGCGGGGAAGCGGACTGCATTTGCCCGATACTTGGCAAGCTGTTTGACCTTAAAAGCGGCCAAATCCGCAATTACTGGGAGCAACAAGCCTCTTATGCGAAATCTATCATGGAACGGGAATTCCTGGATGAAGTTACTTGTCATCTGCTCTTCTGCGACCAGCAGCAAATCGTCACCCGGAAATTCACCTATCAGGAAACCATTGATATTGTCAATGGTGTGGTGGACACCATTGACCGTGGCGGCGGGCCGCGCCTCTGCGAATATTGCGAATGGTGTGCCGCGCAGGACACTTGCCCGTTACGGAACCAGGCCGCGCAGGAAGCTGTGAAGATGACGGCATCTGGCACGTTGGAAGAAAGCTTTGCGGCCATCTCAGAGGACCCGGCGAAGCTGGCGGATTTTGTTGCCAAGGCTGCTATCCTTGAAAGCTATGTCGAAAAGGGAAAGAAAAAAATTCTGGAATACCTCGTGGACGGCGTAGAAGTCCCCGGATTCAAGAAAGTTTCCTGCAAAGGTAAAAAAGCCGTGGCTCCGGAGGATGTCGCCAAATACGCCACCTGGATTGGCGTTCCGAAACTTCTGAAAGCCTACGGTCCTCTTAGTGCCGCCACTTTCCGCAAATTATTTACGGAAGCATTGCCAGAACAACAATTTCCGGAAGAACTGGTCAAGACGGGGGCTGGTTATTCCTACGTCAGACAAACCTCCGTCCCTAAAATCACAACCAATAAATAATCATTATGTTTAGCTATATTTCAGAAGGTGAACCCCAGGAATACGGATTCCTCCCTGCAGGCGTTTACGAAGGAAAAATCGTGAAAATGGAAGAAGGAGTCTCCAAAGGCGGTAAAACGATGGGCTGCCCGCAGTTGATTGTTCATATTAGAGCCTTCGGCTCCGAAGGGTCTTCTACGGTCCTTTATTTTCTGACGGCCAAAAAGGAAATAATGTGGAAGATTGATTCCTTTGTCAAAAACGTGTCCGGTAAGATTTTTAATCCTGGTCAGCAGGTGATCATCAATCCAGCGGACTATATCGGAAAAACCTGTTATGTGAAAATTTCCGTAAAGGAAGGAAACAAGCCCAAGCCGGACGGAACCTATCCCCTTTTCAGCAATTGTGACGACGTGTTGGATCCGGACGAAGCACGAGCCATTATGGAGAATCAGGCCCGGGTGGAGGCTGCACGGAGGGAGCGCCAGATGTCGGCGAATACACCGCCACGACCGGACGATCTCCCGGCCAACAACTACATGAGCGCCTCAGCAGGGCTGCCGCTGGAAGATGATGACATCCCATTTTGATGAATGACTATGAGCGCGAGAATTGAAAACGAAAAGGAGACCATCCTTGAAGCTGTCCGAATGGCTTTTGGAGAGTTTGACGACTATGAAGACATTAGACGTCAGGCGGCAGAAGATGAATCTGATTTCAGCTTATCTATCAGCGTCAAGATTCCTGACGGAGAACAAAAGGTCTGCGTGAAAGTGTCAGGTTCCATTAAGAAAGTAGCATTAGCGAATGCTTATTTTGAGGACGACGGCCAGCTTAAACTGGACTTTGACTCCGAAAGCCAAGCCCGCGAAATAGAAAGGAACTCACGGGCATGATGAATAAACCGACCGTTATTGTTCTACCTATTATTCCTCCGACCAAAACGCATCAGGATAAGAAAATCATCCGTATTGGGAAACATTCCAGATTAGCAGACACTAAGGAGTTGAAGCATGTGACGAGTGATTACCTGACCTTGCTTCAACCCTATAAGCCGGCCCGGCCCTTTACAGGGCCGGTGCATTTGGGGTTTAGGTTCATATTTCCCTATCGCAAGAGCGAGCCAAAAAAGAACAGGGGTGGACTCATTGCCAAGACGACCAAGCCGGACTGGGACAACATGGCAAAGACCCTACAGGATGTAATGACCAAGCTGGGGTTCTGGATGGATGATTCACAGATATTCTCCGCATCCGTGGATAAATGGTGGGGAGAGGAACCAGGAATCACTATTTTTATTCAATCGCCAGAAAGGATAAAATTAAAATGAGAACCATACCTCAAGAATTCAATAAGCACGGCTATCGCTATACGCTTGTCTCACGTATAGGAGAAATTGCCATTTATTGTCAAGAGAAAGAAGCACACCGGAATTTTGAGGTAATGGTCATCCGAAAGCGCAAATCTGACAATGACTTTGCCGGAACAAAGGCCGGTGATGAATACATGCCAAGTCCTGAAGAATGGGGCATCTACGGATGGACATTGACCACATACGAAGAAGCCATTCAGAAGGCTAAAACATGGCTACAAAAAGGAGGTGATGACGATGAAAGTCGATGAGGAAGACAAGTTGCTTCGCACTGATGGAGCTTGGTGGACCTTTCTGAAATCCGGAAAATGGAATGGAGAAAACGACTACACCCTTTTTGTGGAATTTGTGGATTTGATGTTTACGTCTCTTACACAAGGGAAAGTCGATTGGGGAAAACGTCCTATGTTCATAAAAGATCGGGACGAGAAAATAGCCCGAATTCAGAAGTCGATGATTCTTTTGGGAAATGAGATGGAACGTCATCCATTTTCCGATATTCTTGGTACTCTTCATCAGGAGCTTTCAAGCTTGAGCCACCGTAGTTCCTTGGGTTCGTTTTATACTCCGGATTCGGTTTGCCAAGTGTGCGCTGGAATTGCCAACTCTGCTGATTTGCGAAGAAAGATTGAGAATGGGAAAACGGTCTCTATTCTTGACCCTGCTTGTGGTTCTGCGCGGATGCCGCTTGCTATGGCGGCCGAGCTTGAAGACGTGCGTGACCGCCTCCGCATAACCTGCGTAGATATTGAGCTTTTGGCATGTAAAATGGCCTATGTCAACCTTGCGTTTTGGGACATTCCAGCAACGGTCATTCACGGAGATTCGATAAGTTGTAAAGAATGGGGATTTTGGAAAACCCCATCTTTAATTATTGCCGAACAAGAAGAAAGGTTCAGGCAAAAGTGGGAAGCCATTATTGACTTCTTTAAATCTCAACAAAAACAATTCTCTTCCAATGTAGGAGAATTGAAACAAATGGAACTTCAGTTTAACTAAAATGAAAGATATTAAATGCCCGCTGTGCGGAACTCAACTAAAACAATTTAATGATATACATGATACATATCATGTTCGCGTTGGATGCCAAAAATGCAAATGGACAACTTTTTTGACTGACCCGGAAAAAGCAGACCAAGCTGCGGAAGCCGTCATCTCCAAGTTCCCGCCCATCATGAGGTTGAATTCAGGAGATAAGTTGCTCCTAGAAGGAGCAAAAGATTATTTCACGGTCGTATCGGTTGAGCTTGGTAAAGCAGTAATTCATACAGATAAAGGGTACTGCTACATTGATGACGTTGTTAAATGGCCGTGGGAGCTTGAGCAGAAAGGAAGGGACGAATAATGAAAAGGAACCCTCACATCATCGTCCAGCAGGTTTGCCCCATGCAGAGAGCCAAAGACTGGGGATACGAAGTCCAGGCCGCGATTGTGCGCCACAAGGGCATAACGGCCCGCGCTCGCATGGTGTATCCTACCAAGCGGCATGCCCGATGGGCGCAGCACTTTATTTGCACGGAGAAAAATGCCTCACGGCTCCGCTGCTTTGACGAATTAAGAGCCTTGATTGACGGGAAAGGAGGCCAGCAATGATTAACATCCTTGTATCCGTCAGGCGTCCTTATTCAAGATATATTCTCAATAACGAAAAACACGACGAGTTAAGAAAGACCGTGCCACGGAAATCCATGGATAATGAGGTAACTATCTACTTATACGAAAGCGGGAAAAACGGAAATCATGCCATTATAGGAAAATGTGAAATGTACGGAGCCTCTTTAGTTACAGAATCGAGAGGTGAAAACGCTATTCGCGTTTTGGCCGCACAGGCAAGGGTAGGATTTGAGGAACTTGTAAATTATTTGCCTTGTTGGGATTGGCAAATAGGATCGCCCGAACTGTTTTTGAATGCCGTGCCTCTCTCGGACATCGGCCTGACCCGCCCGCCGCAGTCATGGCAGTACATCACCGAGGAACAGGCG
>NZ_JAJBTT010000010.1 GCF_020860705.1 Akkermansia sp.
CTCCCGGTCTTATCCCCCCCCTTGCTTCTGGCCCGGCGGGGCACCGGGGACGGGGGCCGGGGGCGGAGAAGGCGCCCTGCGGATGACGGGAGATTGAAGGGAAGCGTCCGTCTGGTTCATGGCCGTAATGTTCAGCGGATCGCCGTAGGCCAGTATTTCCCGGAGATCGTCCGGAAGGTCTCCGGCGGGAATGGAGGTACTCCCCTGTTCATGCATGATGCGCACGAATTCGTTTTCCACGCGGGTGATTTCCACATTCAGATAGGTTTTTCCGGAATGGGCCGTTTTGAGGATGTCAAACTTGCGGCCGCGGGCCTTGGCCCTGGCGTCCTGGCGGTAGCGTTCAAAGTAGGAGCGGATTTCTCCCCGGATGCCGGCGACGCGCATTTTTTCCTTCTCAATGGATTTCTGCGTTTCATCCAGGTCGGCGGCCGTGTTTTCGAAGATGTCCAGCAGGCCGAGCAGTTGCTCCTTGGGAGCGGTTTTGTTCCGTATCTCCTTGAGCTGTTCCTGTTTTTCCAGGAGCTGGGCATGGTTGGCCTCCAGCGCTTCCCTCGCATCTTTTACCGGATCGGGAAGCTGGGAGAATTTTTCATAAACAATGTATCCGGCCCCAATGACGATGAGGGCGAACAGCCCCAGGCACAGGTTCCAGAAAAGAGCGTCTCCTTTGGCTTTCTTTTCCGCCTCCTCCTGCTGGGCGGATTCTTCTTCCGCCGTATGTTCGGACACGACGTCCAGGGAGGTTTTCAGGCGTTTTTTCGCCGCGGGGGCGGAGGTTTCGCCCTTGTGTTCTTCAGAGCCGTTCAGGTTCTCCTTGGGCGCGAAGCGGGTTTCGTCCCCGGAAGGGAGGAGGGGCTCGTCAGACGATTGTTGCCGGGAAGGTGAGTCAGTCATGGGATGCGTGGGAAGCTGGGGTTAATCTACCGGGTGGGACTGCTTGAAGTCGGCCAGTTTGGCGGCATACGCGTTATACTGGTATTGCAGGGCGTGAAACTCCTGCTTGCGCTGCGCCAGCGTCTTGCGCATGTCTTCAAGGTCAAAGCACAGGTGCTCGAAATCGCGGCGCTTGGAGGGCAGGATGTCAATATCCTTCACCGTGAAGGGTGTGGTGATTTTGCCCGGATTGGAAAGCCGTTTTTGAAGATTGTAATTCACGCGGGCGTCGTGGGATTCCGCCTGGCTGATTTCCTGGTCCAGCTGGGCCAGGGCGTCTTTCATCTGCTGGATTTGCGCCTGAAGCTGCTGGTGTTCCGAGGATGAATTTCCCGTGATGAAGGAGGTAAGGGCTTCATTCGTACCGCTGTCGCACGAGGTGAGGGCCAGCGCAAGGGCCAGCGCCGGACAGGTACGCCTGGTGAATCGCACGATATTGAACATGCCGGGGATTATGAACATTAACGGGGGGGAAAGTCAAACTGTTCATGCGCCCTGCGGAACAATGATTTTTCTCGCATAAAACGCGTATGCGGCTACAATGCCCGCGGCATGATGCAATTATCGGAGATTGGAGGCCATCTGACGGCAAGAACGGGTATTGATGATTTGATGGAGGATTTGTTCAAGGCCCTCCATTCGGGCGATCCCGGCCTGTGCCAATTGAACGGCGGGAGCCCCGCCGTCATTCCGGAAGTGACGGAACTTTGGCGCAGCAGCATGGCGGAGCTGGTGCGGAACGGAAAATTCGATGTGCTTGTGGGCCATTACGCCCATCCGGGCGGGGACCCCGCCTTCATCCGTGCACTGGTCCGTTTTCTTCATGAACGCTGCGGCTGGGATCTGAAGCCGGAGAACGTGGCGATCACCCAGGGCGGCCAGATGGCCTGCTTCACGCTTTTCAACATGCTTGCGGGCCCCTGCCAGGACGGCGGCATGCGTGAAATCCTTTTTCCCCTGTGCCCGGATTATGTGGGCTACCAGTCCCAATCCCTGTGCGGCGGGGTAATGTTCCGGGGCATCCGGCCCGGCATCCGCATGCTGGACGGACACACGTTCAAGTACGTGATTGACTTTGACCGCCTGGACATCCGTCCGGAAACGGCGGCCATCTGCATGTCCCGGCCCACCAATCCCACCGGAAACGTGGTGACGGATGAGGAACTGGACCGCCTGCGGGAAATGGCGGCCCGCGCCGGCGTGCCGCTGATGATTGACAACGCCTACGGCCCCCCGCTGCCCAACATCTGCTTTGTGCCCGTGAAGCCGGCCTGGGATGAAAACATGATCCTGACCATGAGCCTGTCCAAGATCGGACTGCCCGGCACACGCACCGGCATTGTGATTGCGCGGCCGGACATCGTCCGTGCCGTGGTCAGCATGGTGACCACCTCCTCCCTGTGCCCGAACAATCTGGGCCAGGCGCTGGTGACGCCCTATCTGGAGGACGGCACGCTGGAACGCGTCTGCCGTGAAACCCTGACGCCGTTTTACCGCAGCCAGGCGGAATTCGCCCTGTCCCTGCTGCCGGAACTCTTTGGAGAATCCATCCCGTGGCGCGTCCACAAGAGTGAAGGAGCCATGTTCCTGTGGCTGTGGTTTGAAGGGCTTCCCATCACGTGCCAGGAATTGTATGAACGGTGCAAGGCCCGGGGCTGCTTTGTGAATCCCGGCCATCACTTCTTTTTCGCCCTTCCGGAGGAGGGGGAACCCTGGCCTCACCGGCATGAATGCATCCGCATCAGCTTCACCCAGCCGGAGGAACTCCTGCGCAAGGGGCTCTCCATCGTGGCTGAAGAGGTGAAAAAAGCCTATTCCCATTCTTAACCAAATCTGACCCGTATCCATGAACAGCATGACCGGCTTCGGTAGAGCCGTTGCCCAGACAGACCGTTACAACATTCTTGTTGAAATATCCGGAGTAAACCGCAAGCAGACGGAAATTGCCGTCAACGTGCCGCGCAGCTACGCGGAGTGGGACGCTTCCGTGCGTTCCCTTGTGCAGGGGGCCGTATCCCGCGGCCGCGTGGGTGTTTCCGTCTCCGTGGAGCGGCAGGAGGCAGCGGACGGAGCCCTCCAGCTGGATGAAAAGAAACTGGCCTCCCTGGCAGGGCTGCTGAACCGTGCGTCTGGCCTGGCCGGACAGCCGCTGCCCCTGCAGGCGTCCGACTTGCTGCGGCTGGAAATCATCACCTCCGCGGCGGAAACCGCCCTTTCCCCGGAGGAGGCATGGCCCGTGGTGGAAGAGGCGCTCAAGGCCGCCCTGAAAGACTTTACCGCCATGCGTGCGGCGGAAGGCGCCAACCTGAAGGTGGACGTGCTGGGCAAGCTGGCTACGCTGGAACAGTTCCGCCTCAAGATTGCGGAACATGCCCCGTCCGTGCCTGCAAGGCTGCGGGAAGCCATGCTCAAGCGCCTGGCGGAGGCGGACTTGTCCGTTTCTGCGGATGATGAGCGCATCATCCGGGAAGTGGCCCTGTTCGCGGACAAGTGTGATATTTCCGAGGAAATCACGCGCCTTTCCTCCCACTTCGACCAATTCCGCACCTTGTGCGCTTCCTCCGCTCCCGCCGGCAGGCCGCTGGACTTCCTGTGTCAGGAAATCTTTAGGGAATTCAATACCATCGGGTCCAAGGCGAATGATTCCACGCTGTCCCATCTGGTGGTCTCCGCCAAGACGGAGCTGGAAAAAATCAGGGAACAGGTTCAGAACATCGAATAACAGCCATGAAACAGCCATTGGGAACTTTGCTGGTGGTGTCCGGGCCTTCCGGTTCCGGGAAAACGACCTTGTGCCGCCGCGCGACGGAAAACGGGCTGTGTGTGTACAGCATCTCCTGCACGACGCGCCAGCCCCGGCCCGGAGAGGTGAACGGAGTGGATTACCATTTCCTGACTCCGTCCGAATTCACCGCCAGGGTGGAGAAGGGGGACTTTTTGGAATATGCGGAGGTGCACGGCAACCGTTACGGCACGCTGAAGGCGGACATCCTGAATCTTCTGGAACAGGGGAAAAACGTGGTGATGGACATTGACGTGCAGGGGGCGGACCAAGTCCGCACCTGCCGGGACGGAATCCTGCCCCAATGTTATGCGGACGTTTACATTTACGTGCCGCAGGAGGAGCTGAAAAACCGCCTATGCGGACGGCAGACGGACTGTGACGAGGTGATTTCCCTGCGCTTGCGCAATGCCGCACAGGAAGACTCCTGCCTTCCCCGGTACCAGTATTGCCTGGTTTCCTCCGACCGGGAGGCGGACTATGCCGCCTTTTCCGCCCTGCTCAGGTGCCAGTCCATGCGGGTGGGGCTGATGAGGGAGTAACGGCTTTCATGGATGGAAGATGAGGAAACCCTCCGTTCCGTTGAGGGATTTGCGGGATTTTGTCCTTCTTTCTTCAGGGGCATCCCGTGGTAAAAGGGAAGGCGTTTATTTCTCTCCGCTCCGGAGGAATGGTTTGAACAGGAGCCTGATTTCATTGACGGCCAGCCAGGTGATCATGACACAGCTCAGGATCAGCCACCATTTGATGACGGAGTCGGGGACGGGAAAGTCCGGATCGTCAAAGATCAGATGGTTAAACAGGAATAGGATGTTGTACGCTTTCAGGCAGGCATGGATCTGGAGACAGGCAACCACCAGGGAAGCGGAGATAAACAGGGAAAGCGGCAGAACCCGGTGTTGGTTAAGAGCATGCCGGATGCTGTTCTTCAAATGGGGGCCCGGACGTTTGATCCCGGTATTCTTTTGAAGAGTATCCGGCGGAATGGATCTCTTTTCAAGATTAAAGATCCTGAGGATGTTGTCTCTCAGGTAATTCCCGGCGAAGATAACGATCACCATGGGAAGGAGTGGGACAAAAAGAATATCGGAATAGGATTGCCTGTAGTATGCCAGAGTGTAAATGGTGAGTTGAATGAGAAAAAGGGCGATTGCTTGAACGTATAAAAGGATGATGACAATCAGGTTTCTGATATTCTTATGCATTGCTCCATCCCTTTTTTAAGATGATCAGCATTTGAATTGACGGCCTTGACCGGATCAGTGAGTTGAATATTCCTTCAACTTCTGAATGGCAGGCTTAAATCCCTGGGCCGCCGCTTTTTCCCACCATTCCTTTGCCCGCGAAAGATCCCTGGGTACTCCATATCCTTTTTCATAGCATATGGCTACGCTGTATTGTGCCGAGGGATCGCCTTGTTGGGCCGCCTTGGCGTACCATTGAAAGGCCTCCTTGACATTTTGTTCCACTCCTTTTCCTTGCAGGTAACAAATGGCTAGGTTTGCCTGAGCGGCGTCATTTTCCTGTTGGGCCTTTTTAAGGGTTTTCTGAAAAAAGAGCCTGTCTTCCTCCGTTGTTGACCGTACCTCTGCAGTGGGGGGAATGGCGGAGGATGGCGGTTGCGGAACCTGTGAGAATGCCGGGCAGGAAGATATTCCCAAAAGGAGCATGATGTTCCACTGGGTAAAGTATTTTCTTTTTGTAATAGTTCTCCCTGCCTTTTTGTAGCAGTTTTTATGGAAGACAATTGTTTTCATAGTTTTATGCAGTTAGCTACAATATAGATATCATAAGTCTCAGGAATAGCTGGTAAAGTTAAATCGCACAAAACTATTTTGATTTCCTCAGTAGATGGGAGAAAAGTTTTTTCCCGCCATTCCTTTGCTTGGGCTGTATCTACGGACACTTTCCTAACACCTGCCAGGATCAGATTGTATGTCAAGATCTCCTTCCTGTGCTGTGAGGAAAAACATCTGCGCAAGAACGAATCCGGACGGGAAAATTCTGGAAGGTTTTCCCGGGTGAAGATGAGGGCCTTTCAGAGAGCTGCTTTTTCTACTTGAGAGGATACAGCCAGCCGATGGTGCAGGTGAAGATGATCCACAGAAGAATGTTGAGGGGCAGCCCTACTTTTACGAAGTCCTTGAATTTGTAGCCGCCTGCGTTGTACACGTAGGTGTTGGTCTGGTAGCCGATGGGGGTGGAGAAGCTGGCGCTGGCTCCGAACATGACGGCCAGAATGAAGGGGAGGGGGTTGGCATCGAATTGCAGGGCCATTTCATAAGCCAGCGGGCCCATGACGGCGGCCACGGCGTTGTTGGAGATCATTTCCGTCATGATGGAACAGAGCAGGTAGAGTCCGGAAATGGCGACCAGGCAGCCCATGGGGCCTATGTTGTCCACTACGCCGAAGGCGATGGCCTTGGCGAGCCCGGTTTTGCTCATGGCGTCCCCCACGCACAGCATGCCCAGGATCAGGAAAATAATGCCCCAGTCCACGGCCTGGTAGGCTTCCTTGGGCTTGATGCAGCCGGAGATGACGACGATCAGGGCGCCGATGAAAGCCAGGTAGAAGGGATTGAAGCGCGCGAAGAATTTGAAGAATTCCCCGTACTGCTCAAAGGAGCCCAGCAGGCCGATGAAGATGAACAGTCCCATGGCCAGGATGGCCCAGCCCTGTTTGCTGCGGTTGTGCGCTTCCGCAGGACGCTGGCTCAGGGGGATGATGCGCTGCTTGGTCAGGATGCGGTTCATCCCTTCCTGCGGGCCTTCCAGCAGCAGGGTATCCCCAGCGGCCAGCTTGGTGTCCGGTCCCATGTCCGTGATGTTTTTGCCCTGCCTGTGGATGGCAAGCACGAAGATGTTGAACCTCTGGCGCAGTTTGAGTTCAGACAGGGACTGTCCGGCGAATTCGGAGTTGTTGGCAATCATGCCCTCTACGATCTGCACGTCGCGCTGTTCCAAAGTTTCGAGGCCGCGGCTGTCGTCCCAGCCCAGGTCCACTCCTTTGGCCTCCCTGACCTGGTTCACTTTCCTGGCATTGCACAGGAAGAGGATGCGGTCCCCTTCTTCCAGGTTGATGTGCTGCAGCTCCTCCTGCATGGAGAAGCCCCTGCGGCGCACTTCCACAATTTTGATGCCCAGCAGTTCGGACTGCATCAGGCTGAAGGGCGTGGCGCCGATGTGGGGGGAGTCCGCGGGAATTCTGACCTGGAGCAGGAAGTCGCGCTGAATGCCGCCCGGAAGCATGGTGGACAGGGTGGGGCGGACGGGCAGCCACTTGCGGCCCAGCGTCCAGAGGTACAGAAGCCCTACCGCCGCGTAAATCAGCCCCATGGGCGTTACCGTGAACATCTGGATGCCTTCATACCCGAGTTTCTGCACCTGGCCGAGCACGACGACGTTGGTGGAGGTGCCCACGACGGAGCAGGTACCCCCCAGAATGGTGGCGTAGGAGAGGGGGATGAGCAGCTTGGAAGCGGCGATGCCGTGGTCCCGGCAGAAGGCGAGGACGATGGGCATCAGAATGACGACTACAGGGGTATTGTTGACGAAGGGGGAGACCGCGAACGCTCCCAGCGTGATGACCAGCAGGGCGGTCAGCTCCCTGCCTTTGGCGACCTTGTTGAATAGTTTGGAGAGGTCTCCGATCAGCCCCGTCCTTTCCAGGGAGGCGCTCAGGATGAACATGCAGACTACCGTCAGCGGACCGCTGTTGGCAAAGCTGGACAGGACGTCACGGGTGCTCAATATCCCCGTGAGCATGAGGACGGCGGTTCCGGCCAGGGCCGTGATTTCCACGGGCATCCATTCCTTGATGAAGCAGACGAACAGAAGAAGCAGCAGAATGCCTACAATCCATTGCTGGGTGACCGCTGCATCCAGCCAGCCCATGACAGAAGCGGAGTTGATGTTGAGGAGAGAAAGCATGTACGAAAAGACGAATTTACAGGGAAAGGGACCAACTCTCCTACTTTCCCGGCTTCTTTCTGTCAAGCCGCAATAATTTTCCGGAAAGGGTTTGAAAAGGCTCCTGCGCTTTTTTATGGTGGGTGCGCCGCATGGATTCCCCCATAGTAACAAGGTTTGCCCCCAGTCCCACGGGCCGTCTTCATCTGGGCCATGCCCTGGCTGCGTGGGAGGCCCGCTCCCTGGCGGACCGTTTTTCCGGAAGGTGCGTGCTGAGGATGGAGGACATCGACCAGACGCGCTGCCGCCCGGAGTTTGTGGAAGGCATTCTGGAAGACCTGGATTGGCTGGGCATTCGTTTTGACGGCCCCATGATGGTCCAGTCTTCACGTTTCAGCGCTTATGAACACGCCCTCCAGATATTGAAGGACCGCGGGGTGCTGTACCCCTGTTTCTGCACGCGCCGGGAGATTGCGGAGGAGGTGGCTGCCATGGGCGGTGCGCCGCAGGGGGGGAGCGTGGATGTTTATCCGGGCACCTGCCGTTTGCTTGACAAGGGGCGCAGGAAGGAGCTTGTCAAATCCGGCAGGCCTTTTTCATGGCGGCTGGATTGCCGTGCCGCGGCACGGATTACGGGTCCCCTGTTGTGGAAGGACATGCGGTTTGGCGACCAGGTCTGCCGCCCGGAGGAACTGGGGGACGTGATTCTGGGCCGCAAGGATTGCCCGGCCAGCTACCACATTGCCGTGGTGGTGGACGATGCGGCCCAGGGTGTTACCCATGTAAGCCGTGGGGAGGATTTGTTTCCGGTGACCGGCATCCACCGTACGCTCCAGGCGCTGCTGGGGCTTCCCGTGCCGCAGTGGTACCATCATCGTCTGGTCAGGGACGCTTCCGGCAGGAGGCTTGCCAAGAGGGACCGGAGCATGAGTCTTCAGGAGATGCGTGCTGCGGGGATGCGGCCGGAAGACGTCTTCCGCCTGATGCGGGAGAGTTAGAATGGAATGTTCCGCAGGAGAGGCTTGGGGCAGTTTGTCCGGTATTTCTCTTTCGCTCCCACAAAACGCGGGAAGAAGCCGCATGGCTGGTGTGGAAAGGATGGAATGGTTGCTTCTGAGAAGTCAGGAGCCGGTTCCGGCTGGCGCTTGTTTCCCGCGTTTTCCCGTGCAGAGAAGGCATGCGTATGCCGCCGCCAGGGTCAGCAGGAGAAGGGCGCAGAGAGAGATCAGCAGATGCAGGTGACCCAGAGGGATGATCCATGAGGGAGGCATCAGCCCCATGCCCGCCATGACCTGGGGAAGCCAGGTGAAGGATACCAGGGAAAGCAGAATGGCTGCGGTGAATGTCAAGCCTGACGCCAGCGTAAAACGAATTGCCGGAAGAATCGGAAGGAGCGTTTCACGGACGTTTTTTTTCATGGCCCATACTGTTCCGGCGGCCAGGGCAGTAAGGAGGAGCGGGGCCAGCAGGGCTGCGGAAGGAACGTAGTTCACGTATTTCCACGCACAGAGGGGGGATACGGCCACCAGAATGCCGGCGCTTTTAACCAGAAGGCCCCCGTGTGGCGGAGCGGATGCAGTGGCGTGGTCCATTTCCGTTAATCAGGCCAGACGTTGCCGGGCGTGCTGCCCTGGGTGATGACGACTTCCTGCCCTATTTTCAAGGTGAAGTTGGGCGTGACCTCCTGCTGGACTTCCACCAGTTCATTCGTATCCTTGAGCTTGACGCGCACGCGGATCATTTTGGTGGCTTCCACCCTGCCGTCTACAATGGAGCCGGTGGCGGACGCCAGTTTGGAGGTGCCCATGCCGATGATGCCTGGGGTCATGGCTTCCGCCGCGGTGCCCGCCATGTTGGCAAAGGTGCCGTCGTCCGAGGAAGTGAGCACGTTGATTTCCTTGATGCGGACCACGTTGCCCAGCTTGATCGTCGTCACCTTGCCGGTGGCGATTTCCAAGGTGCTTTTTTGAGTGCAGGAGAAGAAAGCCGGGAGAAGAAGAAAAACGGGAATGAATTTGAGCAGATCCATGATACGTACGTTACTACGTTGGGAAAAGGGGGCGTTTTTCAGTGAGCGGGCAAAATGGTGTAGGTAGCCAGGTACAGGAGCAGATGGAGGGAGGCGAGGGCCAGCACCTTGTTCATGCGTTTGTCCGCGGGCGTTTTGCGGATCAGGAGCATCAGGTAGCCGCCGAAGAGGATGGCGGGAATCCACATCCACCACGTATGGGCCAAATTCAGATGAAGAGCCCGGCAGGACGTAGGCAGCGTGATATAGGCCGCCAGGATGAAGGCCTGCGCCATGGCGCGCGCCTTTCCCTCTCCCAGCCGCACGGCCAGCGTCCGTTTGCCCGTGGTGAGGTCTTCCTTTCTGTCCCGGATATTGTTGACGGCTATCATGACGGCGCTCAGGAGGCCGCATTGAATGCCCACGACGATGCCGGCGTTGTACACTGCCAGGGATTCCACGAGCGTGCCGGGAATGACCGGAGCCGTGCCTGCCTGCACCAGGATGGTTCCCAGAACAGCCACCAGGCCGAAGAAGAGAATAACGAAGATTTCCCCCAGTCCCTTGTAAGCCAGCGGCCACGGTCCGCCCGTATACCCGTACGTGAAATAGAGGGAAGGAATGCCGATGGCGACGATGGGCCAGCCGCGCAGTTCAATGAGGGGGAGGGCCAGCAGACAGGCCAGCAGCAGGAATGCGGCTCCTATGAACATCACCGTTCCATGGGAAAGCGCTCCGCTGGCCGTCATGCGTACGGGACCGGTGCGCCGTTCCGTATCGGCGTGCTTGGCATGGTCAATGGCGTCATTGAAGAAGTTGCAGGCAATTTGAAGGCACAGGCAGGAGGCAAATGTCAGAAGGGCCAGGCGCAGGTTCCAGTTTCCCGTCAGTTTTTGCACCACCATGCAGCCTGCCCATACCGGAATCAGGGAGGCGGTGAGCGTCTTGGGACGTGCCGCCAGGAAGGCGGAAGTAATGATGTTCATGAGAGATCGGAAAAGAAGGCGCCGGAATCAGCGGAGGATGGGTTCAAGGCGGCGGAGGGTTTCCTTGATGAGGGAGACGTGCCACTGTCCGGGAGCCGTTTCTTTTTCCCCCAGGTAGCCGTACACCAGGCAGGAACCCAGTTGGGAGTAAAGCAGGCGTGAGACGGGGCCCATGGGTCCCATGCCCATGACGGCGATAGGCCCCTTCGGCTTGGTGAAGAGCTGTACGCCCGTCTGGATGTCCGAGGCAAGGCATGGGGTGAAAGCGAATTTGACGATGTCCGCCTTGTGGGCGCGCGCCCTTTTTTCCAGTTCGCGCAGGTAGTCCACGCCCGGCGTGATTTGGAAGTCATGGGTGGAGCCGATGACGAGGACGTCCCGTTCCCCCGCTTCCATGATCAGTTCCCTGGCGTGGCGCATGGCCTTGATTTCAATGTCAATGGCGGTAGCGTACGGCATGTAGGCCCGGAGCAGGGAGAAGCGTTCTTCTTCCGGAATGCGGCGCAGCCCTCCTTCCTCATGGCAGCGGACGGTGACCAGCAGGGGCATCTCCGGACGGAACTCCATAACCTGCTCTGGCGTGAGTTCCGGGGGAAGAGCGTCCACACGCAGTTCCACCCAGTCGCACTGATCCGTTAAATCCTTTCCTTTCAGCGTTTTCCACAGCTCCCATGAGGTGATGGACGCAACGATTTTCGGCGGATAGGACTGATGTTCACGTACAATCTGCTGCATACATCCTACTATCCCAGCAAAGAAAGGAAGGTCAATCTTCTATTGATGACATTACCCTATTTTGCGGCACGGAAAATGTCAGTTTTTCCAGGGAATATTCCTCTTCTTCCTCCGGTCCGTGTGCACGCTCCGGATACGGTAGCGAACGGAAAGGCGCATGGCGCCGTAGCTGTCCTTCCCTGTTCAGGGGGAAGTCAGTTGCCGGAGAGAACGGGCAGCGGGCGCAGGGATGGTTTTTCCGGGACCGGAAAGTCTCCGGGGACGGAGCGGCGGACCGTTTTTCCAGCCAGCCAGTCCAGAGACCGGAACAGCAGGGTCTGGAATGCGGCGCACTGAATTCCTTTCAGGTTGGGATCTCCGGGCCAGACATGGCCCAGGGTGGAGGTATATACCCTCCCCTTTCCATACTGGACCGTCCACTCCACCGGAAAGTTGAGACCCGTAAGCGGGTCCCGTGCATAGGAGAGCACCTGGACGTGTTCTGCCGGACCGCGGACGTAGCGGTATACCTCAATGTCAGCGGTTTTCCACCGGCGCGGCAATCCTGCATGGATGGGGTGGTCTCCCAGGCGTGTCACCAGTGCATCTATGCGGTTTCCGTGGGAGGTGTGGCCGCCTTCGCCCGGAGGCAGCCGGAGAATGGTTTCATCATCCGTGACGACCAGGGATGTCCCGTAATCCTTGGGCCTCCATCCCAGTCCGATCATCCGGTTGTATTCCGGCCACCGGGGGAAGGCGTTGTTGGCGGAATGGAAGGCCAGCATGCCTCCCCCTTCCATGAGGTATTGTTCCAGGCCCTTTTTTGCCACGGCGCTCCATTCGGGGCCTCCCGTTCCGCCGTTGGTGTTCTGGATGACGACGTCATAGTTTTTGAAATCCGGGTTCCAGGCCTCCCGTTCCGCCGCCGGGGCATTCGCCGGGAAGGTGCTGACATACACGGAATAGCCCCCTTCATTTTCCAGCAGGATCTTAAGGCAGGCGGTGGTACGCTGCCAGTCGTGGTTGGAGAAGCCGTCCACGATCAGAATGCGCGTCTTCTCCCCCCGTGCCGTAGCGCAGGCCGCCAGCAGGAGCATGCAGAAGACCATGTAAAAGTGCTTCCAATTCATCCGGCCAATGTATCCGGTATGCCGGTAAAGTCAAATTTCCGTTTCAAGGACGGAATTCTTTATCAGGAGAGCGGCCGTTTTTCAGGAATGCGCAGACATTCTTTTACTGGCCCGCGTGGATATTGGAAGCATGGCCGCTTGTCCATGCACCGGTAAAAAAAGCCCCGGACCGTTTTGCGGTCCGGGGCGCCTCCCCTCAGGGCTGAGGGAAGAGGTTCCTTGTTTTGAGGGGATTAGCTGGCCCCTTCGTCACACAGGATTTTAACGAAGCCTTCCTCCTGGAGACGGGTGGCTCCACAGGCGAATTTGGCCCGGATCTGGAGGGCTTCCTCCATGTCGTCGCGTACGGAAAGCTTCACTTTGAAGTCGTTCCAGATGCCGAACTGGGCCTTGCTCTTCACCCAGGCCAGGCAGGAACGGGTGCCGTCCTCCGTCTTGGGAAGCCGCTGGGTGCGGATGAATTTGAAGCCCATGAAGGTGTCCAGCTTGCCTTCCACCAGGGCTTTTACGTTGTTGAAGTCATAACTGCTGACTTCCGTTTCCCTCAGCAGGCTCATGATCTGGGAACTGGTTACCGCAATGACGAGCTGGTCGCCAAACTGGGGGGCGTCCTGGTTCCAGGCTTCATTTTCCTCAAAGAGCTGGAGGGCCGCGCGCAGTTTGGCCACGGTGAGGTTGCTGGAACTCTTGGTGCCGCTGTCCACGTGGTCCACGGCGATCTGCTGGCTTTCCTTGAACGGAACGGCGGTCATGCCGTCCTCTCCCACGTAATTCGTGTCCAGGAAGCCGGAGATCATCACGTCGTCCATGCGGCGGCCTGCGGCGGCCTGGAGCCCTTCAATCGTCTTGCTGACGGGAAGGTCCATGTCTCCCAGGTTGGTGGCGTCGAATTCATCATAGCCAATGGCCTTGGTGAAGGTGCGCGGACGCATGGAACGGCGCGTAGTGGGGGCCTCGTTCAGAACGGTCTGGCCTACGCGGGTTGTTTTTTCCGTGAAGTCCAGAACGCCGAATTGGTCCAGGAAGACCACCTTGCCGCTCAAGTCGCGCATGACGCTGACGTACTTGTCCAGCCGGGAGGCGTGCTGCTGGAGCAGGGTGCCCCATTTTCTGGTGTATTTTACCTGATAGTTGTCGCTGATTGTTACTGCCATGATTGCAAATGTAATGATGTTTGAATGCGGGAACGGCAACTCGGATTATCGGGTCCGGCGTAACCGGAACGGTCCTGCCGCGGTGGGATGCGGCCGTGTCCCTTCCGGGATTGCGTGGCCGGGCCCGTCCAGCGACAACGGGTATGGACCACATGGAAAAAAAGCGCACCACGGCGGAACCGTGATGCGCTGGGCAAAAAGAATGAAAGGGTCGGCCTTCCTGCTGTCAGAGAATGATCGGATGCGGGCGCGTGGCGTGATCCGGACCGAAGAGGGCCAGCATGCGGCCCGTCTGCCCTTTTTCCATGCGGTAGGAGTAAAAGCGCTTGGTATCCGCCGCCGTATCCAGGCCGGAATCATGAATCTGTTCTTCCGGCACCCCTTCCTCAATGAGCTGGGTTTTGATGGCTGTCGGAATGTCTTCCTCATAATGGGGGGGACGGATGCAGGGGGAAATGACGGCAATCAGGTTGGCGGGGTCCACACCCAGGCATTTCTTCATGGACTTGATGGTGTTGGCCACGATGTTGCCGGCCGTTCCCGCCTTGCCTGAATGAATCAGGGAGCGGTGGCAGTTTTCCTTGTCGTACAGCCAGACGGCGGCGCAGTCCGCCACGTAGATGGCGAGCACGCAGTCGGAAACCCCGGAGCAGATCAGGCTGTCTACGCCTTCCACGGGGTAATTGGAGCCAATGTCCCCCACCAGAGCCACCCTGGTGCCGTGCACCTGTTCGGCGCGGCGCAGGTCTTTCCACCGCCACCCCAGAGCTTCCACTTCCGCCCTGTGGTATGGTTCCAGCCGTTCCAGTACGGTTTCACGGTCTCCCGCTACGTCTACTCCCGGGATTCTTTCAATGAATTGGACGATTTCACCAGGATAGGACTGGATGGGCTTCAAGAATGCAGGCGTTTCCATAATTGATGGATCAATAGATGTCGTTGGGCACATCTTGTCGTTTTGTATTACCTAGTCGAGCAAAATCTGGCGCAAAATGTCACGGATGCCGCCCGGTGACTGAGAAAAGGTTTTTTTCCGTGTTTCCGGAGTGATATGAGCAACTCATGATGCGCAGACGCTCTTTACTTTCCTCTTTTTTAGCCGGGGCGGCCGTCGCTGCCCTTTCCCTGGCTCCTTCATTCTCCCAGCAGGCGGCTCCGGATGCCGGGCAGCTGCTGAAAAAGGTACGCCAGGGGGCGACTCTCCAGGAGAACAAGGATGTGAAGGGGCAGATACGCAGGCGCAGCGTGAAGGTGCCTTTTTCCATGAGCCTGCGCGGCAGCCTGATTGCCTTCCAGTACCAGCTTAATAATGTCTGGAACAGGTTTGACCTGAAGTTCAGGGACCGCGGTCAGGAAATCCTTTCATGGAAGGACGGAAAATCCGGCGTTCTGCCGGTCTCCCAGTACGCGGTTCCCATTGCGGGGACGGACGTAACGTATGAAGACCTTTCCATGCGCTACCTGTATTGGCCCGGCGCCAAAATCGTCCGGGACGATGCGGCGAGCACGGTGAAGGGCCGGGATTGCTGGATTGTCCAGATTCCGAATCCGAATCCCAAGGTAGGGCAGTATGCCTGGGTGCGCGTCTGGATTGACAAGGAAAACGGCGCCATGTGGCAGGTGGACGGCATTGACGGCCGTGGGGAACTGGCCAAGCGTTTCATGATTGATTCCGTGATGAAGCTGAAAGACGGCTCCTGGTTTTTCAAACGGATGAAGGTGGAAGTGCGGGACCCTTCCAATCCCCGCAGGACGGTATCCGTCAGCTATATTGACATGGATAGTCCGGAATAATTCCTCTCCGTCTCCCGTTGCGTTTTCCACGGCAGCCGTACCTTGGAAGGGCGGCAGGACCCTCTTCTTTTTCATGCCGCACAGATGGATGATTTAGGGCGTGACAAGAGGGTGGTATGAGCGTACATCGTGCAAAAACCTGTTATGAAGAAACGTTTATTCCTCACATGCGCCCTGGCGTTTGGGCTGTCCGCCTGTTCCCAGCATCAGGATCAGCCGGTGCAGCCTGGCGCTCCGGTGAAGGCCTCCCTTTCCCCGGTGACCGCTCCAGGGAAAAAGCCGGACCGTCCCGCCGTGAAACTGCCCTCCAAGTCCGTGCCGGTGCAGTCCGTGAGCCCGTCCTATAATGACGCTCCCCTTTCCCCTCGTACTCCTGGAGTTACGGTAAACCGCGTGGCGGTCCCGGACAAGGTGGTGGCCCTCACCTTTGACGACGGCCCCCACGGAACGCTGACTCCCAAGGTGCTGGACATCCTCCGCGCCAACAACGTGAAGGGAACTTTCTTCATGCAGGGCTGCAACGTGAAGGCCCATCCCCAGGTGGTGCGCCGCATGGTCAATGAAGGCCATGAAGTAGGCAACCATACGTGGAATCACATTTACCTGAGCAAGGTTCCCCGTGAAAAGGCGGAAGCCCAGCTCCAGAGCACCAATGAGGCCATCCGCAACGCCTGCGGCATTATTCCCGTGGTCATGCGCCCCCCCGGCGGCTACACGAACGCCGGCGTAGCTTCCTGGGCCCGCCAGCGCTTCGGGTTCACCACCATCATGTGGGATGTGGACACGAATGACTGGCGCAAGCCCGGTTCCTCCGTGGTGGCCGCCCGCGCGGTGAATGGCGCCAAGCCCGGTTCCATCATTCTGGTGCATGACATCCATGCCTCCACGGTAGCGGCTATTGACGCCATTGTGAAGGGACTGAAAAACCGCGGCTATGAGCTGGTGACCGTTTCCGAACTCATCCGGCGCGGCCGCGCCGCCGCCGGACACGTGCCTTCCATGCCGGCCGCTCCCGCCATTCCGGATTCATCCCCCCTTCCTGCTCCGGTGATCATTACTCCCGTGGCGCCCGCTCCAGTTCCCGCAGAAACGGTGGCCGGCAGGTAGCCCCCGGCGGTTCCGGTTTCCCTTTTAACCCGGTTTCCCTGTGGAAACCGGGTTTTTCATGTCCGTGGTGCGCCATGCTTCCGGCGTTCCGCCGGGTGAGCCTTCCTCTTAACGGGTACACGCACAGAAGGCTTGACCTGCTGGTGAATTTCTCCACAATCCCTTGCCGTATTACTCACACTCAATCCGGATTGAAATGTCTATGAATCTCCTGGCATCTGCCGAAACTCTCCCCGCGGCTGGCGGAATGCCCGCTTTTCTCGCGTCTATTTACGATCTCTTCAACAATCCTCTCTTCATTTTCATAGGCGGCCTGATATTGCTGGGCGTATTTTTCTGGTACCTGGGTTCAGAGCAGGACAAGGTCAAGCGCAACGCCGGCACGATTTTCATTATCGGCATTGCCTCCTTTTCTCTTTTCTCCCTGTTCCAGCAGGGCTTGAAGTACGGCATTGACATTGCGGGGGGCGTTTCCTTCACGCTGAGCGTGGAGCCGAACATCGGGGATGACGGCAAGCCTATTCCCCTGACGGACCAGGCCATGGAGCAGGCGTGCGTTATTCTGACGGACCGCCTCAACAGCACCGGCGCCAATGACGTCATCATCCGTCCGAAGAAGAAGGATGACCTGAACCTCATTGAAGTGCAGATTCCCGCCGCGGACCCCGCCAAGAGGGAAGAAACCAAGGCCATTCTGACGAAGGTTGCCAAGCTGCAGATTCTCCCCGTCCATCCGCGCAACAATGAACTGGTGGCGGAAGGCCGCATCCGCGTTCCCGGCTACAGGCTGTATGAATACACCTTCAAGAATGGCAAAAACGAGGACGTCACGGAAAAAATCTTCCTGGAAAAACGTGAATCCCTGACGGGTAAGGACATCGTCCGCGCCGGGGTGGACCTGGCCCGTCCCGGCCATGTCAACGTCACCCTGAGCAATGAAGGTGCGGACAAGATGTACAACCTGACTTCCCGCATGCAGCTGGGCCACGACCGCATGGCCATTGTGCTGGATGACGTGGTCAAGAGCGCCCCCACGGTCCAGGCCATTCTTTCAAAAAGCTTTGAAATCAGCGGTCTGGATGCTCCCGGCGAAGCGGAAGCCCTGACGAAGGTGCTTTCCAACCCCCTGACCAACAAGCTCAACTTTGAATCCGCCAGTGAAATTTCCGCCTCCTTGGGCCATACGGCCCTGCTCCAAGGGGAATACGCCGGCATCACGGGGTTGATTCTCTGCTTCATTATGATGATCATCTACTACCGCTTTGCGGGTCTGGTGGCTATCATGGGCTTGACGATCAATGCCCTGCTTCTTCTGGGGGCCATGTCCATCTTCGGGTTTGAACTGACGCTGCCGGGTATTGCCGGTATTGTGCTGACCCTGGGCGTGGCGGTGGATGCCAACGTGCTCATCTATGAACGCCTGCGGGAAGAAAAGGAAGCGGGTCGCCCCTTCCGCGTGGCTATCCGCAACTCCTTTGACAAAGCTTTCTCCGCCATTTTTGACTCCAACATCACCTCCCTCATCACGGCCGTCATCCTGTATTGGATGGCCACCGGCACCATCAAGGGCTTTGCCGTCACGCTGACGGTGGGCGTCATCACCTCCATGATCGGGGCGATTCTCGTCACCCGCGTCCTGTTCTACTGGGCGGATACCATCGGCATGATGAAGGACCTCAAATTCCTGAACCTCTTCAAGAAGAAGAGCAACTTCAACTTCATGGGCCAGAAGGGCTGGTCCTGCTCCCTGTCCGCCATCCTGCTGGTGGTCTGCATTGTAGTGGGTGCGATGAAGGGCAAGGACTGCCTGGGCATGGACTTCACCGGCGGTTCCTCCATCTCCTACCTGGTGAACAAGGGCGACGTTTCTTTCAAGGAAGCCGAGCAGGTTGTCAACAAGCTGTCTCTGACCCAGAAGGCCACGGTGCAGGAAGTGGCTGAATCCACGGACAGCAGCAAGGTAAACATCCTGGTCAACTTCTCCGACAATGCCCAGGACAAGGAGGCTATCACCACGGCGCTGAACAAGGCATTCCCCGTGCTGGAAAAGGCCCCGTTCAGTGAAGAAACCATCGGGCAGTCCATGGGGTACGATACGCTCATCACTTCCGCATGGGCCTTGTTCTTCGGTATTCTGGGTATCATGATTTATCTGACAGTGCGGTTTGAATGGACCTTCGCCATTGGTGCAGTCATCGCCCTGACGCATGACGTTCTCTTGGTGCTGGGGCTGGTGATCATCAGCGGTACGGAGTTGAACGTCATCCACATCGGCGCGTTGCTGACGGTGGCCGGTTATTCCATCAATGACAAGATTATCGTGTTTGACCGTATTCGCGAATTCCTCCGATTCTCGGATCCGAATGAGAGTGCGGACCAGATCATGAATGAGGCCATCAACCAGACGCTTTCCCGTACCATTCTGACCTCCCTTTCCACGCTGGCCGTTCTTGTGTGTCTGTACTTCTTCGGCGGGCCTTCCATGGAAGACTTTGCCTGGACGATTTCCGCAGGTATTCTGATTGGTACGTATTCCTCCATCTTCATCGCTTCTCCGGCAGCTCTTATCTTCTCCAGAAAGCACGGGCTGCATGAGGAAGTCAAGCAGGCCATGAAGGCCGGAGCCTGATTCGCTGGAAGGGAGTGAGTTTATTGAGTTTGACCGGGGGAGGTAGCATGCCTCTCCCGGTTTGTGTTTTTTGGGGATGATGTTCAGGGGGTGATAGGGGTGATAGGGGTGATAG
>NZ_JAJBTT010000034.1 GCF_020860705.1 Akkermansia sp.
CCATGAGGGCAACGCCCAGGAAAGAGACGGAAACGGCGGAAACCAGCGTTTTGACACGCTGTTTTTTCAGTTCCGTAAGGGCGTCTTCTGTACTTTCAATGTGCAGGCTCATGCAATAAGGGAGGTTCCTGAAAATAATATAATGTTTTTTCCGGTTGGAACGAGCGCAAAGGGGGTATTGTTCCGGCGGCCTGCATAATGACCAGATGTTGATAATAGGATGATGGATTGTAAGTGTTTTATGTATTTTTGACGGTTGTTCTGTGTTGAATTGAAGATACCCGGGCCTGTTTGGTGTTCGGAGTATGATGGACTTTTGGACGGGTACGCGGATGAAGAAGATTTTTTAGCGTGACGGTTCGGCGGGCAGGTAGGGGATGCAGGGAGGGAGGAGTCCGTTTTTCTATAGGGGGTGGGGAGGGAAAAGCCGGAGAAGTTCCGGATATAAGAGCTTCCGCTGCGCTCCAGAAGGTTTTTGGCCGCGAAAGGCGGGAGCCTTCCGTTCCCAGACGCCGGAGGCGCGCATCCTCTGGGAGCAAACATTTCCACTGTCCGTTTTACAGGCTACCTGCCTGGGAGTTAGGGCCTCCCGGCCCTAATGAATACTTGGACGGAATGAGGTGAAACTATTAAACGAAAGCTCCCGTCGTGCTCCAGAAGGTTTTTGACCGCGAAAAGCGGGAGCAGTCCGCTCTCAGACGCCGGAGGCGCGCATCCTCTGGGAGCAAACATTTCCACCGTCCGTTTTACAGGGGTACCTGCCTGGGAGTTAGGGCCTCCCGGCCCTAATGAATACTTGGGCGGAACGAGGTGAAGCTATTAAATGAAAGCTTCCTCCGGGCTCCAGAAAAGTTTTCAACCGCGAAAGGCTGAAGCCTTCCGCTCCCAGGAGCCGGAGGGCCCATTTGCTTCCGGAGCGGAAGTTAACGGGGCACGGAAGATGGGCAAGGGAAAATTCCCGGAAACATTTTTCTTTCAGATGTTCAAGCTTGACTCCGGATTGGTAATTCCGGTCCGTATCTTTGCTCTTTTACTAACTGCTTGCCGGAAAGGGAGTAACAATTAAGTTTTTCGAACAGAACGCAAAAGCCGCCCTTTGGGCTGACCCCAAAGAGCGGCTTGAGAAATCAAACAAGAGAGGAAGTCCGGAAAGTCACGCCCTGCGGCGGCGCATCATCAGCGCGGCCAGGCCCAGCAGCCCCAGGGACGCCGTAGCCGGTTCAGGAACCATCAGGTCCCCCTGGAATACCATGGACTTGATGCCGGAGAAAGAACCGTCTGTCTGGGTAGCCTTATCGACGAGAACGGAAACATCCAATTGTTTTCCGGTTTCCAGTTTTACCGGCTGGCTAAAGTTCAGCGTCACCTCCTGTCCGTTTGAGGAGTTTCCCGTAATCATAGGAGTAGCCGTCACCGTCTGTCCGCCGATCGTCAGCGTCAAAGCAAAGTCTTTTCTGTCCTGTTGCACCTGGCCTGTCGAGGAAGAAGCAACCATGGTTATTGTAACGGAAGCGATGGAACACGCTTGGGAACCGTTATTGGTAAAGCTCATGCCAGCGGTCCATGATCCCTGCGTTCGGTTGACGTTAGGGACGAACACTTCCGCGCTTGACCCAAAGGGATCACCGCTTGCCATCAAATCACAAGATTGCGAAGTTTCACTGCTGTGCAGCTTCTTCGTCAGGGAAGTAACGGATCCCGTGATATTGGACATCGCCCCTGTGTTGGTGAGCGTTACCTGCGTCGCGTCGGATTGATTCGCGTTTCCGAAGGTAGTCGTCCACAAGGTGGTGGCACCCTGGGCGGACAGCGAGCAGAAAGCCAGGGAGACAAGGAGTATTAGTGTTTTCTTCATAACTAAGGAAGTGTTGAATGGAAGTGACTCTTACTCCTTAGCGGATTACTAATCCGGAAAGAAATTTGATGGATTTTAGTTATTTTATAAACAATAGATAGTCAGCGTGTTGTGTTATATTTAATTTCCCGGGAAGAGAATAGCTTCCCCCAAATACCCCCCCTGCGGGTTTTTATCTAAATATTTCTTTTTGGTTATTTATTGTTGACTCCGGATTAGTAATCCGTTCCGCATCTTTTCTCTTGCACTAAAGGATTGCTGGAAAAGGTTTAACAGTCAAGTTTTCCAAACAAAAAACAAAAGCCGCCCTCTGGTCTTAACCCAAAGGACGGCTTGAGAAATCAAGCAAGGGAGGATGCCCGGAGAATCAGCCCCTGCGGCGCGTATCATCAGCGCGTTCAGGCCCGAAGGGAACGGTTCCCGTTTTGGAGGGAAGGGGAATCAATAATGGCCATGGCGCGGGCCGGTCATCCACTTCCACGCGGTTTCCACAATGGCTCCCGCATCTTTGCACTGGGCTTCCCAGCCGAGGATTTCCCTGGCTTTCTTCGGATTGGCAATCAGGCGGGGCGGGTCGCCTTCACGGCGCGGCCCGTAACGGACGGGGATTTTTTTGCCGGTGACTTTTTCAGCAGTTTCCAGGATTTCACGGACGGAAAGCCCCAGGCCTGTTCCCAGGTTGAAGCATTCCGTGGAGCCGCCTTTCATCAGGTAATCCACCGCCTTCAGGTGGGCGTCCGCCAGGTCGTTGACGTGGATGTAGTCACGGATGCAGGTGCCGTCCGGCGTGTCGTAATCCGTGCCGAAGACTTCAATGTATTCTTTTTCCCCGGTCAGCGTGAGCAGGATGTTGGGAATGAGGTGGGTTTCCGGTTCGTGGTCTTCGCCGATCAGGCCGTCTTCACTGCAGCCGGAAGCATTGAAATAGCGCAGGAAAACGCTCTTGAGTCCCCAGGCCCGGTCACAGTCCTTGCAGACTTTTTCCAGCATGTATTTGGAGCTGCCGTACGGATTGATGGGATCCTGCTTTTCCGTTTCCGGGATCGGAATCTGGGTGGGGACGCCATAGGTGGCGCAGGTGGAGGAGAAAACGAACCGCTTGACGCCGGCGGCCTGCATGGCGCCCAGAAGGACGAGCGGCCGGGCGATGTTGTTCATGTAGTACTTGAGGGGATTCTGGACGGATTCACCCACGTTGATAAAAGCGGCAAAGTGGATCACGGCGTCAAAGTTGCCCTGCATCAGGAGCGGATACACCACGGAAGCGTCTCCCAGGTCTCCCTTGACCAGTTTTACTTCCGGGTCCACAAGAGCCCCGATATGGCCGTACACCATGTTGTCCAGCACGGTCACGTCAGCGCCGATTTTGACGAGCTGGCGCACCGTATGGGAACCAATATATCCGGCGCCGCCGGTTACAAGTACTTTCATGATCTTATCAAATTGCTGTTGTGCCGGTTCAACCTTTTCACCGGCAAGGGCGTCTGCACGTTCCAAAGGCCCGTGGAATCTTCCGGTTCACGACAGGCGGTGTACTGTTCCAGACGCCTGTAAAAGTGCCATGTTTTCTCCTTTTTGTCAATTTGTGATATGTCCGCCGCCGCGCTTCCGGAGGATGCCGGACCCATGGGATGGAAAGGAACCCGTTCCAGGTGGGCGGGGGTAATGAACCTCTGCCCGGCGCTCCGTTTTCATGCCGGAAACTGCCCCGCTTTTTACTGGCTCCCGATGTGCATTTTTGAGAACATCGGCTTATGAAACCGTCCGAGATCAGGAATGTTCTGGAAGATCACGAGGTGCGCCCCAGCAAATCCCTGGGCCAGAATTTTCTGACGGATGAAAATGTGGCGCGCTGGATTGTGGACCAGCTTGAGATTCAGCCGCAGGACTGCGTGGTGGAAGTGGGGCCCGGAACCGGCGCCCTGACGGAGCATGCCGCGCCCCTTTGCCGCAAATTGATTCTGGTGGAATTCGACTCCCGCCTGGCGGAATACCAGAAAAACCGCTGGGCCGGGGATCCCCATGTGGAGGTTTACCATGCGGACGGCGCTTCCTGGGATCCGCGGGGATTGTTTGCGGAGGCTCCCGTCAAGTTTCTGGGCAATCTTCCCTATTCCGCGGGCGGAGCCATTCTTCAGAACTTCCTGTCCCGTCCCAGCGCCGTGGAACGGGCCGTGGTGATGCTCCAGAAGGAGTTTATCGACCGCATTCTGGCGACTCCGGATGACGACGCCTTCGGGCTGCTGTCCCTCCGCATTCAGAAGAACTGGATTCCCCGCGCTCTCAAGACTATTCCTCCGGAAGCGTTCCATCCCCGCCCCAGGATTGATTCCACCGTGATGCTGCTCACGCCCCGCCCCGTCCGCGATCTGCCTCCGTACGACGACCGGTTGATGGACGAGCTGATGCGCAAGGCTTTTTCCCTGCGGCGCAAGCAGTTGAAAAAACAGCTTCCGGCCTCCCCTCCATGGGAGGAAGTGGCCGCTTCCCTGGGGATTTCCCCTTCCGCAAGGGCTGAGGAATTGAATTTGTCCCAGTGGGTGCAGCTGGCGCGGGCTTATGACTCCAATCCTCTTAAAGACGTGGCGCAGAGCGGGGATGAATTGTTTGACGTGGTGGACGAACTCAACCAGATGACGGGACAGGGGACGCGCCGGGAGATTCATGAAGGGAATCTTCTCCACCGGGCCGTGCACATGTTCCTGGTGAACAAGCATGGAGCCGTGCTTCTCCAGAAAAGGTCCCTGTGGAAGGACAGGCAGCCGGGCAAATGGGATTCTTCCGCCGCCGGGCATCTGGATGCCGGGGAAGACTATGAAGGCGCCGCGGCGCGGGAGTTGAAGGAGGAACTGGGCGTCTCCGGCTGCGAACTGCGGAAGATTGCGGATTTTGACGCTGGTGAAAATAACGGCTGGGAGTTCATCGCCCTTTATGAAGGGCGTTATTCCGGGAAAGTCCGTTTTCCCGCAGCGGAAGTGGACAGTGTGCAGTGGTTTACGCCGGAACAAATCCAGGCATGGGTGGAGCGCCGCCCGCAGGACTTCTCTCCCGCGTTCATCCCGTGCTGGAATGCATGGCTGGCCGCGAACAAAAAAGCATCATTCTAACTCAAATACATATCATGATTACCCCTGATCAATTATCTCCGGAGCAGGTCCAGTCCATCCGGGACTGGGCGGAAGAAGGGCTTGATTTAAACGCCATTCAGAAAAAACTGCATGAAGACCTGGGCATCAAGCTGACGTTCATGGACACCAGGTTCCTGCTTCAGGATCTGGAGATCCGTCTCAGGCAGCCGGAACCGGCTCCTCAGGCTGAACGGACGGAAGAACTGCCCGGAGCGACGGCCGCCCCCTCCCCCCTGCTGGGCAAAACCCAGGTAAGCGTGGATGAGGTGACGCCTCCCCATGCCCTGATGGCCGGCAAAGTTCTGTTCAAGAGCGGCGCACAGGGTGTATGGGACATCGACCGCACGGGCCGCATCAACTGGGACGCGACGCTTGGAGAACCCACGGCGGAGGACCTGAGGGAATTTGAAACGGAACTGCAATCCGTTATCCGCAGCCGCATGGGCGGCATGTAAGAAGAACAGCGGGAAAAGGTCTCATGGAAATACCGGATGACATGATTGAAACGCTGGTGCCCGCCGTGCGGGAGCAGCTGGAGGCGCCGGATACGGCCTATGTCAAGGCCTGCCTGGAGCGCTTGACGGGACGGGAAAAGCTGGAAGAACAGGAAGCTCTGGAACTGATGGCGCAGGCTCTGGCAATCACCATTAACGAGATGGTGGTGAGCGGCCGTCCCTTTGATTCGGGAAGATACAAAGCGCTTTTAAAGGATTTGCCCGCCCTCCCGGATGAGGCTCCGTGATAAATCTCGACAATCCCCGGAATTGATTCATACTCCTTTCTTTCACTTGAAATTTTATGGCAAAAAAACCATTAGAAACAGGTGCTCCGGAAGCATCCGCAGCCAAAAAAACAGCTGTCCGCAGGACGGCTGCCAAAAAGACGGCGTCTACGACCAAGAAAGCCGCCGAGGGCGAAAAGAAGCCCGCTGCTGACGCCGCTCCCGTAGAAGCGCCCACAACCAAAATCAAAACGGTCAAGTCCGCTACGAAGACTACGGGCAGGACAAAGACCGCGAAAACCGCCAAAAAGGCGGCTGACAAGAAGGCCCCCGCAGCTGAACAGGCTGCTCCTTCCGTGACTGCGGCTCCTGCCGCTCCCGTTGAAAAGACTCCCGCTCCCGAGTCTTCCCCAAAGCCCCAGGCTCCCGCTCCGGTCAAGGTCAAGCGCGAATCATTCCGCCCCAACCGTAATCCGGAACAGCAGGAACGCCATGAACAGCATGGCGGAGATGTCTTTGCCCAGCCTGAAACCGTGGGAGGGGCTTCTGAAGTTTCCTTCAACAAGCGCAAGCGCCGCCGCCGCAATAAAAAGGGCAGCGGTTCCGACGACCGTCAGCCCATGCAGGATTCCGTTTCCTACAAGCAGCTGGACGGCAAGAAAGTGGCCGCCCGCGCATGGAAGATGTTCCTGGCGGAAGTGTCTGAGGAAGGGCTTGCCCTGATGGACGACCAAACGGCCCGTGAAGCCGCCCGCCGCGCCTTCCGCTGCGCGGAATTCTTCATGATGGAAGAATGCCGCCGCAAGGCCCAGAAGGCTATTTCCCACCAGCAGGAAAAAGCGGCCTCCCCGGAAGAGGAACGTGATTCCGAAGAGGACTCTGGCGAAGAATAATTCCGGCTTGCCCCGTTTTTGCCCTGCGGTATCTGCCGCAGGGCTTTTTAGTGCCCTTTAAAAAGGTCATGAAGGGAGGAGACACTTTCCGGTGCGGCGGGGTTTCTCCATCATGCCGGACTTGTTTGCCTCTGATTTACGGGATGAAAGGGGCTTGCTCCAAGGTTCACGGTCTTCCTGAAGTTGCAAGGCCCAGGCCGTTCCCCCGGCGTTAGTTGATGGCCGGGCTATCTTTGGCCCGGCATAGGGGAGAGGATATAGTTTGGGGCCCGTCCGTACGGCTTGAACGGACAAGGGCCATTCGCTTCCTGGCGCTTTCATGAGGGGATGTTCCTGGGATGGATGCAGCCATCTTTTCCGGTGGAGAAAAGGGAACGGAAGCAGGCCGTTTTTTGGCAACTTTCCTCCCATGTTCCCGCTTAAACCCTTTTACCTCGCCATCTTCCACTTTTAAGGTACCACCACGCCAGGGCGATCAGGACCGCCCCGTAAATGTGTTCGGAGAACCAGCAGACAGCCACATCCGGCTTGAGCCTGATGACGCCGTAATAAATGGCGGCGGAGTAAACGGCTAGGGAAATCATCTCCATGATGAAGCCTGCCTTTGTATTTCCCGTGCCGGATACGGCGTTAAACAGAATAAACGCCGGGGCTATGATCAGGGTGGAGGAGGCCATCACGTACACGGAATTGACACTGGCGGCAATCAGGGACGGGTTATCCGTGAAAATTCTCAGAACGGGTTCCGGGAATATGCACAGGAGGATCAGCAGGGGAATCAGGATGGCGTACGTCAGGTTGAGCGTCATGCCGCAGGTCTTAAACAGGTAGCGCTGTTCCCCGGCGCCGATCTGGTTGCTGATGAGGGCTCCCGCCGTGGTGCCGAAGGCGCTGATCACCATAATGAGCATGGCGGAAATGTTGCGTACGATGTTGGTGACGGCCAGGGGGCGTTCTCCCAGATGCTCAATCGCCAGGAAAAAGATGAACCAGATGGAGACGGAAATGAAGGACTGCACCATGGTCCAGCCGGAAATGGACAGCATGCCTTTCAGCAAATGGGGGCGGAACGTGAACGCCCGGCGGAAGCCGTACTTCCTTTTATCCGCCGTCGTGCCCGTGTAAATGATGAAAAAGAGGAGAGATACGGCCTCCGACACACTGGAGGCAATTGCCGCTCCGGCAATGCCCATGGCGGGAAAGCCGCCTTTCCCGAAGATGAGGCAGTAATTCAGCACCACGTTGCTCAGAAGCATCACGATGGAATTGACCGTGAGGATCTTTGTCTGGGTAATCCCCACGTAATAGGCGCGGAACATCACGCAGAGGAAGGAGAAAAAAACGCCGTAGGTGCGCCAGTGCAGGTAATCCACCGTAGCGTTGTACACCTGGGGGGATTCAATGATATCCCGCAGGATGATGGGGGAAAAGTATTGGGATGCGGTAAAAAGCGCCACCGCCAGGACCAGCATGAAATAACAGCCCTGGACCATGGTGGGGGCGATGCGGTTGTACCGCCGCTCCCCGTTGCGGCGTGCGATAATGATCTGCGCCCCGAACCCGAAGCCGAAGGCCAGCATGAACATGGCCATGTAATACACGCCGCCCAGGGCGCACGCTCCCAGCGCCACATCCCCCACGCGTCCCAGAAAAACGGCGTCCGTCAGGCCGATCAGGTGCTCAATGATCAGGCTGATCATCAGGGGATAGGACATGAGCCATATCTTTTGATAGGAAATAGAGGAAGGACTATTCATAGCAAAGGCGTCCTGCGGGCTTCATGTGCCGGAAGCAGGCGCTAAAGGTCCGGCATTTTTGACGCAAACCGTTTTCATGCAAGAAAGAAATGCGTTTGTTTTTCATGTATGTCATGAAAAACGGGGGCAGGAACGCCGCTCAGCTGAGGGGCAGCCTGGTTTCCGGATACCGCAGCGGAGATTTGGTGGGCTGTTTCATGAAGGCCAGGACGAAGGCCACCATGCCTACGCGGCCCACGATCATGTTGAATACGATGATCCATTTGCCCGCATCACTGAGTTCCGGCGTGACGTTCCAGGAAAAACCGACGGTGGCAAAGGAGCTGACCACCTCAAAAAACAGGCGTTCCAGGCTTAGGTCCGGCTCCGCAAAGCACATGACCGTGGTCATCATGCCCACCCAGGCTCCGGCCAGGATGACGGTGATGACGGCGCGCTCCACCACGCTGCGGGCAATCCGGCGCTTGTGCATCACCACGTCCTGCTTGCCCTGCAAAATGCGCGCCACTTCCCCGCAGGAAACGGCGAATGCGGTGGTATGGACGCCCCCCGTGGTGGAACCGGGATTGCCGCCGATGAACATGAGCGCCCCCAGGAACAGGGCGTACGGGATGCTGTTGAGCGCCATGTCTGAAATATTGAAGCCGGCGGTGCGCGCCGTGGCGTTGAACAGGCTTTCCCACAGAATCCAGTACCAGGGATCGGCTGAGGTGAACAGGCTGCCGTCAATCGCCTTGATCAGGAAGAGGATCAATCCTCCGCCCAGCACCAGCGCGGCGGTCATGCGCACGACCAGCCAGCTGTAGGTGGACCAGTGGCGGCTGACGGTATTCCGGTCGTCCCAGCCCAGGGCCACCCTGGCCCGGCGGACGATTTCCAGATACATGGCGAATCCCAGGCTGCCGCAGAGCACCATCACCATGATGGTAATCTGCCCGCCCATATTGTAGGCCACGTCCGGCGTGGCCAGGTTGTCCGCAAACAGGCTGAACCCCGCATTGCAGAAGCCGGAGACGGAATGGAACACGGCGTACCACCAGAGCGTGTCTCCCTCCAGGCCCGGCACGTTCCTCCAGGAAAAATAAAGGCCGATGGCCCCCAGAGCCTCCACCCCGAACGTGACGGCGATGATGTTTTTAATGAACCGGTCCACCTGAGCGATCCCCTCCTCGTCCAGCAGGGTGCTGATGGTGACCTTGGAGCGCAGGCTCAGGCCCTGGCCCACCATCAGGGAAACGAAGTAGGTGAACGTCATGATGCCGAAGGCCCCCACCTGGAAAAGTACCAGCAGGATGGTCTGTCCGTAATTGGTGAAATGCTCATGGACATTCAAGGGCACCAGCCCCGTGACGCAGACGGCGCTGGTGCTGATGAAATAGGCGTCCGTGGGGGAAAGGGAGATGCCTTCCTTGGTGGCTCCCGGCGACATGAGGAGGGTTCCCCCCAGTGTGATGAAGGCAATCAGCGTAAGCAGGAAGAGCATGGCGGGGCGCATGCGCGGCAGGTGAAAACCCCGGTTCCTGCGGGCTATGCGGAAAAAGTACTCCTTGAGGTTCAGCAGGGGCGCCGCGCCGTAGCAGAGGCACAGGGCGCGGAAAATGTTTTGAAGCTCTATCCTGGAAATAAAGGAGGAATTGAAAAAATTCCCCGCTAGCATGACCAGGATCACGAGGCCCAGCCCCAATTCCATCCACCGCGGGTTCCGGATGGATTTGGTAAGCCATTTTTCCCGCAGGATGCCGATGACGCCGGTGAGCTGTCCGAGCACCAGCAGGGAGAGGATTTCCCGGAAATAGCGCAGGGAAAGCTGGTCTTCATGAATCTCGCCAAAGCCGTTCCACCACAGCAGCCACATCAGGGCGGCCAGCGTGCACAGGCCGAATCCCATTTCCATGACCTCAAAGCGGTTCAATAGCGGTTTTTCACTCGTCTCATTCACAAGCCTGCAATGGTGGTGCCTCTGATGCTGAGGGGAGACTACTGCATACGGAAGTATTTGAGAAGCCCTTATATCGTTTCCGTGCGGTTCCGGATGACGGGCGGCGGAAGGCCCGGGAAAATATTTTCTTTCATGTGAAGGAAAAAAGTTGCCAATCCGCCGCCTCTGTGCATAATAAGCCCCGTTCTTACCAAACCATGTGCGCTCGTGGCGGAATTGGTAGACGCGCTAGATTCAGGTTCTAGTGGGGGTTCCCCCGTGAAGGTTCGAGTCCTTTCGGGCGCACCAAATAGCCTCTGTAAGTTAGTAACTTACGGAGGCTTCTTGTTTCTGCTCACACTTTGGTCACACTAAACAGAATTGATTTTTAGACCAATTCTTCTACGTTGAGGGTATGAAAAAGGTGATAGCAGAGTACCCCCATAAAATATATATTACTCTGACAGGACAAAAAAGAGCGCCTTATAGAATTTGGTATTCACAACAAGGTAGCGACGGGAAGGTACGGAGAGTTTATATTTCTTCTTCTACCCGTGCAGAGGCAGAAAAAATTGCCTCGAGATTGGTGAAGGAGGTTGAAGACTCCGGATTGTCATTGGGGAAAATATTATCGAAAGAAGAGAAAGCGGCTATACAACAATATCAACATAGCGACCCTTCGCTCCCCCTTGCCGACTTGATAAAAGACGGAATCCGTAAGTCATTTTCGAATAGGTCAAAATGGACTGTTGAACAGGCAGTAGAACATTTTGTGGTGGAATGGAAAAAGAAAAATCAAGGAATATCTAGGTCAGAGATATATCAGAAAAGTATGAAACGCCATCTAAATAGATTTAGTGTTGATTTTTCTGGGAGGCAAATGTTTTCACTAACGCTGAATGAAGTCAGGGAATGGAGGGATAGCCTGTCTAGCCTTTCGCAAAAAATCTTAACTGCTAAAGTGCGCAACGATTATCTTTCAGATGTGAAGCGTCTTTTTTCCTACTGTGACCTATCTACAATTGAAAAATTGGAATTTCTACCGAAGGGAGTTCCTGAAAAAGATTTTTATACCATCGAAGAAGTACAGAAAATATTGGATATTTTACGCCCTCATAAAGAAAAGGCTATGCATCGGTGTTACGCTACTGCTGTCTTATGTTTTTTTGCCGGATTGCGTCAAAGCGAAGCTCTTGTGTTGGATTGGAACGTTATTAATAAAGCTCTGAGGTCTTCTGTAGAAAAAAAGTCTTTTGTTGTGACTGATTCAAAAACAGGAAGTAGGCAAGTTTTTATGAATGAGACGCTGATTAAATGGCTTGAAATCATTCCTTCTCAAGAGAGACAAGGGAAAATATTTAAAACTACTTCTACGAGCGAACAGGGCAAACAGGATGCTTTTTCTGATAGTTTTAGGAATGCAGTTAAGGGGATAAGAGTTATTAAAAATGGCCTGAGGCATTCTTGTGCAACATATTTGGTAGCGATAAATAACAACTATGATGCCGTAGCACGCCAAATGGGGCATACTGTTAGCATGCAGAAAAAACATTACATGCGGGCTATTACTTATGAAGAAGCTATGGCTTATTGGAATTTAACTCCTTTCTCCGAAATAGAAGGAATAGAATTTGCAGCCAAAGAAGAAATTAGGAAAAAAGAAAAAGAAGCAGTCGTGGCATTATTGGATGAAGAAGATGAAAAAAAGAAAGATGCTCTGATTGAACACATGCAAAATGGAGAAGACTACGAGCCTTTTATGGATATGCTTGAAAATCCGAACAACTATGACGAAACAATGCTTCCTACAACGAAGGGTGTTTCCTCTGGTGTTTCGGGGAAAAGCAATGAGCAAATAGCCGAGGAGATATTAGAACAGTCCCGGATTAGCAAGCAAAAAGAGCAGGAGATACTTAAGAAAATTGATACTTTGGGAGACGGAAAAACATGGATAGATGAAGATGATGTAATGTACTCAAAATCTACGATTCTCGCCTCAAAAGAGGAGAGAAAAGAAGTAAGGAAAATCATAAAAGAACTAGAAGAGGGGAAATTTAATCCAATACATTTTGATGCAGAGTCTATGAAAAATGAGCGCGGAAGAGGCGAGATATTTATCAGGAGCTCAGAGAGAAGTACGGACGAGAACTGACTCGCGATGAGATTTTTAGAGAATATCCGGAGTAGTTTTAATCTTTTTTAGCAAATTCTTGACTTTATAGATAGTGCTGAATGAGCAACCCTCCATTTGAAATTTCCCTAATGGCTTGCTTCTTTTTCAAGCGCCTGACATTCACTTTCTACTCTTCAGTGAAGGGAGAACAGAATATATGAGAGAAAAGTCTTTCAGCTTTCCCTATTGGAATGTACTGAAAAAAGGTCGGGAGAAAAAATTACTGTTTGGAGAATGAAAAATAGGCGATTGAGGCGGCAGAAAACGATTTTTTATTGTACTGTTTTTACCTATTGCTTTTTTCAGTACTATTACTATATATAAATTCTTATGAAGAAAATTCCTGTAGCTCTTTTCGTTCGAGTTTCGACCAACGGGCAAAATAATGAACGCCAGATTAGAGATTTGAGCAAAGTTGCCGAAGAACGGGATTGGCAGATAGTGGAGATTATCGAAGAGAAGATTTCTGGGGCTACAAAATCGGAAGAGAGAAAAGGCGTTCAGAGACTATTAGCCCTAGCCAAAGAAGGGAAAATCAAAAAAGTTCTCGTTACGGAAATTTCTCGTCTAGGACGAAATACTTATCAAGCAATTTCTGTGGTCAAAGAACTGGAAAAGAGACAGGTTTCTCTTTACTGGCAAAATCAGAACATGGAAACACTTCTCGAAAACGGGAAAAGGAATCCAGCCGCAAGCCTAGTGTTTGTAATTCTATCTGATTTGGCCGAGACAGAACGGGAAACCATGCTGGAGCGCATTAATTCGGGCATACAGGCCGCAAAAGCAAAGGGAGTCCACTGTGGCCGCCCAAAAGGGAGTCACGAGTCTCAAGAGGCTTTCCTATCCAAATATGCGAAAGTCATAAAAGACCTAAAAGATGGAATTTCTGTTCGGAAAGTCATGAAAATTCATGAGGTAAGTAACTTTACCGTTATGAAAATTCGAAAAACTCTTTCTCTTCAGCACGAAAAACGGGAAAGGAGTAGAGGATAATTATCATGACTGTTATTACCTGTAATAGTGTCCATAGGTTTTTTCGAATATCTCCGCATCACGTCTGTTCCTTTCTCTTCTTTCTGCATCACGTCTTCTTTTTTCTTGCTCTATCGCTATTATACGTGACCATATAACGTTCAACATTTTTCTTCTAAGAGTATTTTTGTCTGTCGTCTTATACTTTTCCTCTAATATATTATAATAATCCTTAGAGGTCATAGGAGTTAATCCTCGCCACTCTAAATTTTCTTTCAAATCTACGTGAAACCTCTTTGCGATTGCTATTTTCTCTTTATAAGAATAGTTATTCCAAATATAACCATTACCATCTGTGCCTGTACCATTTATGTAGATAAATACAATATCCTTTATTTTTTTGTTAAGCCGATTTTCGTCCGTCGTTTTATACTCTTTATCACATAGCTTGTAATACTCCGTGTAACTTGGAGTCTGTTCATTATCCGAGTACAAGTTTCGATAGACCACTTCTAAGGCTTTTGCGATTTCGGTTTTTTCTTCAGGAGAAGCACTATTCCAAGTGTGGCCGTCACCATTTAATCTTGAAGAATTACGCTCAACAAGTTTTTCCTCAGCTGCAACCTTCTTCGCGGCTAATCTTTGATTCTCTGCGGCTAATCTAGCAAAGGATTCTTGTTCAGCAGCTTCTCTTAACTTCTTCGCTTCTGTCTCTGATGCATTAGTATAACAAATTATCAGCGATATGAAGACTCCGATAAATGCAAAAATGCCATATTTTAGAGTGTGTGTTTTCTTTCTTTGTACTTCTGAATTAGCATTTTTGGAGCCTTCTGCTTTAAATTTAATAACAGTAAGAGTTAAAATCAACCCAAGCAAAATACAACCAAATATTATAACGCCTGTGGAGCCGTTATGGTTTGCTATAAAGTTACCTATCACCCCTGTTGTAGCAAACGCTAACGAGGTAATCATAAAATATACAAATCCCGAAAAATCATTATTTTCAACATCTTCACTCATAACTTCGTTTCCTTTCTTTATTGGCAATATCTACTTGAGAGACGCATTTTCAAAAAAGGGGCATTGCGTTAATTCATGAAGGAAAAGGGATTAGAAATCCCAGCTAAATCCGGCTTCAATGGCATGCCAAGGGGAACAATTAGACCCTATTCCCAAAAGCTCATAGCCTATTTGGATTTTGGCGTTTTCACTAATATTAAAAACCAATCCCGCATTGAACGTGTACATGCTAATACTTTGTTTTACCCCACGATAAGCCGTGCTGGTTTTGGATTTCTCATCAAGTCGCGTCCATGCTATTCCATATTTTGCACCGAAATAGAGGGAAGCACTGTCACAGACAGGAACATGCAAAGTATATCCTCCCAGTAATGGAACTACTTTTCTACTTGTATCTTGAATATCAAAATCATGACTTCCTTTCATATATCCAGAGGTGATTGAGAGCTGATGAATCACGTTTCCTGTATTGATATTTTCGTGGAAATCAGCAAGTACCCCTCCCATATCGGGTTCCCAATCCTGAGAAGCCCAGGCATAGAGGGCTTTGATTCCTATCCCATATGTAGTTTCATTATAGGACTGGCTGTAAGACCGCGATTTCTGATTCGGCCAATAATAAGACCAAGGATTTTCGGCGGCTTGGGATATAGCGGCAAGAGAAAAGGCACTGAGAATGCCTGCAATGAGTATGTTTTTCTTCATGGTATTTACGTTTAATGTTGAAAAGGAATGATTTGCGAGGTTTTGTTAGAATAACTAATCAATTAACTAACCAGCGTTTTTCGTGCCTGTTTTGCCACGGAGGCCTCAACAATCTGTTGAACATTCAGTCCAGTTCTCAAACTCAGAATTACTAAAGCTTTCAACGCTCGTTGAGAGAGAATGGTCGTAACTTCTGATTCTGAATCCTTCATTGATATAGTTTTTGCGCTCATATTTTCACAAATATGCACTCTTTGACGATTTGTCAATCATGATTGCTCAAATGCGTTGAAATATCCCCACAAAGAAGGATTTTTCTTTCATGAAAGACCCAAATATCATTGACGTTCCTACGTTAGGCCGCTGGATGGCTGAGAATCACGTAAGCCGAGCCACATTGGCTTCTGCCCTCGGATTGAAAAGAAGCGCCATAGATAATTACTTTGTTCGCAATAGGATACCACGCCAAACCCAGATTCTCCTTAACCGCTATATCCAGGGGCGTGACCCGGCTTCCTCCAAAGACATTTCTTCCTTAATTACTATTCCAATTAGCAACCGCATCCTAAATCTGGCCATGAAGGCCGCTGTCAGAAAAGGAATTCCTTTAGAAGATTTTGTCGCCTTCTCTGTCGAAGAGATAGCAAAAATGACCGTGCCAGAGGATTCTTCACCCCTCTAATGAGCTTGTTTAAGGCATAGAAAAGAAATTATAGGGCTATTGAAAGAAAAGCCCCTCAAGATGCTTGCAAAGATATGGGACAAGGCGAATTATAATTCACAGTCTCCCAAATTCCTGAGCAACGAAAAACATAGTCCCTATACGGGCTTTTTCTTAGGATAGCTTCCCAATAAGATGTACTTGATTCTTGAACGTGTAGGCAGCTTTTTGACTTCATTATATATAAATAGTTTATTATAAATAAGTTATTATATCAATGCTGTAAATGTATCAAAAATCAAGTCCATTATAGCTAGCAGAGAAAAGCCGCCCCCCGCCGCCCCTCTTTTTTCTATATACTATTTTCCTATATCAACTTCAAAAAAGATACATCTACTACATTATTTTTATAACTATATAAATATTAGTATATAACGTCGGCGTTTTGCCATGTAGAAGGCATGCAGTGCGAAATCAGCTACATGCTTTTGGAACAAAAAAGGGGCCGCCTCAACTTTTGCGAGACAGCCCCCTCTTTTTCCTGCTTCTATTAAAAGGGAACGGGAGTTCCTTCAACTTGTTTCACATACAACTCATCCCCTTTGCAAGGAATAAACGTCCATTTGTAACCCTTGCTGACCCTTTTTCCCTTTTTGATGCGCTCAGGATGACTTTTGCTCAGTTTGGAAAACATTTCCCCCAGATAGTTGGGAGAAGACAAGAATTTCATTTTCTGATGATATTCATGCTTTTGTAGCTCAACTGACCAATCATGTGCAGTAAGCGAGATTTCTTCTTTGAACCCTAAAGAATCCAAGTGTCTAAGTAGCCGACCTTCATCTCCAACATCTTCCAACCGCTCTTCAATCTCAGGATGAATATAGCAGGAAAAGCCGTTTCTTTTCACAGAAGAGTTATCTTCCGCATCTTCAATATTGTATTCATTCTCCAGAAAATCAATGAACGCAGGCAATTCTTGCTCTATCTTTTCATCAAATCCCCGCGGGTCTTGATGCACCATTTCCGGCACTTCTCCATTGCAGAATATACCGCAAACCTTATCGCGCATGTCAATACCGAGCAACGGGAACGCCTGAATGGATTTTGCGTCTTCGTTGAGGGCCATGATAAAAAACCACAAAGGATTTGTGCTAAAAGCTTCAATGCCTTTTTTTTCTATTCGAACTACATTAGAATACTCAAATTCCTTGAATCTTGTGGAAACGCCCCGGCGCGTGCTATTATCGATGTTTGGCTGCACATCATCCATCAACTGAATCTCATTGCCCAGCATATCTCCATTGAAACGAGTTTTCTCACTCATGCAATTATATGGGTTCCCCATTCTTCCGCCCAAGATTGGAATTAGAAGCCGCTTGATGATTAGGCTTTTCCCGCTTCCTGTGGGACCTACAAAACATAAGAGAGGAGATTTATAATGGCTTTCTGGGTTCATCAAACGTTTCCGTGCTATTTTCAGCCAATTCAATAAAACTTTCTTTTGCTCCGGATTATTTGAACTGCCCAGCACGCAATCAATAAGTTCATTGATAGTATCCCACCTCCCAGATTTGCCCTCAATGATGTTTGCTTGAGTGCGGACAATAACATTTTTACAATCAATGATGTGAAAACCACGTTTTTTGCCTGCGTAGCCCTCAAAAACAGCATGAATCAGTTTGTTGCTCTGAATGTACAGTATTGCCTTTTCGACTTCGGAAAGGTCTTTTGAACCTCGTTTATCACTTAAGCCTCTTTCTCTCAGCTTCAATACTACGTCCTCCTTCCTCAAGTCCACATAGTGGATTCCATTTTCTTGTAGGTAGCCGACCTTTCCTAGAAAATAAAAATCTTTTGTCGCCTCTTTACAAAAGCAGTCATCTATTTCCTTGCGAACGCTCTTCACAAGTGCCAGTGGGAGAGCATGAGAATTTTCAAACGACCTCATTTTCTCAGCAATGTTCTGTTCGAAATCCCATGTAAATTTCGTTTTCTTCAGATGTTCAACCCCTTCACCTTGCCACATTATCCAAGCGGCCCTAAGAATTTTTTCGTAATGCTCATATTTCTCGATATAAGCATGCCCTGTCCTTTTCAATAAAATATCGGCCAATTGCTCCAGCTCGCCCACTGTCTTTTCCCTCTCGGATATCCGTTCTTTTTCAGAAAGAGAATCCCATTCATTTTCCCCGCTACTCTGCTTTCTATGACATTTCGAAGAAACGGCTTTCTCCGTTTCTTTATAATAGGGTTCAATGGGAACAAGCTTGCTAATATCCGGGCAGATATAGAGGTTCGCATCACTAGAAAAGAAGCAAAGGCGCGCGGGGTCTTTCCCTGATTCGTCTATTGGAATGCCTAATTCCCGTTTAAAGAGCTGTTTTGCTCCGTTAAAAATGGCCGTGAAGTTCTCTTTTGACTCCCACTCAGGAATTTTCACGATAATCTTAAGACCTTGACCAGAAGGAGAAACGAAAGAAGCGGCAACTTGAGGCATTCCTGAGGATTTTCTTTTCAGTCCCTCCCAATCGGCCTCTTTTCCATCTTCATTGTCGAAATCAAGCACCATGAATCCCGATTTTGATGAAATATTGTGGTCTTTGCGGCCTCCTTCAAACGTTCCTGCAATTGTTACTGCTGGAAGGTCAAACTTCAACTGTTTCCGTTTCGCTTTATCCTCCGCATTGCGGATGAGTTCTATTTGAGTTTTGTAGTCTTCATTCTTGATTGAATCAAGAAATGATTCCAGTGATAACTCTTCCCCGACTTTATCTGTTACGTGTAAATATTTATGAATATAAATATTCTTCATAATTCGATTCTATTAAGCCTCTTTTCATTTGAATATAAAATGACGACCAATCGTTCTGCAAATGGGAAGGGGCTTGGTTTATAATAAATTGTTAATGGGCAAAGAATGCTGTTAAACGTTCAGCTTCGATTTCTTCCGTCGTTTTCATCCAAGGAAAAAATGCTTTCCTCTTTTCCAGCACGTTAGGAGCGACTTCAAAAGGCTTTGTCTTTTTAGGTCCCTGATAATAACTAAACTGGTTTTCCTCGTTGCATTCATACTTGGGAGTAAACGCGTAATAAACGTTTTTATTTTCAATATTGAAGAATAAGGAAAGATACTTTTCCCAGCGTTTCCAATGCTTTCCACAGATAGCGGCGGGGCTGATTCCCATCATTAATGCTATTTCTTTCTTGCGAAAGATATTTGCTATTCTCTTCTCTTTATTGTGCTCAATAATAGAGATTAACAATATGATTCTGTTCGCCATTCTAGGACGATGTTCCATTAATTTTTTCAATAATATGTTAACCATATATATTTTAATTTTATAGTTTTGGTTTATAGCTTGATAAACCCTTCATATTTCTTTACATTTGGAACAAAAAAATTTACTTACTTTTTTTATTTTTTTATTTTCTAACTCGAAAAAGTACGTTTTTTCCTTCTCTGCGATATATTTATTTTTTATCGCATCCGTGACCCTTCTATGGTTTTCAGAAAGGACACATAGAAGTCATTTTCAAAAAAGGGGGAGTTTAGATTTTTGCTCACACTTTGCTCACACTAAAAATCTCCTAAAACACAATGATATTTTTGAATTTTTGACATATATTGCATTTGGTAAAAATGTAAGTCGTTGATTATAAGTATTTATATTTTAACTCTGTCATAGTGAAAGGTTCGAGTCCTTTCGGGCGCACCAAACAAGGCCCTGCAAGTTAACTGCTTGCAGGGCCTTACTGGTTTTAAGGGATAGTTGTTTTTTTCCATAGGGCGTATAATGCGGGTGCTTGGGAGCTCTGTCCGCAAGTGATGGAAACGGTGCAGGGAAGGGGGAACTGACTCTTGTGAAATGAACGCGGGAAGTTGCTGTGTTGTCTTGCAGTGAATAGAAAGATCACATCCCATGTCCCCCGTTAAATGTTTCGTTTTTTCCGTCTTTGTTTTTTTATTCCTCATGTATGCTTTTGCTCTGTCCGGCCGGGCGGAGGGGAATATTGAGGATGTCGCCTCGTTCAAGGGGGCACAGGTGACCGGAGTGACGGTGACGGACAAGGGAAGGATTTTTGTCAATTTTCCCCGCTGGCGTGAGCAGATTCCGTGTTCGGTGGCGCAGGTCCGCAAGGACGGCAGCTACGCTCCTTATCCGGATGAAAGGACCAACCGGTGGGAGAAAGGCATGCCCGGAGACGGGGATGCGTTTGTGTGCGTGCAGTCCGTGGCTGCGGACGGGGACAGGCTTTATGTGATTGATACGAAGAATCCCATGATTGGCAAGACCGTCGCGGTTCCTACGCTGTACGTGTATGATCTCCATACGGACAAGCTGGTCAGGAAGTATCCGCTGGCTGAGTCCACCAGGCCGGATTCCTATGTGAATGACCTGCGCGTGGACCGCGACCACGGCAAAATTTATTTTACGGATTCCAATGATCCGGGCCTGATCGTTCTGGACATGGAGAGCGGGGAGAATTACCGCATGCTGGACCATCATCCGTATACCACGGCGGAGCAGGATCATATTACCGTTGGAGGAAAGAGGCATGACGGGAAGGTTCATTCCGATGGAATTGCCCTGGACAGGAAGAACGGCATCCTGTATTTCCACGCCCTGACGGGCAAAACCCTGTATGGAATACCTACCCGCCAACTGATTGACCGGAAGGTGGAGGAGGACGGGATTTTTTCCATGAAGACGCCTTCTCCGGACGGCATGATCATGGACGGCCGCGGCAATCTGTACATGGGGGATCTGGAAAAGAACCGTATCGTTTACCTCACTCCGGACCGCAGGGAGATCAAGGTGCTGGCTTCCGGCCCCGGAATCAGCTGGCCGGATACGTTCAGCATCCATGACGGTTATCTTTATTTCACCAATTCCCGCATTCAGGAGGCCAAGGGGGATATTTCCAACATGGAGTTTACGCTGAAGAGGGTAAAGCTTCCGGAATGAGCAGCCGGGGCAGCACGGAGGACGGTTGTTGCTCCGGCCCGTGTTGCAGGAATCCTTCCGGGAGTCCTGTCCTCTTTTTCCGGCCTTTGCAGGGGGGCGCCGCTACTGTCCGGTCCGGTTCCGGGGTCCAGTTCATATTCCTTTACATGAAAAGCTCCCGGGGCTATGGTCCCCGCGTTTTTCAGGAAGACAATGATTCTTTTCAACTGTGACTACAGTGAGGGCGCCCATGCGGATATTCTCCGCAGGCTGGCGGAAACGAATATGGAACAGACGCCCGGATACGGGGAAGATCCCTATTGCGGGCAGGCCCGGGAGCTGATTGCCAGCCTGTGCGGCAGAACGGACCTGGACGTTCATTTCCTCATTGGAGGAACCCAGACCAATTTCACGGTGATTGCGGCGGCGTTGCGGCCCCATCAATGCGTGCTGTGCGCGGATGCGGCCCATATCAACGTGCATGAGTCCGGTGCCGTGGAGGCCTGCGGTCACAAGGTTTCAGCCCTTCCTTCCCTGGACGGAAAGCTGACGGCACGGCAGATTGAGGATGCATGGCACGCCCATTGGGGCGATGAAACGCATGAGCATATGCCGCAGCCCAGAATGGTTTACATTTCCCAGCCGACCGAGCTGGGCACCATTTATTCCCGGAAGGAACTTCAGGAGATTGCGGAAGTCTGCCGCCGCAGGGGACTGTACCTGTATATGGACGGCGCGCGCCTCGGCTACGGCCTGTGCGCTGAAGACAATGATCTGGATCTGCCGGAGATTGCCTCTCTCTGCGACGCCTTTTACATAGGCGGCACGAAGGTCGGCGCCCTGTTCGGGGAAGCTTTGGTTCTGCGCCATGATTCCCTCAAGGAGGATTTCCGCTACATTGCCAAGCAGAAGGGCGGACGCCTTGCGAAGGGGCGGCTCCTGGGAATCCAGTTTCTGGAGCTGTTCCGGGACGGCCTTTATTTCCGGCTTGGGGCCCATGCGGACAGGCTGGCCGTGATGCTCCGGGATTTCTGCCGCTCCAGGAGGCTTGCGCTGCCCGTTGCCAGCGGGACGAACCAGCAGTTTGTCACGATGCCTGATTCCGTTCTGGATGAATTGAGGAAGAAGTACGGGTTTGCCTATCTGCGCCGGGAGGATGAATCCCACAGTACGGTACGCTTCTGCACCAGCTGGGCCACGCGCGAGGAAGACGTCCGGGAATTGATCTCGGATATCGGCCGTTTGTGCTGAAGTTTTTCCTTTTCCAGGGCGCGCCGGGGTATCCGCCAGGGTTTCTCCGCCGGAGGGGCGGGAATGGCCTTTCCGGTGATCGTCCCCTTGGAAGAAGGCTTCCCCAGGTTCATGGAAGGGAGATTGATTTTTATCTTTCCGGGGAGCGGGGGATCGGTCATGATGCGGATATGCCCTTAATAGTTCGACAGGAATGGCCGGCCCGGATTTCCCGGGTGCAGTGGCTGGTCAATGCGGTGATGACGGCGGAGTGCCTGTGCATTCCCTTTTTTGCCGCCGGGGCGGTTTTGGGGATGGCATGGTACGGTGGCCGCAGGTTAGGGGTTGACTGGGGCTGGCTGGCGGCAATATCCCTTTCCGCGGCGGTTTTGTTTCTGGCGGCATGGGGTTGGAGAAAACTCCGGGGGCGTTTTTTCAGCAGGCGCGACGCGGCGGCTTTTCTGGATGAACAGATGGGATTGCATGCGGCGTTGAGCGCCCGCGAGGAGTGGGGGAATTCCACGGAGGGGCCGGAGAGGGCCGTGCCGCAACATCCCGTGGTTCGGGTGCGTTCCGTGTGGTGCCTGGGCTGGCTGGCGGGAGGCGTGGCTTTGATGGTTTGCGGCGCGTTGCTGCCGCTGCCTGTTCAGCAGGCTGTCCGGAAGCTTCCGGAGTTGCCGCCCGCGCTGTCCCAGGTGGAGGAAGCCCTGGACCGCCTGGAGGAGATGGAGAGTGTGGATGAGAAGAGCCTGGAACCCTTCAGGGAGCAGCTGGATGTCCTGAAACAGATGTCGTGGAATGAGATGTATTCCCATGCGGGGCTGGAAGCGGCGGATGCCCTGAAGGGCAAGACGGCTGCTGCCGTTGCCGGATTGTCCAACCAGTTGTACCAGACGGATTCCGCTCTGTCCCTGCTGGATAGCCGGAATGGCGCATCCAGTCCGGAGGGGATGCAGTCCCTTCAGGAGGCTTTGAAAGGGATGGAATCCCAGGCTCTCCAACCGGGCGGCGTCATGAGCCGCCAGCTTCAGGAATTGAAGGCGGCCCTCCCTTCACGGGAGATTGATCCGGAGACGGCGCGCCGGTTGAAGGACCAGTTGGAGCAGGCTGCCCAGCAGCTGCGCAGCATGTGCGGCCAGTGCGGCATGTCCTTTATCGCGTCACCTGATGACAACGCTCCGATGGCCCGTGGACAGGGGGAAGGAGGGGACGATGAAACCGGGGGAGGCGGAGTGGACCGCGGCCGCGGGGATGCTCCCCTGGCCTTTGAGCTGGAAGAGCGCAAACAGCTTGATACGGTGTCCCAGCGGGCGGTGAACGAGGATTTGAGCCGTGCCGCCCTGGGCGATGCGGCAGGGGTGGAAATGGCGGCCCCCTCTCCGGAGAAGGAGCGGAGGGGCCTGGAACACGGCGGCCAGGGCGCACGGCCCGCCCGCGGGGGAGACGCGGTGTGGTCCGACCAGCTGACGCCTCAGGAGCAGTCCGCCTTGAAGGGAATTTTCAATTAAGGGTCATTCTTTCCGGGAGGGAAAGGAAGACGGGATGTCCTGCGGCAGGCGCCTGCGCGGCAGCAGTTCCGTTCTGGTGAACAGGGCGTCCAGCACCACCAGGATGCAGGCGCCCCACAGCAGGAAGGGGCGCAGCTGAAGGTTTGTGGCGGGCCTGGGTTCCTGAAAGATGGAAGGGAGGTCTATCCGTTCCCTGCCTCCGGTGCGGTTTACCAGATCCAGAAAGGCCTCCCTGGCTGCGGGCGGCATGGTCCATTCAGGGTCGACCTGATGGTTGACGGGACCGAAGGGGATAACGCTGTTTCCAATGCGGACCGCACCCCGCGCCATGACGCCGTGCGGCAGGGGAAAGCTGCACTGGAAGACGCCCGGCTGTAAATGTTCCCAGACGCCGGCTTGTGTCCGGGAACCTTCCTTTCCGGAGAAGTCCATGGAGATTTCCGGCATGCGTTCCGCCAGCCGGGGGGTGTTGTCGTCACTGTAGTAAAGCCGCACCCGGAGCCTGTCTCCCTCCGTATCCGCCCGTACGGAGTAGCCCTGCGGGGGATTTTGCCTGTTGAGCCAACGGGCCAGGGTTTGAATGAGGTCGCCGTAGCCGTTCCATTGCTGGATGGAGTGGCCGTATTCCCCTCCCATGGCCAGCGTGACGGCGGCTGTCCGTCCCGCCCCCCGGTTCCAGAAGGATACGAGGGGGGCTTCATTCCCGTCTTCCGTCACGCAGGCCGCCGTGGCTCCGTCCCTTAAATAGCACAGGTTGTAGCCGTCTACGGCCGGGGGCCACGCGGGCTGGGCCGCCGCTATCTGGAGCCATCCGGCCGTTCCATGAAGGGGGGTGCGTTCCCGGATGAAGGCGGAGCGCGCCACGCTGATGGTTTCCTGCGCAAAGATGTTGGGGATGTCTCCCGGACGGTCGCAGAAGAAGATGCGGCCCTGGCCCAGTTCCGCTATTTCCTTGAGCAGGGCGGCGTCTGAACTTTTTTCACTGCCCAGGGCGATGACGCTCACGGTAGTTCCCTCTTTCACCATTTCTTTCAGGGTCTCCCTGTAGTCGTCCGGTTCCTCGGAATCATCCGCGTCCGCAAAAAGAATCAGATGCCTGGTTCCGGCTACGGAGCGCCGGAGTTCCCCCCAGCCCGCTTTAAGCCCTACTCCTATAAAGATGCCTCCGCCCATGGAGGCGATCCTGGAGACGCTGTTCAGCATTCGTTTCCGGTCGGCGCCCACGTTGCCCAGGCTGACGATGGTGTGCGGGGAGCTGTCTACGGCGTGGACGGAGATGAAGTCCTGCTCGGACAGGAGGGAAATGGTCTGGCACACTCCGGAGTTGGCCAGGTCCATTTTTGTCTTTCCCCCGGAGACGGAGGTGGCCATGGAGCCGGAACGGTCCAGAACGATGCTCATGGCGGTGATGAGTTTCATTTTGTCCTTCTTCATTTCCATGGAGACGGGCAGCAGTTCGTCAATGGGGGAGGAGAAGTAGCCCCCGGAGCCGAAGCTTTGCCTGCCGCCGCACATGAGAAGTCCGCCGCCCTGCTCCCGCACGTAGTAGTCCAGGGCGTAGAGAAAGTCCGGGGACACGGAAGAGGCTGAAATGTTGTTGATGATGACCAGTCCGGCGCCGGCCAGGTGGCGCGCGTCCAGCTGGCGCAGGTTGGCGGGCCGCCGGACACGGAAGCCCTGCGCTTCCAGGAAGGGAGCCAGAGGGTCCCGGTCATAGCCGGAAATCAGCAGGATGTTGTTCCCTCCGGTCACTTCCATGAAGCTGACGGCATGGTTGTTTTCGGGAATGGGATCGTTCTGCGGAGTGATGGTCATTTCATAGGCAGAGCAGCCGGGATCGGTCAGGCGGTCCGTCAACCTCACGGTGGCTTTCCCGTTAACCAGAGTGGCCTCCCCCTTCAGAGGGGATCCTCCGTTTTTGCTGATTTCCCACGGAACCGTGACCGGCGGTCCGGGAGGGCCCGCCAGGACCGCCTCCAGAATAAAGGCTTCTCCGGGACGGATGCGGACCGGAGTTTTGATTCGTTCAATGCGGACGTCCGTTTCCCTGTGGGTGGCGGCCAGCCGGTAGTCCACAGGAATTCGGGAGCGGACGAGCTGCTGTGGCGCATGGTCCAGCGGCGTGGTGGGCCAGCCGTCCGTGATCATGAGGATGCGGTTGACTCTGTCCGGGTTCATTTGGGCCATGGTGTAGGCCAGCGCCTGTTCCATGTCCGTTCCGGCGGTTCCTCCGGCAAAGACGGGGTCTCCATGCCCCTGAAGTACGGCGGACTGGGCAAAGTCCACCAGGCGGATGCGGTCTCCGGAATGCTTGTTCCGTTCCAGAATGGACTGGATTTCCTCCGCTCCGGAGGCTGGAATTCCTGCGGCGGAGTTGGATCTGTCAATCAGGACCCAGAGATCCATGCCGCTGCCTCCCTTGTTGAAGACAGGCTGTACCAGGGCCAGCAGAAGGCATGCCAGGAGCAGGAACCGGAGCGGGGAACCCAGGTGCAGGCGCCTGCATTTCCATCCGGCTGCAAACAGCAGGGGAACCAGGAAAAACCATTCCGGGGAGGTAAACTGGATCATGGGCGCAGGGATTTGTCAGGGATGGAAGGCAGCCAGGAAACGATCAGAGCCAGCATGGCCAGCGCCAGCCAGAGGAAGGCGAGCGGGTCATGCTTCATGTTCCGGAGCGTTTCCGCATGGGGCGGGGGAAGGCCGGTGTCAAAAGAAGAGCAATGGGAAAAGTCGCCCATCCGGGCGTCGGAAAACCAGACGGAGCCCTGGAATAGGGATGTTTTGCGTGGTCCCGGGGAAAGGATTTCCACATAACCCGCTTCTTCCGGAAGCCTGCCGGAGAAGATGGCCTCCCGGCGTTCTCCCCCCGGCATGGTCTGAATAAGTTTTCCGCCCGCAGGAATGGATAGGAGAGTGCCCCCCGGAAGGTTGCCGTGACGCGTGCCGGGCTGCTGGTCCTGGATGGATTGCATGAATCTGCGGATCATGAGCAGAGGGGCCGGGATGCGTTCCGCATTGGATTTTTCCCAGGCCCAGTTGAGAAAAAGGCGGCCGTTTTCTTCCCATGCCAGGGGCGCTTCCCCCTGCCAGAGCAGGATGGAAGCTTTTTCTCCGGGAACCATGCTGCCGATGGAAGGCACGAGCAGACCGCTCCAGTTCAGGCCATCGGTCAGCGGATGCCGTTCCGCCGTGACGGTTCCGGAGGAAGGCCTGCCGCCGGCCGCCAGAATGATGACTGGTCCTCCCGGCTTCCGGTTGTTCCACGTTTTTTCCGTCAACAGACGGAGTGAAGTCGTGGAGGCCGCCGGGGCGGGGGTGAAGCCGGGAATGCCGTCCATGATTTTACGGAATGTTCCCGCAGCCGTTTCCGGCAGGTCCATGCTGACGGTGACGGGTTTGGGAACAGCCCGGACCAGCAGGAGCGTATCATCCCCAGGAAAGGCGTCCGGCGGGAGTCGGAGCATGGCTTTTCCGCATTCCGGGGGAAGGCTGTATTCGAATTCCGTGACGGTTCCAGGATTCAGGTGAAGCGGCTGTCCGGAGGGAGGGCTACCGTTGTCCGCATGAATGGTGACAGTGGTTTGAACAGGGACGTAGCTGTTGTTTTTGACGGCGATCCTCCAGTGGGAAGAGCCGTTGCCTTCTACCGGAGTGATTCCTGCAAAGCCCACGTTATCCAGCGGTCTGCCCACCCCGCGTGCGGATTGACCGGGAGGCACCCGGCGTGCGGTGGAGGTGACCAGCCGCGTGATGCCCGCAGGAGCGGCAATGGCCGCGGCCGTACGCAGGGCCGGAGCGGCATCATGCGTTCCTTCATGGGGATGCCACTTGTCCAGGGCCTGCAAAGCCTTGCGGGAGTCCATTCCACGGTAAAACGGCCTGCTGGAAGGAAGGCTGCCCATGAGGATCCAGGTGGAGGGTATTCCGGATTGGCGGATGGCGTCCATGTCCCGGGAAACAGCGCGGATAGCTTCTTCGCGGAACGGGGCCATGTCCGCGGAATCGTCAAGGATGAAGACCACAGTCTGGCTGGCGTCCCTGCCGGGCCATACGGGAGCGGCCAGGACCCAGGTGAGCAGGAGGACGGCCAGAATTTGCATCCAGAAGGAGCGGGAGGTGCGCAGCCTGTCCCAGATGTTTCCTTCATGGGCTTCCGGAGACAGCGCTTCCAGCAGGAAGAGCGTGGCCGTAGGCTGCTCCTTCGTTTTGTGCTGAAGGAAATGGATGGCGATGATGAGGGGAATGGCCAGAAGAGCCCATAACGCGGCCGTATTGGTGAAATGGGGAATCATGGCGTAAGGAATGGGAAATGAAGCGGTTCAGGAGAGTTCTACGGCTCCCTGGCGGAGCGCTTCTCCGGACAGGGCTTCCGTCAGGCTTCCCGTGCAGGGGATGCGGGCAAAAACGGCCTGGTGGCGCAGGCAGGCTGCCGCCCATAATTCAAAGTGGGCTGCGTAGGCGCGGGCATACCGTTTGGACACGGAGGAAGTGACGAGCTGGCGGCGAATGAAGCCTGACTCGCAGTTTTTAAGTTTTACGTTTCCGGCGGCATGGAGCACTGCTTCCTCCGCCAGGGTGGGGGTTAGAATGATGGACAGGCCTTTTTGAGCGGTCATGGAGCCCAGCAGGGCGTCCGGTTCTCCGGGGTAGAGCAGGTCGGAGATGAGGATTTTCATGCCGTTGGGCCGCCAGATGGAGATGGCGGGCATGGATTCATCCGGCGGAAGGTTCCGGACCCTGGCGAGCCCTTGGCCGGAAAGGACGTCCGCGTTCTCCAGGGGGGAAATCCTGCGCCCCTTAACCGCATGAAGCCGGACCTGGGCTCCCGTCCGGACGGCGGAGAGCAGGCAGAATCTGAGGAGGCTTTGTGTGCGAGCAGCGCGGGCCTCATGAAAGAACATGGATTCGGAAACGTCCACCACGACGTCGACGCGCGGGGAAAGTTCCGCCTGAAAGACTTTCATGGTCAGCTGCCCGGTTCTGGCATACGCCGCCCAGTGGATGTCGCGCGGATCATCTCCCCACTGGTAGGAACGGTTTCCCTGGAAGTCAATGGAACTTCCAGCTCCCATCCCCGTCCAGCTGCCTTGCGCGCCGCTCCAGGCGCGTCTGGAAAAAGGCAGGCGGAAGCGCCGTGCCGCCTGCTCGGAGTCCGTTTGGATTTCCTGATGGAATGGAGGGGAAAAGGGCATGCTGTCGCAAGGAAGAAAAGCGGCTGTGGATGGCTTATTTCCGTCCCTGGAGACCGGCTTCCGGTTCCGGAGGCGGTGAAGAAGCGGAGGCGTTTCGGCGCACGGCGAACCAGTATTGGCTGGACAGGAACAGTGCCACCATCCCGGCAACCAGGTTAATCAGGCTGAGTAGGGAGAATTCGCTGAAGGGCGGCAGGGATTTCTCATTTATCAGTTCATATAAATACCCGCCGGGGATGATGGGAAGGGCGAGATGGATGGAATGCAATACGTTCAGCAGCAGGGAGAGGACGAGCCATATCAGGGCATAGGCCAGAAGGGTGTTGTTTTTCAGTTTTTTCCAGAGAGGTTTCAGGAGTATGGCTGGCATGACAAGGGCATACCAGATGCCGACCGTAAGGCAGAAGAGGAAGGGGAAGGAGTGGAATTTGAAAGTGCCCGTCATACGGTCAATCAAGTACAGGGCCAGCACTGACAGGATGCTGAGCAGCAGGGTAAAGAAGACGCCCCCCGGCAGTCCGGGGAGGAACAGGAATTGCTGGAGCCCGGAGAGCGGTTTGTTTTTTATTTGCTTTACATGGATGGGGAGAAGGTGCGCCGGGGCAGTCAGGTTGACAATCATCAGGAAGGCTCCATAAAGCATCAGAAAGATGATTTGGACGCTCATCGTCTTTTGAATGAAGGAACTTGCATGCTCAAGGAAGGGAAGAGGGATGATGAAGAGGATGAAGAAGGCCAGCAGAAGCTTCCTTAGGGGGGCGGCTGTATTCTGTGCGGCAGGGGAGAACCATTCCCTGGCCAGAAGAAGCAGGGATGAGGTCATCAGGACCGCATCAACCAGAATGATGAAGGCCAGGAAAAGGCTTTCCCCCATCTCCTCCTGGAAGGAGATCAGGTCCATGGGGCTGATGGTTATGGTCAGCACGCCCATACCCAGAAAGAAGAAGGCAATGATACGCAGAAGGGAGGGCATGGCGGAGGTCCAGAGGGTGTACGCGGTCAGAATGCCGGATCCCAGGTAAAGAAGGGCAAACAGGGCCATGTCCTGCACCAGGTCGATCTGGCCGTAGTAATACCGGATCAGGAAGAAAGGCAGGGAGATGAACATAATCAGCAGGGATTGGGCCATGAAGGATATCCATTTCCCCAGGACGATGCGGCCTGCGCTCTGCCTGGTGAGCAGCAGCAGTTCATTGTTTCTGGAGAGCAGTTCTTCCCTGGTGGAAGTGGATGCCCGAATCGGCATGATGAAAAGCAGGGTAACGATCATGGTACCCCAGAGGATGACCTGGCAGCCGTCCGGACTGATGAAGGGTTCTCCATCAAAGGGATTGACGATGAAGCTGAACAGAAAAAAGAAGGCCAGCAGGGTGGGAATCAGGCTGGTCAGCACGATGAACGCAGGCGTCCTGAGGCCCTGGCGCAGTTCCTTGACCAGGGCGGAGGGTACCCAGATGGGGAAATCCAGAGAGCGGGAGGTATTCATAAGACGGGGGAGGTTGGAGGTTCCGGGGTTAAGGGAGTCTCCTGGTCACGGCGGATGAGGATGTCTACAAAGGCTTCTTCCAGGCGGCGTTCACTGCGGTGGAAGTCAATTACGGGAAGATCCCTGCATAGCTGGCGGAGCTCCGCAGCCACCGCTTCCGGCTCACAGGAGGAAAAAGTAGCCACCACCCCGTGCTGCTGCACGGAACGCACGTTCCAGCCCTGGTGAAGGTCCAGCCATTCTTCCAGGGGGGCGGTATTGTCTCCCGCCGTGCGGATTTCAAAGACATAGCCGGATTCCGTTTTCCGGTGCAGGAGGTCTTCCATGCCGCCGTCATGGACGATGGCTCCGGCGTCCATGAAGAGCAGGGAATCACACATCTCTCCCAGTTCCGAGAGAATGTGGGAGCTGATCAGCAGCGTTTTTCCGCGGGATTTGAGCAGATGGACCAGGTTCTTGAATTCAATGCGGGCTTTGGGGTCCAGTCCGGCCGCCGGTTCATCCAGAATAAGGAATTGCGCGTCGCTGATCAGGGTGCGGGCCAGGCAGAGCCGCTGCGTCTGCCCCTTGGAGAGTTTGTTGATCATCTGGTCCTGGAGTCCGTCCAGTTCCGTAAAGTCAACCACTTCGTCCACGGCGTCCAGCAGCCGTTCCCTGGTGATGCCGTATGCCCTGGCGAAGAAATCCAGGTATTCCCGGACGCTGGTGTTTTTATAAGGGAAGAAGTAGTCCGGCATCCATCCGATCAGGGGGCGGACCTGTTCAGGATAGTCTACGGCGTTGATTCCGTTGATCAGGATTTGTCCGGAATCAGGCGTTTCCAGCGTAGCCAGCATGCGCATGGCAGTGGTTTTCCCGGCACCGTTGGCGCCAATCAGGCCGACTACCTGGCCCTGGCGGATGCAGAAGGAGGCATTATTGACGGCTTTCAGAGGACCGAATGATTTGGTCAGGCCGGAAACCTCCAGCAGAAATGGCGTGCTCATGGTTGTTCGTGGGGCTGGGGTGTGGCGGAAACGGGACCGGATACGGTGATCGTGGTTTTTTCCCAGGTGATGGAAGGCAGCGTGGAAATGGGACCAAGTTCCCCTTCCACCGGGTCCATGGTCGCCAGGAAGTGTTCCGGAAGAGGTTCGGACGGTTTCTCTACCGGGACGGACGGAAGTGCGTGCGTTCTCTGTCCGGGAGGCAACTGTTCAATGGTCCAGTATTTTCCGGAGGCGTCCTGGTAGGCAAGGTGACGCAGCGTCCCCGGGAAAGTGCTTTGGAACACGGGGGTTCCGTCCGGAAGCGTTTCCAGCAGGGTTAGCTCCGCCCTGGTGGCAACGGGCATGATGAGCTGGTGCTTGAGCGTGGAGCGGCTGGTAAACCAGTTTCCTCCGCACCATTCTCCCTGGCGCGTCGCATTTTTTATATCCTCTGTGTTCCGTGTTGATTTGCCTGTTCTTTCCAGCCTTGTTCCCGTGATGCCGGCATTTTCCGGCAGTTTGAATGAGTTGCTCAGAAGGACGGAGGTTTTGCAGATCTGGCTTTGAGTAATCAGGCCGGAATGGTCCTGCGGATTGATTTGGATAAGCACCTCCCGTTTTCCCGTGCCTCCCATTCCGTCTCCGATCAGGATGAGGAGGAACAGCAGGATGGAAAATCCCAGGGAAATGGACGGAATCAGGAGGAAGAGCCTGTGGCGCTTGCCTGCGGGAGCCCATAGGAAAAGGCACATGGGACCGACGAGCACGGCAAAAATGATCAGCACCAGCCCCAGCAGCGTGGACGGGGTGGAAAGAAAATAGGGAGCGGTGGCGGAGAGCGGTGGGTAACTGCCTCTCTTTACATGGAGTTTGACAAATTCTTCCAGCTTCAGCTTTTTTTCCTTCTCCGGCAGCCCTTCCAGAGACGGCACGTGCAGGATGCGCCCATGGCCCAGCATCTGTGCGGAGACGGGCTGCCCCTTGTCACCGATCAGCCACAGGTTGCCGCCCCCCAGCACCCATTGGCGAATGGCTTTGCGGTGGGCTTCGTCGAAATAGGTTTGATAGGTTTTTTCCGGAATGATGAGGCAGCTCTGGCCTTCATACACCCTGTAGTCGGCAGGCCATTTCATCAGGTCACAGGGAGAGACGCCGGCATCGAAAGAAGAGGTGGATAACAGGTGCCAGTCCGCCGGAGTGTTTTCCTGGATGACGGCATAGAGGTCTTTGGTATCGGTATTTATATCAATGTAAAAGCTTCCTTCGCTGGATTCCTTTATTTCATAGAGGAGATTGTAGGAAACAGACGGATAAACGACCGCCTGAATGCTTTCCCCTGCGGGAATGAAGAAGGGATAGGTGTGGCTGTTGCCCTTCCCGCTTCCCCAGCTTTCCTTGAGTTCAAGGGTGGCGGTTCTGTCTGAGGAGGTTGTATTTTCCAGTTTTACCCGGAAAGGGACGCGGCAATTTTTCGCGCTGTAATCAAACGCTTTATCCAGGGTTGCAACAATGGGGGGCTTGGCAACGGGGCTTGCATGGAGTCCGGAACTGCTGAATGCAAGAAGCAGAAGAAGGCTGAGGAACAGCCATGAATGGGAGAGAGGCTGGCGGAACATGGGAGCAGGAGAGTTGGGTCAATGGATTTTGGCGGCAGCCAGGGAATCCGGGAGGGGTTTGTTCTGGGCCGGGATTTCCTTCATCAGGCGGTCGATGACAGCGGCGGTCGTCATGCCGTCCAGTCGTGCCATGTGGTTGAGCAGGATGCGGTGCCCCAGTACGGGATGGAGCACGGCCTGTACGTCTTCAAAGGAACAGAAGGCGCGTCCGTGGCGCAGGGCGCGCGCCTTGGAAGCTGACGCCAGGCCCAGGGCGGCGCGGGGGCTGGCCCCGTATTTGACTCCTCCGGAGGCGTCCGATTCACCGGGGTGGGTGGCATTGACCAGCCTGCCTATGTAGTCCGCCACCACTTCCGGAATGGCTACGTTCCGGGCCATCTGCATGAGGTTCAGAAGTTCCGGAGCGTCCAGAACCGGTGCAAGTTCGGGTTCCTCGCCCATTTCCCGGTTGAGGACGATGCGGGCCAGTACTTCTGCGGGAGTCCGTTCTACATTGATTTTGAAAAGAAAACGGTCTAATTGAGCTTCCGGCAGCGGGAAGGTTCCTTCCAGTTCAATGGGGTTCTGCGTGGCGAGAACAAAGAAGGGATGGGGCAGGGAATGGGCTTCTCCCATGACGGTGACGCGGCGTTCCTGCATGGCTTCCAGCAGGGCGGACTGGGTTTTGGGGGAGGCGCGGTTGATTTCATCCGCCAGCATGATATTGGCGAATACCGGCCCTTCCTGGAAGACGAAGGTTTTCCTGCCGTCCACTTCCTGCAGGACGGGCGTTCCCGTGATGTCTCCAGGCAGCAGGTCCGGGGTGAACTGAACGCGCCTCGCCGTGATATTCAGGGCCTTGGAGAGTCCCTTGACCAGCTCTGTCTTGCCCAGGCCGGGCAACCCTTCCAGCAGGATGTGGCCGCGCGCCAGCACACCGATGAGAATGAGTTCGATGAGGTCTTCCTTGCCGAATAGTACCTGGTTCATGGCGTCGGCCAGGGCGTCAAGCCTTTGCACGGCCAGACCGAGTTCTTCCTGGGAGAGGGAGGGGAGGGTGTTCATAGGGGGGACAGCCGGTTGGCCGCGGCTCTTTGGGAAAAGAGCCGGAAAGTTGTTAGAGTTCTCCATAAGCTTATTCCATGCACCCGGTAATTCGCAAGCAGAAAGAGACCGGTACTTGTTAGTTTTCAGGAATATGAAAGAAAAACGCCTCGGCGCGGATTTTAGCTGTAAACGGTTTGGTTGTGGGGTAACGTTGCCTTTGTTGAAATAAAGGCGCCTCCCGCGCTGTAATATCACTGCCATGGACCCTGTACTCTCTCCCGACAGCAAACGCATTTATGTAGTGGACGCCCTGCGTGGCTTTGCCGTGATGGCGATTATGCTGCTGCATTTCCTGGAGCATTTCATTTACAATTCCTACCCTGTAGCTTCCTCCCCGCTGCTGGAGGCGGCCAACCAGCAGTTCAAGGACGTCTTTTTCTTTCTGTTCGCCGGAAAGTCCTACACTATATTCGCGCTGTTATTCGGTTTTACCTTTGCCATCCAGTACCGCAACCAGGCGCGGAAGGGACGGGACTTTGCGGGCAGGTTCGTCTGGCGCATGTGCCTGCTGGCCGTATTCGCGTGCTTGAATGCGCTATTCTTTCCGGGAGGCGACGTATTGCTGACCTTCTCCATTGCGGGGCTTCTGCTGGTGCCGTGCCGCCGCCTGAAAACCTCCACGCTGGTGATTTTGTCCCTGTTCTTTTTGGCACAGCCCCTGGAATGGGCGTATGCGGCGGCGCAGTGGATGAATCCAGGATGGGTTCCTCCCTCCCTGTCCGTTTCCGAATCGTACGCCTCCCTGAAGGCCGCGGTGGATACGGGCAATTTCTGGCTGATGGCCCGCGAGAACCTGACTGTAGGCCAGTGGGCCAGCCTGGCGTGGGGCATTGAGGCCGGGCGCTTGATGCAGGCTCCGGGGCTGTTCCTGCTGGGCTTTGTGCTGGGAAGGCAGGATTTCTTTTTACAGAATGACGGGAACGCCGTGTTCTGGATCCGCGGGGTGCTTCTTTCCCTGGCCGGGACCGTGGCGTTTTACGTGCTGATGTCCCTTCCGGGTTTGCCGGCTCCGGTGCATACCGTGTTTAACATGTGGCACAACGTTTGCTTTACCGGAATATGGGTGGCCGGCTTCGTTCTGCTGTACCGGCTGGAATATTTCAGAAAAGTGACGGTTCCCTTGCTGACTTATGGACGCATGAGCCTGACCAACTATGTTTCCCAGTCCATGATCGGTTCCCTGATCTTTTTCCCGTTTGCGCTGGGGCTGGCTCCTTATTGCGGGTATCTGGCCAGTTTTATCATCGGCTGCGCCGCCATGGTCGGGCAGATATGGTTCTGCCGCTGGTGGCTGGAACGCCACCGCTACGGCGTACTGGAAGGACTGTGGCACCGGGCGACCTGGATAGGCGCCGGAAAGGCAACCAAGTCTTGAACCCCGGTAGAAATGGATTTTAACCCGGTGCGGTTATTTTTCTGACACCCGGTCGTAAAAGACAATGGAGGCCTTTTGCAGCGTGTGCTGCCACAGCTGGAACCCCACCTGGGCAGCCGGAGTGTCTTCCGCTACGGGCAGGGAATCCGTGTCCAGAGCGTATACGGTGACCAGGTACAGGTGCCATCCGTGGCCTGCGGGCGGGAAGCTGCCGCTGTACCCTGCAAATCCGGCGTCGTTGCGTATCTGGACAACCTGTTCCGGCATCAGGCCCAGGGCTGGGTCTCCCGCGCCTGAAGGCAGTTCCCGGACGGTGGGCGGCAGATTGACGGCCAGCCAGTGCCAGAAACCGCTGCCTGTGGGCGCATCCGGATCATGGATGGTGATGGCGAAGCTTTTTGTTCCTTCCGGAGGATTGGTCCAGGAAAGCTGGGGGGACCTGTTGCCGCCGCCTACGCTGAAATGCCGCTGGGGCTGCTGCACCACGCCGCCGAGGTCGTTGCTGTGAAGGGTGAATGTTGCTGGCATGTGAGTGATGATTCCGTCTGTGGATGATTTGTTCAAAGTGCGGCGGCCGTTTTCCGGGCGCCGTTTCCAGAGGATAGCTCCCATAGCGTTTTTTTCCGCTTTGTTACGCATGGATCGTATCAACTCCTTCTTGATCCTGCCTTCCCTGTCATGTTCGGTCAAGCCGAGAATTCCGGCGCCGGAGCACTCTTTTTCAAAGTCCGCCAGCAATGCCAGGATGTTTTCCGGAGAACGTTTGATTTGAGCCGCTTTCCATTGTTCCAGAATCATCCAGGTGATGGAAAGCTGTTCAGCTTTCTGCATGAATTCCAAAAGGGGGGGAAATGGCCGTTCCTGTGCCGGGATCAGGGGAACCGCATGGAACAGGAGGGAGGAAAGAAACGCAGGGAAAAGAAGAGAGGGGGACTTCATGGTTCGTAAGAAGATATGAACCAGGGGAAGGGATTTTTTTCATCAATGGACACGATATGTTCTGAAAAATTCTTGAGGAGTGGAATTGTACTGCATTTTCCGTACAATTTATACAAGGGCTTTTCCGGTTGCATGCCATGTGGTATTTCAGGGGCATGGACGGGCACAGGAGCATCGGCGGTTTTTTCGGCCTGGAATTGCCGGAATACGGCAACTTCCCACAGTGGCATGAAGGAAGAAGCGTGGCGGTGAATTCCGGCAGGCGTGCACTGGAATACATTCTGCGCTGTCTGGGAGACGTGCGCCGCGTGCATGTGCCCCGGTATACGTGCGCCACCATTCTGGAACCGATGAAGCTGCTGGGCATTCCGTGTTCCTTTTACTGCATTGACGAACGGCTGGAACTGGTAAATCCGCCCGTTCTTGGAGGAGGGGAATACCTGTTGTATGCCAATTATTTCGGCATCAAGGAGAAGTACGTGGATCTGCTGGCCTCCCGGTATGGCGGCAGGCTGATTGTGGATAATGCGCTGGCCCTGTATTCTCCCGCCCGGTCCGGCGTGTCTTCCTTCTACAGTCCGCGCAAGTTTTCCGGTCTGTCCGACGGAGGCGTGGCCGTCATGGAACATCCCCGGCTGGAAGTGGAGGAGGGGGACGAGTCTTTTCCCGGGGCCTCCTTTTTGCTGGAATGCCTGGAACATGGGCCGGAAAGGGCATGTGCCGCCTGCGAACGGAGCGAACGGCGGTTGCAGAACGCCCCCCTGCGGAGAATGTCCCGGCTGACGGAGCGGCTGATGCGCGGCATCGACTATGAACAGGCGCGGCTCCGCCGCATGGACAACTTCCTGTTTCTGCATGAAAGGCTGGGGCATTTGAACCGTCTTGCCGTGGATATGGATTCTCTGTCCGGCCCTTTTTGTTATCCGTTTTGGACGGCTTTTCCCGAGCTGAGGAACGTGCTGATTGATGAACGCATCCTGGTCCCCCTGCTATGGCCGGAGGTTCTGGCGCAGACCCCGGCGGGCAGTCTGGAACGGAAGCTGGCACTGCACCTTCTGCCTCTTCCCGTGGATCAGCGCTGCGGGCCGCAGGACGTGGAGCGGCTTGCCCGGATAGTGGAGGCATTTTATTCCTGAAATAGGGAGGAAACTATTTTGTTAGAAATGGAATAAGGCGTTGACGGTGTGGTGTGGTTTTTCTAACATTCCCATATGTCCGACTACCTTTCCTCTCTGGGCTATCCTTTCCGTGGCCGTCCCATGGTTTTTGTTTTTGCCGTTTTGATTATATGGGCCATGCTTCTGGCGGCCTGGGCTCCTGTCATTGGCTGGATTGCCGTTTTTTGTTTCCTGATGCCCTTCATGTGCGTCTTTTTCATGAAGATGGTGCAGCAGTCTTCCATGGGGGATGAGGAAATGTGCCTCTTTCCGGAACTGGAGGAATGGCTTGACGGCCTCATGATGCCTTTCATCCGGCTGGTAGTATGCATCGGCGTCTCTTTCCTGCCTCTGGCCTTTTACCTCCATAGGTTGGACTGGGAAATGGACGGCACCGGCTCCATGAGCTGGCTGTTTATTGCGGCGGGAGTAATTTATTTCCCGGGAGCTTTCATGAGAACGTCCGTTCTGGAAAGTTTTTCCGGGCTTTCTCCCGTGGGCTGGTGGATGCTCGTCAGGAAGGCTCCTCTTTCCTATGCCGGGCTGGTAGGAGCCTTTAGCGTCGGGGGGTGGGTGATCCTGAACCTTCCTTCCGGGCTTTTGATGGATTTTGCCATGGCGCCCGTGAAACTGTATGTCACCTGTGTGTTGATGAACATGTGCGGCCTGTTTATGCTCAAGCATGAATTTGCCGCGGAAGAGGACGACGGCGGTTTTTCCATTTCCGGGCCGGAGTTGCGGTAAGATCACTGACTTTAGCATTGTTGAACATACCAATGGGACGCTAACGTCAATCTGGGATGATGCTCATAAAGGCAGGTTATTGACGCATCATAAATCAGGAATCCTTTAAAGAAGCGCGTGACTTTTTACCAAATCCTTTATACAGGAATTCCGTATTTTTATTCCTTCCAACAGTCCTGTTAAGTAAATCAGGAATTTCTTTGGATTCATATCCTCCTGCATTCAGGTATCGTTTTAGTACTGCGGTTTGTCCCGGGTAACATTTTAGCAATACTGATAACCATTTCTTTTCAAGAGAAGTTTCGAGCATTTGATATGCTTTATTGTTTCTTATTTCGTGCACGATGATCTTGTTTTCGAAATTAATTCTCTTATCTGCCATTGCTTGCAGAGGAGGATTTTCTCCTTTTTTGATGTATTCTTCTTCCCATGCGGTTTCTTTTTTATCGTAATCAGCAGACATTCTCTGATGTTTTTCTTTTAAATTTTTGTCATAGGAACTACGAAATGCCAGAATAATGGCAGAAGAATACTGCGATAACAAAGATGCTAATTCTTCGTTCTTAATTTGATGCTTAGCCGCAATATCCGTTAGATTGCGCGAAAGTTTTTCCATCTCATTCTGAATATCATATTTTACATCATAGTCTAGACTTTCATCAAAAATATTTTCCGTATTTTCATCATAATCAATATGAAATAAGGGAGCAGCGGAAACATAATAAAAAACCCAGAAAAGACGCGTCAACTCTGCTGTCTCCAGTCCTTCTTCTCTCAGAACGTCAATATCGTCCAGCATGGTATTTGCTTTATCATAAAATTGCTTCATATCCGGTTTCTGAAGGAGTTTTCCCAAAGCAACGCACTCTGGATCCGTCTGTTTTAAAGCAGATATGGTGTCAGGCATAGACAGATTGTTGCCGAGGGCAAAGGCAGGAAGTCCCACTATTTCCGAGCTACAGAATAACCATGCAGCAAGAATATAAAAAAACCTGCTTCCATGAATTCCTGTTTTTTTATTAATGGAATCTGTTTTCATAATCTTGTTGGTCTCTCGTTACATTGCATTTGAATTTTGATATAGTGATAGCTTTATATGATCTTTCTTGCCCGTTTATATTTTTCTTAACTTTGTGGTACTTGAATTTTTGTTCCTTGTACTGGATTTGAAACATATCATCTTTTTCTGTTTCCTTAAGAGGACCTCCATTTTTTGTATGTTGTCTCCACGAGCATTTCCATAGCCATTCCGTAGGGCATGCGATGACATCCGTGATAAAAGCCTCTCGGGTAGAATAGAGAAGCCTGTCCCTGATACGATTTTGATTATTACAATGGAGTGCTTTATCAACTCCGTTTCCCGTATGCCCTGTTTCTGAATCTAGCACATGTTTTGCGGGCTTGGATCCCAAGTCTCTTTCGATAATTTTAATGTGTTCAAAACTTACATCCGTAGGTTGTAGTGTCAGCAGTAATACAGCAGTAGCTCCTACGTAGAATTTGCTGATTTTTCGGTAAGGAGTTCCTCCGTTCAGATGTTCTGCTTCAAAATGAGTGGGGAGTGCGATAGTCAGTGTAGTGGGTACTACGATCCCATCGCTCGTAGTGACTGTGACAGTTACGTCGAATGTACTTTTATCGGGTATTCCATTGGGCCATTTAATATCGGTGTTAGCGCGTAACTGCGTTTCAACTGATCCATTGCTTTTTTTTCTCAACTTGGCGTATTTTTCTCCAGACGTAATCTCCCACTTAAGTTTGCTTATATCTCCTTTAGGTTTACCTGTCAACGTAAGTGTTACTGTTTCTCCAATTCCAATTTTTGTTCTCTTCCTGTCAGCTTCTTCATCATTGGTTTTTCCCAGATGGAAATTAGCGGATAATGATTCTGTTTTCGTTTTAATTTCCAGAGCCCCGGAGTGGCCGGCATCATCTTGTGCCTTTGCTGTCTCAATATACGGGAATATTGAGACAGCAAAGGCACAAAGAACAGCATGCAAGGTAGATGAATTGAACAAAGGGAAGCCCATAATGATTATGTGATATATATTTGAAACAATGTCAAGTTTATTGAAAGATTTCTGTTTTGTTGGTGCGAGATCATAATGAGGTCTAACTGCGTTCTACGCTGAACACGGAGACATAGAAAAAATATCTTATTTAGGAAGAAAAAGTTTTCAGGAGATACTTATGAATGTAGCCATCACGGGGTCCAGCGGATTTATCGGCAGCCATTTGTCCGGCCGCCTGGCGGTATTCGGGCACCGGGTGACGCCTTTGTGGCGCTACCTGTTTACGCAGGACAGCGTGGATTGCCTGGCAGAGGCCCTGGCGGGATGCCAGGCCGTCATCAATCTGGCCGGAGCCTCTCTGGATCGGCGCTGGACGGAGGATTACAAGCTGGAACTGGTGGAGAGCCGGATCATGACCACCCGCAAGCTGGTGGAGGCGGTCAATCGGCTGAATGAACCTCCGGAAGTGATGATTTCCACCTCTGCTGTGGGTTACTACAGCTCGTCCGGCTGCCACGGGGAGCAGGATGACCCGGCGGCGGATTCCTTTCTGGCGGAATTATGCATGGCCTGGGAAAAGGAGGCCGAGCTGGTGAACGACTCCGTGCGGCTGGTCCGCACCCGGTTTGGAGTGGTCCTTTCCCCGGATGGCGGCGCGCTCCCCAGAATGGTGCGCCCGGCCAGGTTTGGCATTACGGCATCCGTAGGGGACCCGGACCACTCTTTTTCATGGGTGGCGCTGGATGACCTGGTGGACGCCCTGATTTTCATCCTGGGGAAGGAAGATATTTCCGGCCCCGTCAATGTGACGGCTCCGGAACGAACCACCAACCGGGAATTTTACAAGGCCGCCGCAGAGCATTTCCACACCCGCCTGTCCATCCATGTTCCGGATGCCGTTCTCCGCCTGCTGATGGGAGAGGCTTCCCTGGTGATTACCCGCGGGCAGTGCGCCGTTCCGGAGACGCTGTTGCGGGAGGGATTTGAATTTCAATATCCGGATATCCGCACTTTTTTCAACAAGGCATTTTCTGTTACATCATGAGTATCATTCAGACCATCTTCACTTCACTGTTTACCGGACATTCTGTCAAAACCACGCCCATGCCGGATTTCGACCTGGAACGTTATCTGGGGGAATGGCATGAAATCGCGCGCCTGGAAAACTGGTTTGAGCGCGGGTTGCGCAAGGTCCTTGCCCGTTATGACCGCGGGGAGAACGGCTCCATTTCCGTTACCAACAGCGGTTATGACGCCCGTACCGGGGAGCGGCGGGAAGTGCATGCGCGGGCAGTGGTGGCGGATGCTCCCAATCATTTGAAAGTGTATTTTGTGCCGCTGGTGTACGGCCGGTATGAAGTGGCTTTTCTGGATGAGGACTACAGCCGCGCCGTCGTTTCCGGAGGTTCCGTCAGTTATCTGTGGCTTTTGGCCCGGACGCCTCAGTTGAAGGACGAGGAGTTGCAGCCGATGCTCCGTTGTGCCCGGGAGCTGGGGTATGATACCTCCCGGTTGATTTACACGAATTCCCTGTCTTTTCCGGACCATGACAGCACGGGGGATGCATGAGGCAGGGCGATTTTTGTAAGCGTAAAGTCTCCTTTTGCAGAAAAAATATCCTCTTTTGCTGTAGAGCGGATTCAATCATAAAGGCCGGGAAACCGGACCTTCCCGGTTGGACGGAAAGCGCAAGCTTGAAGCACGCCGGGTGAGTGAGTCCGAAGGATGAACGAATCAAATCCTCATTCCCAGGAGTCAGCTATCCGTACATGTCCATGAAAACAAGTCCTTTTCCCGTTTCCTGCCGGGAACGCTGCGGGTGCAGGGGATCACTTGTTCAGCTTTTATGACCAACCACTCCTGCGGGGAGCATGCTTCGCTTTCCGGCTGTCCGGCTTTTCCGGTTTCCCTTCCCTTTGAAGCTGTTCCTCTCTCCGTTCTTTTCCTTCCGGCTCTTGTATTCTGCATCCCTTCCTTTTTCCTCTTTCCCGGCAGGTAATATAAAAAACGCGGCTATTTTTTTAAATGCGCTTGCAATCGGGCGGGGGATGGTTATGTTGTCATTCATCCAAACATTGGATGTTTGGATGAATGATCTAAAGAAGGAATAACAATGGATATTATTCATGACAACGCCGCTGATCTCAGCGCATTGAACGGCAAGACCGTTGCCGTTATCGGATATGGCGCGCAGGGCCGCGCCCAGGCACTTTGCATGCGTGACTCCGGTGTGAACGTGATTATCGGCGTTCGCCCCGGCAAGTCTTTTGACGCCGCCACCCAGGAAGGTTTCCAGGTGATGAGCGTGGCTGAAGCCGCTGAAAAGGCGGACATCATCCACATTCTTCTGCCGGATGAAAGCCACGGCTCCGTGTACGAAGCTGAAATCAAGCCCCACCTGAAGGCCGGCAAGACGCTTTGCTGCTCCCATGGCTTCGCCTATGTGTTCAACACCATCGTTCCCCCCGCGGACGTGGACGTGATCATGGTGGCTCCCAAGGGACCGGGCACGGAAGTGCGCCGCGTGTTTGAAGAAGGCTTCGGCTGCCCCGGCCTGATCGCCGTGCACCAGAATCCCTCCGGCAAGGCCCGCGACGTGGCTCTGGCCATGGCGAAGGCGGAAGGCCTGACCCGCGGCGGCGTGCTGGAATGCACGATGGCCCAGGAAACGTACGAAGACCTGTTCGGTGAACAGAACGTGCTGTGCGGCGGCCTGGTGGACCTGATGAAGTACGGCTTTGAAACCCTGACGGAAGCCGGTTATCCCCCGGAAATGGCCTATTTTGAATGCGTGCACGAAGCCAAGCTGATTGTGGACCTGATCTACAACGGCGGCATCCAGAAGATGAATTCCGTGATTTCCAACACTGCTGAATTCGGCGAGTACTACAACGGCCCGCAGATTCTGCCCGCCGACGTGAAGGAACGCATGAAGGAATCCCTGAAGCGCATTGAATCCGGCAAGTTCGCCAAGGACTGGCTGGAAGAAGCCGCGAAGGGCGCTCCCAACCTCAAGGCGAAGCGCGAAGCTCTCGGCCAGCACCCGGTGGAAATCGTGGGCGCCAAGATCCGCAGCCTGTTTGAAAGGAACTAAGGGTTCTTTTGATTTTTTCTACGGGCCGCTCCTCCGGACGGGACGGAGCGGCCCGGACAATCATCGGGCTTCCCCTCGGAAGCCCTTCTTTTTCTGATATGGACAATTTTCTGCCGGCCGTCAGTGTGGAAAACGCCAGGGTGTACCTGGGCGGCCAGGAAATCCTGCACAATATTTCCTGGCAGGTGCAGCGCGGAGAACGCTGTTTTATTCTGGGCGCGAACGGCGCCGGAAAGACCACTCTGGTCAAGCTGCTGATGGGGTTCGCGTGGCCTCTGTTCGGTGCGAAGGTGCAGGTGCTGGGCAAGACGTTCGGGCAGGTGAACCTGCTGGAATTGCGCAAATCCATTGCCTGGGTGAGTCCGTTCATGCACAAGTGGCTGGAGGACGGAGCCTGGAACGGCCGCGACATGGTGCTTTCCGGACCGGAGGGAACGATTGGCCTCCTGCGCGAATCGACTCCGGAAGAGGAGGAGAAGGCTGCCGGAATCATGAAGTCCCTGAAGGCGGAGCATTTGATGGACAGGCCCGTGGTGGCCATGTCTTCCGGAGAGCAGGTGAAGGTGCTCATCGCCCGGGCGCTGATGACGAACCCGGAACTGATGATCCTGGACGAGCCCAGCGTTTACCTGGACCTGGCAGGACGTGAATTTTTACTGAAGACCATTGAGGAGCTGGCGGAGACGCGGCCCGATCTGACTATCGTGTTTATCACCCAGCGCATTGAAGATATTTTGCCTGTGTTTAACTGCGGGATGATTCTGAAGTCCGGTGAGATTGTGGCGCGCGGTAGCAGGGACGAGGTGCTGACGGAAGAGAATTTAAAGAACGCCTTTGATCTGGACATCCAGTTGATCAGGACGGACAAGGGGCGCCTCTGGACGGTGATTCGTTGAGATTCCCATGAAAAAAGGAAAACAGATCGATTTGAAGAAGCCTGTAAGGCTGTCCCTTTCCCGCCAGGTGCTCAATGCCATGGAGTCCATGATACGGTCCGGCAAATGGCAGGTGGGCGACCGCATTCCGGCGGAGCCGGAACTGGCCCGCGCCTTTTCCGTGAGCCACAACACCATCCGGGAAGCCCTGCAATCCCTGATTCACATGGGAATGCTGGAAGCCCGGCCTGGGGACGGCACGTACGTGATGGCCTCCGACCGTTTTGCCGTGGCGGTCAGCAACCGGCTCAGGGAGTCGGAGCTGCCCCAGATTCTGGAAGCGCGCCTGGCACTGGAAAAGGAGATTGCGCGCCTGGCTGCCGTCAAGAGAACGGAAGAGGACCTGGAGAGTCTGGAGGCCGCGCTGAAGGACTGCCATGCCAGGGTGAGGCCGGGCATTGAGGACGACATGCTGTTCCATGCCGCTGTGGCCCGGGCCACGCACAACCCGGTGCTTGCGGAGTTGTACAACGTCATCATCCGCAACGTGCAGGAGAATCTGGAAAGCCTGCTGGAGGAGAAGCAGTACGATCCCGGAGCCATGAAGCTCCATGACGATCTTCTGGCCGCCATCCGCGAGCGGAAGGCGGACGCCGCAGAAAACATTATTGTGAAAATTGTGGAGTTTGATACGGTCAGCATTGGTGGTCGCTCCCCCGTTTAGAACTTGAATGCCTTACTTCCCGGACAGGGAGTCCGTTTATTTTCCGGAATTTGATATGGCTCCGAAGGTAGCGGGTGGGAAATCCTCATCCATGGGATGAGGATTCATATTTTTATCTTTTTCTTGACATTTATATATAAAAATTATCTCTTATAAAGTATATTATACAACTACCAAATTATTCTCCTATGTCTTTCCTGTTTCAGAGCCTAGTTGTTTGTCTGCTGTTTCTGTTCCCCGGCTTTGGCATTTTTGCTCAAGCCGTTGAAACTTCCTCCGATGAGGTGCAGCCTCTGAAAATCAAATCGGAAACGACAGTGTGTTCCGCTGATTTTTATATTGCCAAAGAGCAGGGAAAGGATGTGGATGAGAAGACGGATAAGGAGCGGAAAAAACTCGGCATGGGGGAAGATGTTTTGTTGACTTTGACCGGAAAGCCCAAGGGGAATGTTTCTCAGTTGCAGTGGAAGATTACCAAAGGGGAAGCTCTTGCTTCTCTTCCTGAAAAAACCGAGGGGCTCGAAGAGGTTACATTGACGGTTAGTAAGCGGATACAAGAGAAGGGGGAGGTGGAAGTCACCGTCACGACGAGTGAAGGGCTGAAAAAAAACATTACCTTTGAGATTCTTGTGCCGACAAAGCTGACGGCAGCTGTTCCCGTTAAGTCCGATCTTCCCAGTGATCACAATATCATTATTGTGGCCGCTGATGTTAAATTGACGGTGGAACCTACGGAGGTGAATTTTGGAAATATCCAACTGATTGAACGCGATGGAGGATTGACGTATGTCATGCCAACCCCTCCTCCCGATCCGCAAAAACATGAAATAAAATTGGGCGTTCCGCATACGGAGCATGGGTGCGATGACCCCAGGAGCATTGAGCAAAATAATTCATTCATTGACCGGGTGATATATATGGCAAATTATAACGCCATACATGGAGCTAAGTTGCCGCAGGAATGGTTTTGGACCTGCGATTGGAAAGTCCATGATGGGAAAGGCGGCAAGGAATCGACCAGTGACGATATCCTCGAAGTGGAAACCGTGGAGCAGAGGTTCAAGGTTGAGTATGTGAAATTCCAAGGAATGGATGGAGAATTTGAAGAAATCCAAATTGCCGTCAGGAAATTCGGTCGCGCCATATCCTATGATTTATGCTATCATCTAATGAATTATGAATATGTTTGGAAATAATCCAATGAAAGTGTTTACCTTTCTCGCCATGCTGCACTGTATGGTAGGGCTGGGACATGCCCTACCTTCCCCGGCGTGCCTGGACCCGTTTAAATCTCCCCCTGCAGAGCTGTCCGGCTTGCGGGAGAAGCTGGCGCAAGGGCGGCTGGGGGAGTTTTATACCGGGGCTCGCTCCGTGCTGGGCCAATGCGCTTCCGTTGACAATAAGCAGATCACGAGGGAGGAGCTGGCGTTGCAGCTCTGGTTGTTCTATTATATCGCGGACACGCCCCTTTATCCCGCCGACTACGACAAGACGACGCCGGAGAGCATTTTTGACAATAATGATCATGCCGTCAAACATGACATGTTTTCCTTCCTCTACGTGATGAGCCGTGACGCCTCGCCGATGGCGCGCCGCCTCCATCTCCGGGGCAAGACGCTGTCCGACTTGCTGGCCACTTACGCGGCTTCCATCTATGCGCAGTTCCGGAGCCATTACGATCCGGATTTGGAGGAGAAGCACGAGGCCCTAAAAAAGTCGTTTATCCCGTTAAACCGGAAGTATTTGGAAGAAGAGCTCAAGAAACGTGATATCGTTTGCAATGTCAATCCCCAGTATTACGTCTTCCTCAACAAGCTGGCAGTAAACAATACCCGTAATGAATTGCTAAAGAATTATATTTCCGTTCCCAGAATGAAGTACTTTGTGGAAATGCTGGTGAATCTGTTTCCGGGCCAGAGTGGGGCGGTGAAGAAATACTTCCGGATGGCGGGCTATGCGGACAGGGAAATCTCGGACTTGGTCAATCAGACGCTGGGACGCACTCCGGCTACGGAATTTCTGTACAAGGGAATGCCGAAGGATATACAGAAGGCAAAACCGTAGGCCATGAAGTTGGGATGCATCATACTGTTGTTGTGTGCGGCGGCGTTGAGCCATGCCGTTCCCTCTCCGGCGTGTTTGGACCCGTTTAAATCTCCTCCTGCAGAGCTGTCCGGTTTGCGGGAGAAGCTGGCGCAAGGGTGGTTGGGGGAGTTTTATACCGAGGCGCGCTCCGTGCTGAGCCAATGCGCTTCTGTTAACAATAAGCAGATCACGCGGGAGGAGCTGGCGTTGCAGCTCTGGCTGTTCTATTATATCGCGGAAACGCCCCTTTATCTCGCCGACTACGACAAGGCGACGCCGGAGAGCATTTTTGACGATAATGATTTGGACGTCAAACATGACATGTTTTCCTTCCTCTACGTGATGAGCCGTGACGCCTCGCCGATGGCGCGCCGCCTCCATCTCCGGGGCAAGACGCTGTCCGACTTGCTGGCCACTTACGCGGCTTCCATCTATGCGCAGTTCCGGAGCCATTACGATCCGGATTTGGAGGAGAAGCACGAGGCCCTAAAAAAGTCGTTTATCCCGTTAAACCGGAAGTATTTGGAAGAAGAGCTCAAGAAACGTGATATCGTTTGCAATGTCAATCCCCAGTATTACGTCTTCCTCAACAAGCTGGCAGTAAACAATACCCGTAATGAATTGCTAAAGAATTATATTTCCGTTCCCAGAATGAAGTACTTTGTGGAAATGCTGGTGAATCTGTTTCCGGGCCAGAGTGGGGCGGTGAAGAAATACCTCCGGATGGCGGGTTATGCGGACAGGGAAATCCCGGACTTGCTCAATCAGACTCTGGGACGCACCCCGGCTACGGAATTTCTGTACAAGGGAATGGTGGAGGATGTACAGAAGGCGAACCCGTAGGCCATGAAGTTGGGTTTTATCATGCTGTTGTGGTGTGCGGCAGCGGGGCATGCCGTTCCTTCTCCAGATGCATGGTATTTTTGTTACGGGGTGCGTTGAGGAAAACATTATTGTGAAAATCGTGGAGTTTGATACGGTCAGTATCGGCAGGTTCTCTCCGGAATAGGCCGTTCCGTTGCAGGCCGGTGCGGAATATGCCGCAAGGTAGGGTTCTGCGGTGCAGCCGCTTTTCCATCAAGGGCGTTACGTATTCCTTCTGCATGAATGATTCCATGAACGAGTATTGCTGTTGCCGGTGCGGCGCCGTGCTGCCGGAGGAGGACGTTAACCTGGCCACCGGGTTTGCCCTGTGCCGTTCCTGCGGCCATGCGGGGAGGGCTGATAATGTGGAAAGGCCGCGTTATATCACCCTGGACAAGTGCAGCATGAATGGAAGAAGACTGGTTTATCGCCGGATGAACTGGGGTGGGATTTGCTTGCTGGTCTTTGCCGTAATGTGGAATTGGGTGATGGCCGCTTTTTTGTCCAATATTTTTTCTTCCGCCCGCAGTGATATGCATGCGGTGTTGCTGCTATTCTTCATGCTTCCATTTGTGCTGGCCGGCATCGTTATTCCTGCCATTGGGCTGCTCTTTCTGTTCGGGAGAATAGTGGTGGAAGTGGGACAGGGGCAGGGAAGAGTGTTCCGGGGCGTAGGACCGGTGGGATGGAGTTGGTATTTTTCCCTTTCCGGCATGGAGACGGCACGGGTTGTGAAAATGCACACATCCAGGGGGAACTTCTGGCTTGTTTCCGTTCCGCAGCCGAACGGGAAGGATTTCCTTTTCGGCTGGGCGAATCGGGATGAGAAGGCTGCTGAGTATATTTGTACATGGCTGAACCGGAAGTCCATTTAGGAAGAGTACCATGCGGCGTGGCGGATTAAGTTGTTTCCGGCCACCCCCTGTTCATGGGGGGAATCGGCAACGGGAGCGGGAGATGATGGGGAATGAAACCAGGGTTGTTCGATGGGTAAGATGTATTTATCTTTGCAGAGCCGGAAAATATGTTAGATTCGCCGTCAATGGCTGACCCGATTGAATTGAAATGCCCCCAGTGCGGCTTCCCGCTGGCGATGGAAGATGTGAATGTAGCTGCGGATATAGTCCTGTGCCGCTCCTGCAATTGCGCAGGCAGGTTTTCCGAGCTGGTTCGGGAGGAGAGAGATGAGAAAATGCTGGAGTCCGTTCCACCCCGCATGAATGTGGTGAAGACGCCGCGCGGCCTGGAAGTGACGTACAGGAAATCAAAGGCCATCGGATTTTTCTTTTTGTTCTTTGCCTTGTTCTGGAACGGCTTTTTATCCGTTTTCCTATTTAGCTCTTTTGGAAATGGGAAAAACGTCAATTTGGTTGAACAGCTGTTTTTCCTTCCTTTTATCCTGGTAGGGATTGGGATGCTGGCCACCGCCGTTTATGTATTGTTCGGCCGCATGACGCTGACGTTGAATCCCGGCAAAGGAGAGTTGTTCCGCGGGGTGGGAGACATGGGGCGCCGCCAGAAGTTTGTACTGGCCAAGGATGCCCGCATTTCCATTGAAGACTGCAACATGCGGCAGAATAACAGAGTGTTGCACAAGATCGTAGTGGAACAGCCGGGAGGCAAGCCGTTCCAGTTTGGTACGGGAATAGCGGAAGATGAGGCCCAGGAATATGTGGCAGCGTTGCTGCGGCAGATGAGGGAGTAGCTTGCGGAGGGGGTGCTGCAGGCTTTATTGCATGGAAAAGACAGGGGAAGGGCTCCAATGTTCGCTCTTCACCATTCCTTTTATACTGGTGGGCGCCGTCGCGCTGTTTGAAGCGGTGTTTCTGTTGTTCGGCACGATAAGTCTGTCGTTGAGGCCTGGCCGGGGGTGAGGCGGCCGGGGAGTATGAGGCTTGGGGTGGAGGCGGCGTTTCCGCCTGGCGAAGGGAGCCCGCGTTGCATGGGTATGTGAGAACGGCGGGATGTTTATTTCCGTGGAGCAGCCATCCGGCAGACCGTTCGTATTCGACGTGACAGCTATGGAAAGGGAAGTAGGGAAGTATGTTGCCGCAGTTCTCGGACAGTGAAAGGAATAAGTTTTTTGATTGATCCACCTTTGGCGGTACGTATATTGGCTGAATGATAGGCAAACTATGCACGGCACTGGTCTTTGCGGGGCTTTTTTGTTCCGTGGCTGCGGTGGAAGCTCATGCCGCCGTTAGACCGAACATGATCGTTATTCTGGCGGATGACCTCGGATATGGAGATTTGGGATGCACGGGTTCCAAGCAGATCATGACTCCTTCCCTTGACCGGCTGGCAAAGGAAGGCGTCTTTTGTTCCCGGGCGTATGTGACGGCGCCGATGTGTTCCCCATCCCGCATGGGGTTGATGACGGGCCGTTTTCCGAAGCGCTACGGCATCACCACGAATCCCAATATCAAGGTGGATTACCTTCCGGAGTCCCACTACGGACTGCCCCAGACGGAGAAGCTGATTCCTGAGTATTTGGAGCCTTACGGCTACCGGAGCGCCGTGTTCGGCAAGTGGCACCTGGGGCACACCAAGGGGTACACGCCCCCGGAACGGGGATTTACCCGCTGGTGGGGATTCCTGGGCGGCTCCCGCGATTATTTTCCCCGGAAAAAGGAGATAGAGGGCTTGAATCCGTCCGCCATTGAATCCAATTTCACGGACAAAACGGACATTACCTACCTGACGGACGACATTACGGACAGGGCCGTGGAGTTTCTGGACGAAGCGAAGACGGATAAGAAGCCGTTTTTCATGTTCGTTTCCTATAATGCACCGCATTGGCCCATGCAGGCCAAGCCGGAGGACATAGCCCTGTTCAAAAATATCCAGAACCGGGACCGCCGGATTTACTGCGCCATGGTGTACGCGATGGATAAGGGAATAGGCCGTATTCTGGATACCTTGAAGAAGGATGGGCTGGAGAAGGATACGATCGTTGTGTTTTTGTCGGACAATGGCGGCGCTCCGGAAGCCCCCTCCTGCAATGCCCCTTTCCGGGGAGCCAAGAGGCAGCATTTTGAAGGAGGCGTGCGCGTGCCTTTCATCATCAAATATCCGGCGGACAAGAGGCTGATCCCTGGAAGCGTTTGCAGGCAGCCCGTTTCCACGGTGGACCTGCTTCCCGCCTTGCTGAAGGCAAACGGCCATCAAATTCCGCAGAAGCTGGATGGCATGGACATTCTGGAGCTGGTAGGCAATAAGAAGGCTTCCGTTCCCCGGACGTTCTTCTGGTGCACGGATTACACGTCTGCCGTTCTGGACGGGGATTTAAAGTACCTGCTGGTGGCGGACCGGGCGCCGCAGTTTTACAGCGTTACGGATGACCCCCAGGAGCAGAAGGATTTATACTTTTCCAAACATCAGGATGCGGATTCCCTGGCCAGGAAGCTGGGAACCTACCTGACCATAACGCCCGCATGCCGTTTCCCGGACAGCATAAGCTGGTCTTCCAAGTTGATGCGGGAGTATGATAAGACCACGCCGGACCAACAGCCTGAGTAAAGTTGAACGGGATATCAGCCGGGTTCAGGGAAGCGTTCGCAGCCAATCCTTTTCTACAGGAAATCTGCTCTCCTTCAAGCTGGACTGGGCATAGACCAGGGCCGCCAGGCCTGAAAGTGCAGCCGGAACGATCATCCGGACTGTCATGTCCGTTGATTTGTACGGGTCCCTGGTTCCGTTTTTCATCAAAAAAGCGCCTTATTTAAGGCGCTTGGGTTCCGCCATGCGGAGGATATGCTCTCCGGGAAGGGCCAGGTTGCCCTTGTCCCGTGCGATCATTTCAAAATAATGGGGATCCTGTGAAATCCAGATGAATTCATTCTTGGACTGCTCCATCTGCTCCCTGGCTTTTTCCAGATGCGCCTGAAGGAAAGAACGCTCATGCTCCAGGGAGCGCAGATCCTTCCACGGCTTGAAACACACCAGGGAGAGCAGCATAGTCAGGCACAGGGCCAGGACGATGGCAAAAAGACGCAGAGCCCTCTGGACGATCAGGGCACGTTTTTCCCGGCGGATTTCAAGTTCCGCCAAAGTAAAACGATGGTAATAGCGGCGTCTCCAGAGCATTCTTTGCAGTCAAACAACATATTTTTGATCATAGAATATGAATTTTGCCACCATAAACTGCGTCATTCCCCAATTCCTCTTCAATTCTAAGCAGCTGATTGTACTTGGCCATGCGGTCGGAACGGCTCAGGGAACCGGTCTTGATCTGTCCTGCATTGGTTGCTACGGCAATATCCGCAATGGTGGAGTCTTCCGTTTCCCCGGAACGGTGGGAGATGATGGCGGAGTATTTGTTGTCCTTGGCCAGTTCCACCGTGTCCAGCGTTTCCGTCAGGGAACCGATCTGGTTGACTTTCACCAGAACGGCATTCGCCACATGGCGGGAAATGCCCTGGTTCAGGAATTCCACGTTCGTTACGAACAGGTCGTCCCCCACCAGCTGGGTATTGTGCCCCATGGCCTTGGTGAGCTGTTCCCAGCCCAGCCAGTCGTTTTCCGCGCAGCCGTCTTCAATGGAGATGATAGGGTACTTTTTCTGGAGTTCCTGATAGTAGGCCGTCAATTCCGCCGCTGTTCTGCCCCGGCCGTCCGATTTTTTGAAGACGTACAGGTTCTGGGAAGGATCGTAGAATTCGGAGGAAGCCACGTCCAGGGCAATGAAGATGTCCGTGCCCAGCGTATAGCCCGCGCGTTTCACGGCCTGCGCAATGCATTCCAGGGCGTCGTCCGCGGATTTCAGGGCCGGGGCGAATCCCCCTTCATCCCCTACGGCGGTGGACAGGCCGCGGTCGTGCAGTACGTCCTTGAGCGCATGAAAGACTTCCGCTCCGTAGCGCAGGGCTTCCCGGAAGGTGGGCGCGCCCTTGGGCATGATCATGAATTCCTGAAAGTCAATGGGTGAATCCGAATGAGCGCCTCCGTTGATGATGTTCATCATCGGGACGGGCAGCACTTTGGCGTTCGGGCCGCCCAGGTATTTGAAGAGGGAAAGGTTAAGCTGGATGGCGGCGGCCTTTGCCACAGCCAGGGAAACGCCCAGGATGGCGTTGGCCCCCAGGCGGGACTTGTTGGGCGTACCGTCCAGGTCGATCATGATTTTGTCAATGGCCGGCTGAAGGGTGGCGTCATGCCCGCACACTTCCGGAGCAATGATTTTGTTGATGTTTTCCACGGCCTTGAGAACCCCCTTGCCGCCGTAGCGCTTGGCGTCTCCATCCCGGAGTTCCCAGGCTTCATGTTCTCCGGTGGAGGCTCCGCTGGGGACGGATGCGCGGCCAATGGCGCCTCCGGCCAGGGCTACGTCCACTTCCACGGTGGGGTTGCCCCGGGAATCGATAATTTCACGGCCGCGGACGTCAATGATTTCCAGTTCGTTCATGATCATAAGATTTTTTATTGTCCTTATTGGACCATAAAGCGGCTTCCTCCGTTTCGTGGAAACCTGTCATGAGCGTGAAAATCCCGGGTTCAAGCACGGAACTGACGCAGAACGGAGGCGATATATTCCAGCGCCTCCGGGTCTGAAATACCGCCGGAAAAGGAAAAAGGCCTTCCCGCCGGTTGAGGTACGGCTATATGATAATAGTCAGCCTTTTCCCCTTCCTTGCGTTCCATCATGATCCCGGCCTGGGCGGGGAGGAGGAAGGACCATGTGGACCCCACCGGGCCAATGCCCCGGAAGAGAGAGGCTTTTCCCGGTTCCACCCGGAGCACGGCCTTTCCCAGCATCACGTCCAGGCAGAGAAAAATGAGGCAGGCTTCCATGATGGCAAAGAAGGTGGTGAAGACGGGCAGGGCGAAGTCCGTTTTTCCCGGCCCGGAGGACAGGAAGACGAGCACCAGCGTGATGAGTCCCCAGATGATGGTCAATCCCAGGTAGAAAAGCTTTTGGGAAACGGAGTGCCTGTACGTGAGCGTAACTTTCCCGTTGGCAGATTCCACCGTCAGATGTTTGGGCGGAGCGGCAGGAGATTTCCGGAATTCGTATTCCCGGACCAGGGAGGACCAGAGGATGGAAACGCCGCAGCACCCGCAGGTGACCGTATCCCGGGGGTCATCCACATCCGCCGCGGAAAAGGGGGTGCCGCATTTTGGGCATTTGAATTGTTCAAGTCTGGGAGGCATGGGGGATGGTTTTCTGGACTGTGCGCAGGTTAGCACAGGAAACCGGGAGCCGCCATTTATTTTTAGGCGGTTTTCCGGAGGGAACGGGGACCATCCCGTGGGAAGGTTTCCGCCACGGGGCTTCCCTGCTCCATACGGGAATTCTCCCTTGTGCGGAGCATGGCCCCCTTGTAGGATGCGCCCATGATTGAGAGAAGGCGGCAGTTGAGGGAGAAGATGGAAGCATTGGCGGAACCGGCGTTTCAGCAGTTTTCCGCTTCCCTGATCCCAGGCGTCAACCGCCTGCTGGGCGTCCGGCTGCCTGTGCTCCGGAACCTTGCGCGTGAGGAGGTTCGGGGAAATTGGCGGGAGCTGCTGGAATATCCAGCCAGGGAACCGTATGCGGAGGAAGTGATGCTGGACGGCATGCTGATAAGCCTGGCGCGGATGGAGCCGGAGGAACGCCTGGAACATGTTGCGCGCTTCGTGCCCCGCATGGATAACTGGGCTGTTTGCGATACGTTCTGTTCCGGATTGAAGTTCAGCAAAAAGCATCCGGCCCTGGTATGGGAGTTCATCCAGCCGTATTTAAAGTCCTCCCGTGTTTATGATGTCCGCTTTGCCGTGGTGATGATGCTGGCCCATTTCATTACGGAGGATTACGTGGAGCAGGTTTTGGTTCTGCTGGACGGCGTGCGGCATGAGGATTATTACGTGAACATGGCGGTGGCCTGGGCGGTTTCCGTCTGTTACGTGAAGTTCCCGGGGCTGACGCTGGAATATTTGAGGAATTCCTCCCTGCCGGATTTCACTTATAACAAGGCCTTGCAGAAAATTATTGAATCCCTGCGGGTTAGTAGGGAAGACAAGGATTTGATGCAGAGCATGAAACGCAAATAGGCAGGCGCTGCTGCGTTTGGACGGCGGAGGGAGCGGGAACCGGGCTGCACGGGATGGTGGCGCAGGGAGGGGCGGCATGCCGGAACAGGGCCTTGATTCCTTTCCGTGCAAGGTATGGAATGGACACACTTACTATTAAAACCATGCCTAACATTAACGATAACTTCCTCAAGCTGCAGGCGGGATATTTATTCCCGGAAATCGGGCGCCGCGTGAATGCATTCATCGAGTCCCATCCGGAGGCGGCCAAAAGGCTGATCCGCTGCGGCATTGGAGACGTGACGGAGCCGCTGCCCATGGCGGCCATTGAGGCCATGCACCAGGCGGTGGACGATTTGTCCACCCATGAACGCTTTCACGGCTATGGTCCGGAACAGGGGTATTTCTGGCTGAGGGAGGCCATCGCCAAAAAAGCCTACCAGGTCCACGGCGTGCATGTGGAAGTGGATGAGATTTACGTGTCCGACGGCGCCAAGTGCGATACGGGCAACATTCTGGATATTTTCGGCCCGGGCAACAGGATCGCCGTGCCGGATCCGGTTTATCCCGTGTATGTGGATACCAATGTGATGGCCGGTAATACCGGAAAGGCCTGCGCAGACGGTTCGTATGAAGGTCTGGTGTATCTCCCCTGCACGCCGGAGAACAATTTTGTGCCGGAGCTGCCGGATGAACATGTGGATTTGATTTACCTGTGTTTTCCGAACAATCCCACCGGGGCCGTAGCTTCCCGGAATGAATTGTTGAAATGGGTGGAATATGCCCGCGCGAATCATGCCATTATTCTGTACGATTCCGCCTATGAGGCGTTTGTCCAGGATTCTTCCGTTCCCAAATCCATTTTTGAAATTCCCGGCGCGCGCGATTGCGCCATTGAATTCCGCTCTTTCTCCAAGCAGGGGGGCTTTACGGGCGTGCGCTGTGGCTACGTGGTGATTCCGAAGGAGTTGCACGGCCATGATTCCGAAGGGAACAAGGTGCTCATCAGCCAGCTCTGGAGCCGCCGCACCAGCACGAAATTCAACGGCGCTTCCTACATCGTCCAGCGTGGAGCCGCAGCCCTGTTCACGCTGGAAGGAATGGCGCAGACCTCCGTGCTGATCAGCCATTACCTGGGAAATGCCGCGCTGCTGCTGAATGCGTGCCGCCAGGCGGGCATGCGCGTGTGGGGCGGGGAAAACGCCCCGTATGTCTGGGTGCAGTGTCCGGATGGCCTGGATAGCTGGCAGATGTTTGACAAGATGTTGTATGAGGCGAATGTAGTCATCACGCCCGGTTCCGGCTTCGGCTCCAAAGGAGAGGGCTTTTTCCGCGTTTCCGCGTTCAATTCACGGGAAAATGTGGAGGAGGTGTGCCGTCGCATCCATGCCCTGTTTGCCAGATAGGGCGGCGAGTCCCTGTGCAGAGCCTGACGGGCCGCCGTGCGGAAAGCCACGGCGGCCTGCGCGTACACAAATGGGAGAAGGCCATAGACCCCCCTTCCTGAAAGAGGAAGGAGGGATGATCCGGAAATCGGAACGGAACGTTGCCTTCAATGCTTTCTTTTACCCGTGCAGTCCTTCACGCCCAAGGTCCTGAACATGGGTTTTCCATGCGCAGTGCGGGAGGTCGCGGCCGGTTCCTCCGGTTTGTTCAGTCCCCTGCGGCCCAGGAATTCATTAACTCCATAACGGACCATGATTCGTACTGGGGCAGAAAGCATGAAAGTATCACTGCTCAGTGGCCCGGGTAGACCTGTTTCCACGTTTTGCCTTCGTCCATGCTTTCATAAATTCCCTTTTCCGCATACAGGGTGATGTGCTTATTGTTGGCGGGATCAATCAGCAGGTTGAACGCTGCGCCCCAGTCTTGCTTGTCCGCCCTCTTCTGCCAGTTCCTGGCGTTGCGTTCGCTGGAATACACGCCTTTGCCGTCCAGAGGGACGGCGAGCATGAAGGTATCGTCCAGGCGGCGCCTGTCAATGGCCAGCGTGGGCTGCGTGATGGGCAGTCCCTGCATGACCCGCGTCATGGTGCGGCAGTCATTGAAGGAGGTGTAGACTCCCTGCGTGGAGAAGACGTAGAGCTGGTCTGCGGCGCGGGTGTCGTAAACCAGCCTCAGGAAGCCCGCTCCCTGCACCTCGTTCTTCTGGTCCCATTTTTTCCCGTTGTTGGTGGAGATGAAGATTTTGCTCGTATTGGCCTTGCGGTCCGTCGTCACGGCTCCGATCCTGCCCTGGGCGGTCGTATGAAAGCCTACATTGGTGAAGGGTTCTCCTGCTAGGCCCACGTTGTTCCACGTGTCTCCGCCGTCCGTGCTCATGAAGAGTCCTGCGCGGTCCGAGCCGACGATGATTTCACGCGGATTCCTGGGATTGACGGAGATAAGCTCCCCGGCAATGAAGGAGATGGGGGAAGGATCCACTTTCACGTCCGGGCTGGCGACGGTCCACGTTTTGCCCATGTCCTTGCTGCTGAACAGAGCCCCCCCCTGGGAGGTGGGGGCCAGCAGGAGCATCCTGTCCCCGGCAAGCGCCATGGAACGGATCGTCTTGACGCCTTTGGGCAGCGTGAGAGGCTTGCGGGCGTAAGTTCCGTTTTTACGTTCCAGCAGGTCCGCTCCGGAACGGTAGCGCACCGCCACCAGATCCGGGGAGAGCAGGGAGTAGCCGATGATTTTTCCGGAGGGCATGGCGGCGGCTATCTTGTGCGGCTGAAGTCTGAGCGGTTTTACGGAGATTCCGTCTATGGCGGCGGAAAAAATACCCTTGCCCTTGCCGGGAATGGTCCGGAACGTAATCCCGGCGATGGCTTCCTCCTTCATCGGGATGATGCGCTGCATGCCCGCTTCCCATTGCTTCATGTCCGGGGAGGTGAAGCAGGTGAATTCATTGCCGCGCCGCATGATGCGCACCCAGGTATGATCCTTGTTCAGGGTGAAGGTGGACTGGCGGCCCGTTCCGTAGTCGCTGAAGTCCGCGCTGCATCTGAGGCCACGGCCCACGGTCCGGAAGACGGCGATTTCATCATCGTAGTTGGTGGCTCCCGTATCCTTGCGCACCATGATGCCGGCCCAGCAGTCGTCCCCGGTATCCAGCTCCTTGTCGCTGATGGAACTGATGTGGGCCGTCAGCATGAAATCCCCCTTGATTTTTTTGCTGACCAGGTATTCTCCTTCTCCTGCAAAGCGGAAGGAATTTCCCGTGCCGCTGATGGAGTGGGGCAGCCCCGGTTCTCCGCGCAGCATGGCTTCCCAGCCTGGGGAGAGGCGGCTTTGGGAATGGACGGGGACGACGGGGGTATCCACCGTATGGGAGCCGTTGTAAAAAACGCGGGCCCACAGTTTGTTTTCTCCGTCAAAGAGCATCAGGGGAGCCGTGAAGGGAGAGGCGGCCGAGGCGGCGACCAGCTTGGCGCCGTTGTAGTATTCCACCTTGTTCACGCGGCCTGAGGAGATGGCTGTTTTCAGCACGCGTTCCGGGCCCTTGCCGCCCACTTCCAGCCGGGCTTCCGGGATGTCCGCCCGTTTGGGACGCATGAGGCTGGCGAGCGGTATTTCCTCCATGGGACGGTTGCCGTACTGCCAGCCCACCCAGGCCACGGTGAATTCATGTTCCGGCTTTTTCTTGAAGTAGGTCAGCTTGATGGGCGTGACGCCTTTTTCCAGGAAGACGGAGGCGCGCTTTTCCGACGTGCTGTGCAGTCCGTCGTTGTCAATGATGGTCTTTCCTCCGAGGTCCAGACGGCTTCCATCGCAGGTTTGGAGGGCGAAGGTATAGGCCCCCGTCTGGGGGACGAGCAGAAAGCCTTCGTATTCAAAAGCGAAGCGTCCCTCCCTGCCTCCGCGCAGGGCCGTGTCAAATCCGTGGGAGACGCCGGTCCTCAAGGGCTTGGAAAAATCCAGTTCCGCCAGTTTGGACCATCCGTCCTTGTTTTCCATGTATTTGTATTCCAGGCCGCTGGACAGCTCCTTTTTGCCGGGCAGCCCTTTCAGGGGGGCTTCCGTTCCGGTCTTGTCCAGGTTCAGGGTCTTTTGCTGGTCAAAGATGTCCGTGATGGTGAGTTTGACGAAGCATTGGGAGATCTCCCGGGGGAGCGAGACGGATTTGGTGCGCACATGCGGGATTTGTTCCTCTACCGTGTAAACGGGGGTTCCGGAGTATTGCGGATTGTCAAAGACTTCTATTTTGTAACCGAACTGCGGGGATGACGTTTCCGCCAGCGTCCAGTCCACGATTACCTGGCTGCCGTCGTGCCGCGCCTTGCCTTCCGCCGCGATGGCATCCATGACGGGCTTGTCCGGCTGGTTCAATTTAAACGTATGCTTGCGTCCGGGTTCCAGGTTTCTGGGGAATTGCCTGTTCTCCATGTAGGACATGGTCAGAATGGAGTCATTTTCCGTCTGGTGAACCGTCCAGCCGCTGTATTTCATGCCTCCTTCCTTGGGGATGTTGATGGAAACGGTATCACATTTTTCCCAGGCGCCGTTGTGCCGGTAAAAGCCCTTGCCCCTCCACAGTTCACGCTGCTTGCGGCCTCCGTGCCCGAAGTCTTCCAGAAAGCCGCCGTTCCCCTTGAATCCGGTGGCCGCATAGGGAATGCGGAACGTGGCGATATGGTGCCACTGGTTATTGGCCTGGTCCTTCATCCACCAGCCGGCGTAGCATTCTTTTTTGGCTTCATCCGCGCCCCACGTACGCATGAACATGGTGTACCATTGTTTGGTTTTGATCCATGGAACGTCGCGTCCCCCCGCCTTTCCGGAAGCGCCTTCCCCCACGTACTGCTGGGCGTAGACATGAGGGTCCACGTACACGTTGCGCACCTGGCGGCCTTCGTAAACCGGAGCGGGCCAGAAGGACCACACCGTGGACGGACGGTAGGTTTCCAGGTTGGTGTTGTCATTGACGTTGGCCGCCACGCCTGCATAGAAGTAGCCGCCCTTGGGAAACATGTCCAGGTTCCAGCAGGAGAAGTAGGTGGATTCCGGCCAGTAAGGGTAAAGCAGGTCCACCATGATGATGTCGGATCCGGCTTTCACTTCGTCTCCATACCAGCTGGCGGAGACGGGAAGCGTTAAAAGGAGCCACAGGGAGAGAAGGAATCTGGTCATGACGGGAAAGAGAAGGGGCGTTTTAAATTTACAAGAACGTGGAACCGTTCCATCTATCATAAAATGAGAGGGCTGTGCTAGCCTCAAATGCAGAAAGGGCGTTCCGGTTTTGTCAGCGCGGAGAAGGATGGCGCGTCCATGGCGCATTCAACTCTTGCTCTTGTTTGTTTATGCGGAGTAAGTTTTGAAGCATGATCCCACAGGCGTGCATGAGTGCTTTTTTCCGGCAGGCTGCTGTGCTGGCATGCTGGGCGTGCCTGCTGTTTGTTATAGAAGCAAGCTGTGTCCGGGGAATGGAGGCGGAGGGGGCACCTACCATAAAGCCGCTTTCCTGCGTGCATGCTGCAGACGGCAGAGTGACAGTGCGGGGCGCCGCCATGGGAACGGTGTTTACGGTGCGCACCTATCCCGGGCAAGGCATGGGTGCGGCGGAGACGGAAAGGGCCTGCATGGAGGCGCTGGCCTGTGCTGTTCACTGGGAGAAGGTGATGTCCGCCATGGATGCGGAAAGTCGGCTGTCCCGGCTTAATGCTGCGGAAAGCGGAGTCTTTGTGCCTGTTTCTCCTGAATTGGAAAAGGTGCTGTCCCTGGCTTTGGAATATGCCCGGCTGACGAACGGCGCTTTTGACCCCACGCTGGGGCCCTGCATCCGCTTGTGGAAGAAGAGCCGCCGCAGTGGCGTGCTCCCGTCCCGCGAAGAACTGGAACATGCGTGCCGGGCGTCCGGATGGAAAAAGCTGACCGTCGGAAAGGGAGGAGTGGTGAAGACGGTCCCCGGGATGAGGGTGGACCTGGGAGGCATGGGCAAGGGATTTGCCGTGGACCGGATGGCGGAGCTTTTGAGGGGAAAAGGAATAGTTTCCTTCTTTATTGACAGTACCAGTGACGTTCTGGCCGGTGCTCCCCCGCCCGGGGAACAGGGATGGCGGCTGCGGGTGGATGAGGGGCATGGGAAGGGCGCAGCATTGCTGTTGAGCCATGCCGCTGTTTCCACTTCCGGGAATGCCCGCCAGATGGTGAAGATCAGCGGCGTGGAGTATTCCCACGTGCTTGATCCGACGATGGGGCTGGGAGTTACGGAAGGCAGGCAGGTGAGCGTTCAGGCCCCTTCCGCTGCGCTGGCCGATGCCCTGGCGACGGCGGGGTGCGTGATGCGTGAAGAGGATTTCCGCACCCTGGCGGCCAGATTGCCGGGAGTGTCCATTCCGGCTTTTTTCCGGGATTCCCCGTGTTCTGCGAAGGAGAAGAGGGATCAGAATGGTGGCCCGGAGCCGATTCCATGAAAGTTACGGTGAATTGGCTGCGTCTTTAAGTTATACCTCCATGGTCCGTTTATGAAATTGCACCGTTTTTTCCTGCCTGCCGTTCTTGCCGCCGCCGTGTCCGCCTCGTTTGGAGCGGAGTTCCCGAATCCTTATCCCGCTCCCGTGTCCGGGGTCCGTCTGACCCCGGAACCCTCTCCCGCTCCCTCCATCAACGGAGCCCGCGTCTTTGGGGCCACTCCGGGTTCCCGCATGCTTTTCCAGGTTCCCGTTTCCGGGGAGCGTCCCATGAAGATTCAGGCGGCAGGCCTGCCTGCAGGGCTGGAAATGAATGAGAACGGGTTGATTACCGGGAAGGCTCCGGCGGGGAAGGGAGAATACAAGGTAACGTTTCATGCATCCAACAGGCATGGAAAGGACTCCAAGGAATGGATTCTGAGAGTAGGGAAAGACTTGTGCCTGACTCCCCCCATGGGTTGGAGCAGCTGGTATTCCTACAGTGAAGCCGTGAGCCAGGAGAATGTGTTGAAGACGGCCCGGCTTTTTGTGGAACGGGGACTGGTCAATCATGGGTGGAGCTATATCAACATTGACGATTGCTGGCAGGGCGAGCGCGGCGGACGGAATTTTTCCATCCAGCCCAACGAGCGTTTCCCCGACATGAAAGCCATGTGCGATTCCCTTCATGCCATGGGCTTGAAAGCGGGGATTTATTCCTCTCCCTGGATGGGGACGTATGCCGGATTCATCGGGGGGAGCATCCCTAACGCCAGGGGGGATTATACGGGACTATCCATTCCGGAGAAGGAGCGGAGGCAGAAGTATCAAATTTTCGGGAGCTATCCTGGCGTGCACCGGCAGAAGGCGGACCGCATGGGGCCCGTCTGGATGTTTGACCGTGACGCCAGGCAATGGGCGGAATGGGGATTCGATTACGTAAAGGTGGACTGGAAACCCAATGACGTGCCGACGACGGAACGCATCCGCAAGGCTCTGGACGGTTCCGGACGGGATATCGTGCTCAGCCTGTCCAATGCCGCCCCGTATGAACATGCGGAAGAGCTGGGGAAGCTGGCCAATTTGTGGAGGACGACGGGGGATATCCAGGATCACTGGGGAAGCGTCAGCGGCATCGGTTTTTCCCAGGAACGCTGGCAGAAGCATATGCGCCCGGGCCACTGGAATGACCCGGACATGCTTCAGATCGGGAAGCTGGGCAAGCCCAACCAGGCCAATACCACTTTTGTGCAGACGCGGTTGTCCCCGGATGAACAGTATACCCAGGTAACCCTGTGGAGCCTGTTGTCCGCTCCCCTGATCGTTTCCTGCGACCTGGAGCATATGGATTCTTTCACGATGGGGCTGTTGACCAATGACGAGGTGATTGCCGTAGATCAGGACCCCGCCGCCTGTCCCGCCCGCAAGGCGTGGCACCAGGGGAATTTCCAGGTTTGGACGAAAAAGTTGTCAGACGGTTCCATTGCGGCGGGATTTTTCAATACCGGAGGAGAGAAGGGCATCCTCCGGGTGAACCTTGAAGATCTGGGGCTGCTGCCGGGCGCGTGTGAGGTAAGGGACCTTTGGAAGCGCGCCGACCAGGGGACGGTGAAAGGAGAGATTGCGGTGGAGCTCAACAGTCATGGAGCGGCCATGTTCCGGTTCTCCAAAAAGGAGAACGTGGAGGGGAAATAGATATGTTCCGCAATGGCATCACTTTTGCCGGCTGAAAGGGCTGTGAGTGCCGCCTTTTCTTTGCAAAGGAGAACCTGGATATCCGGATGACCAAACTGCTGGTACACTGTGATGTTAAATTGTGGCGTCATGTAGGAAATCAGACATGGACAGGGTTTGATGGCAGGATGAAAGCGCATTTTCTCCATGAGCAGGATCTACCAGGGCATGGGGATGGAGAATTTCCGTGCCAAAGGGGGGTGTTAGAAATGTTATAAGCCCGTTTTCAGGGAACTGGGTAAAGAAAGTTACGTCTCCTTATTCAGTATCCGTGAAGCATCTTCCGGAGGGAGAGAAGGCTCGGACGGTTCTGGATAGCTTTTTCCAATTTGCATCTGCCATGTTTGTGCAGTGGCTTTTCAGTTGTCGGTGGAGTGTAGAATGGCGAGGTTTTCAGTGGTTTGAATAAGGCCTTGCCGTGTTTTGATGTTAGGGTAGCTACGTAGTGTGTGGTTTAACCAAGCCATGCTGTTACAGAATATGCCGATGCCGTGCAGTAGCTGGACTTGAGGAAGTGACCATTTTACGCAGGTTGATAGAGTTTTACCTTGCGGCATCCTTTTGTTCCGATCCCGTTGGAGCTGTTATCTTTTCCATAAAAAAAACCGTTCCGGATGGACCGGAACGGTTTTTAAAAAGAGATTGACGTGACTTGCCTTAATCTCTCCTGACAGCTTCCTTAGGCGGCGATGCCGAAGTGTTGCTGGATGGAGGCGAAAATCTTGTCGCGGCGGGCGCGGGCTTTTTCGATGTCACGGGTCTTAAGGGAGAATCTCAGGCGTTCCGCCGTGGAGTCCGGCTTGTGAACCGTAACGTGGCACCACCAAACCCCCCTGTTGTTCCACAGGTGGTGGTTGGGGTTGTCATCATTAATTCTAAGAGCGATTTTGGTTTGGGCTTTCATCTGTGTGATCTTTTCCAGAAGTGGACGTTTTATTTACGTCCGGTGGTATATTAATATTTCAATAAAACCTTCAACTTGGAGGCGCCTCACTTAAGCAGATGATCCCTTGTCTTTTTGGACATCTCTTTCTGCCAGTTGCTCACCTCGTTGAAGCCTTAGAGTTCAAGTGGTGAAACAACGTTCAAAAAAAGAATCTTTTTTACAGGAGACCTACCTTTTTAAGAGTGTTGTAAGCACCGTTCTTGTTGATCGTACGCAAGGCCTTGGCGGAAATCTTCATTTTCACGAATTGACCGAGTTCGGGAACCCAGATGCGCTTTTCCTGAAGGTTGGGGAAAACGGTACGATTGACAGTCTTAGTGACGTGACGACCAATACCGCCCTTTTTCTTGGCAAGACCGGAGCGATGGATACGACGACCTTTGTGAGGCATGGTACCTCTGATGATGCAAATTCGGGACATGGCAATCGAAGTTATTTGTTAATGCGAGAGAGATAGTCTAGCGTATTTTCACCTAAGGTCAAGAACAACCGGATAAAAGACGTTAAATTCGGCTCTGGGCCGTATTCCGGTTTGGATCCCAAAGGGGAGAGATGGATGCTCCTGGCCGGACGGAGGAATTTCCGGAACAGTGAAGCGGAAATTGCTGGAATGCCTTTTCCGGACTGGTTGCTTGAGGAAACAGGATTCTCTTCTTTCAGATGAAGGAGGCGGCAAAAACAAGCGGAGCCGGAAAGGTGCGGAGCCAAGGCAGGAGGGACAAAATCATGGAAGGGCAAACGGAAATGCAGGCTTTCAATGGGTCGGGGGCGTGTTTTCGGCTTTGTCTTCCTTCTTCTTTTCCTCGTCGTTCTTCTGTTTTCCATCCCTGAGCACCAGGTCCAGAGGGTGCATGTAGCGGTCGTTGACATGGCTCACCGTTCCGGTGCGCAGCTTGCGTTCGTAACGCTTGCCGCGGTCCCCTTTGAAGAGGCATTCCGACTCGGGGACCCGTCCCACGGTCCGGTAGATCAGTTCGTCGATCTCCTCCTCTTCCCGGTAACCGGCCATTCGGATGTAGCGCTCCACCTCCCGTGGATTGCCGGGGAAGTAATGCAGGAGCTTTTTCATAACCAGATCCTCCATCCATTTGATCTGGTGGGGCAGGGTGGAGTTCCTGCTGCTTTTCATGATTTTCTTTTCGCTGAAGAATTGGAATTTGAGCCTGTCCGTCTCATTGTCGTCTTCCTTCCGAAATTGGTAGCGCATCTTCTTGATTTTTTCCTTCATACCGGGATCGTAGCTGTTCCGGACCGCTTTCAGCGCCCCGGCGCAATAAGAGGCGAACAGGTGCAGCAACTCCTTGCGGTGTTCCCGTTCGTAGCGGAGGTAGTCTTTGTCGGAACTTCCTTCAAAGCCGATGTTAAACAAGGCAAAGTGCTTCAGGTCATAATCTTTCGTGAGGAAGGGGAGGCTGGGGATAAGCGGATTGTCGTCAATCGTGCAGGGGGGGGCGGCGGCGATGTAGTAGAGCATCCAGAGCCTGTCCTGGTAGCGTTTCTCGGAAAAGGCGGGGTTCTCGTCCAGTGTCCGGCGGAAGGCGTCCATGTCTTCCCTGGCCTGCAGGTAGAATTCCGCCAGACGTCCTTCCTTCAGCAGCCTGGTCAGGCGGAAGGAGGCGGAAGAAGGATCTTTCAGGATGGAATTGTTCCAGGGAAGCGGCATGGCCTTGTCCAGCCGGACGGGGGAGCCTTTCGTGACGGCGAAATAGAACTGGGTGAATTTCCCTTCCCTGATGGACCGCTTCAGATGTTGGGAGTAGGCCTGGGGATCGGTCAGGATTTCCGGTCCCCAGGAAGGAGCGTCCGTGGTAGGCTCCGACTGGGCCGGAGCCGCCCAGGAGAAGGCGAGTGTGACAGCCAGCGCGGCGGCGGTGCAAATCATGTGGTTCATGTTCTTATTCCTTGGTGAATTTGTGTTTTCCTCCCGTCAGGCGGCTGACCTTGCAGCCAAGCTTGCTGACCGTGGTTTCCACGGAGTTGATGTCTTTCTTCTTGTGGTCGTCAAAAAGGAATTTCTGTTCATAGATGCCGATACGCGCCAGTCGTTCTTCAGCGCCTTTTCTTTCCAAGGCTGTGTAAAAGCCGCACACCCAGGTGAAGCCCACAGGGAGGCAGGGAAGGGCAGACTGAACCGTAGCCTTGTTTTTGCGAATGCCGATGAGGTCCGGGTGGCTGTTTTCTTCCGACAAAAATTTGGCGGTGACGGTAGGCATGTGCACCTCCACAAAGCCCGGCGGCAGCGGAGTGCTGTTGCTCTCAAAGGGGATGGTTCCGTGGTCCACCTCAATGGTGGCCAGCTTGTGGAAACTGACGTCGGTGGGGTGGTAGGTCAGCTTGAGGACGGCGGAGGCGCCTACAGGCTCCCAGTCTCCGTCTTTGGCGAATAGTGCGCCATCCTTTCCGTCCTGGATGGAGATGGGGCGGTTCTCATGTTCCGCCGTGATTTGTTTGGGGAGCACGGCGGTGAATTCCCGTTCGGCGATGACTTCCCCTCCTTGCAGGACCTGGACGTTGACGGTACCTTCCGTCTTGAGAGGGGTGTCGCCGAGTTCCTTCGCAGGGTCTTTCGGTTCCGAGGGTTCAAAGACCAAATCCGGCTTGATGGTCATGACCACGTCTGCGAGGAGGGTAGGATCGTCTTTTCGGGTTGAAATGGTTGCCCACTGGTCGCCCTTTCCCTCTTCGATTTTCCATTCGAGCGTGTCCGGATCACCGATCAGGGCCTTTTTCCCGGTCAGGGTGAGTTTAACTGTTTCCCCTGCGCCAAAGCGCGTCCTTTTCCGTTCTTCTGCGATGTCTTTGTCGGAGGGGGTGTTTCCCTGGGCATGGGCGATCAGGAGGGCTGCCGCAAATTCCGTAGGTTCCGATTCGATTTCCAGTTTGACTGTTTCTTCTTCCGCCATGCAGGGGTGATGGAAGCCGGCCAGCAAGCAGACAGCCAGGAAGCAGTTTTTCAGGGGAATGGCTTGATATTTCAGGTTCATGTGGCTGGAGAGAGCATTTGAATGAACAGAGATAAACAATCTCCAATAAAACAACATGAAATTCAATGTAAAAATGAATGGAGATGGAAAATAGGCAGAGAGCATTCGTGAGTAATTGTTAGATTGTTATGGTGACTTCAAACGCCATTTGTACCTCTCCCATTCCTTCCCCGTTTTTTCTGTGTTATGGTAAAAACATGGGACGGTATGGCTGCATAAAACGTATCCGGCGCTTGCACGGAGGGAGGCTCCGTGAGAGATTGAAAGCATGAGTGAAAATCATTATGCAGAGTTTTCCGAATGCAGCATGAAGCCCCAGGATGTGCTGGAGTACGTTTCCGGCCCCATGCCGGTTCCGGCGGAAGGAGAAGTACTGATCCGGATGAAGGCGGCTCCGATCAATCCGGCGGACATCAATTTTGTGCAGGGCGTGTACGGCGTGAAACCCGTGCTGCCGCATTCGCGTGCCGGCCTGGAAGGCTGCGGGGTGGTGGAAGAGTCCCGTGCGGAAGGGTTCCGTACGGGGGATGAGGTGATTCTGCTGCGTGGCGTGGGCTCCTGGAGCGAATACGTCACGGTTCCCGCCGTGAATGTGATGAAGCTTCCCGTGAAGGTGGATCCTGTGCAGGCCGCCATGCTGAAGGTAAATCCCCTGACCGCGCTGCGCATGCTGGAAGGGTTCGTTTCCCTGACACCCGGTGACTGGGTCGTGCAGAACGCCGCCAATTCCGGCGTGGGGAGGTGCATCATCCAACTGGCCCGGGAGATGGGCGTAAAGACGGTGAATTTTGTGAGAAGGCCGGAAGAACTAAGGGATGAACTGACGGCCCTGGGCGCCGACCTGGTGGTGGGAGAAAATGACGAGGATGTGGTGAAGAGCACGCTGGCCCGCCTGGACGGCAAGAGGCCCGTGCTGGCTTCCAATGCCGTGGGCGGGGAAAGCGCACTGCGCCTGATGGATATGCTGGCTCCCGGCGGAAGCATGGTGACGTACGGGGCCATGAGCAAAAAGAGCATCAAGGTGCCAAATGGGTTCCTGATTTTCAAGGGGATCAAGCTGGAAGGGCTATGGGTGACGCAGTGGCTCAAGAATGCCCCCGCTCCGGAGATTGAGGCGGCGTACGACAAGCTGGCCCGCCTGATGGCGGACGGCAAGCTGGTGCAGGCCGTGGATACCGTTTATCCGCTGGGCGACGTGCGCCAGGCTGTGGAGAAAGCCCAGGAAGAGTTCCGCAGCGGCAAGGTGGTGCTGAGCATGGACCGCATCTGATGCCGGGGAAAGAAGAGTGTTTATTTTCCCGGACTACGGAGCGCTGGAGGGATTTTTTCAGCGTTCCGTGGTTCGGATGGTATTGGCTTCTGGCCTGGATGATGGCGGCTTTAAGCCTTTATTCCGTATGGCAGGCTTGTGAGTTTTTCGTGGAAAAGGGCCGGTTTGCCCGGGAAGGCCTGTGCACGGAAGGAGTGGTGCGAAAAATGACGAAGAATACGGTGAGGTTCTGGCACCGTCCGCGGGCCTTGGGGTCGTCCGGATTTTCTCTGGACATATGGGCGCCGGAGGTGCGTTTTCTGACGCAGACCGGGGAGGGAGAAGTGGTATTCCAGTCACCTTCCTTCCTTTTCTGGCCAGCCTATTCCAAAGGAGATGGAGTGAAGGTTTACTACCAGCCCGGGCATCCGGAAGACGCCCGCGTGGCGGATGCGTTCATCTGGTGGCCTGAAACACGCAGGGCGTTGTGGTTGATAACGTTTCTACTGGCCGGAGGAACAGTCCTGTTGTTGAAGAGGGAAGTGCGGAGTTCCTTGGCCTAGAAGAGGCGGGAATGGGGCGGCGCTATGGTGCGCGTGCCGTTTTCCGTTTCAGCCCAGCGTGGAATCAAGCCACGCGTTGAGGATTTCCACGGCGGCCACCTGGTCAATGATGGGACGGAAGTTTTTCTCCTTTTTACCGGCGGCGTGCAGTTTTTCCTGAGCGATGACTGTTGTGAGGCATTCATCCATGAATACCAGGGGAAGGCCGGGAAGGGCGGCGGCCAGTTCCCTGCCGAAGGCGCGCACCTTGGCGGCGGCGGTTCCTTCCGTGCCGTCCATGCGGACGGGAATGCCCAGCACCAGGGTCCGGATTCCGCGCTCCTGGACGATCTGAACGATGCGGGTGACGCCATCCGTCTTGTGCCTGTGGATGGTCTCCACCGGGTGCGCCATGATGCCCACGGGATCCGTGGCGGCAATGCCGATGCGGGCCTCTCCGTAGTCAATGCCCAGGGCGGGATGCTGGCTGGTCATCTGAGTTCGTCCGGAAGCTGGTTGACGATTTTTTTGATTTCGTCCGCCTTGTTTTTATCTGCAATGAGGATGGCGTCCGCCGTTTCAACCACGATCAGGTTGTCCACGCCCAGCAGGGCCACGTGCTTGTCCCCCCGCTGGGAGAAGACGATGTTCCCGGAGGCGTCCTGGACGGTGATGTCCGTGTTGGTGGTGTTTTTGCTGTGGTTTTCCAGGTAGTTGGAGACGGAGATCCAGGAGCCTACGTCATCCCAGTCAAAGGTTGCTTCAAAGTTCAGCACCCTGTCCGCATGTTCCATTAGCGCGAAGTCGATGGAGATGGGCGTCAGTTCCGGGAATTCCTCCCGGATGGTTTCCTGCGGGTCCGGGGATTCCACGATGTGTTCCACAAAGGAGGCCAGTTCCGGGCAGTGCTTGTCAAGCTGTTCGCACACGGTGGAAATGCTCCAGACGAACATGCCGGCATTCCAGCAGAAGTTCCCCTGGTCCAGGTAGGCGGCGGCAGTGGCCGGATCCGGCTTTTCCCGGAATTGGATGACTTCACGGCAGGGGCTGCCCGGCGCGGAGTCAATTTTCTTTCCGTGTTCAATGTAGCCGTAGGAGGGGCAGGGCCACGTGGGTTTGATGCCTACGGTGACGAGCGCCTTTTCCTGCGCCGCCGTGTCCATGGCGGCTTTCATCAGGGTACGGAAGGCTACCTGGTCCTGAATAAGCTGGTCGGAAGGAATGACGAGCATGACCCCGTGCGGGTCCATCGCCTTGATGAGGCCGATGCCGAGGGCGATGGCGGGCGCCGTGTCCCGGCGCACGGGCTCGGAGATGATGTTGTCTGCAAGGAGGTCATGGGCCTGGCGGAGCACTTCCGCTTCCTGCAGCTGGTTGGTCAAGATGAAGATGTTCTGCCGGGGCACCAGGCCGTCCAGCCTGTCAATGGCCTGGCGGAGAAGGGTTCCTTCTCCGAACATGTTCAGGAGCTGCTTGGGGCGGTGGTCCCGGGAAAGGGGCCAGAAGCGGGTGCCGCTGCCGCCGGCCAGAATGAGAGCGTATTTGTTCATGGCAATTCCGTAAGAATGGAGTTTAACAGAAGGTCAAAGTGCGCCGAAGCGGCGTTTTCTGCGGGAATAGTCCAGCAGGGCAGCTTCCATGTCGCTGTCGCTGAAGTCCGGCCACAGCGTATCCGTTACGTAGAGTTCCGCATAACTGATCTGCCAGAGCAGGAAGTTGGAAATGCGCATTTCCCCGGAAGTGCGGATAAGCAGGTCCGGTTCCGGCATGCCGGCGGTATCCAGATGCTGGTTAAAGAGTTCCTCCGTGACGGCGTCCGGCTGAAGCTCCCCGCGGCAGGCCTTTTCCGCGATTTTCCTGGCGGCGGCGGTGATTTCCGCCCTGCTGCCGTAGGAAAGGGCCAGGACCAGGTTGAGCCTGGTATTTCCCTCTGTGGCCTTCATGCTGGATTGAAGCAGTTTCTGGGTGCGTTTGGGCAGGCGGGAAAGATCTCCTATGGCATGAAGGCGCACGCCCTTTTCCAGCATCTGGTTAAGGCGTTTTTTCAGGAATTCATGCAAAAGCAGCATGAGGGCATGGACTTCCGTCTTCGGGCGGTTCCAGTTTTCCGAGGAGAAGGCGTAAAGGGTCAGCCAGGGAATATCATGGTCAATGCAGAAATCCACACAGCGTTCCACGGTGTCCGCTCCCGCCCTGTGGCCAGCCTGGCGCGGCAGATGGCGGCCGTGCGCCCAGCGGCCGTTGCCGTCCATGATGCAGGCAATGTGAACCGGAAGTTTTTCCTTGGGAATAGTAAGCATAGGCAGGTACGGCTCCGCTACTCTAGTCCATGACCGGATCCAGTTCAACACGCAAGTTTTCCAGGATGTACTCCTGTCTTTCCCGGGTATTTTTACCCATGTAGAAGGACAGCAGGTCTTTCACCTTGTGGGAGTCTTCCAGGCGCACGCGGTCCAGGCGCATTCCTTCCCCGATGAAGGCCTTGAATTCCTGCGGAGAGATTTCCCCCAGGCCCTTGAACCGGGTTATTTCCGGATTTTTGCCCAGCAGGGAGATGGCCGCTTCCCGCTCTGCGTCCGAGTAGCAGTAGATAGTCTGCTGCTTGTTGCGCACGCGGAAGAGGGGCGTCTGGAGGATGAAGAGGTGGCCTTCCCGGATCAGTTCCGGGAAAAACTGGATGAAGAAGGTCATCAGCAGGATGCGGATGTGCATGCCGTCGTCATCGGCGTCCGTCGCAATGACTACTTTGTCGTATCGCAGGTCTTCCAGTCCGTTTTCAATGTTCAGGGCGTGCTGGAGGAAGTTGAATTCCTCATTTTCATAGACGACCTTGCGGCTCATGCCGAAGGAGTTCAGCGGCTTGCCGCGCAGGGAGAAGACCGCCTGGATTTCCGCGTCGCGCGCGGTGGTGATGGATCCTGAGGCGGAGATGCCTTCCGTGATGAACAGGGTGGTTTCTCCGGCGCGGGCGTGCTTGGAGTTGTAATGCACCCGGCAGTCCCGCAGGTTCTTGTTGTGGATTTTTGCCTTGCGGGCGTTTTCCTTCGCCAGTTTCTGGATGCCGGAGAGTTCCTTGCGGTCCCTCTCGGAGTCCTTGATCTTGGCTTCCAGCGCCTTGGCCGTTTCCGGATTCTTGTGCAGGTAGTTGTCCAGCTCCCTGGCGATGAAGTTGCCCACGAAGGTGCGGATGGTTTCCCCTTCCGGGCTGATGGTATTGGACCCCAGCTTGGTCTTGGTCTGGGATTCGAAGACGGGTTCCTTCACCTTGATGGAGATGGCGGCCACAAGAGAAGAGCGGATGTCCCCGGCCTCATAGTTCTTCTTGAAAAAGTCCCTCAGGGTTTTGACGATGGCTTCCCGGAAGGCCGCCTGGTGGGTGCCCCCCTGCGTGGTGTGCTGCCCGTTGACGAAGGAGTAGTGCTCCTCCCCGTACTGGCCGCCATGGGTGAAGGCCACCTCAATATCATGCCCTTCCAGATGGATGATGGGATAGAGAGGTTCTTCGCTCATCGCCTCCGTGAGCAGGTCCAGCAGGCCGTTTTTGGAGACGTAGCGGCGTCCGTTAAAGTGCAGGGCAAGCCCTTTGTTGAGGTAGGAGTAGTACCGGCACATCTTTTCGATGTATTCCGGCCGGAACTGCGTAGATACCGGGAAAATGTCCGGGTCCGCATGGAACGCCGTGCGCGTGCCGTTGGGCTCCTCCGTGCCTCCGTCTTTCCGGCCCTTGCGGATTTCCTCCCCGCGGCAGAATTGGTAGGAACGCGTCCCACCGTCGCGGTAGGCCTGGATTTCAAAAAAGTCGGAAAGGGCGTTGACCGCCTTGATGCCCACGCCGTTAAGGCCCACGGATTTCTTGAAGGCGTCGCTGTCGTACTTGGCTCCGGTGTTGATTTTTGCGGCGCAGTCCAGCAGTTTTCCCAGGGGAATGCCACGGCCGAAGTCGCGCACCTCGCACAGGCCGTCCGGAGTCACGTCAATGGTAATCTTTTTGCCGAAGCCCATGACGAATTCGTCAATGGAGTTGTCAATGACCTCCTTCAGCAGAACGTAAATGCCGTCATCCGGAGAAGTGCCGTCCCCCAATTTGCCGATGTACATCCCCGGACGCATGCGGATGTGTTCCCTCCAGTCCAGGGTTTTGATGCTGTTTTCGTCGTAGGCCATGTGCAACGGGGTCGCGCCTATTATAACGCCGCCCCGGGAATTTGCGAAGAAAAAATGCGTGTCCGGCTATTTGCGCCCAATGGGGGCTTGACCCGGAGGCCGTCCCTTGGTGGAATCCATGCCGTATGATCAGTTGCAAGGCTCCGTGCAAGGTGAACGCCTCCCTCCGCATTCTGGGGAAAAGGGAGGACGGCTTTCATGAAGTGGATACCGTGATGGTTCCCCTGGAATTGTGCGACTTGCTGGAGTTTTCCCCGGCGGATGGCCTGGAGATGAGCTGCGCCGCCCCGGGGGTGCCTCTGGATGAGAGCAACCTGGTCATGAAGGCGGGTCGGCTGATGGAGCGGGAGTTGGGGCGGCCCATGCGGTGGCATGTGCGCCTGGTCAAGAACGTGCCCCATGGCGCGGGGCTGGGTGGCGGCAGCAGTGACGCCGCGTGCATGCTTTCCACCTTGAATGATCTGGAACACGGTGGCTTGTCCCGGGAACGCCTGGCGGAGCTGGCCGGGGAGATCGGTTCCGACGTAGGCTTTTTCATTTACGGTGCGGCGTGCCGCTGCACCGGACGCGGGGAGAAGGTGGCCCCCCTGCCGGAATGGAGGGAATGGCGGCCCCGGATCGTTCTGCTGAAACCGTCGTTCGGCGTTTCCACGCCGGACGCCTACCGCCGCTGGGCCGGTTCAAGGGAGCTGCCGGGCATTCCGTACGGAGAGCAGCGTGTGGATGGGCATGTACTGGTCAATGATTTGGAAAGGCCCGTGTTTGAGAAGCATTTGTTCCTGGCGGAAATGAAGCGCTGGCTGCTGGAAAGGCCCGGCGTGCGCGGCGCCATGATGTCCGGTTCCGGTTCCACCATGTTTGCCGTGGTGGAAGACGAGGAAGCGGCCCGTGCGCTGATGGAGTCTGCCGCGCGGGAGCTGGACCCCACCCTGTGGATGTGGACCGGCCATGTAGTGTAGGAGGGAGCGCTGTAAAAACATGGTTGCGCAGAAGGCCTTGCCTTGACGGCGGGGGATGCATGCCGTTACACTCCATCCATGTTTAAGAGTTTGTTTGCAGGCGTGGCCCTGGCGGCTGCATGCACCGTCCAGGCCGGCGAATATGGAGCCAGTGCCGTCCAGGCCGCCCGGGAGCTTTCCGGAGCGGTGAAAACGGGCGACATGATGTGGATGATTGAAAAGATGTATGCGCCCATGAAGAAGCAGCTTATTTCTTCCTTCCCGGGCGGAGAGGCCGCCTTCATGAAGACCATGAAGGAAAAAATGCATGCCGCCGCCGCCGTGATGAAAGAGCGCGGCATGGTGGTGGAAACGTATGAAATCGGCAACCCCACGGCGGAACACCTGGTGAAAGCCGGGGATGAAGTGCTGGTGGTGCTTCCCACGCGGATGGTCATTTCCATGAAACGCCCGGACGGCGTGCCCGTGAAAATGGAAAATACCGGCATTCTGGTGCTGGTGAAGGATTTGAAGGAAAAGGGGCCCTGGACGTTTATCGACGCTTCCAAGATGAATGCGAACGGCCTGCGGTCCATGTTCTACGATCTGCCGGAAAAGGTGAACCTTCCGCCGGTTTCCTCCCGCCAGCTTCCCGTGGGCCAGTAGGGGATCCGTTCCCGTATGAGTGGCTCCGGGCCAGATGAAGGGGAAGGCCTTAGCGCCTTTGAGGCTTATGTCCAGCGGGCATTTGCCCCGGATGGCCTGTTTTCCCGCGCCAGGGATTTTGAATATCGGGCAGAACAACAGAGCATGGCCCTGGCCGTGGCGAGGGCGCTCCAGGTGGACGCCCCGCTGCTGGTGGAAGCCGGCACGGGCGTTGGGAAGTCCCTGGGCTATCTGCTGCCGGCCGTGAAGTTTGCGCTGGATTTTGACCGGAAGGCGGTTGTTTCCACGCATACGATCAACTTGCAGGAGCAGTTGTTCAATAAGGATATTCCGCTGCTGCGCGCCGCGCTGGGGATTGATTTTTCCGCCGCCCTGCTGAAAGGCAGGCAGAATTACCTGTGCCATACCCGGCTGCGCCGCGCGCTGGCCCAGATGGATTCTCTGTTTACGCAGGGAGAAGCCGCGGAGCTGAAGCGGATTCAGGACTGGGCGCTGAGAACGCAGGACGGCACCCTGAGCGACATGACGTTCCGGCCGTCCCCCAAGGTGTGGGCCATGGTGTGCAGTGAACCCCATGCGTGCAGCATGCGCCATTGCGGTCCCTCCTGCCCGTATCAGGTGGCCCGCAAGAGGGTGCTGGAAGCCAAGGTGGTGGTGTTGAACCATACCCTGTTTTTCGGCCTGATGGCCCAGGCGGAGGATTCCGAGGAGGCGGGGTTTGTTTTTCCCGGAGACTTCGTGGTGCTGGACGAGGCCCACATGATTGAGAACATCGCCGCACGGCAGCTGGGCGTGCAGCTTTCGGAATCCCATTTGAATTATGAACTGCTGCGGATGTTCAATCCGCGCACGCACAAGGGGCTGCTGAAACCGCTGAATAATCCCGCCCTGTTCCAGTGCGTGCAGGATGTGATTGACGCTTCCGGCCTGTTTTTCCAGAATGCCCGGGATGACCTGGGGTTTGCGGGTTCCGGAAAAATCGTCCGCATTCTTCAGCCGGAATGGTCTCAGGATATTCTTTCCCTGCCTCTGGCGGAGCTGATTGGGGAATTGAAAAGGGAAGGCGCGAAGCAGGAAGAGAACGTGGCCGTGAAGGATGAACTGGCGGACATGGCCGCCCGGATGGAAGAGGCGCAGACCTCCCTGAAGGTGCTGATGGACATGACGGAGGAGGATCATGTGTACTGGGCGGAACGGTCCGGACCGGAGGGAAGGAACATGAGCGTATGCTCCGCCCCGGTAGAGGTGGGCGATATCCTGCGGGAGCGCCTGTTTTCCGCCGGGCGTTCCGCCATTCTAACCTCCGCTACGCTGGGAACGGGGGATGCGGACATGGGTTACTTTGCGGGGCGCGTGGGTGCGGAAAGCGTCCGGAAGCTCCAGATAGGGAGTCCGTTCAATTACCGGGAGCAGATGCGGCTGATCGTGGCGCGCTCCATGCCGGAGCCGGACCAGCCGGAGTATGCGGAAGTCCTGCCGGAGTGGATCAAGAGATATCTGGCGGAATCCCGCGGAAGGGCCTTCGTGCTGTTCACCAGCTACCGGCTGATGGTGCAGGTGGCGGAGAAGGTGCGCCCGTTCTGCGAGGAACAGGGCTGGACGCTGTACGTGCAGGGGCAGGAAATGCAGCGGCACGCCATGCTGGAGGCGTTCAGGAAGGATGTGAACAGCGTACTCTTCGGGACGGATAGTTTCTGGACCGGAGTGGACGTGCCCGGCGAGGCCCTTTCCAACGTGATTGTGACGCGCCTGCCGTTTGAGGTGCCGGACCATCCTCTGGTGGAATCCCGTTTTGAGAGCATCAAGGCGCGCGGCGGAAATCCGTTTTACGAGTATTCCGTGCCCGTAGCCATTCTGAAGCTGCGGCAGGGGGTGGGCAGGCTGATCCGCACGAAGAGCGATTCAGGCATGGTGGTGATTCTGGACCCACGCGTAGCTACCAAAAGGTACGGGGCTCGGTTTATCAAGTCCCTGCCGGACGCGAGGCTGGAATTCGTGTAAGACGGGCGGATTAATTCAACTCCCAGTCTTGCCGCCCGAAAAAAATGCGGTAGATTTTCCTGTAGATCCTTTTCTTCCGGCACCTGTGCCAGAGAGCGGAGTGTTTGAAATTGAGGATGAAATCCAGGTCCTCCACCCAAGGCCCCGTGACGTTGTGGTCGCGGCAGAATTGAAGGAGGGAGGAATATTCGTTTCTCAGGCTTTGCGTAGAGAGTTTGATGGAGCGGATTTCCTGGGAGGACAGATCTATGGAGGGCATGCAGTCCTTGAGCAGGTGGTCGGCACGGCATGCCTTGAAGTTCAGGATGGTCCTCTTGCATTTCTCGCAATGTCCGCAATTTTTCCCTTCCAGTTGGATATTTTCCCAGCATACTCGCAGATGGGATGCCCCGAAGTGCCAGTTTTTGACAAAATCGGCTTTTTCCGTGCGGGAAAAGCCGTGACCTTCCGTATAAATCCTGAATTGTCTTTGGGAAAGAAGCGGATCCGTAACGGGCTGGCTTCCCCAGGGAATGGCCAGGGCGTTATAAGGTTCTGCACTGCCCACAACCAGATTGCGGTAGCCGGACGGTTCCAGAAATGAGGCCAGTCCTGCAATGACGGCAAGATGGTTCATTGAGCCCCAGGAGATGCCGTGTGAAATGAAGGTGTCTCTGTAATTGGTGCGAATGACGTGCAGTTTGTTTATGCCGAGGTCATTCAGCATGTGGAGGGAATTTTTCCGGGCTCCCTGAAAGGCTTGCTCGTCCGAAAGAGGGATGTCCACTCCTGCCGCCAACAGGGCGGCTCTGATGTTTTTGGTGTTGTGTCCCGCCGCCCCGGAAAGATGTCTGTAAGCAGCAAAAGCCGCATCCAGGCCTCCGGAAAAGCAGACGACTGCGGAATCATCTGTCGGAGCATTTCTGTCATCGATGATTTGTTCGGAAACAAGGGTGACGGGATGAAGGTCATCTGGGAACCATTTGATGAAAGCCTCCATGAAGTTTTCCAGATTCTGGAGCAAGGTGAGGCTTACCGGAGCATTGATTTGGAATTCTCCTCCGATATGCATCATTTCAAAAATCAGAAGACGTGTCCAGGCGTCCGCCTTGTTGGGAGCTTCTTCCCAGGCCCGGCAGTTTTCCTCTTCCAGCTCCACCCATACTTCACGGAAGTCGTGATTTGCCTGAAAGGAACAGGTCAGGCGAAACATCCCATTGGATTGAAGCTGTGCAACTTTGGAAATATCGAGATTTGAAGCCATTGGCTGTTATCGTATGAATTCAGAATTCGGGTTCAATATTAATTTTGAATTTATTTCAAATACTGTATTCAATCACATTTATCATGAAGAAGTTGGTGTTGTTGAACGGTGACTGCAACTCATGAATTTGAGAGGTGAATTTTCTGACGGGGTAACGATAGGCTGAAGGCTTACCGGGACAGATGTTCAGGGCGTGTTTTCCGTTCCCGCCCGGACTGCATCAGTCGGTAGCTGAGGGGTTGTTCCAGGCGCGCTTCCTCCAGCAGGGCGCAGTCGGCAAAAATGTCCGGCACAGGGGCGTCCGCCAGGATGGAACCGTCTTTCATGACGATGCAGCGGGTGCACAGGTCCATGACCATGTCCAGGTCATGGGTGGCGATGATTTTGGTGTGGGAGAATCGGCGAAGCAGGTTGATGAGCGTGCGCCGGGAGGCCGGGTCCAGATTGGCGCTGGGTTCGTCCAGAACCAGGATGTCCGGGCTCATGGAAAGAACGGTGGCGATGGAGACGGCGCGTTTTTCCCCTCCGGAAAGATGATGGGTCATTTTGTCCGCCAGCGCTTCCGCGTGAACGTCCCGCAGGGCCTGTTCCACGCGGCGGCTGATTTCCTTCGGAGGAAGGCCCATGTTGAGGGGGCCGAACGCCACGTCCTCCCGGACCGTGGGCATGAAAAGCTGGTCGTCCGCCTGCTGGAAGACCATGCCCACGCTTTCCCGGACGCGCGCGACGGTTTTGGGCGTCACGGGAATGTCCCCCACCCTGACCTGTCCGGAGGATGGTGTCAGCAGCCCGTTGAGGTGGAGCAGCAGGGTGGATTTCCCCGCCCCGTTGCCGCCGACGACGGCGACGGATTCCCCGTGGGTGATGCGCAGGGAGACGTGGTCCAGAGCCGGAGGGGAGTCCGGATAGCTGAAGCACAGGTCAATGGTTTCTACGAGATGGTGGCTCATGAGATGAGATTGCGGGCGCACTGGCCCGCCAGCATGGTGATGTTAAAGCAGCGGAACAGGATGACGAGGGTGCAGAAGAGGAGGCCGCCCGCCACGCCGCGTATGGTGATGACGCCGGGGGAGCTTACGAATTCGGGGTCTTCCCCGCCTCTGCACAGAACGGCCTGGTAAATGCGTTCCGCCCGCCCGAAGGTGCGTAGCAGAAGCTGTCCGGTCATGGCCCCCCAGGTGGAAAGGGGGACGGAACCGGAGCCTCCCCGCCGGGAGCGGAAGGCCATCAGCATGTTCTGGAATTCATCCAGCAGGATGAAGGCGTACCGGTAAAGGAAGGCCAGCAGCGTGATCAGGATGCGCGGCACGCCGAGCTGCCTCAAACCGCGGCAGAGCGGCGCGAAGCCCGTGGAGGCCAGTAGGGTGAAGGCTCCCAGGATGGTTAGCATGCACCGCAGGATGATGGAGATGAAGGAGATCATGCCCCGCGTAACGGGAATGCCGAACCATTCCCCCGCCGGAGTTCTGTCCACCAGAGGGTTGAAGATGCCGATCATGACGGCGACGGGGAGCAGCCACAAGGTGCGCTTCAGCAGGTACCCGAGGGGCAGCCCCGCCATGCGGATGACGCATACGGGGAACAGGAAGAAAGGCAGCAGCCCTGTGATTTCCTGGGGGGGCCAGGAGAGCACGCAGATTTGAAAGACGAGGAAGGCCCCTATTTTAATGCGGGCGTCCAGACGGTGGAAGCCGGTGTTTCCGCAGGAAAACCGGTCCATCTGGCGGAATTGCCGCGCGGCGTCCGTGAACAGGGGCATGGGAGAAGTCAGCGGGGACAGTGGCCGTGCGGTTTTCTGCCGAACAGGAAGCCGGCCCCGAAGATCAGGGCGGCGATGATGACGCTCCCCAGAACTCCGGCCAGGCTCGTTTCAGGGTTCACGATGGAGGAGGAATCTCCCGTCTCTGCGGCGGAGGCTGTCTCTTCCGCGGCGGGAAGAGCGTAATCCGGCATGATGGCGGTGGACGCCTGCACGGATTCCAGACTGCGGTGGATGGAGGAGGGTTCCGCCAGGCTGGTTTCTTCCGAGCCGGTGACGCCGGCTACGGACCATTCCAGGCCGTCAGGGTAGGCGGAGGCGAACCAGGAGAGGGCGGCCCCACAAAGGATGGCCGCCACGGCGAAGATGCCCAGAACGGTGAAGGAAGCTTTTTTGACAGGGCCTGTTTCCAGATCTGCCGGGCGCAGCAGGGAAGGCTGGGCCTTGCTGATGAAGATGACGATGGCGGCTGTGGCGAGTCCTTCCACAACGCCGATGGCCAGGTGAATGGGCAGCATCAGTTCCACGAATTGGGCAAAGGGCAGGGCGGAAATGCCGGAGGCCGTCGTTTCCATGACAACGGAGAAGGCCCCGAGCTGGAGCCCGATGACGGCGGCGACGATGCTGGCGAGCGTCATGCGTCCCGTGCCGGGGTTCTTCCCGGCCAGAGGCTTGTAAATGAAGGGGTAAGCTACCAGGCAGGAGAAGAAGCCCATGTTGAAGATGTTGCAGCCCAGGGCCAGGAGTCCGCCATCCGCAAAAAAGAGGGCCTGGACCGCCAGAATGGCTGCCATGACCAGAAAGCCCGCATAGGGACCCAGCAGGATCGCCAGGATGAGGCCTCCCCCCAGATGGCCGCTGGAGCCAGTGCCCGGAATGGTAAAGTTCAGCATCTGGCAGGCGAAGATGAAGGCTCCCAGCACGCCCATGAGCGGGACGAGCCGCACTTCCTTTTCCTGCTTGACCTTGTGCGCGCAGAGCGCGGTGATCGCAGCGGAGGCCGCCCACATGGTGCAGCCTACCGCCGGTGAAATGAATCCGTCTGCCATATGCATGATGTTGGTGTCTTTCTATTGGATGAAGTGGAATATTGTTCAAGGACCCGGACCGGGCAGATTGGTGCCACTTTAGCATAAATGCCGTCAAGCCGAAGAAGGAAATGCGGCAACAGGGGGGAAGTATTCTTGTGCCGCCGTGTGAACTTTTCATGCGCGGGGGCGGAGGGCTTTATTCCCGGGAATGCAGGGCTTCCGGGGAGAGGAAGAAGCCGGTTTTTTCCGGATGCGGGATGGGGAATTCTGCCGTTGGACCGCGCCTGTCCTGCATGCCGTGCCGGGGGCTTGGACGGATTGGGCGTGGTGCGGGCAGGGCCATGGTTTGCTAGACGGAAGCCATGATGAATTTTTCCATAGCCAAATGCTTGTTTTCCATAGGAGGATGTACGACGATCCTGGGCAATATTTCCGCAGATGCGGCTGTTTCTTCCGCCGGAGCCATCGGCGGCCTGGGCGTTCTGACGATCGCCGTGAACTATACGCTGAATCTGCTCAAGAAGAAGGATGAGCAGCTGATGGCGAAAGACGCCCGCATTGAAGCTCTGATGGACCGCCTGATTGACAAATGCCCTAATTGCGAGCTGGCGAAGGCGGCCAACAAGTCCCTGCTGGAAGAGGAATAAAGGAAGAGGCGGGATGTTACCGGCTGGCTGTATCCGGCGGAACTGGCGTGCGCGTGTAGGTCTCCCGGTTTCCGTCCGTATTCAGGATCAGCGTGGTTTTACTGAGGCTGTCAATGGTGGAGGTGGTAGTGAAGAGGGAAGAGTTTCCGTTGCCTGTGCTTTTTCCCGTCAAGGTCAGGCGATTGCCGTCCAGCTGCCAGCCCATATAAAGGAGGGTGTGCATGTTGATGGACCTGGCCCTGCCGTCCGGTAGAAGCTGCATCCCCTGTACCTGCCCCGGTTGTCCGGGAATGGGCTGGGTCCAGCACCCGGCAACGCCGGAGGAAGAGGGCCGGGTGGAGCAGGAGGCCGCCAGCAGGGAAAGGGCCGGAAGAAGGAGGGAAAGGCGCATGGCGATAAGAATGGGTAGTTAGCGCTGTTCTCTGATGACCTCCGTGCCGATGCCGTCCGGAGTAAAGATTTCCAGCAGCAGGGTGTGGGGGAGGCGGCCGTCAATGAAATGCACCTTGCGCACGCCTGCGTTCAGGGCGTCAATGGCGGAGTTGATTTTGGGAATCATGCCGCCGGAAACGGTGCCGTCTTCAATGAGTTCCAGCGCTTCCGTACGCGTAACGGATTTGATCAGGGTGGAGGGATCGGAGGGATCTTTCATGATGCCGGGAACATCGGAAATGTAAATGAGCTTGACCGGCTTGAGTTCCTTCGCGAGGGCCGCCGCCGCCAGGTCCGCGTTCACGTTGAGCGGCTTGTGGGTACCCAGTTCTTTTGCCAGGGGGGAGACGATGGGAGTGATCTGGAGTTCCAGAGCTTCCGTGATGCGATCCGTCAGGCAGCCGATGACATTGCCTACTTCCCCGATGTCCACCGGGTTGCCCTGTTCGTCCTTTTCCTGAATGCGTTCCCCCACGAAGATTTCCGTGCCGGGGATGCCTACGCCCTTGCCTCCGTAGTCGCGGAACATCTGGACCAGCCCGGGATTAATGGTTCCGGAAAGGGTGCGTTCCACGATGGAAATGGCTTCCGGAGTTGTGACGCGCAGTCCGTTGATAAAGCGGGCTTCCAGCCCGGCTTCCGCCATGGCCTTGGAGATGGCTTTGCCGCCGCCGTGGACGATCACGGGATTGAAGCCCAGAGCCTCCAGCAGAACGATGTCCCGCATGAGTTTTTTGACCAGGCGGGAGTCGTCCATGGCGCTTCCGCCGAATTTGATGAGGAATGTCTTGTCACGATAGGCCTGGAGGTAGGGGAGGGCGCCGACAATGACGGAGGCCTGTTCAATCAGGCGGGTAATTTTGGAATCCATGTCAATGATGAAACGGTAGGAGTTTTAAGAGAGAAGGAGGGAGGGAATCCGCGGCAGGCGCCATTCAAAGCAGGCGCTTGCTCCTGAAATAAACCAGGGGAAGAATGATGGATACAAGCATGACCACCAGGGAGATATAGTAGCCGTATTCATTTTCCAGGCCGGGCATGTGGGTGAAGTTCATGCCGTAAATGCTGGCGATAAGAGTGGGGGGCATGAAGACCACGGCCGCCACGGTGAAGATTTTGACGATTTCGTTCTGCTCAATGTTAATGAGGCCCAGAACGGCGTCCAGCATGAAGTTGACATTGCTGGAAAGAAAGGTGGCGTATTCCGAAAGGGAGGTGACATCCCGGCTCAGGGGGCGCAGCTTGATGTACAGGGTGGAATTGGTATCGTCCAGAGCTTCTTCATTGCTGGCGTACGTGAGCAGGCGCAGCAGGTTGACCAGGCAGTCCCGCTGGCGGGTAAGGAGGTCGCCCACGCGGCCCAGGTCCTGGAGCGTGAGGCGCAGGGCGCTGGAGACGGGCACGCGCTTGCTGGTTTTAATTTCCGGTTCATCCCTGCGGAAAATATTCTTGGAAAGACGGTCCAGTTCCGCCCCGAAGCGTTCCAGCACGTCCGCCTGGCGGTCCACGATGGTTTCCAGCAGGCCGGTGAAGACCTGGTCCCGGCTGATCTGTTTCTGCCGCAGGAGCTGGTGGGAAAAGACGCGGAAGGAGTAGGAGTCCGAGTGGCGGATGGTGATGATCTTGAACCCCATGAGGACGAAAGTGATTTCCGACAGGGAAGGGGATTCCGTATCCACGCGGCTGAGTACCGTGGTGGTCATGAAGCGCGCCCCGTCTTCCGTGTACAGGCGGCTGGTGGCCTCAATCTCCCGCATCTCGTCGTAGGTGGGCATTTCCAGCCCGCAGAGGCGTTCCACGAATTTGATCTCGGCAGGTTCCGGGGTAAGAAGGTCAATCCAGAAGACGGTGTCCAAGTTCTGTTCAGCCGCATCCACCTGAGTGGTGCGCTCAATGCCTTCCGGGGTTTGACGATAGAGTCGAATCATGCCGTTGATTTCGGTGGGGGGATGGAACGATGCCGCGCATGATGTCGAGTGACACCCAATGCAGGCATGATGCCTTGTTTATTCAGGGAAGGGAAGTAAAAAGGGTGACAAAAAGAGGCCCGGTTCCCAAGGTGGGAACCGGGCCTGCCGGAAAAAGGAAAGGGGATGTGCGCCGCTTAGGCGTTTTCCTTGACGACCACCTTGAGCGTGGCTTCCACCTGGGGATGCACCTTGATGGAAACTTCGTGTTCACCTTCGCTCTTGATCGGCTTTTCAAGTTCGATCGCGCGGCGGTCCACTTCCACTCCCTGAGCGGTCAGGGCGTCGTGAATGTTCTGGTTGGTGATGGCGCCGAACGCCTTGCCGCCCTGGCCCACTTCAAGGACGAGGTCCACGGTCAATCCGTTGATCTTAGCGGCCACTTCCTGGGCGGCGCTGAGTTCTTCCGCTTCACGCTTGGCGCGGGCGGCCTGAAGATTGGCGATGAAACGGCGGTTGGAGGCCGTTGCTTCGTGGGCCAGACCCTGAGGAATGAGGTAGTTGCGGCCATAGCCAGCCTTAACGGTCACCAGGTCGGCTTCCGCGCCGAGCCCTTCAATTTTTGTTGCGAGAATTACTTCCATCGTTGCCATGGCTAAAAAGAAATGGTTATTTGTGAGCGGTTGAAGTAGTAAGTATTCGCCCGAATGTCAAGACAAGAGCGATAAAAAGGGTGTTTTTTTACGTTTTGGAAGGAAAAATTCCCGCCGGTTGTCATGATAGGTGACATTGCGCTTGCTTCACGCGGCGGTAGTATGTAGGGAAAGGAACCGCAATTATCGCGTCCGCTTTCCGGGGGCGCCGCGGGTACATTACAGATATTTGATCTTATGGCTATTCAGCGCGCATTGATATCCGTTTCCGACAAGACCGGCCTGGAGGAGTTTGCCAAGGGCCTGCACGAGTTTGGAGTAGAGCTTATTTCCACCGGCGGCACCGCCGCTTTCCTGAAAGGCCTGGGCCTTCCGGTGATTGAAATTTCCGATTACACCGGGGAGCCGGAATTGTTTGAAGGCCGCCTGAAGACGCTTCATCCCATGGTGCACGGCGGCCTTCTGCACCGCCGCGACAACGAGGAACATGTGCGGCAGGCCAAGGAAAACGGCATCAAGCCCATTGACCTGGTATGCGTGAACCTGTACCCCTTTGAGGAAACCGTCGCCAGGCCGGACGTCACGCTGGAGGAAGCCATTGAAAAGATTGACATCGGCGGTCCTTCCATGCTCCGTTCCGCCGCCAAGAATTATGCCTCCGTCACGGTTGTGTCCGATCCTGCGGATTATGCCCGCATTCTGGATGAAATGCAGACCCACAAGGGGGACACTACCCTGAAAACCCGCGAGAACCTGGCGGTGAAGGTGTTCATGCGCACCTCCAATTACGACAACGCCATCACCAACTACCTGGGCCATCAGAGCGCGGAAAGCACCAAGGCCAGCTTCTGCATCTGCGCGCCTCTGTACCAGGAACTGCGCTACGGCGACAATCCCCACCAGGAAGCCAGCCTGTACGGCAATTTCGGGGATATTTTCCACCAGCTTCAGGGCAAGGAACTTTCCTACACGAACGTGCTGGACATTGAAGGAGCCGCCGAGCTGATTACCCAGTTCCGCCGCCCGACGGTGGGCATCCTGAAGCATACGAACCCCTGCGGCGTGGGCCAGGACGATGAAGACCTGCGCAGCGCCTGGCAGAAGGCTTTTGAAACGGATACCCAGGCTCCCTTTGGCGGCGTGATCGTGGTCAACCGTCCGATGACGGAAGGCCTGGCCCGCGTACTGAGCGCTATTTTCACGGACGTCATCATTGCTCCGGAATACGATGCGGAAGCCCGTGCCCTTCTCCAGAAGAAGAAGAATTGCCGCATCATCCGCATGAATACGGAAGCCTGGATGAAGGCCCGGCAGGAACCCATCATCCGTTCCGCTCCCGGCGGCTTCATGACCATGAAGCGGGATACGGACGTGATGGGGCTGGACAACCTGGAAGCCAAGGTCGTGACCAAGCGTCCCCCGACGGAAGAGGAACTGACCGCCATGCGCTTCAACTGGCGCGTCGTGAAGCAGGTGCACTCCAACGCCATCGTCTTCGGCGGAACGGACCGCACGCTGGGCATCGGCGCCGGACAGATGAGCCGCGTGGACTCCGCCCGGATTGCCGTCTGGAAGGCCGGGCAGGCCGGCCTGGACCTGAAGGGCAGCGTAGTGGCGTCCGACGCCATGTTCCCGTTTGCCGACGGCCTCCAGGTAGCCATTGACGCCGGAGCCACCGCGTGCATCCAGCCCGGCGGTTCCATCCGGGATGAGGAAGTGATCGCCGCCGCGGACGCCGCGGGCATTGCCATGGTGTTCACGGGACACCGCCATTTCCTTCATTAATTTGAATGATCCGCCCCGTCCCCTTGTCTTAAAACGCATATGTTGCTAGGTGTAAATATAGACCACATCGCCACGCTGAGGCAGGCCCGCTATGCGACCATGCTTGATTCCTTCAACGTGGAGCCGAGCGTTTTGGACGCCGCTTACGCGGCTCAAAGGGGCGGGGCGGATTCCATCACCCTCCATGTACGGGGGGACCGCCGCCACATGCAGGATACGGACGCCCTGAGTGTCCGGGAGAGCGTGGCTCTTCCCCTGAATCTGGAGATGGGGAATACCCCGGAGATGGTGGACTTTGCCCTTCAGTTGAAACCGGACTACGTGTGCATGGTTCCGGAGAAGCGGGAGGAAATTACGACGGAAGGCGGCCTGGACGCCGTCTTTCATGAAAAGGAACTGGCCCCCACGCTGGCAAGAATGGCGGACAACGGCATTCAGGTGAGCCTGTTCATTGATCCGGAACTGGCCCAGGTGGAGGCCGCCGCCCGTCTGGGCGCCCCCATGATTGAGCTGCATACCGGATGCTTTGCCAACCACGCCGGGAAGGAACGCACGGCGGAACTGGCCCGTCTGAAACGCGCCGCAGAGATGGCCCACTCCCTGGGCATCCAGGTGAATGCGGGACATGGCATCAATTACCAGAATCTGGAACAGCTGATAGATGGCGTGCCTTACCTGCATGAGCTGAACATCGGCCATACGATCGTCGCCCGCGCCCTGTTTGCAGGGATGGAGCAGGCCGTGAGGGAAATGCGCCAGGCGATCGACCGCCTGAGCTGATGTTCCCGTTTCAACTTTAATCCCGGTTGCAGGAACATGAACCGCACGGCAGGATTGGGAATGGATTTGATTGATCTGGACCGCGTGCGCCAGGCCCTCCGGAAAAACGGAGAGGCGTTTGCCCTGCGCATCTGCACTCCGGATGAATGGGCGTATTGCCGGAAGCATGCGGATCCCGTGCCGCGTCTGGCGGCGCGTTTTGCGGCCAAGGAGGCCGTGGCGAAAGCCTTGGGAACGGGAATAGGGGAGAAGTGCGCTTTTACGGATGTGGAAGTGGTGCGCAATGATGCGGGCGCTCCATCCATCCTCCTGCACGGCTCCGCCGGAGTGACGGCGCGGGAGCAGGGCATCACAGGCTGGCTGCTGACCATGACCCATTCCCGCCTGAGCGCCGCCGCCACCGTCATCGCCCTTGCCGAAGCCCCGGAATTTTCCTGACGCGGACAGGAGCGCCGCAAGCTTTGATCTTCTTTGGACGGGGCAACACCTTGTTCTTACAGGTTTTCAAGATACTTTTTGGTGATTTGCGTATTCAGTTCGCGGAGGGCGGCCAGAATTTCAAAACTCGGCGCTTTGGAGAAATCGGTTTCCAACTCTTTCATTTTCTTTTCGTAGTCCGCCACATGGCCGCCGTTCCTTTTCAGGATGGAGATATTTTTCCGGATTTCATCCGCAAGCTTTGAAAACGTCTTCCGGTCGGGGACCGGGTTCCAATCGATGGACTTCAGAAAGTTTTTCACTTCCGGAACCGTCACGTTAAAAAATTCCGGACGGACCTCCTCCGGATTCCGGTCTTTAAAATAGCTGACGGCGAAGCTGAAACTGTCCGACTTCGGGTTCAGTTCAAATTTGATATCATCGCCGTGAATCCGGATCTGCCGGAGGGATTCTTTCTCAAATACAATGAACGTGCCGAACTCCTTGTAAGCATAGCGGTTGAAGTTCATCACCCCGTTTCCTCCGGTTGTTTTCGTTAGAATCCAGTCCGGCTTTCCGCATGGTTTTTTTCCGTCCCCTTCTTTCAGGGCGAATTGTGACTCCAGTTCCGGCTTCCCGTAGCCGTGTACCGGAGATGCCCAAACTTCATACAATTGTCCGGGATAAATCACCTTGACGAACAGCCAGTCCGGGCGATCCTTGAATTGCGCTATCCTGACATTCAACACACTGTTTTCCGGGCGGAACGTGAAAACGGCCATTTCCATATTGCCGTTTTCCATGGTATCAATTTTTTCCGCGACTTTCCGGTCCAGCAGTGTTTTTCCGTCCCGGCCGATCACGGTAAGGAACCCGACGGGACTCCAACTTCCGGGGGTATTGGGATTCCGCCAGTATTCGATGCCGAATCTGAAATCCCCCCATTCCTGTTGAACCGGTTTGTTGTCATGGAGATGGGTAACGGTGCGGTAATTGATTTTTCCGTTGCCAAGGTTGACGGTATAGTGGGTCAGGAGGACGGCAGTTCCTTTGCGGTCAAGCTGTTCTTCTTTCTTTTCAATGGAAGGAGTGGCGTGCAAGAGTGTAGCGCACCATCCGGCCAGTATGGTCAGGATGAGTTTCTGCATGATTATTTGACCTCTATTTCGTGTTGAGCATGCAAGCCTGTAGCTGCGTCTTCAATGGAGATACGGTATGTGCCGGGTAGATCGTTGAAGGCGAAATCCAACGGATATTCCGTTTTGCCGTAGATGGTTTTGCTGCGGTGCAGAATTTCTTTCCCGTCCGGGGCCGTTACCGTAATCCGGTACGCGCGTTCCCGGGGATTGGACGGTCCGGAAATCTTAATCAGGGCCCGGGCGCCTTTTGCCACCTGGTCCGGAGCAGTTATGACGGGCGGCTGCTGTTCCCGGTCAAACAGGGCAAAGCAGCGGAACGGTGCTTTGGAGAATTGAAAGACAAGCCGGTCTGACTTCCCTACCAGCCCTTTGCGGCATTCATAGATGTATTTTTCTTTCGGCAGTTCGGCGGTAAATGATTTGCCGAGGTCCTTTTCCTGGACGAGGGCGCCCAGCAGTTCGAATTCTCCGGCCTGCCGCGGACGGACCATCAGGGCGTTGCTGAAATCGGGAATGACGGCCGGAGGACGGATGCCGGCGCTTTTCACCACTTGGTCAAGGAAGCTGTTCAGGGAGGATTCCGGCAGGGAATTATTTTCCAGAATGGAGAGCGAGGCATTCAGCAGAATGGTTTTCCCTTGCCCGGCTTGGTGGAGCCGCAGGCCCGGGTTGCCATGGACGACATGCGCCTTTTCTCCCGCCAGAGCCAGGGTGCCGCTTGTGCTTTGATAGGGTTGGATTTCGAGCTCTTTCGCCTGGGCGAACGTCAGATCCCCGAAAAGTTCGCTCAGGGGGTTCCGGGTGCGTTTTTTCAGGTTTTCGTTCAGGATCGCGATGTTGGCGTCAGCCAGGACGGTGCCGCCGGATTTGACGAAATCCAGAATGGCCGCGCACTCTTTGTCACTCAAGGAGGAAGCTCCGCAAAGGAAGAGAAGCCGGGCGTTTTTCAGGCGTTCCAGGGTATTCGGCGACACGAAGTTGAAGCCCAGTCCACGCTGGTAGCAATACCGGAGCAAGGGATTCATGCTGGCATCCGGCGCGACACAGCGGTTGTCCGCCTGGGCGGCGGAGTTCGAGGTGTGGCTGTAGTAAAAGAGGATGCCGGACTCCGGAAACGGCGTTTTGATCAGCAGCTGCGCGAGGCCGCGGCTCAGGTCATCGAGGTGGGGCATGTATTGGCGCAGGTATTCCGCCTCGGAAAGATCGCCGGAATGGCTGGTTTCCCCAAGGGCTGGGTTGATCAGGAACCAGGCGTGGCCGTTGATCGCCCCTTGCAGCAGGTGTTCCCAGAGTTTGTACGGATAGGATGAACGTTCCGCGCAATAGCCGCCCCACCAGATGGTACGGACCCGGTCCGCACCGAAGGCGCGCAATGCCTCGTTTTCCTGCATGCCGCTGTAAGGGCCCCAGAAGTCCAGCCCTTTGATCATTTCTTCAAGATTGCCGGGAGGGGAGCCTTCCGCGCCGACCCGGGCTCCGGGATGAACTTTTTTGATTTCCGAAGCCAGGAAGTGATGCATGTCCACATACATTTTTTCAATATATTCCCGGTGGTCGTTATAGGCGACCAGATTGCCTTCTTTTTTGGCCGCGTCCAGCCGGAGATGGGGCACTTCCCCGAATCCGGCATAGGAGGCGCCGTATTCAAGATTCAGGTTTTCAATGGTCTGGTACTTCCTCCGCAGGAAATCGGCGAACGGCTGTTTATCCGACTCTCCGAATCCGGCGTCGTAGGTGTAATGATTTTCATCGCCCAGGTTGTACAGTACAGGACTCAGGTCTTTCAGGTACTCTGCCTGGCGGCGGAGCGCTTCGCCCCAAAGTTTCCGGATCAATGGATGGTAGAACGATTCGTCTCCGTTCAACGCAGCCAGCTGTTCCATATTTTCCTTCTGTTCGGACCATAGCTTGCGCAACATCCTGGTTTCATTGTTTGGCCCGGCTTCCAACCCGATCCGGCAGACATACGGACACAGTTTTTCATTCCGCAGGGTGTTTTCAATATCTCCTTCTTTGAAAAATTGCAGCGATACGTTCCAGCCGAGGCGGTCGATGATCCGTTCCCCGAATGCCGGGTTGAAGGTGCAGCCCACCTGGCCCCAGGTAAGCTGGAGATAATCTTCCAGCGAATAATCCGGGAAAACCACCGGTTTTTCGGCATGTGCCGCGTGTCCCCGGGCATCGTAAACGGTACAGCGCAGATAACCGCCGATGGTCGGCATCCGGTAATTTTCAAGGTCAAACGAAAGCTCTTTCTGTCCGGCTGCCAAAGGAAGCGTTTTGCTGAACCATACATTGCGGTAGGGAGCGTCCATCAGCTCCACTTTGGCGGAATAACCGTCCTGCGCGGGAGAAGCCAGTTTCAACGTGGCGGAGAAAGGGCCGCGGTCCTGAACCAGCCTGGGCGTTTCCAGAGATACGGCACCGAAGGCGGATTCCACCGTAAAAGGAAAGGCGCCGAAGTTGACCAGCCTGCCATCCCGGCGGACCAATACGTCCGCGGTATATCTTCCCGCCGGAAGACCCGTGAAATCAAGGCTGTCCCGGATGATGGAATTATCCGGCTGCCGGATGCGGCCCTCCACGGTAGTTTTCTCCGGAGAGGTCACGACAAACTTGCCTTGGTCCTGCCGTACTGAAAATGCCGGCAGTTCCACTCCGCTGGAGTAATAGAGCACCTGGGCTAGGAAAACCTGCGACGTTTCATAGAGAAAGAACCAGTCCGTGGTGTAGTCGAAGTATGGCGTCAGCCCCACCCCAGGCCGGTAACCCGCTCCATAATCGACTTCAATGATCCGGCCACGGCCGAACTGCCAGGCGTTGAAAATGCGCGATTCAAAATTTTCCGGCCTGGTTCCGGGAAGTCCATTGCTTCCGGCAACCCATTCCGGACGGGGCAAGGGCGTGGCATACGGTTTTTTATAAGGTAATTTCCTAAATTCACGCCAATGTTCGAGGGATTGGATCCGGACCAGGCCGGTTCCGTTCTCCACCATGGAGAGCACGCGGAATTTCTGCTCGTCCGGAAGGATGGAAAAATCGACGTTTGCCATGACCACCAGATCATAATCCTTTGCCAGTTTGGCGTTCAGTTCCTGAAGTTTGTCGACGGTGGACAGCCCCGCAATCGGGTTGCTGTAAATGTCATCCGCTCCGATGCTCTTTTCTGTGGCTGTGAGAACCACTTCATATTCAAAGCCCGGGAAACGCTGGACCAGCTCAATGATCTCGCGCGAGGCCGTCTGCTGCATGATAAAAAGTATTTTCTTGTGGGGAAGCTCCCCTTTTTCATCCCATGCGGCATGGGGCGTTTTCAAGGTCATTCCGGCCTCATTCATGTAAGCGCCGTCCAGTTTGGCGAATACGGGAGTAAAAAGGCCCGTCAGCAGGACGCAGAGCGACAGGGAGAATCGTTTCATCAATGGATGGTCTTTCTTTGCTGAGTTAATTCAGGCTTTCTTCCGAAACAATTTCTCATTTGAGTGCCCGGCAGCGCTCTTTCAGAACGGAAAGACCGTCTTAATCCGCTGATCCGGTTCAGTACAGTGGAGCTTGATTTCATCTCTTTAAAAGCCTTGAAATGTCGTTTCTTTTCGACTCCGCAACCCATGCCGCGGCCATAAAACTCCATGCAAACACATGGTTGGACATATTCCTATTGTACCCGTTTTCCGGTTTTTTTCTTTCAGAAAACCCGGAATAAAAAATAGCGGCTCAAGTCAATATAAAGCTGAAAATTCAAAAAAAATCTGATTATCAATATTATACGAAAGACTATGTTTATTTTTCCATTCCTACTTTTTTAATCGGTAGCCGATGGCTTGTTGGAGCTTTTTGATCATGCCGGATAAGTGAGTTGGATGCATAGGTGGATTTCTGATTATATTGATTCTATTTAATATAGAGAATGAAAAGATTATGAGTTTTTTTCTTGTGCGGCGGATTTGGAATCCGAAGTCAAAGGAAAAATCTGTGGAAAAGTTGGTTAGGGGTAATAGGGAACATAAGGATGATAGGAATAATAGGGGGCGGCAAAATTGCCCTATTGCCCCTATTATCCTTATGTTCCCTATTGATAGGCATCTTTGACGGAGGCTCTGGCTAATCACGGATTCCAAATCCGTTAGCTTGGAAACATATTAAGGTGAGGGTCCTTCTTTCGCCGCATTGAACCAATCCATCCTCAAACATGATGAAAATACATCTGCCTCTCATTCTCCTGGGATGTCTGACGGCCGCTTTGCCCGCCAAATCCGCCACCGAGACCACTTTAACTGAAGATACAGTTTTAACGGGAACGCAAGTTCAGGATACAAGCATCACGGGAGAATATGCCGTTTACTACGATGGACAGGGATTGTATGCCCTCGATTTCGCCCAGAAAGAAAATGAAGAGGGCAACGGCTCTTTCTTCCAATTGAAATCGACAAGTTCTTCGCCTTTGAGCCTTTCGTTTTCGAATCTGTCGCGTCTGGGTTTTTCGGGAGCAGGAGCGGAGATGCCCGCTTCGTGGCTGGGCCCCGTCAATTTGCAAAACTCGGGAGATGCTCGCTTTACTATTGAGAACGTTTCCGGTGACGTCTCTTTCAGCGATTTCTCTGGAGGCAAAATAAAGGAATCGCCTGTCTACGTCTGGAGTCAACGATCAGACGGAGATACGGAGGCCACCATCCGGATTGCCGGTGTTTCCGGCAAATTGTCAATCAGCCGTAATTCTGCAACAGACCGAAGCGATATGTTCGTCTCAGTGGGGTTTGTTGCCCGAGTCTCTCCCCGTGAAGAAGGTATCAGCAATGCGCTAATCAACCTGAGCAACATTGGTGGCGGTATTGAAATCTCGGACAATACAAAGGGGGGATCCGCTGGTTATGCCGGTCTTCTTGCGACGGTAAATACCGGCCTAGGGTTGTCATCCATCACGATAGACAGTATTAACGGCGGCATCAAGGTAACCAATAACAAGACATCCGACATGGGTATTTTTTTCTCCATGGCGGGAAGCCAACAATGGAACCCGCCTAATCATGAATTGATTAGCGGAGTAGCAGTCATGAAGATAACGAATGTGCAGGGCGGTATTCTTTTTGAAAATAATTCCGCCTATGGAAGCGGCGGGTTGGCGCTCATGGCCAGACAATGCCTTTTGGAGATTTCCGGCATTAATGGCGACGTCCTCTTCCTTGGGAATTCTTCATCGGATGGAGCGGGGGCCATTTATTGCGCTCCCGACTCCAGGGACAATGATCCCGCGAGAAGCGAGGTCAGGCTGTCGGCGGACGGCGGCAACATTATCTTTGCGGGAAACAAAAATACAGGACAAAACATCGCCAATGCCATGCTCATCGGGAAAAATACCGACGTACGCCTGAATGCGGCGGAGGGGCGAATGATTGCCTTTTACGATCCCATTGAGATCGACGATGATGGCAACACTTCCACAGTTCATTTAAACGAAGGATCGGGAAGTGAGGGGGAAATCCTCTTCTCCGGCAGGGATTATGCAGACTCGGACAACGCGGCCAATTACACCTCCACCCTGACCGGGGACGCCATCCAGTACAACGGCATCGTCCGTCTGGACCAAAGGGCCGCCCTGCAACTGGTCAACTACGTCCAGGAAGGCGGCGCGCTGGCCATGGGGCGCCGCACCTCCCTGACCGCCTCCGGAAACGTTTCCCTGAAAACCCTGACGCTTGACCTCCGGGAGGCCGGGGACGCCGCTTCCATCACGGCTGCAGGCTCTGTTTCCGCCGACCGGCTCACTGTGTACGGCTCCTCTTCCAGCGTTGCCGCAGGAGAAACCGTACTGACCATCAAGGCGGCCTCTTTTGGAGGGATTCTTGAGCAGCCGGCGGATGATTACAAGGCGGCCATGACGGATGACCGGGGCATGACGTTCCTTTTGGGAATGAATTGGGAGCTCAACGAAGAAGGCGCCCTTGTCTTTACCACCGGCCATATCATTGAAGAAGGAGTCATTGCGGAACTCCAGGGGAGCAATATTGCCAATTCCATGCTTTCCTGCGCCTCCACCCTGCGTTCATTCTCCGGCACGGGGCTGGCACACCTGGATACCGCCCGCTTCCTCTCCCCGCTCAAGAGCAATGTCTGGACCAGCGGTCTGGGAGATTTCCAGATGCAGAGGACCAAGGGCGGCATTGAAGGGTTCGACTACCAGGGCGGCGGCTTTGCCGCAGGGGGAGACTACAGGCTGGGGGAACAATGGCTGGGAGGGGTGGCCTACGGCTATACTTCCGGCAAAAACATCAGCCGGGAATACCGGGCCACTAACAGGCAGAACACCAACATGGGACTTATCTACACGGGCTGGAGGCTCCCCATGAACAAGGGGCAGGCTCTCACGATCACTGCCGCCGCCGGCTTCAGCAGCAGCAACAACAGCCTTTCCTCCGTGACCTCCGGCGGCCAGAACTCGTCGGGTTCATGGACCAACCGGGCATGGGACGGCACCGTGAAGGCCGCCTGGGAGCTTCCCGTTGGCAGGGGGCTGGTTCTTACGCCGCAGATCGGGGTGGAATACACGGACGTGGTGCAGGAAGCGTTTACGGAACGCGGAGAAATGGCGCGACGGTTTGAGCGTGGACATTACCGCAACCTGGCCCTTCCGGTGGGCCTTTCGCTGACCCGGAGCCTGACGGTGGGCGGCATGCCGTGGAGCCATACCGTGAGCGTGGAATATCTTCCGGACGTGTACCGGAGCAACGCCGGAACGCATGCGCGCCTGATTGGCAGCGGGTATGCGTGGGGAGTGGAGGGAAGCAAGCCCGCCCGGCAGGGGGTAAGGGCAGGAATCTCCGGACGGCTTCAGGTAACGGATAACTGGAGTGCGTACGGGAGCTACGAGGTGGAGGCCCGCGACAACTTCGTGAACCAGAGCGTGATGCTTGGAGCAGGCTATTCCTTCTAGGAGAAAACGGACAAACCCGCTTGCAGCCGGGTTCCCTTTCCCAGGGAGCCCGGCTTTTATCTACCACACCGCTTCCTACGGACGACACAGGAAAAACCGGGATGAAGCAGCCCCCTTTTCCACTTATGGCAAGGGACAGGCCAAAAGAGGAGATTTTCTGCTTTTTCTTCTCTCAAAATTTCCATCAAGCTATTTATCAAGCATTTCTATCTCCCTGCATACAATCCTTCCATGAGCAATCATTTCATGGTGAGTGGCATGCTCTCCTGAGCTCATGAAGGTGATAATTTCATCTTCCTTTCAGCCCTTTTCCATGCCATTTATGATATGGTGGACGAATGCCGCCAAGAGCATTTCCATGTGCTCTTGCAGGCTGACTGGCAGCAGAAAGGGATGTCAACCATAGCCCTGTTTGATCATTCCTACTGCTTTCTCTACCAGAATGGAGCGGTTGATGATTGGTTACTGGCCTTCGACGATCGTGATCTATTGCCTCCGGCCTTTCTTTGCTTCAGGAACTTTGGTGATATGAATACCTTTACGGGCGGAATTTTTCACATTTTTGCCGGAGTAAATCCTGTTCAGTCAGGCATGAAGGCAAATTTAAAAAAGACGAATCGCTCAACGTCCGTCTTCTTTTTTTTACCCGGCTTTAAAAAAGGGGCTGCCCCACTTTTCGCGAGACAGCCCCTCTGCTGTTGAGTTTGACGCTCAGTCAGGAGTTTCGCTTAGGAGAAGCTCTTGATGAGGATCTGGCGCTGTTCTTCCAGTTCGGCCGGAAGCTTCTTGCCCACCTTGTCGAACAGTTCGGTCTGGCTTTCCAGTTCAGCCTGCCATTCGCTCGGGTTGAGAGCCATGTTGGCGTTGAACTGTTCTTCGCTGTAGTCGAGACCGGTCTTGTCCAGTTCGGCATAGGTCGGGGAGACGCCCAGCACGGTCTTCTGGCCTTCAGCCTTGCCCTTGGCGCGGCGGAGGATCCAGTCGAGGACGCGCATGTTGTCGCCAAAGCCCGGCCAGATGAAGTTGCCGTCCTTGTCCTTGCGGAACCAGTTCACGTTGAAGATCAGCGGAGGATTGGCAACGGTCTTGCCCATGTCCAGCCAGTGCTGCCAGTAGTCGCCCACATGGTAGCCGATGAAGGGAAGCATGGCCATCGGGTCGCGGCGGACCTGACCGATGTTGCCGAAGGCGGCTGCGGTCATTTCGGAACCCATCGTAGCGCCGACGTAGACGCCGTGCGTCCAGTCGCGGGACTGGAAGACGAGGGGCATGGTGGTGGCGCGGCGGCCGCCGAACAGGATCGCGGAGAGGGAAACACCTTCCGGGTTCTGCCATTCGGGGTCGATCGTCGGGCACTGGGCGGCGGGGGCGGTGAAGCGGGCGTTCGGGTGAGCGCACTTGCGGCCGCAGTCCGGAGTCCAGTCATTGCCCTGCCAGTCGATGGCGTGGGCGGGAGCGGGGCCGTCCATGCCTTCCCACCAGACGTCGCCGTCGTCGGTCAGGCCGACGTTGGTGAAGATGACGTTTTCCTTGATGGTGTCCATGGCGATCGGGTTCGTCTTGTAGGACGTGCCGGGAGCCACGCCGAAGTAGCCGTTTTCCGGGTTGATGGCATGGAAGGTGCCGTCTTCATGGGGCCAGATCCAGGCGATGTCGTCACCGATGATGGAGGTCTTCCAGCCGGCTTCACGGTAGGAAGCGGGGGGAACGAGCATGGCGAGGTTGGTCTTGCCGCAGGCGGACGGGAATGCGCCGCCGACGTAGGCCTTCGTGCCGTCCGGGGATTCAATGCCCAGAAGGAGCATGTGTTCAGCCATCCACTTGTTCTTGCGGGCGATGGCGGAGGCGATACGCAGGGCCAGGCACTTCTTGCCGAGCAGGGCGTTGCCGCCGTAACCGGAACCGAAGGACCAGATTTCTTCCGTTTCCGGGAAGTGGCAGATGTATTTTTCTTCATTACAGGGCCACGGCACGTCGACCTGGCCGTCTGCAAGCGGAGCGCCCACGGTGTGGAGGCAGGGAACGAAGGTTCCGTAGCCGTCGCGCTTCGGGTTGCCGCCGCCCTTGACTTCGTCTTCCAGGCGCTTGAGAACTTGTTCGCCCATCTTGGTCATGATGCGCATGTTGACCACGACGTAGGGGGAGTCCGTGATTTCAATGCCGATCTTGGCCAGGGGGGAATCCAGGGGACCCATGCAGAAAGGAATCACGTACATGGTACGGCCCTTCATGCAGCCCTTGAAAAAGCCCTTCAGTTTGGCCTTCATTTCCACGGGGTCAGCCCAGTGGTTGGTCGGACCGGCGTCTTCTTCCTTCTCGCTGCAGATGAACGTGCGGTCTTCCACACGGGCCACATCGGAGGGGGTGGAACGGGCGAGGAAGCATCCGGGGCGCTTCTCGGGGTTCAATTTGATAAAGGTGCCCTTTTCTACCATCATGTTGCAGAGCTCATCATTTTCTTTCTGAGAGCCGTTGCACCAATAGATGGAGTCGGGTTGGCAAAGCTGGGCGATTTCTTCGACCCACTTCTTAGCTGCTTCGTGAGTGGTACTCATGGTGAAAATAGTGTATGCGCGGAAATGGCCGTTGGCAAGTCTCCCGTGCGGCTTTTTATGGGTCGGTTTTGTTTCTCCGGGAGGGAAAACCCGGTGCAGGGGAAGGCGTTGCCCTGATTCCGGAACTCTCCCCGCCGGAGTGTTCCGCGGGCATCCTTTCTTTTCTGTTACTATGTTTCGGAAAGGGAGGGAAAGAGCGATTTGACTGGAAATCTGCTTGCCAGCTCGTGCGGGATAGTCTAGGGAAGAATCATGAATGTTAGAAAGTTGATGGCGAATGCGGTGTTTCTGGTGCTGCCGGCCCTGTTGGCGGCGTGTTCGGACGCCTCGCGCCCGCCTGCAGTCAGCTTCAAGATTCAGAACGTGCCCCCCGTGCCGCGCACGATGTCCCAGATGTCCCGGGAGGTGAACGTCAGCCGTGATTTCATGTCTCCGCGTTCCCGCGCGCGCCGTGCGTCTCATTCCATGCGTCCGCGCTTTATTACCATCCACAGCACGGCCAATCCCACGGGGGACGCCGCAGCGCATGCCCGGGCGCTGAAGAGAGGGGCCATGGGTTCCCTGAACTGGCATTTTACGGTGGACCAGTACCGGGCTATCCAGCATATTCCGCTGAATGAGACGGGCCGCCATGCAGACCGCGGCGGCCCTGGAGACAGGTATTCCATCGGGATTGAAATGGGAGAAGTCAGAAGCCACAACCCCATCGTCACCTGGAACCGCGCCGCCAAGCTGACGGCCGTGCTGATGAAACAGTACGGTATTCCCCTCCGCAATGTGGTGCCCCATTATTACTGGACGGGCAAAAACTGTCCCGCCCCGCTGCTGACCAATGGACGTCCGGGGTATAAGTGGAGCTGGTTCGTTTCCCGCGTGGATTATTACAGGCGCTGTCTGGAAACCCGTCCCGCCGCGGCGCTTTGACGGAGGCACGGACATGATGCGATCGGTGAGGAATAGCCTGGACCCATGGCCGGAGAGCTGCTTTTAACATCCCCTCTGGAGGAGTGCCCCTTCATCCGCCCCAGGGAACTGGCGGCCATGCAGGCTGCGGGAATGGCCTCCGTGCGGGATTTGCTGTTCATGCTGCCGCGCAGGTATGAGGACCGCCGCATGTTTGACCGTTATGATTCCCTGTCTTCCGGTGCTCCCGTCTGTCTTCGTGGGCGTGTGGTGGACGTAGGCTGGAAAGGCTGGGGGGGGAAGGGTGGCAAGGGCCGCGGGCGGTATGTGGAAGCCGTCCTGGTGGATGAGCAATCCCTGGGCCAGGCCCGTTTTTCCTGCCTGTGGTTCAGCATGCCGGGCGTAGCCAGGATGTTGTGCGCCGGGCAGGAGATGATCGTGTACGGGCGCATGAAGATGTACGGCAGGAAGCTCAGCATGGTGCATCCGGATTTTGAGCTTATCCGGGAGGGGGACGACCATTCCATCCATTTGAACCGTATTGTTCCCGTGTACAGCGGCCGCATGGGGATTGCCGTGCGCAGGCTGAGGGAAATCGTATGGGAAGCCCTGGCCCTTCTTTCCCCGTCTCCGGAACCGGAGATTTACGAATTTGTGCCGGACATCCCGTGTAAGACGGCGCTGAAAGATCTTCATTTTCCGGAATCTGCGGAGGCGAGGGACCGGACCAGGCGCCGGTTTGCGCTGGAGGAATGCCTGGCGCAGCAGTTGAACGTGTCCTACAGGAGGCGCCGCGCGGAGGCAGTCCCCGGCATGCAGACCGCGGGCTCCAGCCACTTGGTAAAGGATTTGGCTGATTCCCTGCCGTTTGAACTGACGGAAGCCCAGAAACGCTGCGTGAGGGAGATTTACCGGGACATGAAAGCCCCGCGTTCCATGAACCGCCTGCTGCAGGGGGATGTGGGATCCGGAAAGACGCTGGTGGCCCTGTGCGCGATGCTTCTGGCCGTGGAGCATGGGTATTCCGCCGTGATGATGGCGCCCACCCAGATTCTGGCGGAGCAGCATTATTTGAAATTCAGGCAGATGCTGGACAAGCTGGACGTTCCCGTATCCCTGGTGACGGCGGATAGGAAGGAGGAATCCCATGTGGCGTTCGGGAACCAGGGAGGCATTGTGGTCGGGACGCATGCTCTGCTGTATGGGAAGAACGTGCCGGAACATGTAGGGCTGGTTGTGATTGACGAACAGCATAAATTCGGCGTGAACCAGCGGGAAAAGCTGATTAACCGGGAAGAGCGCCCCGACGTGCTGGTGATGACCGCCACTCCTATCCCGCGCACGCTGACGCTGACTTTTTACGGTGATTTGGACGTTTCCATCCTGGACGGCGTTCCCGGAGGCCGCGGGGCGGTGGTGACGGCCATCCGCACGGAGAAGGACAAGGAAAAGGTGGTAAAGTTTGCCCGGAGCCAGCTGGAGGAAGGCAGGCAGATTTACGTGGTTTCCCCCCTCATTGACGGAGAAGATTCCAGGAAGGGGAAGGCCGTGACGAAGGAGATGGACGAATGGAAGGCGCTGCTGCCCCATGCGGATGTGGGGCTGCTGCACGGCAGGATGTCTTCCGAGGAGAAGGAAGCAGTGATGAAGGATTTCCGCGCCAACCGGATCAGCGTGCTGGTAGCCACCACGGTGGTGGAGGTGGGGGTGGATGTTCCGAACGCTACGGTGATGATCATCAATAATGCGGAAAGCTTCGGACTGTCCCAGCTGCATCAGCTCCGCGGGCGCATCGGGCGCGGAGCGCACAAATCCTACTGCATCCTGATGACGGAGGCCCAACCGGAGGATGAACAGTGGGAAAAGCTGCACATTGTGGAAACTACGGCCAACGGATTTGACCTGGCGGAGCAGGATTTGAAGCTTCGAGGGCCAGGAGATGTGCTGGGGACTTCCCAGAGCGGCCTGAAGGGCGTGCGTTTTGAGGAATGGCTGCTGGATGCACGCCTGATTCACCGCGGGCGTGAGCTGGCGGAGGCCATTCTGGCGGAGGACCCCAATCTGGAATCCGCCAAATATCGCCCGCTCCGTTTTTTATTGGAAAACGGGGAGGAAAGGCGCGTGACCGGTTAATATTGTCTGATCGCCGTTTACTGACGGTCAGTGTGTAAAGGGTGTATGACAGATACGGCGTGCAACGGTTTCTCTCTTGGAATGAATCTAAAGGAGCAAAGAGGATGACTCTTCTTTAACCCGAACACCAATAAAACAATGATTCAAACGTACCAAATACTCCCCGTGGTGGCGATCGTATGCTCCGCCTCCGCCATTGCCCAGAACGCGGCCGATCCCGTGCAGATGGCTAAGCAGAATGTTGACCTGATTTCGTCCGCCAACAAGGTCCTGGACGACGTAAAGGACAATAAGGCGGTCGATATCGCCATCAAGCAGCTCGATGCTCTGACTCAGCAGGCCAAGCAGTTGGACAAGTCCATGGAAAAAGTGAAGCTCACTTCCCAGCAGGCTATCCGGATTACCAAACTCAATGGAGATGCCCAGGATACCATCGTGGACATGCTGGAAAATTGCCAGCGTATTCAGAAGGATAAGCTCATGACGCCCGCCCTCCTTAAGGCGGTGAACAATTTTGCCGCTGCCGCCAACATTGAAGTGGTGGAAACGATTACGACCGTGGAACAGATTGTGGAAGACTAAGTAATCAGATTTTAAAGACCTTCGACTGGTAAGGCCGCTTCCTGAAACGGAGCGGTCTTATTTTTTATGAAAAAGCGTCTTTAGTGAATCCTCTGCCGGAGTTTTTATTGCTCCATGGCAGGGTTGGGGTTTCTTGCCGGAGCCAGGTACCCCGTTCCGGGTTCCGTGCCCATGGCGGGAAGAAGGTTCCGGTGGCGCGGCAGGGATTTGGTACGGGAAATGGCGGAGGATGGATCAAGCACGTTGCCGAAGGTGATGGCGCCCATCGGACATGCGAGCTGGCAGGCGGTTTGCGCTGCGCCATCCGGCAGGAGCAGATCCTTGTCCGTCACGTGGAGGGAGGTGGAGGGCTGCCCCGGATGTTCTTTCATCAAGCGGGATTTGTGCCGGATTTTGGCGCGTTCCACCAGTTGGACGCAATAGGTGCATTTTTCCATGACGCCGCGGGAGCGGATGGTCACGTTTGGATTGCGCTGGAGGCGCGTGGCTTTTTCAGAGGCCTTGGCGTAGTCAAAGAAGTTGAAGCGGCGCGCCTTGTACGGGCAGTTGGTGGCGCAGTACCGGGTGCCCCAGCACCGGGCGTATACCATCACGTTCAGGCCTTCCGTGGTATGGACGGTGGCATTCACGGGGCATACGGATTCACATGGGGCTTTGCCGCACTGCTGGCATGCCACGGGAACAGCGGTGAGCGCCCCTTCCTCCGTGAAATACCTGTCAATGCGTATCCAGTCCAGCGCGCGTCCCTTCGCCATCTGGTCGCGGCCTACCACGGGAATGTTGTTTTCCGCCCGGCATGCAATCATGCAGGCGTTGCAGCCGATGCAGCGCGCCGTGTCAATCGCCATTTTCCACTGATAGACGGTGTCTGCTCCGGGTGGCGTGAAGGAGGCGGGGGCCGTACTCTCCGGGGCAGAGAGGGGGGAGGACTGCACGACGGGGCTTTGAATAGCCTCCGTGCGTTCCGGCAGGGCACGCAGGGTGACCTGCTCCGGTGAAATTCCGTAGCCTGTTGTCTTATCCTCTCTTCTAAGGAGTTCGTAACCGTTGGAATTCCATTGATTTTCCGCGACGTGATTCATGCCTCCGTATCCCAGGGGGAGGACCATCAGATTTTCCGCTACTCCGGGAACAGGGCACAGGATGACTTCCATCCGTCCGCCGGAGGCGGTGATAGTGCAGAGCATCGGGCCGGAGCCTGTACCGCTCAGCCGTAGGAATGTGGCGGGGGAAATTTGTGCGGACGCCGCCCAGCTGACGCCCGTTACGGGGTCCGGGCATTCCTGCATCCAGGCGTTGCGCTTCCAGCGTCCGTCCCCGATGGAATAATCCGGGCAGAATTGCAGTTCCAGCAGCTCCTTTTCCAATGCCTCCCCGCTGGGGGAAGACACCGTGAGAGGCGTATCCGCCATCATGGTTCCGAGGGACTGTTCTTCCTGCGGGGAAAGAGGGGCATAAGCCGTTTCTTCCGAATAGCCGCGCTGGAGCGCCTGCGTCCATGCGGCGGTTTTGTTTTCCGGATTTATGGCGCGTTCAAAACATTTGCGCGCCCGGTGGTAAACAGGGGAAAGGTGGGTTGGGGAATTGTCCGCCGTGATCAGCTGCCCCTTGGTGGAAAGCAGGCCGGAAAGAACTTCCTCAGAAGATATCCCTCCGTACAGGGGAAGAATGACGGGCTGGCGGTAGCAGAATCTCCCGCGGCAATCCCGTTCCACTCCCCATGATTCCAGGGAATGGGCCGCCGGCAGGTGCCATCGGCAGGCACGGGAGGTTTCATCCTCATACATGCCCAGATGGATGCTTTCCGTTCCTTTCAGGACTTCCGCCAGTTCGCCCCCATGCCCGGAATCCAGCACGGGATTGCCCGGATCCATCAGGAAAACGATGTCCACCTTTTTCTGCCGGATGTCCCGGATGAGATCATCCAGCGTTCCATGGGGCAGGGAAGCCGGAGCCTTCAATAACTGAATGCATGTTCCGATGGCGCCGAGAAGACGGTTGAGCTTCCAGACGCATCCGGACAATTCCGGGTGGTTTTCCCCCAGCAATATCAGGCTCTCTCCGGGATGTTCCAGCAGATCATCCCCACAATGGCGTACCCAGGCGAGCTCCCGTTCCGTCAAGGGAGGGTGGACCCGGCGTGGAGGCTGCGGAGCCTGAGAGGGGAATTTTTTGCCGGCGATATGGAGGGACAATTCTTCCAGAAAAACCGCCAGGCGCGCGGGAGAAACAGGTAGCCTGTGGTCGGCATGGGCTCCCGTCAGGGAAACGCGGCCTTCCACGGCATAAAGACGCGTCCGGTTCCGGTTCTCTTCCTGGTAATGGAGCCCCTCCGGGGAACGCGCGGCGATGAAATCACGGGTGTTGCCGTAAGGGTTTTCATGCATGAAGTCGCAGTCCAGGGCCAGGATGCGCTTGGCACGGGAGAAGCGGACGCGGAACCGGACCTCCGGCGGCAGTCCTGCCTGCATGCCGGAGCCTGGCACGGGAACAGGGGCATAGTGGTATATCCGCACGCGGGGATTTTTCCTGGTGATTTCCTCCAGCATGGATTGCATGAGCGGAGAATCCATTGGGGGAAGAAGGATGCCGATGGCGCCCCCGTCCCGCAGGTTGCGGGACCATGAGGAAAAAGCTCCGCGGAATTCGTCCTCGGAAGCTGGATTGCCGTTGAACAGGATGTGCTTGCTGCGGCCGGGATCGTAAAGGTCCAGAATGGATGCCTGGGCTGTAGCTGACAAGCCCGTGCCTTCCGGATATTGCAGGGATGGAAGCAATTTGACGGGTCGCCCTTCATAACAGGCAGCCAGTACGGGCTGTGCGCTCCCGCCTATGGTCAGGCAGGTAGCGTAAGCCGTTTCCACGCCGGGAACGGACCACTCCGGCCCCTCATTATAGGGAACCAGGTATTTTTCCACGCGTCGGCAGGCCGGAAGCCCCACGCCTACCAGGGCGGCGCCTGCACCCATCCATTTTATGAAGGAGCGCCGCGTCATTTCCCGCTCTTTTTCCGGAAGAAAAGCGGGATGGTTGGGCGGAACGTCATTCCGGGGAGAAGGCGGTGGAGGAGTCAAGATGGAATGGGGTGCGGAATTAATGAATGGGAACGGCTTTTTTTAGGAAATCCGGGGGATGAAATCAAGCGGTGAATACCGTCCGTTTTCGTCTTCCGGACTTACAAACGGGCGGTTCAGGGGCTGCCATTCCCTTTTTGGCGGTATTCGATGAAATTGATTACGGCCTCCAACTGCCGGTCATTCAGCAGGGCGGCCCGGGATTCGTAAAAGCCGCAGTTTTCCGGAATCAGGGGCAGATAGTCCAGGGCATCAAAATCTCCAAGCTGGCCGCGGAGATCCAGCGTCAGCCATGCGGGCAGGAGAAAGCGGTATCCCTTGGGATCGGTAAAAATCAGGGCGTCCCAGCATATTCTGACCATGGCGGGCGTGATGCGGCGCCAGTCGCTGCGTTCTTCGAAGGGGGCGACGGCGGCGCATACTTCTTTAGGTGCGTTCATGTCCAGGAGCTGCGTGGTCATCAGTCCGATGCCGTCTTCCAGCGTGACGTCGCCAAAGGCTGCATCAATTTGTTCCAGGAGGGCTTTTTCCTCATGTGAAAGGGATTTGGGAGGGGGAGAGGGCTTGGAGAATTCCTGCCGGAAATACGCCAGAACATGCGTTGCCGCCTGTTCCGGTTCGCTGTCGTAAATAATGTCGAGAGATAGTTCCATGGGAGCATCATATGGGCATGATGCCGTGTTCCGCCATAACGGAGATGGAAGGGGACGTGACTGGAAAGTCATGTTTCCGGGAAGCCTCCCGGATATGGCGGTTAATGGTGGCATGTGGAGCAGTCCGTTTTTGGCTGGATTTTCCATTGCCGTTTCAGGTATTCGCCAAGCTGGTGCTGCGTGCTGATGCGGCGGCCTTCCCCGTCATGGACGGAGTGGGTACGGAGATAATCAGCGGCGGAATAATGGGCGCTGCCCGTTTCCTCCAGCGGACGCAGATGGGGCGACGGATCGCGGTGGCAGTCCAGGCACCAGCGCATGCGGGCGTCACGGGGGGCGCTGATGCGTTCCATTCCCGCCACGTCGCCATGGCAGGAAGTGCACCCGATACCGCGGTTCAGATGGGCCATGTGGTTGAAATAGGCATGCCCTGACAAACGGTTGACCATGACCCAGCGGACCGGTTCCCCGGTGTAGCCGGGATACTGGGGATCTGCCGCCTGGCGCAGCGGGGCGATGAGCGGGCTGTTGGGCAGAATATGCTGGTGGCAGCCCAGGCAGGATTTCGTATCCGGGATGCCTGCCCTTGGCGAGCGCTGGGAGGCGCTGTGGCAGGCCGTGCAGCTCATGTTCAGGTCCCCGGCGTGGAGTTTGTGGGAAAAGCGGACAGGCTGCACGGGTTCATATTCGGGAATCCGGAAGTTGACGTAATACAAGCCTCCGGCCGCCAGCGTAATGACGAGCGCTGCCAGGGCGATGCCTCCGTAAAAGCGCTTGTTGGTATTGGGTGGAAAAATATTGGCCATGGTCCGGTAGAGAGAAAAGGCAAGACTGCCGTCAGGCCGTTCTGCCCGGCCGCGGAATGCGGGCGGGAGGCAGAGGCGTCTCCATCGTCAGATCTTCAGGCACCAGCCGCGTGGTATTCTTTTTAATCTGTTCCCAGGTGATGCGCTGCCCGGTATGGGCCGCTTCACGTCCCATAATGGCTACCAGGGTTTTATTGGCTGCGCTTTCCAGCGTCTGCGTCCAGGTGCCGGAGCGCAGGAAACGGTAAAAGGCCACGTGCGTGTCTGCATACATATTGCCCCGTTCTCCGCGGAAACGCCAGCGTTTATCCGCCTGGATGTGGGGACGGTACGGAGTGACCAGCATGCCCTTTTCGCAAACCGTCCGGTCCACGATGTCCCCGTGGCAGCCTACCCACTGCCTGCATGAAATGTGGGCAGTCACGTTGTGGTCATATTCAAAATAAACGTCGTAATGATCCCATACGTCTCCGTCGTCCCGCCGCTGCGCGCGCCCTCCGGAACCGAAGGCCGCCAGCGGAAGCTGTTCATTCATGGACCACACCATGCCGTCTATGGTGTGGACAATCTGTTCCACAAACTGGCCTCCGCTCAGCCAGTTCCAGGCGGTCCAGTTGCGGAGGGCCCATGCCACGTCCGTATCTGAGGCGGGGCGTGAATCCAGCGCCAAAGGGGATTTGGGAGGGGTGGTATAGTAAAGGCCGTCAAAGGAAAGCACCCGGCCAAGCTGACCGGAAGACAGCTTGCGGTGGGCTTCTTCGTTTGCCTTGTCGTAACGCCAGCAGAACCCGTCCAGAATGACCAGATTCTTGAGCTTGGCCAGACGCGCGGATTCCAGAACGGAAAGCACGCCGGGGACATCCACCGCCACGGGTTTTTCCGCATAAATGTGCTTGTTGGCGTCGATAGCCGCCGCCAGATGTTCCGGGCGGAAAGCGGGGGGCGTGCAGAGCAGCACCACGTCAATATCCGTTTGCAGCAACTTCCTGTAACCGTCCAGGCCGTCGAACATGCGGCTGCCGTCCACCTGGACGCGGTTGCCGTACTGCTCCGTCAACAATTTGGAACCGAAATCAATCCGTTCCCGGAACACATCCGCCAGGGCCCAGACTACTGTTCCGGAGTCGGCGTCCAATGCGTTCTTCATGGCTCCCAGGCCGCGGCCTCCGCAGCCTACCAGGCCCACTTTGAGGGGTTTGGCGTCTGCCAGGGTTTCAGCGGCATTCAAATAAGGCATGGCTGCCAGGAACCCGGCCGTTCCCGCGGCGGTTCTTAAAAAGTTGCGTCTGTTCCAAATAGGAGAACCCATCTCAGGGGAATTATACGGTGCCAGCCTGCGGAATCAAACGCTGTATTGAAAGGGTGACACAAAAAGTAGACGCAACGTCCGTTTCCGGAAATTGCGTCTACTACAGGGAACCAATGAATGCACTATATTCTGGCTATTATGGTGAACAGGGATACTCCCCCCGTTCAGAAAGCAAAGCGCACGCAACGGAATATTTTGTCTGAAAAACATTTCCCAGGAATAAAAAAACTGGTTTGACTCCGGATTTCCCTTTGTTCATGATAGATTCAATGAGGCCTCCGGCTTACCAACAGATCATTATTTATGAAACGAATTCTCATTCCCTCTACAGCGGTTTTGGCGGCATTAGCCCTTGTTTCCTGTGACGGCGGCAAGGAAGCGGACCAGTCCCGGGATGTCTCCCCTGCCAGTGAACAGCCCGTTCCCAAAACGCCTGGAGAAAAAGTCCTGGCCGTTCTGCTGCTTATTCAGGACCAGGCTTCCGCAAACGCCCATGCGGCGGAGGTGAAGGAATTGGCTGCCGACCTTCCCAAGGACCTTCCTCATGAAGAAAGCGTCAACATCATGAATGAGATGCTCCGTCTGGCCAGCCGGGAATGCTATGGTTCCCTGTCCCTGGAGGATGCATTGAAGGGAATTCAATTTGATTCCGGAGAATACACGGGCAGCGTGCCTCTGGATGTGGACGGGTTTGAACCTACCCCGGAGGAACCGCAGAAGTAAATTTCCTGTATCCGGAAATTATTGACTATTCCGGCGTCTTTCCCGTTCCGGTTTTCCGTGAGGTAGGAGGCGCCGCCTTCTTTTTCAAACAGGATTTCCGGAAGGCGGCACAGTCCGCTTCTCTGTCCGTTCCGCACGGGAACGGTTTTTCGGATTCGGGAGGAAACTCGGTCCATGCTCTTTTCCTGTTGTTGGAAAAGGCGTCCCGGAAAAAGGGGAGAGAAACCGGCTTCCCTCCGGACGGGGAAAAGTTCCAGGCAGGAAAGTTCAGGCTAGCGGACGGCGCAATTCTTCAATGGCTTCCGCCATATCTTCCCTCGTGATCTTCTTGGAAATGGCCGCTTCTCCCGCTTTGGAAAGGAGGACAAAGCGGATGGTGCCCGCTCGGAATTTTTTGTCGGAGGCCGTCTTCTTGAGAACCAGTTCCGTATCGATGCCGTCCGGGAGGACCAGAGGAAGCTCCAGAGCCTGAAGAGTGTAAAGAATCTTTTTGGCATCGGAGGCGCTCAATCCGGCTTTCCGTTCGCTCAGGAACAGGGCGGCGCGCATGCCCAGCGCCACGGCTTCTCCGTGCAGAATGGTGCCGTAGGGGACGGCAGCTTCAATGCCGTGCCCGATGGTATGGCCGAAATTGAGCAGGGCGCGGATATCCAGTGTTTCCAGCTCGTCATTTTCCACGATGCGGGCCTTGATCGCCACGTTCCGGGCAATCAGTTCGGGTAGCCTGGCGATGGTATTCAGAGAAAAACCGATGGAAAGCTCCGGACCCAGCTGCTTTAACTCATGAAGCATGGAAGCATCCCTGATGGCCGCGTGCTTCACGGCTTCCGCCAGGCCTTCCGCCAGCGTGCGGCGGTCCAGGGTCACCAGCGTGGTAGGGTCGATCACTACGACGGCAGGCTGATGGAAAGCTCCCACCAGGTTTTTCCCTTCCGGAATGTTGACGGCCGTTTTGCCTCCTACGGAACTGTCCACCTGGGCGACGATCGTTGTAGGAATCTGCATGAAGGGGATGCCCCGGTAATAAACGGAAGCTACAAAGCCGGCCAGGTCTCCCACCACGCCGCCGCCCAGGGCGGCAATGCATCCGGTGCGGTCGATTCCGGCCCGCACCAGTTCGGAACACAACTCCTGGACCTGAAGCATGTTTTTGGATGCCTCTCCGGCTTCCACCACATGCAGGCTGGGCAGGAAACCAGCGCTCTCCAGGGACTTCATCACCCGTTCCGCATAAAGGGGGGCGACGCGGGTATCCGTAATAATCGCGATCTTGCCGTCCAGCCCGGCGCGGTAGGCAAACTCTCCCACGCGGTCCAGCGCGCCGTTTTCCACGTGGATATCGTAGGAACGTTCCCCGAGAGCAAGAGAAATGGTAGGCATGGGGCCAGTATGAGGCAATCCGCATGGAAGCTCAAACGGAAAGTGCAGATGAGGCAAAGAAGACACGTTCGCTCTAATGCGTCCTAGTCTTGGGAGCCAGCGGGGAAAGTGTTTCCAGAATAACTTTCAAATGCTCTGCTCGTGACGGCGCGAAGGCTCCGTCGTCCTTCCAGATGATATTGCCGTTGCCGTCCAGAAGAACAATGGCGGTTTCCGCCTTCTTGTGAAGAGAAAGCCTGCTGCGTACGAAAGGCTGGTCGTAATAGGAGATCAGGGAATTGGTCTTCATGTAAAAATCCGGAAGATCTCCCAGAGCCTGCGTAAAAGCAGGAACGTCCCCTTCGATGGGGGGCGGCTGCAGAACCAGAAGAATGGTATACTCCACCGGAGTGGGAGTGTGCCTGTACTGTTTGCGGAGATCTTCGCAGAACGGCAGCCACCTCTTCATGCCGTACAGGGTTTCCGGATGAAAGACGGTCAGCATGATGTGGAAACTTTTCGGCACGATGGGAGGTAGGGAGACATTGTCCCCCAGCAGATTCATGCCGTTGATATCCGGAAAACGGTAACGCCCGTTCCCTCCTCCGTAAGGATGCTCGGGATCGGGCGTTGGCAAATGAATTTCCTGATTCCTCATGCGCGATTAGACAAAATTCATGCAAGGACTGTTCATGGGAAGGAGTGAAGGAAACAGGAAAGGGAAAGCAAAAATAATTGAAGCCCTCCCGTAAGAAAACCCGGCAACTCCGTTACTGTCGTCTAAAGAGGGAAAAGG
>NZ_JAJBTT010000003.1 GCF_020860705.1 Akkermansia sp.
CGGATTGCTAATCCGGTACTTTTCTTCGTAGCTGAGTGTTACCAGATTCAGCCATATACCGTTCATATTCTAGCAATGAAACCTATTTTTTCTGTCATGTGCGCTCTGCTGGCTCTGGGAGTTGCCCAGGGAGCCACTATTTTTACGACCACCAATGCCAACGCCGCCAACAACGCAGGCAACGGCTACTACGGCTTTGCGACCAAGTTGACCTCTCCCGGAGTCATGTCCACCACCACGGGAGGGGAAGAAGCAACCCTTCCCAATACCGTTTATCTGAACAATCTTACGCTGACCATGCGTAACAGCGGAAGCGGCAACTCATTTAAAGTGGCAATTTACGCCTATACCGCCGACGGCACGGTAGGAGAATTGATAGGGCTGTCCAGCAATGCCAACGACTGGTCGGCCTCTGCTGAACTGAATTTCAATTTTGACAATGTGGCATTGGATTCCACAACCACTTACCAATATCTTTTCGTCAGTGAAAATACCGTCTGGGACGACTTGAACAAGACGGCCGGCACAGAAAACATGAATGCCTACAAGAGTCATGCCGTTTCCGAAAGCCTTTCCATGTCCCAAGGCGGTTCCCTGCCCTCCGGAAGCGGCACGTACAAAAACAATACGCTGAACAGTTGGGAAGGCCAGTATTTACCGGTGGTCGCTTTCTCTACCAGCGATAAAGCGGTCCCCGAACCGGCGGCGGCCACCATGGGCCTCTTCGGGCTGAGCGCCCTATTGTTCCGCCGCCGCCGTTCCTAAGAGCGGGTACGGCACAACACAACTGATCAAGGGAGAAGGGCTGTTGCCCTTCTCCTTTTTTTCTGGGCGCGTGAAAAAAGGAAAAGCCGCACTATCCGGAAAGCCGATGGAAGAAACATGCGCCATACGCAACTCCTCCCGCAAACCCAGTCCAAAGTTCAGAACCATGAATCAGCCCGCAGAAATGGGCATCATCCCCGCAAGAGGAATCCCTGTTCTCCGGATGACCGACTGTCCCAATCAATCCGCCGACTTTTTCAGAATCATTACTCCCCGGGAAATTCCGGAGGAAGCTCCACAGACTTCCGCCTTCAACATGTAGGAATCCAGATTGGTCCGGTATTTTTTCAAGACCAGGCGGAAGGTATTCTTCCTGTTTTCCGTTCCCGTCCATCCCTCATGGACATCGGAAGCAACCTCCCTGTCCCCTTCATACAGCTTGACGGAGTGAATTTTCAGGGCAGAAGGCCCCTCCTTCCATTGAAATGTGGCCGTATAAGTGCCGGGAGACGTCACCTTGTCCGTCACATTGAACGTGAGGGAAGAACCATGGGCAAGGTCCCAGGGCATCCCCGCCTGACCCCGTTCATCCGCCGCCAGGGAATCCAGCGTCTTACCATGGCCTTTCATGATGCGAAGAGCAACCGCCAGCGGAGAACCGGAAGGCTTCACCGGATAAATCTTTCCATTTCCGGCAAAAGCCAGTTCCTCCCTGACTGTTTTCTCCCGGCATTCCCGGGCGGCCGTTTCCCGGTCCTTCTTTCCGGTAAGCACCTCCAGTTGAGACTCAAAGAAATTCTTCCACCGCGGCAGATAAAAATCAGACACCAGGCCAGCCCACTGGCGGTTGGAATAATCATTAAGGTCCTGCGGAGCCTTGTCAATCCACGTGGTAACCATCATCTTGGCGGCACGGTCCATCAGGGACTTCTCCCTGGCATTCGTACCCATATTCAACGCCTTTGCTTGCCAGGTACCCAGTAAAAACTGACGGTCCGTCGCCAGCAAGTCATCCATATCCGTTATAAGGGACAAGAAAATATCCACCTGCTTCCTGTAAGCAGCCACGTCTCCGGCGTCAAAAGCCTCCTTGACCTGCTGAAGCTGGTAAAAGGCGGCATCCGCCAAAACCTGCCTGACCACGTCCACCAGATCGTACCGGAACGTTTCTTCCTTCATCATTTCCGGATGTTCGGAAGCGGCCTTCACGTAACCACGCGCCGCCTTCACCACATCCCCCAGCTTGTAATAGCGTTCTCCGGAAGACCAAGTGGAAGCCTTGCGGATTTCCCAGGACGGCCGCCCGCAAATGACGGACTCCGTGCATCCCTCCTGGGAACGAACGGGACTGTAAACGGAGGAAGACAGGATTTCCAACGCCTGAACCACCGCCTCAGGGGCGGAGCCGTAACGCTGGCGGGCGTACTTCGTGAGCCAGTCCCGGACGGGAATGTCTTCTTCCGTCCACAAGCGGTCACTGAAGAGGGCATAATGCAGGGGATTCGTTTCCAGCCCTTCGGACAAGGTGCCCATCCCCGTCAATCCCTTGTCCTTGTAGCCGGCCAAGTCACTACCCAGGCGGGACAGAAGAGGAACTCCACCGTACAATCCCGTATTTCCTCCGAAGTTAGCCAGCTCGCACCAAACCCAGGGAATGCCGTCAAACGTCCTCAAATTCTTGCCGCCGTTCACCATATCCTTGGTCAGCTGCAGCACAAGCGCATGCTTCGGGTCCATGCCGGCCAGCAGCTCACGAGAAGGATTTCCTCCCCATGCCTGAATCACCCAGACAGAACCCGGGGAAGCCTTCTGCATGGCGCCCTGCACCGCCTGTGCCGCACGCGTTACATCAATGCCTCCCGTACTGCCGCCCTCATGGAACAAATCGCCGCCGAACATTTTCGCGGAAATGCCGTACACCTTGCGGAGAGCCTTGTACCAGTCTGCGGCCAACTTCGGGAAGGCCTCGCAAGTGGGATCCACTACCCATGGCCTCTTGAAATTGACCCATTCTCCCTGCGGGACAAGCTTCAGCCCCTTCATCCGTACATTCTCCTCAAAATCCGCGGGGACAAACCCTACATATCCCTGAAGAACAGGCGTCAGGCCCAGCTGTTCCATGCGGGAGACGATGCGCCTGCCCAACTGTGCCATCCTGTCAATCTGCTGCTGGGTCAGCGGTCCTCCGTGGCCCTCCAGATTGCCCATGTTCCACCAGGCGGCAAATGCGGGATTGGGAATAAAGCGGAGAGCCTTTTCCCGGGGATACCCCAGGCCAATGAGGAAATCCTCCCAGGTTTTCTCCAAACCTGCCGTCACCAGGGCATGCGTAAAACCGCTCAGCGCCAGAAAATCCAGCTCACGCTGCCATCTGTTCCAGTCCCAGAAAGCCGCCGTATAGGACAAAGTGCAGTAATTATAGGCAAAAACGGTGTTCCACGGGGATTCAATCGTGACAGGGCTGGATGGAGCAGGCAATGGAGAGGGAAGCGTCAGCCGGTCCCCGTTCCATGAAAAATGCACCTGGGCAATATTTTTCAGATACCAGCCGTATCCTGCTATCAGCCGCCTCACATCGGACGCTTCCACCCGGATGCCTCCGGCAACCCCTGAAATAGTAATCTTATTGCCCAAAGCCGGATTCAACTGGAACAACACGGCCCCCTTTGCCGATGGAGTTACCCGGGACACCACTTCTTCAGCAGCTGCCACGGGAGACCTCTCCGCGGCGGACGCGCAAACCAGCGGAGACATGATCGTTCCCAGAATCAGACCAACGGCAAAAGCAGGTGAAAACATAGCACCAACTATACAAGCAAAAAGAGCAAAGTCTTTCAAGAGTGGAGCAGATCAGAGCTAAAGAGAGCTGGCAGCTGAGGGGAAGTCCCCCTATCCCCCCTATCCCCCCTAGACATCATGGACATAATAGACCCCATGGACAGTATAGACAAAAAGGACGTCATGGACGTAATGTCCATTAAGTTGACTAAGTCCATTCAGCAGGGAGGGCTATTGGGAAGGAGAGCTCCCAAGAAGCGAACAAGCCCCGCGAGGTACGGGACCTGGCGGGGCTTG
>NZ_JAJBTT010000050.1 GCF_020860705.1 Akkermansia sp.
GCGGATTCCTAATCCGTGGTCCGGCCTCCCGCCCGGGACGCTCCGCCCATTACTTGCGCATCCTATTTTTTCATTGCCCGGAGTTACAGATTCCTGCATCATGGCCTCTCGCAGTTCTCCTGCTTATGATACATACGACCTTAAGAAAAAAAACCCTCTGGTTTCTTGGAGCTTTGAGCGTTTTTGCGGCCCTTGTCGCAGGATCCACCATTTTCTGGTTCCTCAGGAGCGATCCTTCCCCGCAGGAATGGAGATATAATCCCCTCTGGACAAAAGCGGAAAAAGAACAAATTCTTGCCGCAGCGGATTTCACGGCGCACCGCAGTCCGGAACGTTTCATCCTCCGGGGGCTTTCTCCCAATTGCCGCCATATTGACTGGCACATGTTCTCCGAGGTTTCCATGCGCCAGTACATGCAGGACGAAATCAGGGAAAGGCTTCAGATGATCCGGAACACGGCGGAAACCGCAGACGGCCGCTACCACACCTCCTCCAATGAAACCCTGCTGCACCTGGCCTCCGGGCTCGGACAGGTGCAGCTGCTGAACCGCCTCCTGCAACGCCACGCAGACCCGAACCTCCAGATCATGCTGCCGCACCAGGCGGTTCCGTCCATACCGGGGTCCGAACAGGGGGATACGCCCCTGACGTATGCCTGCTATCCCGGCATGGATGACGCCAGGCCCCTTCCGGTTCACAACAGGCTCTCCTGCCTCAATCTGCTGATTCAGTACGGCGCGGATGTAAACAAACCGGGACCGATGGGCTGGCCCCCCCTCGTCATGACCTGCGTAGCCGGAATCGGAGGAGCGCCCTATGAGGAAGCGGCTCTCTTTCTTCTCAAATGCGGGGCGGATATTTCCATCTACCCGGAATTGAGGGGGAAAAAAACCAGCCTGCTGTCCTGGGCCGCCGCCGCCGGCTATCCCCTCCTGGTCCGCAAGCTGTGCGAAGCCGGGTACGATCCCAATTTCCGCGGAGAAATGACTCCTCCCCTTCTTTCCCTGAATCTGAACACCCCGAAAACCGCGCTGCAAATAGCGCATATGCTGGTGGAGTACGGAGCGGACGTCAATGCCGCCATGCCCATGAACACGGCGCCGCCTGATTCAGGGGGGGACACGGCCCTGCTGAACCTGTGCCGCCAGCTGGCTTTCATTGATGAAACCCACCTCCCGCAAATCCGGGAACTGGTCAATCTCTTCATCAGTGAGGGCGCGCACGTCAATCACCAGAATGCAGCCGGGGAAACCCCTCTCATGCTGTGCTGCCGGGACATGCTGCTGGGAGACGACTCCCTGGACCGGCTGAAACTGGGCATTGCGCGCCTTCTGCTGGACCACCAGGCAGACGCCTCCCTGCGGGACAAGTACGGCCGTACGGCCCTCCAGCAGATAGGCAACCTGTCAAACGATCATCTGTACATGGTCCTGAAGCACCTGCCTGAATTAAAAACCTCCACGCTTCCGCAGGCCGGAAGCCGCTAGGCCCCATCCAAGGTTGCCTCCCCTTATTTCACCCGCGCATTCACCGTATCCAGCAGAATGCCTGCATCCGGCTTGGACCCGGTGCTGATGAAATGGATGTAACTGGCTCCGTTGGGAGACTGATTGACCATTTTCAGCGTCCCCGCCTTCTTCCCGTCCAGGGAAACTACGGCCTGGGAACCCTGCCACAGCAGGGAGATTTCATGCCATTCCCCCGGGGCAAAAGGCACCTTTTTCATGCCCAGCAGGAGATGGGGCGCGGGCTTCAGTTTGATGGGGAAGGTGAACAGCGCGTAATCCTTCGTGGTGGTGTCGCAGGCATTGAACAGGCGGTCCGTCAGGGAAACCTGGAGACCGGAATCGTCCGCCTGGTCTCCGTCCGCCACGCGGAAGCGGAATTTGACCAGTCCCGTGGTCCCGTTCGGGAAGTTCCAGGTGGCGCCCCCGTTCTGATAATCCACCCGGGATTTTTCATTAACCAGTTCAGGATCGTTCAAGCGCTTGATCTGGAGCACCTTTTTCGCTCCTCCGGAAGGAGCGGGAACCAGTTCTGCGGAAGGTTTGCGGTTATAGCTGCAATGGCCTTTTTTCTGGGGGATATAGGTATGGATGGTCCACTGGGTTTCCAGATCACGGCCCGTCTGCGTGGCGCGCGTCTTGGCGGCTACCCAGCGGCGGTCCACGATGACCAGGCGGCGGTGGTTCTTGTGCTGCCCCAGGGAAACCAGGATGCGGTTCTTATCCAGCTGCACCATTTCACTCTGGTGCTTGCCGCGGTCTTCAGGTCCGTCCAGCGTCGCATAGCCGGGATGGTTGCGGTGTTCGTCCAGAATGATTTCCCGGAATCCGTACCAGGTTTTGCCTTCGTCATCGGACATGGCGATGTGGTGGGAATCGCGGTTGGTGAACACGTCCTCCCAGGTGCCGTTGCCTGCCGTGGCGTTTTCAGGGAGGGCCATCGTGTTCGTCCACAGGGACACGATGGTGCCGTCATCCAGGCGCCCCAGCGTGTTCATGGTCAGGGTTCCAAAAAAACGGGACGGTTCCGATTTGCTCCACGTTTCCCCGAAATCCTTGGAGAAAGCCTGCCACGCCTGGTCCTGGGAGGTGCGGGCAAGAGCCCACAAGGTGCCGTCCTTCATCTCCAGCACCGTGGCTTCTACGGCATTGTTAAACCATCTGACGCCCTGGTGGGGCGGCTTGGCTTCGTGCTTGGGGGAGGTAAGGCCATTTTTGGACACGTGCCAGGTCAGGCCGCCGTCATCGGAAATATGGAACTTGGTGCCGCCGCCCATGTTGTGGAACGGCACAATCACCCTTTTGCCCTTGTTGACAAAGGTGGGCGTGCGCATGATGCCGCCCAGCTTTTTCAGATTCTTCCGCTTTTCCGGATTTTGCCAGTCCTCCTCCAGCTTACCGTCGTTGGTAACGGCAAACCATTTGCCGTCCAGCCCTCCCTTGGAAAGGAAGACAAAACCGCCGATGGGCTGCACACGGATGAATTCCCTGGTTAGGGGGTTGCGCGCAATCGCCGGGGATTCCTTGGGAATGCCGCCGTAGTTGGGAGGATAACTGGCCGGAGCCATCTTCATTTCCCAGGTTTTTCCGTTGTCCTTGCTGACCAGGTAGTCCGGTTCCTTGCGGGTGCCGGAGTAATGGCGGATTTCACGGGAATTGACGCGGATAAGGCCGCGCCCCGCATCGGACGGCGGCGTGGCGACAACTTCAGGTTCCGGAGCGGAGGCAGCGTTCTGCTGGGCAAAGCAGCAGCAGACGGGACCGGCAAACAGCGCAAACAACAGACTTTTCATAACAAAACAGCAAAGGCGATATAGTTTTATAGGGAAGAACTTCTCCTTCAAGCCAAAATCCGTCCTTACACAAAAAGACCACCGTCAGGAATGCGCCCCGGCAGGCTTCCCCCCGCGGAATTTCGCATCCAGCTTTTTCAACAGCACGGCCAGCTCTTTTTCCAGAACCTCGTATCCCTTTGCGCTGGGGTGCACCACATCTCCCATGAACTCATTCTGCGGAAAAACGCCGTCCGCGGAAAGAAGAGCTTTTCCCGGCTCGGCAAAAAAGACGTTTTTTCCATTCTGAAGCTTCGCCAGCAGCCTGTTTGTCCGCTTTACCGGCTCAACCAGGTCTTTCTCCTTCCTGGGCAGGATGCCCAGCAGCAGGATTTTGGAAGAAGGGCACTTCTGATGCACCAGGCGGACAAACGCCTTGATATTGTCCGCACATGCCTGCGGCGTATCCTTGCGGTGCCCCAGATTGTTGGTTCCCAGCAGAATAATGATGACGCGCGGGGAAATGCCGTCCAGCTCTCCATGCTGCACGCGGTAATAGGCATTATCCACATAATCGAAGCCGAACCCCATGTTCGTCACCGCATGGGAACCGAACAACCGGTCCCAGGACGCCTTCCCCGGCTGGTTGCTGTCTCCGGAAGGCTCTCCTCCCCAACGGTGGGTGATGCTGTCCCCGATCATCACGTACTCCGGCTTTACGGCCTCGTTCCTTTTCCTGACGGCTTCATGCCGTGCCTTCCAGTCATACGGGTCCCGCTGGTGGGGTTCCGGTTTCAGGGTGGAAGGCAAAACGGCTCCGGGAGCGGAGGATGCGGGAAGAGCCAGGCAGCCGGCGCCCAGCAGCAAAGTGAATATGGACAACAGAAAATTCATGGAGGAACAGCGAAATGGAACACCTGTTTTAAACGAATCCTCACGCTTATCAAGACAGCATGAGGGGCCATCCCTCTCCGAATGAAAAAGACCATTACTCAATGAGGCCCCCTTGCAGGCAAAAAGGTCCTTTTTCCCAGATGCTTTTCAACGATCAGATAGATAAAAGCAGCTTGCCGACGAGAATTGAAAGCCGGCACTCATCATTATTCGACCCCCCATGTATTAAAAAATCAATATATTTTGAAAAACATCAATGTACTGATAACGATAACGCAGCCTGGGCGTAACTTCTATGCAATTTGAAAAATTTTATCATCAATGAAATCCTTCGCCCTATTTAAAATCATATTCTGCCTATTATCCACCATCCCATTGATAAAAGCAGAAGATAAAATTCCATTTCCTATCATAGAAAATGGAAATGGAGCCTCCATCTATTACCGGGGGAAAAATAAAGTTATCCAAACCGCCATTGACATTCTCATCAAAGATTCTCAACAAGTATGTAGAAAAAGAGGAATTTCTTTAACGGACTCCGAAAAGGAAGGGGATATATTGGTAGGCGTGATCGGAGAAGATAAAATATTCGATGCATTATGTTCACAACATTATCCGAAATACAAGGAACTAAAAGGGAAATGGGAAACCTTCCTCATACATCCCATACGTTCCCATGATAACAAGAAAAAACTTCTGATAGCCGGATCGGATACACGGGGCGCAGCATACGGAATACTGGAACTGTCAAGGAGCATGGGAATATCCCCCTGGATTTGGTGGGCTGATGTCGTTCCGGAAAAAAAAGACTCTGTTCTGTGGAATCGTTCCCCTCAATACGTGCAAGGCCCATCTGTCCCATACCGCGGCATATTCCTGAATGATGAAGACTGGGGACTCATGCCATGGAGCACAAAAAATCATGATCCGGCCAACCGGGCGGGAGAAATCGGAATAAGAACATACTCCAAAATCTTTGAGTTAATGATGAGACTCCGGGCCAATACGCTATGGCCGGCCATGCACGAATGCACCGTTCCTTTCCATTTTGTCAAGGATGCCCGGGAAACGGCTGAAAAATACGGTATTATCATAGGCACGTCGCATTGTGAACCCATGATGAGGAATAGTGCAGGAGAGTGGAATGACCAATTGAACGGGCCTTATAATTTTGTCACTAATTCAAACAATGTCATACGTTATTGGAAAGAACGCCTGTTAGAAGTAGGGCAAAAGGAGAATATTTATACGATCGGAATGCGGGGGAAGCATGACGGCAGAATGCAAGGAGTCAGTTCCATTGAAGAAGAAAAGAATGTCTTGCAGCAAGTTATCCGCAACCAGAGAGATCTTTTAACAACATATGTTAACAGCAATATAAAAAAAATACCGCAAATTTTTGTTCCTTATAAGGAAGTCTTAAAGGTTTATAACAACGGATTAAGCCTCCCCGATGATATCACTCTCATGTGGAGCGATGATAATCATGGGCACCTGACACGCTTGAACAGCGACAAAGAAAAATCCAGAACGGGAGGTTCCGGAATATATTATCACATTTCTTATTGGGGCTCTCCTCAGGATTATCTTTGGCTCGCATCCACCCAACCAGGTCTGATCTATCAGGAAATGCAACGAGCATGGGAAAACCAAGCGCGCAAAATATGGATATTGAATGTAGGAGATATCAAACCAGGGGAATACCTGATAGAATTTTTCCTGGATATGGCATGGAATATTCATTCTATGGATTCAACAACAATTCGTTCCCATCTTTCTTCCTGGGTAAGCCAGCAATTTCCCGGTTACGAACATGAAATATCCCCGCTTTTAAATCTTTATTACGATCTTGCCGCTCAAAGAAAACCGGAGCACATGGAATTTCTGCCGTCAAAAAAAGGGATTCTATTCTCCAATCCATACAATTTTCACGAATTCGGTGACGAGGCAGGGAGAAGAATACACTGGTATCAGGTTATCAGCGATCTATCGGAAGAAATCTATAAAAACATGGATCATGAAAGAAAAGACTCTTATTTCCAGCTAGTCCACTATCCTGTCTCAGCCGCAGCTTCCATGAACAAAAAAGTGCTGTATGCTCAAAAAGCCAGAGAACTGGCTGTGTATAACCTCCCGGCAGCCAATAACTACAGCACTCTTTCCAAAAAGGAATATGATAAAATATCCCAGTTAACCCGTCACTACAATTTGGAAACAAGTAAGGGGAAATGGAACGGAATCATGAGCATGTCTCCGAGAAATCAATCTGTTTTCAAATGTCCCGAACTTCCAGAATTCATCACTTCGACAAAAAAAGGATTGCTGCTTTGGGTCGATGGGAATCCATCCCCCTCAGAAGAACGCCAAGTTTCTTTACCCGCTTTAACAAAAGGGGGAGACAGGCCGTCAACCGTTACAGTTTACCAGAGAGACCATGGCCACATTGTCTATGAAGCCGTGGATATTCCAAAAGGATTTCAAATCCAAACAAGCCCTCTTCCCGGCGGGGAAGTTCAAATAGCCGTATATGCGGATTCCACCACGCAAGACGGACGGAACACCATTAAAATAAAACTCAATGGAGAATATTATGAATTCATATGTCCCGCCGTTTCAGCAAAAACAAACTTGCCTCAGCAATTTATTGAAAATCAATTTTACATATCATTCCCCGCAACACAACAAATAAACAATCAGTTAAAAACAAAAGTCATTGATTCTCTCGGGCATAGCGGAAGCTCCATAGTCCTTCCGAAATCTTCCAGAGACAATAAAAACAAACATGCCTTTTACGAATTCTATTCCTTCAGCAAAGGACCATTCAGCTTATATGTCGGAAGCATCCCTATCCACCCGCAATGCGGGAAAGAGCTAAGGTATGCCGTTATCATTGACAATCAAGAACCTGTCATTGTGTCAACATACGCAGAATTCCATACAAAAAAGTGGAACTTGAATGTCCTGAGAAACCAATCTTTAACCTCAAGCCAGCATATTATTAAAACACCGGGGAAGCATACCATACAAATTTATGCGCTTGACGAAGATTTATACCTGGACCAAATCATGATTGATTTTAAGGAAAATAGAAACTTCTACGCCATTCCTTGCAGTTGTTACAATAATCCAGTTTATTCACTTATAAACAAAAATCCTGTTATTAAAAATAAGGACTTGCCAACAAAAAAATAACAGGCACACTCTCCTCCCTTCATCATCTCATTTTATATTGTTTTTTGTTTATGGTCGGCATCATCAAAGACTTGAAAGAGGCCCCTGCCCTGCCGCAGGAATGGGAAGGATTCAAGCCGGGAGCATGGACGGAGTCCATTGACGTACGGGACTTCATCCAGAATAATTACACCCCCTATTCCGGCAATGAAGAGTTTCTTTCCGGCCCTTCCCAGCGCACGCTCCGGCTCTGGGAGGAACTGAAAGTCCTGCTGAAACAGGAAATAGACAATGGCGGCGTGCTGGATGCGGATGAGAAAGTGGTCTCCTCCATCGTCTCCCACAAGCCCGGCTACATTGACAAGGAGCTGGAAGTGGTGGTGGGCCTCCAGACGGACGCCCCCCTGAAACGCGCTCTGATGCCCTTCGGCGGCCTGCGCATGGCCCAGCAGGCCCTGGAATCCTATGGATTCAAGATGTGCGAAAAGACGGCGGACATTTTTAACAAGATACGCAAGACGCACAACGAGGGCGTTTTTGACGCCTACACCTCCGACATCCGCGCCGCCCGTTCCGCCGGGATTATTACCGGCCTTCCGGACGCCTACGGCCGCGGACGCATCATCGGAGACTACCGCCGCGTGGCCTTGTACGGCACGGACAGGCTGGCCGCCGAACGCCGCAAGGACCTCAAAAACAAGGAGAACATCCCCCTCACGGACGAAGTGATCCGCCTGCGCGAGGAAATGAGCGAACAAATCCGCGCCCTGGAAGAACTCGCCCGGATGGGCGCCTCCTACGGCTGCGACCTCACCCGCCCTGCCGCCAACGCCCGTGAAGCCGTCCAGTGGACCTACCTGGGCTACCTGGCCGCTGTAAAGGAACAGAACGGCGCCGCCATGTCCCTGGGCCGCGTCTCCACCTTCTTTGACATTTATTTCACCCGTGATCTGGAACAGGGCCTCATCACGGAAGAGGAAGTGCAGGAAATCATGGACCAGTTCGTGATGAAGCTGCGCATCGTCCGCTTCATCCGCACGCCCGACTACAACAACCTGTTCTCCGGAGACCCCACCTGGGTGACGGAATCCATCGGCGGCATGGGTGAAGACGGCCGTACCCTCGTCACCCGCAGTTCCTTCCGCATGCTCCAGACCCTGTACAACCTGGGACCGGCTCCGGAACCGAACCTGACCGTGCTGTGGTCCAGGGACCTGCCGGAAGCCTTCAAGAACTTCTGCGCCAGGGTTTCCATTGAAACGTCCTCCGTCCAGTACGAGAACGACGACCTGATGCGCCCGCACTGGGGCGACGACTACGGCATCGCCTGCTGCGTGTCCGCCATGCGCATCGGCAAGCAGATGCAATTCTTCGGCGCACGCGCCAACCTCGCCAAGTGCCTGCTGTACGCCCTGAACGGCGGGATGGATGAACTCAAGGGCAAGCAGGTGGCCCCGCCTTCCCCGCGCTATACGGAGGAAATCCTGAAGTACGATGAAGTGATGGCCCTGTACGACAAGATGCAGGACTGGCTCGCCAAAACCTACATCGACGCGCTGAACATCATCCACTACATGCATGACAAGTACTGCTATGAACGGATAGAAATGGCGCTGCATGATCCGGACATCCTGCGTACGATGGCCACGGGCATCGCCGGGCTGTCCGTGGCGGCAGACTCCTTGTCCGCCATCAAGTACGCCACCGTAAAAGCTATCCGCAATGAAGACGGCCTGATTGTGGATTTTAAAACGGAAGGGGAATTCCCGTGCTACGGGAACAATGACCCGCGCGTGGACGACATCGCGTGCAGCCTGGTCGGCAATTTCATGCAGAAGCTGCGCAAACTGCACACCTACCGCAACTCCCTCCCCACCCAGTCCATCCTGACCATCACCTCCAATGTGGTTTACGGCAAGAAGACGGGCAACACGCCGGACGGCCGCCGCGCCGGGGAACCGTTCGCGCCCGGAGCCAATCCCATGCACGGAAGGGACAGGAACGGAGCCGTGGCCTCCATGCTCTCCGTAGCCAAACTGTCCTATGACGACGCCCTGGACGGCATCTCCTACACCTTCTCCATCGTGCCGCAGGCCCTGGGCAAGGAAGAAGGGGAACGCCGCACGAAGCTCGTTTCCCTGCTGGACGCCTACTTTGCCGCCACCGGGCACCACATCAACGTAAACGTGCTAGAACGGGAAACCCTCCTTGACGCCATGGACCACCCGGAAAAATACCCTCAGCTGACCATCCGCGTTTCCGGCTATGCCGTGAATTTCATCAAGCTGACCCGGGAACAGCAGCAGGAAGTCATCGACCGCACCTTCCACACCCGTTAACCCACCCACCACCGGATGCCGCAGACTTTTTCCCAGAATCCGGCCCCGGACAGCGAAGCTGCCGTCACCGGGCTGGTCCATTCCGTGGAATCCTGCGGCACGGTGGACGGTCCCGGCATCCGCTTTGTCCTCTTCCTGTCCGGATGCAGCCTGCGGTGCCGCTACTGCCATAACCCGGACGCCTCCTACGTACGCCGGGGCCGGACCAGAAGCGCGGCGGACGTCCTTGAGGAAATAGCCCGCTACCGGGACTTTCTGCTGGCGACGGGCGGCGGCGTCACCCTCTCCGGAGGCGATCCCCTGTTTCAGCCGGATTTTACCGGAGCCGTGCTTAAAGGATGCAGGAAGATGGGACTGCATACCTGCCTGGACACCTCCGGCCACCTGGGCGCCAATGCGGATGAAGACATGCTGGCGCATACGGACCTCGTCCTGCTGGACATCAAGGCGTGGAATCCGGAATCATACAAGGCCCTGACGGGAGGGGAACTGCGCCCCACCCTGGAATTCGCGGAACGCCTGGCCGCCCTCCGCAAACCCGTCTGGCTCCGGTACGTGCTCGTGCCCGGCCTCACAGACGGCATGGAAGACATCGCGAAGCTTTCCCGTTATGCGGCCCATCTGGGCAACGTGGAGCGCGTGGACGTGCTCCCTTTTCACCAGATGGGTCGCTTCAAGTGGGATGAACTGAACCTGGACTACACCTTGAAGGACGTTCCGGAACCGTCCGCGGAACTGACGGAGCAGGTCCGCGGAATTTTCCGCCGGGAAGGCTTTCCGGACTGCGTGCATTAACCGGATTCCCATGTGTGCCTACAAACGGCGGCATTTGGAACGCGTGTATTGACGGACCATGAAAACCTGCTCCCGGATGGGTGCTGTTCACACCTCCGCATCCGGAAACTCCGTAAAAAATGAGGAGTATTTCTTGAATTGGTTTGAAAAACGGAACAGGGCCTTTCGTTAGCCCATTCTGTTCAACCGTTGCCTTGTTAAGGCCGGAGGCCTTAACTCCCAGTTGGCAGCTTCCGGCATACACAACGGATATTTGCCCCAGTCCCCCCTCCGACAGCCCCTCTACTGGGAATGAGGGCCTCCCGGCCCTCATACATCAGGCACAGCCACTCGTAAAAGCCCTGTTTCTTTCAAACATTCTCTCCTGCCATTCTATTAAGGCCGGAGGCCTTAATTCCCAGCTGGCAGCTTCCGGCATACACAACGGATATTTGCCCCAGTCCCCCCTCCGACAGCCCCTCTACTGGGAATGAGGGCCTCCCGGCCCTCATACATCAGGCACAGCCACTCGTAAAAGCCCTGTTTCTTTCAAACATTCTCTCCTGCCATTCTATTAAGGCCGGAGGCCTTAATTCCCAGCTGGGTGCTTTCCGTATACGCAACGGAAAGTTGTCCACGCACCGCGCTTTGCTATGCACCCTCTACGGGAAAAACAGCGTTCATGCCAACGCACTCTTCCAGCTCAATAACCACTTTTTTCATTCCCCAGCTCACTCCTTCCCGGAAATTTCCCTCAGGGCGTCCAGTACTTCCACCACGGTAATATGACGGTTGCAGGGAACGTCACGGTCGCATTCTTTCAGGAAGCAGGGAGAACAGCACTGGTGGCTGTACAGGGAACGGTTGAAAGGCCCCATGGGCCGGTAAACATCCGGAAGCCGGGTGGAAAACAGGGTCACCACCGGCAGGCCGCGGAAGGAGCAGAGGGCCGGAATGTCTCCATCCACGGCAACAGCCGCGGCGGCGGCGTCCATCACGGGGAACAAGGCTTCCGGCGCTCCGGCCACCATTTCCACGTTCAGGCGTTCCGCCAGGGCGGCGGCGCGCTCCCGGTCTTCTTCCAGAGCGATCAATACGGGACTGCCCGGCAACAGGGGAACCAGTTCCGCCCACTGTTCTTCGCTCCATTCACTGGCGCGCCCCAGACTGGAAAACGGAGCCAGCAGAATGGGGGCGTTTTCCGCCGCTGCCTCCTTTTTCACCGGGAACAGGGACGGCTGCCAGGCATCCAGACCGTGCAGGCTTCCCAGCTGCAGATAGAGCTGCACCCGGTGCATGGGGGGAGCAGAGCGCAGCACGGGAGATTTCACCCGGAATTGATACTTCCGGGAACCGGGATGCGTATCCAGCCCGGAGAACATCATCGGGCCGTACGGCTCCAGAGCCTTCAGGGTCTCCATGTCCTGGTCCAGCATGACGCCCAGGTCCAGGGGGCCCTCCTTGTAAAATTCCTCCGCAGCCAGCGCTTCCCGGAGCTGCTCCAGGGAATCGTGCGGCAGCACATGGCTGACTTCCGGCACCGTCTTCCATACCCCTGCCTGGGCAGACGGGCAGATGACGTTCACCTGCATGTCGCACCGGACGGCTTGCAGCGCCCGGATCAGCGGAACAGTCACAAGGGCTTCATCCAGCGCCTTCGGCACGGCCACCAGGATGCGGTAGGGCTGCAATTCCATGTTTTCCAGAAGCCTGGCCGTCTTTTCATCATGGGGAGCAAAACGGTCGATGGACTTCCAGCGGTGGTGCATCCAGAACACGTCCAGCACGGATCTGCCGATCAAAGCTTCCAAGGCCCTGTTCACCTCAATGGTGTCCCCCGCCAGGGAGCCGTCCGAACCGGAAAAATCCACCACGTTTCCCATGTCCGCTATCCAGTGCCCGGGGGAATCCGTACGCACCGCTACGGCCACCATGCCCGCTCCCGTCCTTTTTCTCAGCAGGGCCGGCAGCGGAGTGGTTCCGGTCACCTTGCCGAAGAAGGGGACATGCACCCCTTCCCACACAAACTGGTCGCTCAGCACGCCCAGGGCCGCACCCTCCTTGAGCAGCTTCATGGGCGCCTTGATGCCGCCCTCCTTGGAAAACATCTGCGTGCCCCGCTCCGTGCGGCGCTTGTACACGTATTCCTCCATCAGCGGGTTGTCAAACTGGCGGTACATGGACCCGTAACGCTCCACTTCCGGGAAAAACACGCGTATTCTTGCCAACGCCTCCCAATTGCCGGAATGGGCTACGGCGCACACCTGCCCCTTCCCTTCCACTACGGGAGAAACAAAGTCTTCATGCCCCACGATGGTGACGCATTTTTTCAGCTGCTCATCCGTCAGCGTGGACGTCTTGGCGGAACACAGAAAATTGGCAATCGTCCTTTTGAAATTTTCCCGGCTCAACTGCTGCAATTTTTTCCCGCGCAAGGCCGGATCCAGGACAATGCGCAGATTCCGCTCCACGATTTTCCGCCGTTCCGGCAACAGATACCACGCCGCACCGCCCGCAGCACGCCCCAGGCGGTAAAGCGTTTTCATGCCGACGAGCTTCAGCAGCCCCTCCATCAGCAGAAACCCTTTCATCCCCAGATAATGGGCAAACGTATTCCGGGGAGCCGGAGAGGAAGCGGAGGAAGGGGAACTTGTCATAAGGAAAACCGGAACGGATTTTATACGAATCCCTTCTGGTCCACAAACTCTTTATGTGCCGATCTGCCGGTCTGCGTTTCCGTGTTCAGCCCTGCAAGACAGTTTTTCCCCGCGGGCATCCTTGTCGTGACAGGCCTTTATGGCAGTCATGCCTTCCCGCATCACCAAGCCGCCGCCAGGGATGCAATAACATTCAAATCCGGGAAGAAATCTTGAAATGCCCTTCGTCCAGAAACAGACACTCCTTCCCGGCATCACTAAACGGAGACTGTCCCTCAACGCCCGGAACACTTTAATTTTCCTTAACTTTATGAAAGTAAACGGATTTAGAATCCGGTGTCAACAGAAAAAGACCAAAACATGAATTTTTTTTCATCATAGTAAACCCCTTAACGAAATTGACCTCACTTATACATCCCGGCCATTTTTCCGGCCATGAAACCAAGTTCCGGAATCGGAGAAATAAAGACAACTCATTATCAACATCGTATGAAAAATTTACTCTCTAAATCCTTTTCAAATCTTTGACGGATTCTAAATTCGAGTACATCTCCATTACATTGATATGGAGGAATGGGCTTCCTTATCTCTGCTACCAGAACATCAATTATCATAGACGCTATGAGGAAAACATTATTTATTGCGGTTCTCTCTCTTGGGGTGAGTATGGCCGCTTCCGCCGCAACCGTTTTTACCAGTAATGAGGATTATTCGTTAAGCTCCCGCACAGCCATCTCGAATAACAGCCCTGGTGTGGTTGGGGAGCTGGATCTTAATTCATTAGTTCAAGTATCCGGCAACGATAAAAGCACTGGAACGGGAACCATCATGATGTGGGTGACGCTGGATTCGTTGCCGACGGGTCTCACTTCCCTATTTTCTGTCCACACTAATGCAACTTCAATCGGCGGCTGGGGAGTGATGGTGGGGAATGATGGCAAGTTGAATATTTGCCAACAGAAAACCCCCTCAAGTAACAAAATCACTTCCAATAGCACCAAAACCACTGCGGATTCTCCCATTTCCGCTGGTACGGCATTTCATCTTGCCCTCAGTTCTGTTGGCGGGCGTGAGACAAACAGCCTCGTTTTATATGTCAATGGAAAAGAAGTGGCAACCTGTGCCGGATTCGGATTGGACGGAAATCGGTTCCAAGATCTTTTGATAGGGGAAATAAACGGCAATCTCTCCGGAACGGCTTCCGGGCTGACGGTGGATAATACTGTTCTGGATGCCTCCGCTATCCAGGCCATTATGGAAAACACAAGGCCCGTTCCGGAACCTGCTACGGCCTCGCTGGGTCTGCTGGGTCTGGCAGTTCTGATGATGCGCCGCCGCCGGGCCTGATTCTCCCGCATTGTCTGATTAAAGATCAAGCCAGGCGGACATTTCCATGGGGAATGTCCGCTTTTTGCTTTCAGTTTCCGGTTTTTTCCTGCGATGAAGACTCTTCTTTCCTTATTTCTGACGGCGGCGCTCTCTTGCCAGCTCCCGGCGGTTCCGGTTTATCCCGGCGCCGCTCCGGGCCGGGCGGCCATGACGGAAACGGCCTCTGGCAACCAAACGGTTTACAGAGTGTCCAATGCGCTGCTCTCCGCCACTTACGTTCATGACCGCGGGAAAGGGACCCTGGCCTTCGGAGGCCTGTCCGTCCAGGGAAAGGACGTGGCCGCTTCCGAGAATACGCTGTTCATCATCAACCTGAAAGACGGTTCCGCCCTGCGTTCGGAGAACATGACGCTCCAATCCGTTTCCTCCGGATATGACCCAGGCGACAGGAAGGCGGTGAAAGCGGCTGACAGGATTCCATCCCGCTATCTGGAAGCCGTGTTTGTCGAAGGAGCCGTCACGGTGCGCTGGCGCGCCGTGCTGCACAACGGTTCTCATTACCTGCGCACGGAAATGAAAATCTCCTCCTCGGAAGCGCTGGAAGCGAATAACGTGATCGCCATGCGCTACCCCATTCTTCCCAATGGCGGAGCCGTGGTGGTCCGGGGAACGGCAAAAAGCGGCAATCCGGTGACCAGTCCGGATGTATTCTGCGGGCTGGAAACGCCTACGGGCGTTAATTTCGTCACCCTTCCTTCCGGCTCCTCCGGCGGGGACTGGAATCCCTTTTCCTGGTCTCCCACTTCCTGGACAGACGTTACGGACTCCACTCTCATTCCGGAAGACATGAAAACCGTGAACGGCATGAAGCTGAACATGGACAACCTGACCACCTGTGAAGGGGCGGTCAGTTATGCAGCCGCCGGAACGGATACCGTCACCTTCCGGTACGCCTCCGGAACTCATCGGCTGAATATGGTGGGCGTCCAGCTTCTGGATGAACATGGCTCCGTGATTTCCCAAGACATCCATGCGGGTTATACCGGAGGGGCCGCTTCTCAAAATTCCTACACGCTCCAGATTCCCGCAGCCGGAACGTACCGCCTCCGTTACTGGGTGGAGACGCAAACAGAGACCATCACCAGCTCGGGGACGATTGAACATTCCCTTTCTCCCACACTGGTAGTGGAGGAGGACGCACCCAATGATCCCTGGCTGGTACAGGGGCGCTGGCCCCGTTCCGCGGCTCTGCAACCGGATGCTTCCGAAACGCTGCGGGTATGGGAAGTATCCTCCGTCATCGGCGTGCTGGCTCCCGGACAGGAACGCCGTTCCGTACTGGCTTATACGGAACGCCAGAGGGCCGTTCCCTACCGTTCCATGGTGCATTACAATTCCTGGTATGAGCTGAACATCAACCGCAACGGGGGAGCATGGCAGAACAGGATGCAGGAATCCCAGTGCCTGCCCGTGGTAGAGGCCTGGAAGAAAAACCTGTTTGACGCCCACCAGGTGGGCCTGGACGCCTTCGTCTGGGACGACGGCTGGGACGATTTTGATTCCCTGTGGAATTTTCATCCCGGTTTTCCGGACGGGTTCAGCAAGCTGAATACGGAATGCCTGAAACAGGGAGCGGGACAAGGAGCCTGGCTGGGACCGACGGGCGGCTATGCCCCGGCCCAAGGCTCGCGCCTGAATGCATGGAAAGCCCAGCATCCGGAAGCTCCAGCCTTCAACCTGTCCAATTCCGTTTATTTTGAAGGATTCACGGACCGCTGCAAATTCATGGTGCGGAATTATGACATGAGGTACTTCAAATTTGACGGCATCGGCTCCGACGCAGAAGGCATCATCAACGTCATCCGGGAATTGCGGACGGAACGGGAAGACCTTTATTTCAACTGTACGGTGGGTACCTGGGCCTCCCCCTTCTGGTACATGTACGCGGATTCCACCTGGCGGGACGGGAACGACTATCAGGAACGGGGGGATGGAGACAACGACGGCTACGGACACCGGAACAAATGGCTGACTTACCGGGATGACCAGATCCATTCCACTTTTGTCACGAAATCCCCCCTATGTACGCTCAACTCCCTGATGTTCCATGGCGTCATCCATTCCTCCCATGGGGGGCCGAACGCGATGTCCAAGGATGTGGAAAGCGTGAAATGGGAAATGCGCCTTTCCGTAGCGTGCGGATCTTGCCTGCAAGAGCTCTATCTGGACAAGGATTTGATGACGGCGGAACACTGGGCGGAACTGGCGCGGTGCATCAAGTGGTTCCGCAGCAACCGGGACGTGCTGGCGGACGTGCACTGGGTGGGCGGAGACCCTTGGGACGACACTCAGGCGGAGAACGACAGGGGAGGAATCTACGGCTGGGCGGCCTGGAACCGCGACAAGGCCACGCTGGCCCTGCGCAATTCCTCCAAAGCTCCGCATACTTATACGTTCACCCTGCGCCAGGCTCTGGACATTCCGCCGGGAAACGGGGAAGCCGTAGCCTTCCGTGCCGTTTATGACGACCAGCCGGAACATCGGGAGCTGACGGAAAAACCGCTGTCTCCGGATACGCCAGTGACCGTCACGATGCAGCCTTATGAAGCCATTGTGTTTGATACGGGGGCGGACACGGTTTCTCCCCGTACGGCATGGGACGCCTGGATTGCCGCCAACCTGGGGGGAGAGGATGCCAACAACGAAGCACTGGCGGCGGAAACGGCCGACCCGGACGGAGACGGAATCGTGAACCTGATGGAATTCGCCCTGGGAGGCGACATGCTGAAACCGAACCGTCTCAACGGAAGAGAAGGAGACACGGCTCTCATCACGCACGGAATGGAGGAAGGGCATGTATTAACCATGACTTTTACGCCCAACCCTGACGCCGTGGGCGTGGTGCGCTATACGGCGCAGTTTTCCAACGATTTGACCACTTGGGAAGACGTTCCCGTAGAACTCCCGGAGGAAGCCGCCAAAACGCCCACTCCCGTCACGGTGAAGGATCCTGGCGCGTCAGCCGCAATTCCGAGAAGATTTGCGCGCCTGAACGTGGAGATGATGGAAAATGAAGAAAAGACTAAAGATTAAAGACGCCCCCCCTTCCCCCGCATGCCGCCACGGTCATGGATTCCAGCGGAGGAGGCGGGAAGCATCAAAAGCCGTTCCCTTGAGAGAAAGGAACGGCTGGCAGGGAAAAGAAGCAGAGGATTTTCTATTTTCTGCGCCTGCGGGCGGCAAACCCCATCAATGCCAGCAGTGACAACGCCGCAGAGGAGGGTTCCGGAACAGCAGCATAAGAGACGGAGAGCTGGCTCAGTTTAGTCCCGTTCAATCCGTCTCCATTCCAGCCGGGAGCCTTATGCCCGATGGCGTACATCTGGTTTTGAGTATCTCCTCCGTCAGAACTTCCGCCGTACCAGGAAATATCGCCAATGGTAGATGTTGCGGTGCTGGTAGTGGTGCCGTCATTAAGAGTGACCGTCACGTCATGCCCCAGGATATCCACGGTTACCGTTGTCCAGGTACCTGACGTCAGCGTGGCTGCTGCAATGGCTCCTCCGGCAGAAAGGTTGCCGGTGTTAATGGCTAGCTTTCCGTTGCTGAGTCCCAGGCTGAAGCCGTACCCGCTTCGGGCAACGTGGATGATATTCTCCAGGGAATTGTTGCCTCCCCAGCAGATGTCCATACTGATGCTCATGGTGCCTTCTCCGGAGATGGCTCCGTTCAGCATTTCCCGGAACGCATTTGTCCCGCGTTCTTCAAAAGATGAGGCGGTCAGCACCGTCCCTTTATCCGGATCCGTCGCGGTAGTGAATTGATTAGAGGCCGTACCTCCCATAACAGCGGTTGCAGAGGAAAAATCCCATGTATAGGTGGTCGTGGCCGCCTGTACTGCTCCGCAAAGAAGCAACCCAGACGCCAGCGCGAACAATTTTTTAACAAATAAATTAATAATCATAGACAGGATGTGTGAACGTGAAAGCATTCATACGATTTAGGAATTCG
>NZ_JAJBTT010000041.1 GCF_020860705.1 Akkermansia sp.
CACATCACCCCCTCCCGCTGCACGCTGGATTTTGAAACCCACCGCCCCCTGGACGACTTGGTGATTGAACACTGCCCCGTGCCCGCCCGCCCGCGCCAGACGGAATTCGCCCGCCTCAACCTCACCTACACCGTCATGAGCAAGCGCAAGCTGCTCCAGCTGGTGCAGGAAGGGCACGTCACCGGCTGGGACGACCCCCGGATGCCTACCGTCTCCGGCATGCGCCGCCGAGGCTATACGCCCGCCGCCATCCGCAACTTCTGCCAGACCATAGGCATCACCAAATTCAACGGCTTCACGGACGTGGCCCTGCTGGAATACAGCGTGCGGGAAGACCTGAACGCCAACGCGCCGCGCCGCATGGCCGTGCTCCATCCCCTCAAGGTCACCATCACCACCCTGCCGGAAGACGCGGAGGAAATGGCGGAAGTGCTGAACAACCCGGAAAAACCGGAAGAAGGAACGCGCCGGCTCCCCCTCACACGGGAAGTCTGGATTGAACGGGACGACTTCATGCTGGACCCGCCGAAGAAATACTTCCGCCTGGCCCCTGGCCGCACGGTGCGCCTCCGCGGCGGCTACTGCATCACCTGCACGGACTACAGGCAGGACGCAGACGGAAACATCACGGAAATCTTCTGTGAACACATCCCCGGCACCATCGGCTCCAACCCTCCTGAGGGAATCCAGTGCCGCGCGGCCATCCACTGGGTAAGCACCAGGCACGCCGTGGACGGTGAAATCCGCATCTATGACCGCCTCTTTACGGAAGAAAACCCGGACGCGGCGGAAGAAGGTTTCCTCTCCGTCATGAATCCCGATTCCCTGACCGTCATTGCAAACGCCAAGCTGGAACCCTCCCTGGCTGCGGCGGACCCGGAATTCAGCTGCCAGTTTGAACGCCTCGGCTACTTTGTGGCGGACCGCAGGGACCACGTACCGGGCCAGCGCCCCGTCTTCAACCGCACCGTGGCCCTCAAGGACTCCTGGGCCAAAAAGCAAAAATAACCCTCTTTCATTTCATCCCCTTATATGGACAATCAACTTCAATTCTGCACCGTTGACGAAGCCGTGGAAGAAATACGGCAGGGACGGATGATCATCGTCACGGACGACCCCGGCCGTGAAAATGAAGCGGACCTCATCATCGCCGCCGAATTCGCCACGCCGGAGGCCATCAACTTCATGGTCACCCACGCCAGGGGGCTCGTCTGCGCCCCGCTCTCCCCGGAACGGGCGGACGCCCTCCAGCTGCCGCTCATGACCTCCGTCAACCGGGAAAACATGTCCACCGCCTTCACCGTCTCCGTGGATGCGGCCCATGACATCACCACGGGCATCAGTGCAGGAGAACGTTCCCTGACCATCCGCACGCTGGCGGACCCCAAAGCCACCGTCAATGACTTTGTACAGCCCGGCCATACCTTCCCGCTCCGCGCCGTGCCGGGCGGGGTGCTGCGCCGCGCCGGCCATACGGAAGCCACCATTGACCTCGTACGCATGGCGGGTCTCCAGCCTGCCGGCGTCTGCTGTGAAATCATGAAGGAAGACGGAACCATGGCCCGCATCGGCGACCTGGGCCCCTTCCAGAAAAAATATGGCCTGAAAGCCTGCACCGTAGCCCAGCTCATTGAATACCGCCGAGCAAAGGAAAAACAGATCCGCCTGGTGGAAACCGTCAGGATGCCCACGGACTACGGGGAATTCACCTGCCATCTTTATGAATCCCAGCTGGACGGGGCTCTTCACCTGGCCCTGGTGCACGGGGAAATCTCCCCGGACAAGCCCACGCTGGTGCGCGTGCACAGCGAATGCCTCACAGGCGACGTCTTCGGCTCCCGCCGGTGCGACTGCGGCAGCCAGCTCCACACCGCCATGCGCCGCATTGCCCAGGAAGGCGGCGTGCTGCTCTACCTGCGCCAGGAGGGACGCGGCATCGGCCTGGCGGCGAAACTCAAGGCCTACAAACTCCAGGAACAGGGGCTGGACACCGTGGAAGCCAACCTCAAGCTCGGCTACCCGGACGACCTCCGCGACTACGGCATCGGCGCCCAGATCCTGCATGACCTGGGGGCGGACCAGCTGCGCCTGCTCACCAACAACCCCCGTAAAATCGTGGGGCTGGAAGGATTCGGCCTTAAAATCACGGAGCAGGTTCCCCTCATCATCCCCCCCAACGACCAAAACAGCAAATACCTGGCTACCAAAAAATGCAAGCTGGGCCATATCCTGTAAAATCCCACTCCATCCCCTCCCTCCATGTCCACGGAACTTCCACCCCGCCAGCGCCCCACGGGCACGCGCGCTAAAATCTGCATCGTCGCCTCGGAATACAATGAACAATACACCCAGGCCCTGGTAGACAACTGTTCGGAAGAGCTGGAAACCGTACTCCCTGCGGCGCGGCTGGAAATCATCCGCGTTCCGGGGGCCTTTGAAATCCCGGTCGCCATTAAATCCGTCCTCTCTCGCTCCCCGGAAAAACGCCCGGACGCCGTGGTGGCCCTGGGGGTCATCCTGCGCGGCAGTACGGACCACGCGGACCTCATCGGTTCCACCATCACGCAGGCGCTGATGCAGCTGGCGCTGGAATTCACCACGCCCGTCATCCATGAAGTCCTGCTCCTGAATGATGAAAAACAGGCCTTTGCCCGGTGCATCGCCTCCCAGCTCAACCGCGGACGGGAAGCGGCGCGAACCGCAGGCCGCATGGCGGAACTCTTCCTCAACACCCTCTCACGGCAATAAGGCCCATCTCTTCTCCACTCTCATGCTCTCACGCAACCAAATCAGACAAGCAGCCCTCCAATACCTCTATGCCGCCTCCCAGATGCCGGAAACGGAACAGGAGGAAGGCATCTGGGACATCCTGATGGAACCCTTCCGGGGGGACTACTGCAAACTCAAGGCCAAAGCCATCTCCGGCCACCTTACCCGGGACTATCCGGACAAGCTGCGCCTCTTCGTCACACGCGCAAGGGAAACGGCGGACAAGCTCCAGCATGACCCCCTCACCCTGCCCGTCCGCGACCTGCTTCAGGACCTGCTGGGCAAGGAAGGGGAATTCAACGCCTCCCTGCTTCAGCTGAAAAAAGCCCTGCACGAAGACCCCTCCAATGACAAGGGCGCACTCTCCGCCGCCTGTAATACAGCCCAGGAACTCAACACCACCCTGTTGCAGATGCGCCGCCGCCTGCTGGACGCCCTCAAAGATTTTCCGGCCTACAACTCCATCTGGTCTCCCCTCGTATCCTCCTGCAACAAACTCCAGGAAATCAACGACCGCATCAACTGCCTCATCCACCCGGACGGCCGTTCCTCCCTGGCGGAAATAAAAAAAGTGGTGGAAGCCGGACAGGATGCGGACGAACTCTACCGGGAAGCCAAGACCTTGGGAGAAGAAATTCTGCGCCGCAGGGACGAGCTGGACACCGCCATCAACAACACGCTGGAAAACTACTCTCCGGAACGCGTCAGCGCCATTGACCGCGCCATCCTGCGCCTGGGCGCCTATGAACTCCTTCACCGCGGCGACCTCCCGGCCCCCATCGTCATCTCGGAAGCCATCCGGCTGGCGGAACGCTTCTCCTCTGCGGAATCCCCCCGCTTCGTCAACGGCGTGCTGGCCGGCATCTCAAAAACGGAACGCCCAGCGTAACCCACATCTCTACCATGGCAGGATTCTTCAAAAAACTCTTCACCAAATTCTCCCGCGGCGCCCGGATAGACTGGGATGAACTGGAAGCGGACCTGGTCACTGCGGACATCGGCATCAGGCGCGCCATGAGCATTGCGGACCAGCTCAGGGAAAGCAAGGGCCTGGATGCAGAAAACCTGGTGGAAGCCACCCGTGAAGTCCTGCGACAGGCATTTCCCGCCACTGCTCCGTCCCTGCCCGCTCCTCCGGAAGGAAAGCCGCTGGTCATTCTGGTGGTGGGCGTCAACGGCACGGGAAAAACCACCTCCGCCGCCAAACTGGGCCACCTGCTGCAAAAACAGGGTTCCCGCGTTCTTCTGGCTGCGGCGGACACCTTCCGCGCCGCTGCCGTGGAACAGCTCCAGAGCTGGGCGGACAAGCTGGGAATTCCCCTCTACAAGGGAGCCCCCAACCAGGACCCGGCCTCCGTCTGCTATGAAGCCCACACGCAAGCCATCCGGGAAGGCTTCCAATACCTCATCTGCGACACCGCCGGACGGCTCCATACGCGCCACAACCTCATGGAGGAACTCTCCAAAATCCGCCGCACCCTCGCCAAGCAGGATGCAACGGCTCCCCACCGCACCCTGCTGGTAGTGGACGCCACCACGGGCGCAAACGCACTGGCGCAGGCCAGGGAATTCCATAAGGCCACCCCCCTGGACTCCGTCATCATCACCAAAATGGACGGCTCCGGCAAAGGCGGCGTAGCCGTAGCCATCATGGATGAAATGCACATCTCCCCGGCCTTTCTGGGAACCGGGGAAGGAGCTGAAGACTTTGAACCCTTCAACCGGGACCGCTACGTGGACTCCCTGCTGTAACAGGCCCATCCCGCTCCCATGTCCCCTCTTCCCCTCATCACTGCCCAGACAGAGGAAAAGCTGCTCGCCTTCCTGACGGAACATGGGCATACCAAATTCCGCGCCCAACAGATTATGGACTGGGTATGGCGCAAGCGTGTCACCGCCTTTGACGCCATGACCAACCTGTCCCCGGCGCTCAGAACCCTTCTGGCGGAAAACTTCCGCTTCCACACGCCGGAAATCGTGGAAACCCACGGCTCTGCGGATACCACCCGGAAATTCCTCACCAGAATGGAAGACGGCAACCTGGTGGAATCCGTCATCATTCCCGCCGCCGCCGCGGAAAATGGAGAGCAGGCGAACCGCATCACCCTGTGCGTCTCCTCCCAGGTGGGCTGCGCCTTCGGGTGCAAATTCTGCGCCTCCGGCCTGCTGGGCCTCAAACGCAACCTCACGACCGGGGAAATCATCGGGCAAATCCTCTCCGCGGAAGCCATTGCCGGAAAACGGGTCAACAACCTCGTCTTCATGGGCATGGGGGAACCGCTCTCCAACTTTGACAACCTGGTGGACGCCCTGGAAATCATCACCTCCCACCGCGGGCTGGAAATAGGCGCGCGCCACATCACCATCTCCACGTCCGGATTCGTTCCCGGCCTGAAAAAACTGGCCGCCTATCCCAAACAAATCCGCCTGGCCGTCTCCCTGCACGGAGCTACGGACGAAGTACGGGACCAGATCATGCCGGTCAACAAAAAATGGCCCCTTTCCCAGCTCATTCCCGCTCTGGAGGAATGGGGGAAAGACAGGAACCAGATGCCCACGCTGGAATACATCCTCATCCGGGACGTGAACGACTCCCTGAAGGATGCCTCCCACCTCGTCCGGATCGCCAAACGCCTGCATGCCAAGGTCAACCTCATCCCGTACAACACCGTGGAGGGACTCCCGTGGGAACGCCCCTCGGAAAGCCGCTGCCGTGCCTTCCGGGACGCCGTCCACAGGGCGCGCATCCCCGTCACCATGCGGTATGAAAAAGGCCATGACATCAATGCCGCCTGCGGCCAGTTGAGACTCAGGAAGGAACGGGAAAACAACCCGGTTCCCCCTGACAGCCCCTGATAGGCCTTTCTCAGGATTTACTGGCGGATACTCAGTATTTATTTTGCCCGGCGTCCTCCATTGTGCTATTCCTTTTCCGCCGGATGCCATCCATCCCGCTGTTGCATCATGGACACTATGGAAACCATCACTGCCACCTCCCCGCTGGAACTGACCAAGGCTCCCCGCAAAGCCCCGGCCCTGGACCTCAGGGACATCCCCCAGGCCCCAGGCCCGGAAAAAGGCGTGCTGGCCCTGATGGCCATGGACCCCGCCACCTACGTGGGCCAATGCGTGACCATCGGCATGACGGAGGACTACTTCTACCTCCCTGCCCACAAGCTGCTCTGGCGCCTCTTCCAGACCCGTTACAATAAAAACGAACCCATCGACATCGTTTCCATCACCCAGGCCCTGGAAGACATGCACCAGCTGGAAGCCGTGGGCGGAAGCGCAGGCCTGGCGGAAATCTACACCTTCACCACCACCGGAGCGTACTTTGAACATTACCTCAACGTCCTGAAGGACAAATTCATCCTCCGCTCCATCATTGACATCGCCACCCGGTCCACCACGCAGGCCTTTGACAATCCGGATGACGTGGCGGAGCTGCTGGACTCCGTGGAAACCCATATCTTCCAAATACGGGAACGCTATAACAGCGCCAAGGATGAACAAAGCCTGGCGAGCATCCTCAAGCAGGCCGTCACCAATTTCGAAAAATTCATTGCCAGCAAGGGGCAGATCCAGGGCCTGACCACCGGATTTGAAGAACTGGACAAAAAGAGCAACGGACTCAAACCCGGGGACATGTTCATCATCGCCGCCCGTCCCTCCATGGGTAAAACCTCCTTCCTGCTCAACATCATTGAGCACATTTCCCTCAATGAGAAAAAACCCACCCTGCTCTTCTCCTGTGAAATGCCTGCGGTCCAGATTGTGGAACGCCTTCTCTTTGCCCGCTCCGGTGTGCGCCGGGCGGAAATCATCAAGCGCGGCAACCTGACCCAGCTGGAAATGAAACACTTTAAGCAGGCAGTCAAGGAAGTGGGCGCCTCCCAGCTCGTCATTGACGATACAGCGGCCATCTCCATCAACGAACTCCGGGCCAAGGCGCGCCGCGTCATGAGGGACCTGGGTGGCCTGGCCGCCATCGGCGTGGACTATCTGCAGCTCATGCGTTCCCACTCCAAGCAGGCAGCCAACAGCCGTGAACGAGAAGTCGCGGAAATCTCCTCGGGACTCAAAGCCCTGGCCAAGGAACTCAAAGTGCCCGTCATCGTGCTGGCCCAGCTCAACCGCGGTCCGGAAAGCCGTACGGGCGCCAGCCTGGGTGTTCCCCGCATCTCCGACCTGCGCGAATCCGGTTCCATTGAACAGGATGCGGACATGATCGGCCTGCTTTACCGCTCCGCCTACTATGCGGAAGACGAGGAAAAACGCCAGCAAATGGCCGGACGGGCCAACCTGCACGTAGCTAAAAACCGTAACGGTCCTACAGGAGACGTTCCGCTCCACTTTGAAGCGGAACTCATGCGCTTCTCCACGCGTGAAGCGGACGAACACGACCAGGAAAACGAATAAATCCCTTCCCCGCTTCAGTTTTTGCGGATTTACAATCCGGAGTCAACGAAAAAATCTGGGGGAAAGTTGGTTAGGGATAATAGGAAGTATAAGGAGGACAGGGGACGGCAAAATTTCCCTATTGCCCCTATTATCCTTATGTTCCTTATCAATAGGCAGTCTTGACGGAGGTGTCAACTGATAACGGATTGTAAATCCGGTAGTTTCATCGTAGCGCCAGTATCTCTTCTGGGCTTATTGATCAAGTTATTTCTGTTCTAATATGAAAAAAACCTTATCTATTGCCGTGTTGCTCTCCGGATTGTGCGTTTGTGCCAATGCCGCCAGCATGGTCACGGAATGGACCGGAGCAGCCGGTCCTACGGAAGGAAACACCTATGAATTGGGCAATGCGGGCAACTGGAGCAATGGCGTTCCCAGCCGCGGCAACGGCCAGGGCCCGGATGTCATCTTCAACAACACCGGAACCATCAATATCAATGGAAACATGGCAGATACCTCTGACGGAGGCAGTATCACCGTTACGGGCAACAGCAATGTCACGGTCGGCGGCACCCGTTGGACAGGAAACGTTACAATCGGCTCAGGCTCCACCCTCAACCTCGGGCAGGTAGACTTCAAAAGCAGTGACATTACCCTTGATGGAACCCTCAACCTTAGCGTTTGCGGCATTGATTCCGGCGGCAACGGAGCCCGGCTTATCTTCGGCATTGGAGGCATCATGAACGTCAACCAGCAAATCTGGGGCGCGTCCAGCTACTCTGTCTCCGGACTGCTGGCAACCACGTCTGCTGACCTGGCTGTGGGAGAATTCCAGTTCGTCACCCGCACGCTGGTCACCTCCGCCGGTTTTGACGGCGGGTCCATCTCCCTGGGGGACTTCACTGCTGAAGACGGCAGCGCACTGACCAAAGCCTCCGGCGCCATGGAAGGAAATGCCGCCGACTATCAGGGCCAATACTATCTCTACACGGAAAACGGAGACGTCAAGGTGCAATACGTGGTAGCGGGAGCGGTTCCGGAACCCGCCACAGCCACCCTCAGCCTGCTGGGGCTGGCGGCTCTGACGCTGCGCCGCAGGCGCGCCTGATTTCCGGAATCTTTCTTCCAAGGGCTGTACGCTGATGCGTACAGCCCTTTTTGGATCTACCGGACGGGTGGCGGAAACGTCACGGAAAACATCTCCATGCCGTTTCCGGAGGCCCATAACATCTTTCCATGATCCTTTATTCAGCACCATACAGGCCCGTGCCAAATCACTCAACGAACGTTTCCGTACGCTGCTCTCCCTGTTATTCGGCCTGGCTATCGACGGCGCCCTGCTCTTCGGGGAATCCCGCTGGGAAATGTCTCCGCTCCTTGAAGAAAGCCTTATGCTCCTGGCCTGCTTCATGGTCGGCATAGGCGTGACCTGCACCACGGAAACCTTCACTATTCCCCCCTGCTGACGGAACGCCCCCTCCTTCATCCTTCCCTCTCACGGTTGAAGACGCTGCCTACTCCGTCAATCCTGCGACATTCACATCCAACATCATGAACGCCCTTTGATTACCTGCTTCACCGGAATCTTTGAATTCATCAGCGGTCTGTATGAAGCCGGACTGCTCCCTGCGCGGTTCCTCATTCCGTACCCGGCTCGCTTCTTCTGGCGTCCAGAAGCCCCGCCAGGGCCTTCTGGGAAACCATCTGCCGGAAAGACTCGCGGTCCCGGGGATAAAGCATCGTCTCCGTCCGCGTTTCCCCTCCCCGAAAAGCCCAGGCAAGCCATACGGTGCCCACAGGCTTTTCCGGCGTACCGCCTCCCGGCCCCGCGATGCCGCTGACGGCAACCGCCACATCGGCTCCGGATCGGTCCAGAGCCCCCTCCGCCATCGCCTTCACAACGGGTTCGCTCACCGCGCCATGAAGCGTTAAAACCTCTTCCGGCACCCCCAGCATCTTCGCCTTTGCCCGGTCGGCATAAGTCACCCAGCCGAACTCAAAAACTCCGGAGGAACCCGGTACGTCCGTAATCCTTTTGGCAATAAGACCGCCGGTACAGCTCTCCGCCGTCGCTACTTTCAACCCGCGGGCCGCCAGATGGAGCACCACCGCCTTCTCCAGAGAAACTCCGGAAGGGGCCAGCACATATGCTCCGGCCAGAATGCGCAGACGGGCTTCCCCCTGCTTCAGCGCCACCTCACTGCCCACCAGGCGCACGTCCACCTCTCCGATGCGCGCACAATACGCCACCTCCAGCCCAGCCACCTGGTGAAGGGAATCATCCACCAGCTCCTGAAGGTCGCTCTCCCCTATCCCTACCAGGCGGAAAACACGCAGATGCGGAATATCCTCATCCGCCAGATCTTCCAGCAGCGGCATCACGGAATGCTCCACCATCGGCTTCAACTCCGCCGGAGGACCGGGCAGCAGGATGAACATGGGGAGGGAACCGCTGGCCGGCATCACCAGGCCGGGAGCCGTGCCATTGGAATTCTCCAGCACCGCGGCGCCGTCAGGAACCATGGCCTGCTTGAAATTACATTCCGCAATAGGAATCCCCCGGCGCTCGAAATAACTCTTCAACCCTTCCGCCACACGCTCGTCACGGTGCATGTCCACGCCGCACACGTCGCACAGGGCCTCCCTGGTCACGTCGTCGCTCGTCGGCCCCAGGCCGCCGCTCACAATCACGATGTCCGCGCGCCGGGCACTCTCCCTCATGGCCTCACTAATGGCGTACCCATCCGGAACCACGGTCTGCCTTTCCACACGGAACCCGGCCTCAAACAATCTGTTGCCCAGCCAGGCGGCATTGGTATTCACAATACTTCCCAGCAAAATCTCCGTACCGGTGTTGATCAATTCAACCCTGATCTGCTTCATGCCGCCAGTATGCTCCCGCATCTGCTCCGTGACATGCAACAATCCTGCCATGTACTACAAAAAACTTCATTTGAATGCCCCATAGGATACAGTATGGGCACTGACAAAGACTATGAGCACACCGTCCCGGCCCCGCGCCACAAAAATCATCTGCACCATTGGACCAGCAACAGACACCTCCGACATGCTGGGCCAGCTCATTGAGGCCGGAGCCAACGTTTTCCGGCTCAACATGAGCCATTCCAAACACGACTGGGTCCGGGAAGTCGTATTCCGCATCCGCCGGAAGGCGGCGGAACTTCAGGCAAACGTCGCCATCCTCTTTGACCTCCAGGGGCCTTCCATACGCACCGGAGACCTGCCCGAACCTTATCAGCTGAAAAAAGACGACACGCTGGAAATCCGCCTGAGCACGGCCAAACCGGAACTCCCCTTCTCCACCACGGTTAACTATGACGGGCTTCTGCAGGACGTCCAGGTAGGCCATACGATGGTGGTGGACAACGGCGGCATCCTCATGCGCATTGAGGAAGTGCGGCCGGACAGGCTCATCTGCAAAGTACTCACGGAAGGCGTATTCGGATCCCGCCGCCACATCAACCTCCCCGGCGTGGCGCTGCGGCTCCCCGCCCTTACGGAAAAAGACCTGGCGGACCTGGCCGTGGCCGTGGAATGCGAAACGGACTACGTAGCCATGTCCTTTGTCCGGGACGCCGCCCACATCGCCCAGCTCCGGGAACATATTGACAACCTTGGGGGAAGGGCGCAGATTGTCGCAAAAATCGAGGACCAGCAGGCCATCCGCCACATTGACGACATCATTCTGGCCGCAGACGTCATCATGGTCGCCCGCGGCGACCTGGGCATTGAAGTCAGCATTGAGGAACTTCCCATCATCCAGCGCCGCATCATCCGCCACTGCCACAGGCTGGGGCGCCGCTGCATTGTAGCCACGCACATGCTGGAATCCATGATCACGCAGCCCACCCCCACCCGTGCGGAAGTCACGGACGTTTCCAATGCCATCTTTGAACAGGCGGATGCCGTCATGCTCTCCGGAGAAACCTCCGTGGGCCATTATCCTGTGCACTGCGTGGAAGTCCTGGACTCCATCGCCCACCGCATGGAACGCTCCGGCAACCTAAACTTCGCCGCTGCCGCCATCCTGAACGGAGACCGTCAGAAAGCCACCAAGGCGGCCATCTCCCTGGCGGACTCCGTGGAAAATGCCTGCATGGTCATCTTCACCCGCCGCGGCCTGGCCGCTACGCAGGCAGCCGTGCTCAGACCGGAACGGGCGGCCATCTTTGCTTTCAGCAATGACCCTGTCGTCGTCCGGCAGCTGGCGCTGGCGCGTGACGTCACCGCCTTTGAATCCCCTTTCCTGAAGGATCCGGCCCGCATGATCTCCACTGCTCTGGACCTGTTGAAGGAAAAAGGGCTGGTTATTTCCGGACAGCCTGTCGTCATCCAGGGAGACAGCCTTCAAGGAGAACTGCTGGCGGACTCCATCATCTTCATGCGCACGGAATGATGCTTCCGGACTTCCACGTGGCTCAGGAAACAGCCGTGTGGCCTGTGGACGCCCCGCTGGGAGAACTTCTGCTGGATGCCGATCCGGACGAACGCCAGGTAGCGGACCATCTCGCCCACGGAGAACTCTACGTCGCACGGACCTGCGGCATTGCCGCCGGGGTCATCGTCATCCGGCAAACGGCGGAAAACGTCTGGGAAATCATGAACTGCTCCGTCTCCCCTGAATATAGAAGGCAGGGCTGCGGCACTGCGCTGGTGCAGCACGCCATGGAGGTCATCAGGAACAAAGGCGCCCGGTATGCGGAACTGGGAACCTCCGATGCATCCCCCGGCCCCATGGCTCTGTATGAAAGCTGCGGATTCCGGACGGCAGGCGTCATCAAAAACCACTTTACGGACAATTATCCGGAACCCGTCCTGGATAACGGCGTCCTGTGCGTCGATATGATCCGCATGCGGGCGGATCTGTCCCGTCCGGAGGAAGAAATGCCTCCTCTTCCCCCTCAGAAAGTATAAACCAAGCTGACTCCCGTCACCCACCTGTTTCCCTTCACCAGCGTTCCTCCATACGCCCGGTTCACTCCGTGGGCTCCCTGGCCCAGCCAGTGCAGTCCCACAAACGGCTCCACAAAAATATTCCCGAACAAGCGGTAATTTGCCGTCACCCTGAGGTACAAAGACTGCCAGCCATTGCTGCCGGAAGGCCAGTAAGAGGAACTTAACACGGCTCCGAACTTGAACCCCATGTAAAGATTCTCCGTCAGCCGGGAATCCGACCCCGTGCACATGTCAAACCACCATCCCGTGATACCGTAAAAGGAATAGGCCGCGCTGCCCTGGACATAAAAACCGGGCAGAAATCCCAGGTCATGCCGCAAAACGCAAGCCGTCTCATACGTTGTGCCGCCATTGCCGAATAAACGTTCGGAAGCAAATCCCGCCAATCCTCCATCATTGGCACGGAAGGAAAAAGCGCCATACGAGGCCTCCCCGAACTTCCGCTGAAGTCCAAGATCAGCTACCGTTTCATTCTCCATGTCAACGGCCGGATGCCCCAGGAACAACTCCTCCTTTAACGCCAGAATCACGGAATACCGGTCATTCAGGTCACTCCTCCAATCCAGGCGTACGGGAGCCGTCGGATTGCAGCCTCCGGGAATCAGCCCCCGGAACTCGTAATTGGTGGAATAACCGGCTTTCAGGCTGCCGCTGACCGGCCTCAGGGCCGGAGGGGAAGGAACATCCGGAATGCGTGATTCCGCCGAAGAAATGGAAATAAAACCGGCAACGGCCAGCGCCGCCCCAGAGACAAAACAAAAGAAAAAGTTCATAAGACCGGAACTGCTGTGCCGCCGTATTCTGAACAAAAAACCCTCCGTTGGCAACAAGCAAAAAACGCGGTGGAGTTCTCCGCCGCTCCGGAACCATCAATTAACTGAGGACAACGTTAAAAAGAAGAAACAACGCCGGCGCCGGTCTCCACGCCAAAGTTCTTGCAGAGCTTGTCTTCTCTGTCCGTATCCCGGTTGGACTTCACCCAGCCGCTGCAATGCTCATGATGATGTTGTTTTGAATAATCACCGATAAAATAACGTACTTCTACCAAATCACTGCCAGCAGGAAAAAGTCGGAAAATATCTTTTGACGGCAACAATAAAAAGGCGCGGCGGAATATCCGCCGCGCCTGAAACATAATTCAATCGCAAGCCGTCAGGCTTAGAAGGAATAAACGAGGTTGGCACCGGCCACCACGCCGAAGTTCTTGTAGGGCTTCCAGCCTTCCACGAACTGCTTGTTGGCTTTCAGAGCGCCATTGCCAGCCCAGTTGAAGCTGACGAAAGGCACCACGGCGAGGTTTTTCACGCCCACCTTGATCGGCAATTCAGCCTTCACCCACCAGGCCTGGGAGCCGTTGGCCATGAAAGCGGACTTGCTATCAAAGTAACCTGCGGTAGCAGACATGCCACCGGTAATCACGATATCCGTGGCGGGGCAGATGGAAGCCTTCCAGCCCACATACGGCTGGAACCACCATCCGGTCATGCCCTGGAAGCCGTAGCTCGTGGTCACGCCGGCGAACCAGTTGCTGCACAGGTCATAGTTCAGGTTCAGATAGAATTCCTGAGCCACGGAGTGGGCGTGACGCTGGCCAACCATGCCGTTGGCCAGAACGCTGCTATAATCATACTTGGCAAAGTTGCCGAGCAGGCCGCCATGAATCAGATTCCAGCCGAGGGTGGTGGACAGATTCTTCAGAAGGCCGTCCTGGTTTTTCCAGCCGAGGTTGAAGTTGGTTTCATTATGGAAGGAGATATCTTCTTCACCAAGCAACTCATGACCGGAAGTCAGGGAGGTGTAGGAAGCGGAACCGACGATGGAATTGGCGTCGTTCAGCTTGTAATTCAAATTAACACCGGCAGGGATAACGCTATCCCCTCCCACCAAAGCGTGGGAAGCCACGATGCCGCGGCTGGTGTAATTGGAGGCATAGCCGGCGTAAAGGTCGCCGGACCATGGGCTGACAGTCGGCACGGGCTGTACCGGTGTCGGAGCAACAACCTTGACGGGGGTTCCCGCAAAAGCGGCGCCGGCAAAGGATGCCACAGCCGCTGCCACACTGATGATGTTCTTGGTTTGCATGACTATTATTTGGTTAGGGTATTAATTGTTGATTTGCTAACAAAGGATTAAAGTTTCCTTTTCCCCTTTGTTAGGTTTAGTGAAACATTTTCGTCACAAAAGTAAAGACTTTTCTCTGTGAAAACCTATTACTCGCTGATTATTTATCTTTTATACTAATCATCCCCATGACAAATAAAACAATCTTCCATTTCTTCTCCTGCGGGCTTCTCCAGGGCGAGGGGGGATACAGGCATTCGGCTCCGGCCAGCCGGGCATCTTTTTTCAAATTCCGGGACGGATTCACCAGCACCTGGCGGCGACAGGCAAGCAGCATGGGAATATCCGCGGCACTGTCACTGTAGGCGATAGAATCCTTCCGCACACCTTGCTCCGGCAAAAGGCCCATGCTCCGCAAACGCTCCACCTTGACCTTCCCCTTGTTGTTCCCCAATGGAAGTTCCGGCATCAGGGGCATACGGCCATCAAGCACCACATCCGTTCCCAGAACGGCATCAAAACCCAGAAGCCTTCCCAGGGGTTCCGTATAAAAGGATGGGGAGGCGGATACCATGACGCATGCATCTCCCTCTTCCCGGTGCTTCTGAAGCCGTTCCCGCAACTCGGGATAAATCCAGGCCTCCGCCAGCCCCGCAAATTCCCTTCCGTATTGAAGAACCGTTTCCGCAGGGAGCCTCCACAAATAACAAAGGAACGCCCTTTTCATCCGGGTCTCATCCCATATCCCCAGGAAAAACAGTGGAAGGCAGGCCAGATAAAACAACAGCAGCAACCGCCTCCAGGGATGCCGCCGAACCACAAAGCAGGAGAATACATACTGCGTATCCCACGGCAGGAGCGTGCCATCCATGTCAAACAGGGCAAGCCCCCCTTCCTTCCTTTCATCCGTCATGCCGCCATCCTATACTCTCAACTCTCAACTCTCAACTCTCAACTCTCAACTCTCAACTCTCAACTCTCAACTCACCCTCCCCCTGAACGCCAAAACCCCGGCCACCGAAAGGCAGCCGGGGTTTTAAAGCAAATCCAAAAGGAACAGGATTAACGGGAATAGAATTCCACGATGAGCTGCTCGTTGACAATGGGAGCAATCTCTTCCTTGGAAGGCACGCGGGCAATCTTGCCCGTGAGCTTGTCGCGGTCGCATTCCAGCCAATCCGGAACCACAGTGGCCTGGGTCAGGTCAAGGGAACGGGTGGCCAGCTGCTGGGAGGAAGCCTTCCCGCCAACGGCGATCACATCGCCAGGACGGCAGGAGTAGGACGCCACGTTCGTCTTCTTGCCGTTCACGGTGATATGGCCGTGGGAAACGAGCTGACGGGCGCCGGCGCGGGTGTTGCTGAAACCGAGGCGGTACACAACGTTGTCCAGACGGAGTTCAAGGAGCTGAAGCAGGATGTCGCCGGTAATGCCGCGGCGGCGGGCGGCTTCTGCATAATACTTGCGGAACTGGCCTTCAAGCACACCGTACTGGAAACGCAGCTTCTGCTTTTCTGCAAGCATCACGCCATAGTCGGACTTCTTCTTGCGGCCGGCGCGCATGCCATGCTGGCCGGGAGGGAAGGGGCGCTTTTCAAGAGCCTTGGTGGAACCGAAAAGAGCAACGCCAAAACGGCGGGACACTTTATCGCGGGGACCGGTATAACGAGCCATGATATATTAGATCTATAGGTAAAAGGGTTCAATTAGACGCGGCGGGCCTTAGGAGGACGGCAGCCGTTGTGGGGAATGGGGGTCACGTCCTTGATGGAGGTGATTTCAATACCGATCGTCTGCACGGCACGCACGGCGGATTCACGACCGGAACCAGGTCCCTTTACGCGCACTTCCACTTCACGCAGACCGTGGCCCATGGCCTGGCGGCAGGCGTCCTGGCACACCACCTGGCCGGCGTAAGCCGTGCTCTTGCGGGAGCCCTTGAAGCCCATCTTGCCGGCGGAAGACCAGCCGATCACGTTGCCGCGCTGGTCGGTGACGGTCACGACGGTGTTGTTGAACGTGGAGGAAACATGAACCACGCCGGTGGAAACGTTCTTGCTGCCCTTGGCCTTCAGGATTTTGGGCTTGTCGTCATCTCCGCCCAGGCCGAGCTCTGCAAAAATGTCCTTGCGGGGTTCAGGCTTCTTGATTTCTTCAGGGGCGGGAGCAGTGGCGGCCGGAGTTTCAGCGGCGGGAGCGGGAGCTGCCGCTTCCACAGGCTGTTCGGCGGTTTCGTTGGTGATTTCTTCGCTAGCCATAGTAAAGCTATATATAAAAATTCAGGTGCCGGATTACTTCTTCTTGGCCTGCGCGCCAACGGTCTTCTTCTTGCCTTTACGGGTACGGGCATTCGTGCGGGTACGCTGACCACGGACCGGAAGGCCGCGGCGGTGACGCTGACCGCGATAGCAGTTGATGGAAGTCAGACGCTTGAGAATGGATTGCTTTTCACGACGAAGGTCACCTTCAATCAGGATGCCGTCGGTGGTGATCACTTGAACAATCTTCGTGAGTTGTTCGTCGGTAAGCTGTCCCGTACGGATGTCGGGATTGATGCCTGCTTGTTCCAGGATTCTCTTAGAAGTCGAGCGACCGATTCCGTAAATATACGGAAGGGAAGCCTCGATGCGCTTCTCGTTGGGTATTTCTGTACCGAAAAGGCGTGCCATAATGGATTGGATTTGCTAGCTGTTATTTTTCTCTGCCTCGCGCAGAGCTATTGCTTGGGGCAAGATGGATACCATAATTTGAGGTTTTGACAAGAGCAAAACGTCATTTTTTCTATTTTTAATCTCTTGCGCCGCTTGAACATGCATCCTGCCCATGGCGGCGCAGAATGCGATCCGCCGCCCAGGAAGCGTGTTCCGCCACTAGGGGGGACTCTCCGGAAAGCGACTTCAAAAAACCAATGTCATCCGGAGTTCCGGCATTCCCCAGCACAATGCATCCGTTGCGCAGCAACCCCTCCCGTTTAATTCTTTTCACGGGGGAATGACGGAACAGGTCCGCAAAGCCATCGGCATCCAGGGAAAGCAGATCGCGCAGGGGAATGGAAGCCAGCAGGCGGGACATGCGGAACCGTTCGTCCGCCTCCGGCAGGGATTTCCGGTTCCAGGGGCAGACGGTCACGCAGGTATCGCATCCATACAGGCGAGATCCTATCAGGGGCCGGATTTCTTCCGGAATGGAGCCCCGGTGTTCAATCGTCCAATAGGAAAGGCAGCGGCCGGCATCCACCTGGCCGTTTTCCATGATCGCGCCCGTGGGGCACAGGTCCACGCAGCGGCGGCAGCTTCCGCACCCGTGGGAAACCGGAGCGTCCGGTTCCAGTTCCAGCGTGGTCAGCAGGGTGGCGATGAAAAAACGGGAGCCTCCCTTCCTGCGCACGATCAGGCCGCTCCTTCCGCGCCACCCCAGACCGCATGCCTCCGCATGGTCCCGCTCCATGACAGGGCCGGCGTCCACATATCCCTTCTGCTCGCCGCCATAAAGGGAAAGCAGTTCAACCAAATCCGCCAGCTTCTCTTCCACGATGCCGTGGTAATCCCTCCCATGCGCGTACAGGCAAATGCTCCCCTCCCTCTCCGGACGCACGGCAGGACTATCGTAATCATAAGACAGGCAAATGACGGAACGGCAGCCGGGAAGCACTTCCCCGGGATTGGCACGCCGCTCCGGGGAACGGGCCATCCATTCCATTCCGGCGTGCCAGCCCCGTTCCAGCCATTGGAACAATTTTTCCGCATGCGGGCACTTTCCCGCCCGGGCCACCCGGCAGCCGGAAAACCCAAGCTGCCGGGATACGGCGCACAGGGAATCTTTAATAACAGCGGGATCCGGCGTCAGCACGCCCGCATCATGGACAAGAGAGTCTCCTCTACCAAGAATTTTCTTCACTCCGGCAGAAATTGGATTGCCTGCACCCTGATGCCGTCTCATAATAGACCTATATGAACATCCGGATTCTGAGCGATGGGAAACAGGGCCACCTCAACCAGTCCCTGGGGCTGGCCCAGGCCCTGATCGCCAAGGCAGGGGGAACCATGGAAACGGTGGACCTGCAGGGACTTTCCCTTCTGGGAAAAATCCGGAAGGTCGTCTCCGGAGACGAAACGCCGCAGCCGGACCTGTTCATCTCCGCCGGCCACGCCACGCACATCCCCCTCATCTGCGCGCGCCACCACTTCAAGACCCGGGCCATCGTCTGCATGAAGCCCACGCTTCCCTGCACCTTCTTTGATCTCTGCCTCATCCCCCGCCATGACCTGCATCCCGGGCGCGACTACACGGATACGGGCATCTTCCCCACCCTGGGAGCGCTCCACCCCATGAGGCCGGACCCTTCCATCCCGAAAGACATTACCCTGATCCTCATCGGAGGCCCCAGCAAGGACTTTGACTGGGATGACGAAACCATGCTCAACCAGCTTTCGGACATCAGCATCCACACCCCCGGCAATATCGTGCTGACCACGTCGCGCCGGACGCCGGCAGGCTTTGCGGAAAAAATCCGGACGGCCGTTCCGGAAATCACCGTCGTTCCCGTGGAGGAAACCCAGCCGGGCTGGGTGGCCCGGCATCTGGCGCACGCTTCCGCCACCTGGGTCAGCCAGGACAGCGTCTCCATGGTATATGAAGCGCTGGGCGCCGGCGCGCCCGTAGGCGTCCTGTCCGTACCCCGCCGCCACGGCAACCGTAAATCCCGCATCCTGTCCGGCCTGGAAATGCTGGAAAAGGAAGTCTTGATCACCGGATACCGGGCATGGAAAACCCATGGCTTTCATCTGGCAGCGCCCGGCGCTCCCCTCCTGGAAGCGGACCGCGCCGCAGACTACATCCTCACCAGATTCTTCCCCCAACCACACGCCTTATGAAAATAGTACATCTCGTCCCCTCCATGGAATCCGGCGGCGTGGAACAGGTCGTCATGGAACTGGGCAGCGGCCTTTCCGCCCGGGGAGTGGAAAACATCGTCGTCTCCGGAGGAGGACGCCTGGTGCCTCAGCTGGAAAAGGAAGGCTCCCGCCACATCCTGATGCCGATCGGTAAAAAAAGCCTTGCCACCTTCCTCCGCATCGGAGCCCTGCGCGCCCTGCTCCAGGCCATCAGGCCGGATATCCTGCATCTCCATTCCCGCGTTCCGGCCTGGGTGGGCTACCTGGCGTGGAAAAAACTTCCGCCCGAAGACCGCCCCGGCCTCGTCACCAGCGTGCACGGCTTCTACTCCGTCAACCGGTACTCCGCCATCATGAGCCGGGGGGAACGGGTGATTGCCGTATCCAGCTGCATCAGGGACTACGTCCTTTCCCACTATCCCTCCACCCCGGAGGACCATATCAGAATCATCCCCAACGCCATTTCCCCGGACCAGCACTATCCTGGCTATTCACCATCCCGGGAATGGCTCACGGGCTGGTACATGGCCTATCCTGAGCTCAAGGGGAAATTTACCCTGTGCCTGCCGGGCCGCATCACCCGCCTGAAAGGCCAGCTGGACCTGATCCCCGTCATCAGGAAGCTTGTGGAACAGGGTATTCCCGCCCATGCCGTCATGGTGGGAGAGACTAAAAAGGGAAAGGAAGAATATAAAAACGAAGTTCTACGGGAAATTGAGCGCGCCGGCGTCTCCAATGCCTTCACATGGACCGGTCACCGCCAGGACCTCCGGGACATCATCTCCGCCTGTTCCGTCACCCTCTCCCTGACCAAAAGCCCGGAGGCCTTCGGCAAATCAACCCTGGAAGCGCTCGCCCTGGGCAGGCCCGTGGCCGGATACGCCCACGGCGGAGTCAAGGAACAATTGGATGCCTTTCTGCCGGAGGGGAACATCGGCGTAGGGGACACCTCCGCCATGGCTGATCTGCTGGCCCGCTGGTATGCCCAGCCCCCGCCCCTGCCCCGGCAAATTCCGTCCCCTTATAATATAGACGACATGATCCAGGCCCACCTGGACGTTTACAAGGAACTGACCCCTTATTCATGACGCCCCAGGAAGCCGCCATCGCCCTGAACCTGATACCGGGGCTGGGACCAGTCAGGGTCATGCGCCTCATGCAGGTATTCGCCTCTCCGGAACTGATTCTGGAAGCCCCTGCCTCCATGCTGATGGAAATTCCCGGCATTGGAACACAGCTGGCGCGCTCCATTTCCTCCTGGCGCAGCATCGTCAATCCCTGCCGGGAGCTGGAACTGGCGGACAAGGCGGGAGCCGCAGTAACTACAATCTTTGACGCCGCCTATCCCTCCGCCCTGCGTGACCTGGAGGATCCGCCCATCGTCCTTTACTCCTGGGGATCCTGGACCACAGAGGACTCTGCACGTTCCATCGCCGTCGTAGGCTCCCGTATGGCTACCCATTATGGCAGGCTATGTGCCAAAACCATCTCCCATGACCTGGCGGAAGCGGGGATAACCGTCATCTCCGGACTGGCGCGCGGCGTGGACACGGAGGCGCATACGGGCGCCCTGGCTGCACACGGCCGCACCATCGCCGTTATCGGGGCTGGCCTCAACAGGCTTTATCCGCAGGAAAACAGGAACCTGGCGCAACGCATTGCAGACGGACATGGAGCGGTAGTCTCCGAATTCCCGATGGATATGCCACCTTCCCGCACCACTTTTCCCATGCGCAACCGCATCGTGAGCGGCTGGAGCCGCGCCACGCTGGTGGTGGAAGCCTCCGAACGCAGCGGAGCCCTGATCACGGCCCGGCTGGCGGGAGAACAGGGGCGGGACGTGTTCTGCATCCCCGGACCGGTTGACCGTCATTCTTCCGACGGATGCCATGCCCTCATCCGGGACGGCGCCATCCTGGCCTCCAGCGCCTCCGACATCCTGCATGACATGAAATGGACTGCTCCGGAACAGGGGCTGCCGCTCTTCTCTCCCACCCCTTCCGAACATCCGGAACCGCCCACCCCGGAGGAAGAAGAAATCCTGCACGCCGTCAGACTGGGGTTCAACACCATTGACACCCTCTGCTCCTCCCTGGGGAAACCGGCATGCGCCATCACTCCCCTTTTGTCCAGAATGCAGATTGCAGGGCAAATCACGCCGGATTCCGGCGGATATTTTTCCATCAACCGCAGGACACGCTGAACAGGCCCCCGCCCTCTGCCACCAAGGGGAAATCCAGACACGCATCAGGACATCCTCCCCTAACCGGGTTGCCAAAGGAGCCACCGGACACGTCATCTCCTTCCCTCTGTTCATGGTTTTGACAAGTCCGGTTCCAAAACCTTCTTCCCGGGTATAAAACGTACATCCTCAAATATCGTAAAACACCCGCCAAATTATTTCCTGACCATGATGATTCCCGAAATGAAACAACCACAAAGAAGAGGAAGCTTTCTCCTTCCAGACATACGGAACATCGTTCACTCCCGCAGCAGGAAAAACGGATGCATCAATAACATAACATGCTTACATTAATCATAAAATAATGACGCTCAAGAACACTTCTTAAAAAAATAATTATTTAGAGACATATTTTGAACATCTCTTCACGGCAGAAAGTCTCACCCCTTACAAGATCTATCCAACGGGTGGGAAAAATAACTCGAAATCCGTCCAGGGTGGTTTTTGGTTCCATAGGTAGTTAATAGAGAGAAAAGGCCGCGGATCAAATAACCGCGGCCTTTTTTTGCCCAACTCCCTTTCCAATGCGGAGTTTGGGCTTGATGAATGAAACTTCTTACTGTAGCAACAAGACATGCGTTTGTTCGCCCTTCTCGCAGGATTCACCCTTTGCCTGAGCTCCACGAGCTGCCAATCGTATGGGGACTCAAGTGATTACATCCCCCTTGCAACGCCTGTCCCCCCACAGCTTTCCCAGCCCGTCTCCAGCGCCCTTCCCCGCCCCGCAAACTTTCCCACGCGCCCGGTAGCTATTCCTCCGAGCGCCCCGCGCACGCCGCGCTGCGCCAGCGCCTGCGTGATGGATGCCCTCACTGGAAAAGTCCTCTTCTCCCATAACGGCCAGCAGCACCGCCAGGTAGCCAGCACCCAGAAACTTGTAACGGCCATGGTTGTTCTCGAACACGGCAGCCTGGACAACAAAGTAGTTATCCAGCCTTCCGATACCAAGGCAGACCCCACCAAGCTGGGCTTCCGCGCTGGAGAAGTCTACTCCCGCCGGGAATTGCTCAATGCCCTGATGATCCGCAGCTTCAATGACGTGGCCCTGGCCCTGGCCCGCGACACGGCGGGTTCCGTCCCCCGTTTTGCCCAGCTGATGAATGCCAAGGCGCGCCAGATGGGCATGTACAACTCCCGCTTCGTCAACCCCAACGGCCTTCCAGCAGACCAATACTCCACGGCTATTGACATGGCCCGCTGCGCCTACTACGTCTATCGCAACCCGGAACTGCGCAACATCATCTGCAAACGTGAATACGCCTTCACCCGCGCCAACGGCAAGACGCTTCTGCTGAGGAACACCAACAAACTGCTTACCCAGCACTCCTGGGTCACCGGCATGAAAACCGGGTACACGAACGCCGCCGGCCGCTGCCTGGTCTCCTCCGCAGGCTTCAACGGACGCCATGTCATCGTCGTCGTCCTTGGCTGCCACCCGTCCCGCATCTGGGCGGAATCGGAAAACCTGATCAAATGGGCCCTGGGGGACGCCGTATAAGCACCCGGCGGCAATTGGTATTTGACTTTCACGGCGTGACCCGCTATCAGTCCTGCCTATGTTACAGGCAGGTATTGTAGGTCTCCCCAACGTCGGCAAATCCACCCTCTTCAATGCGGTCACCCGGACCCGCAAGGCCCAGGCGGCCAATTATCCCTTCTGCACCATTGACCCGAACGTAGGCATGGTCACCGTGCCGGACTCCCGCCTGCAGGTGCTTTCCGACATGTCCGGTTCTGAAAAAATCATTCCCACGCTCATTGAATTTGTGGACATTGCCGGCCTCGTCAAGGGAGCCTCGGAAGGAGCCGGCCTGGGCAACCAGTTCCTGGCGAACATTCGTGAAGTGGACGCTATCGTGCAGGTAGTGCGCTGCTTTGACAATGATGACATCATTCACGAACTCGGATCCGTGGATCCCCTGCGCGACATTGAAATCATCAACTCGGAGCTCATTCTGGCGGACATCGCCACCATGGACAAAAGGCTCTCCTCCCGGGAACGCAAAGCCCGCAGCGGAGACAAGGAAGCCAAGGCGGAAGTTGCCCTCATTACCAAGCTGCTGCCCCACCTGAATGAAGGCAACCCGGCCCTTACCTTTGAAGCGCAGCTGGACGACGACGAACGCAAGCTGCTTCATTCCTTCCAGCTCCTTTCAGACAAAAAAAGCATCTTTGCCTGCAACGTCAATGAAGACGAACTGGCGGACGCCATCAACAACCCGGACGCCCATCCCTACGTTTCCCAGGTGAAAAAATACGTGGCGGAGCACCACAACGCGGAAGCCATTGTCATCTCCGCCAGGATTGAAGAAGAACTCATCGACGTCTCGGAGGAAGAAGCCCGTGAATTCCTGGAATCCCTCGGCGTGCAGGACTCCGGCGTTTCCGACCTCATCCGCGCCGTGTACCATCTTCTGGGCCTGCGCACCTACCTCACCACCGGCGTCAAGGAAACGCGCGCCTGGACCATCCCGGCCGGGGCCAAGGCCCCCCAGGCGGCAGGCGTCATCCACACGGACTTTGAACGCGGCTTCATCGCTGCGGAAGTGGTGCATTACGACGACCTCGTGTCCTGCGGCGGCAAGGCCGGCGCGCGAGAACACGGCAAGCTGCGCATCGAAGGAAAGGAATATGTCGTCAAGGACGGAGACGTGGTCGAATTCCGCTTCAATGTCTAGCCCGGACCCCTGCCGGAATTCCATTGACTTTTTCTAATGCAGAGAGCAGATTGCTCATAACTTTTACACCTTCCCATGACTGATTCCGACGTCAAATCCACACCCCTGGCAGCCAAGCACGTTGACCTGGGAGCCAGAATGGTTCCCTTCGCCGGCTGGAACATGCCCGTACAATACACCGGCATTCTGGACGAACACAAAGCCGTGCGCGAAGCCTGCGGTATCTTTGACATCTCCCATATGGGCCAGTTCACAGTAGCCGGCTCTTCTGCAGCGGCATGGCTCAACTCCATGCTGACCAATGACATCAATAAACTGGACATTGGCCAGGGGCAATACTCCATCATGCTTAACGACCGGGCCGGCGTCATTGATGACCTCATCCTGTACCGGATGGAGCCGGAAACCTTCTTCGTGGTGGTGAACGCCTCCAAGATTGATGAAGACTTCGCGTGGCTTTCCGCCCACAAGCCTGCGGATGTGACGCTGGAAAACCATTCCGACGAATACGTGGGCCTGGCCGTCCAGGGTCCCAAATGCGGAGAAGTTTTCGCCCGGGTCATTCCCCGCGTAGAGCTCCCGCCCCGCAACGGCATCTCCCGCATCACGGTGGATGGAACGGACCTCATCGTCTGCCGCACCGGCTATACCGGGGAAGACGGGTTTGAATTCTTCTGCCCGGCCCAAGAAGGCGTCAAATGGTTTGAAGCCTTCCTGAACGCAGGAGCCAAGCCCTGCGGCCTGGGCGCCCGCGACAGCCTGCGCCTGGAAATGTGCTATCCTCTGAACGGTTCCGACCTCGCTCCGGACAAAACGCCTCTGGAAGCCGGGCTCGGCTTCTTCTGCGCGCTGGATACGGACTTCATCGGCGCCGACATTCTTCGTGAACAAAAAGCCAATGGACTCAGCCAGCGGCTGGTGGCCATTGAATACACCGGCAAGGGGGCGCCTCCCCGCGCCCATTACGCTGTTCACGTTCCCGGAGGGGAAGCCATCGGAGAACTTACCAGCGGCGTGCTCTCTCCTTCCATGATGAAGGGCATCGCCTTGGCCTACCTGCCTGCTGCCCATGCCAAGGTCGGCACGGAACTGGAAATTGACGTAAGGGGAAGGAAATTCCCCGCCGTGGTGGTTAAAAAACCCTTTTATAAGAAAGGCTGACACTACTGCGCAAAAATAAACTGACAAACACCGCATTTTACTACACTCTCATCTCAAACAATTACATCTTATGCACGACGTACCAGAAAATCTGCTGTATTCCAAGGACCATGAATGGGTTGAAATTGACGGAGACATCGGCACCATCGGTATCTCGGACCATGCCCAGGCCGAACTCTCCGATGTAGTCTTTGTAGACCTTCCCGAAGTAGGAGCCACCGTTGCCGCCGGCGATCCCGTCGCCGTCGTGGAATCCGTCAAGGCCGCCAGCGACGTGTATACGCCCGTTTCCGGTGAAATTCTGGAAGTGAACGAAGAACTCTCCAATGATCCTTCCCTCATCAACTCCGATCCCTACGGCGCCGGCTGGCTGTACAAAATCCGCCTGGACGTTCCCACGGAAACGGAAGACATGATGAATGCCACGGACTACGAGGAATACTGCTCCTGATCCATTCCTCCTCCCTTCGCCCCGGTGATTCCATCCCGGGGCATTTTAATTTAATCCGGCCCTCATGGCCGGCCTCCATTACCTGCCAGATACCACATGAATACCCACTCAGACTTTGCCAGCCGGCACATAGGCCCCCAGGGGGAAGAACGCCGGGAAATGCTCAACAGCCTTGGCTACCAGACGCTTGATGAACTCATTGCGGACATCGTTCCCGCAGACATCCGGATGCAGGCCCCCCTGGACCTCCCCGCGGCCAAATCGGAAACGGACGCCCTGGAGGAACTCCGTTCCATCCTCCGGAAAAACAAGCTGCTGAAAACCTTCATCGGCCAGGGCTACTACGGCACCATCACTCCATCCGTCATTCTGCGCAATGTTCTGGAAAATCCCGGCTGGTACACGGCCTACACGCCCTATCAGCCGGAAATCGCCCAGGGGCGCCTGGAAATGCTCATGAACTTCCAGACCATGGTCTCCTCCCTGACGGGGCTGCCCGTGGCGAACGCCTCCCTGCTGGATGAAGGAACCGCCGCGGCGGAAGCCGTTACCATGTGCCGGAACACGCGCCCCAAGGCAAACACCTTCTTTGTAGCGGACACCTGCCATCCGCAGACCATCAGCGTCATCCGCACCCGCGCCGCCTTCCAGGGCGTCAATATCCTGGTGGGAGACTGGGCCTCCTTTGATCCCGCCTCCATCGGTGCGGACCTGGCCGGAGTGCTCGTCCAATATCCGGATACGCTCGGCCGCATCTGCGACTATACGGACTTCTTCTCCCGCGTACATGCCACGGGCGCGCTCTGCGTCGTGGCGGCGGACCTCATGGCCCTTACCGTCCTTCGGGAACCCGGCGCCTTCGGCGCTGACATCTGCATCGGCAATACGCAGCGCTTCGGCGTTCCCATGGGCTTCGGAGGCCCTCATGCCGCCTACATGTCCTGCACGGACGCCCTGAAGCGCCGCATGCCCGGCCGCCTCATCGGAATGTCCCTGGACACCCAGGGACGCCCGGCCTACCGCCTGGCCCTGCAAACGCGGGAACAGCACATCCGCCGTGACAAGGCCACCTCCAACATCTGTACCGCCCAGGTGCTTCTGGCCGTGATGGCAGCCTTCTACGCCGTATACCACGGGCAGGAAGGCCTCAAGCGCATCGGCACGGAAATCCACCGGAAAACCAAAAGCCTGTACAAGGCGCTCACGACCGCCGGCATCACCATTGAAAACAGGGACTTCTTTGACACCCTGCTGCTGACTGTTCCCGGACAGGCGGACGCCATGGTCCGGAAAACTCTGGAAGCAGGCTACAACATCCGCAAGGTGGACGCGGACCACGTCACCATCTCTCTGGATGAAACCGCCTCCTGCGCAGATGTAGCGGCTCTGGCAACCGCCCTTGCAGGCACGGAAACCTCCGCCGTCTGCTGCTGCGAATCCCCCGCATGGGCACCCGTCCATACGCGCCAAACCCCCTTCTGCACGGAAACGGCCTTCAACTCCTATCACTCTGAAACGGAAATGATGCGCTACATCCACCGTCTGGAATCCCGGGACCTGGCTCTGAATGAAGCCATGATCCCGCTGGGATCCTGCACGATGAAGCTCAACGCCGCTTCCGAGATGATCCCCATCACGTGGCCGGAAACCAGCGCCCTGCACCCCTTCGTTCCAGCGGATCAGTCGGAAGGCATCCGGGAAATGCTCTCCATCCTGTCCGACCGCCTGGCAAAAATCACGGGCTTTGCCGCCGTCTCCCTGCAGCCCAACGCGGGTGCGGCCGGAGAATACGCGGGCCTGCTGGCTATCCGGCGCTATCAGAAACACGCCGGAGAAGGCCACCGCGACGTCTGCCTCATCCCCACCTCCGCCCATGGGACCAACCCCGCTTCCTCCGCCATGGCCGGCCTCAAGGTGGTGCCCGTCAAATGTGACGAAAACGGCAACATCGACATGGACGACCTGAAAGCCCAGGCGGAAGCCCACCGGGACAACCTCTCCTGCATCATGGTCACCTATCCCTCCACGCACGGAGTGTATGAACAGACCATCAAGGAACTCTGCGACATCGTTCACGCCAACGGCGGCCAGGTGTACATGGATGGAGCCAACATGAACGCCCAGGTGGGACTGACCTGCCCCGGCTGCATCGGTGCTGACGTCTGCCACCTGAACCTGCATAAAACCTTTGCGATGCCTCACGGCGGCGGCGGTCCCGGCATCGGGCCCATAGGCGTGGCGGAACACCTCGTTCCCTTCCTGCCCGGCCACCTTGCATTGGGCAACGAAGAAGGTGCCGTGGCCTCTGCGGCCTGGGGCAGCGCCTCCATCGCCGCCATCTGCTGGATGTACCTGTCCATGATGGGACCGGAAGGCCTCAAGGAAGCTACGGAAATGGCTATTCTGAACGCCAACTACATCGCCAGAAAACTCGGCCACCTCTTCCCGGTCCTCTATTCCGGCAACAAGGGCCTGGTAGCTCATGAATGCATCCTGGACCCGCGCCAGCTCACCCATGACGCCGGCCTCACCGTGGATGACATTGCCAAGCGGCTCATGGACTACGGCTTCCACGGCCCCACCATGTCCTTCCCCGTTCCGGGCACCCTGATGGTGGAACCCACGGAATCGGAACCCAAGGAAGAACTGGACCGCTTCATTGAAGCCATGGAACGCATCCATGCGGAAATCATGGCCGTCATCAACGGTACGGCGGACAAGGAAGACAACGTCCTGAAAAACTCTCCCCATACGGCGGAAATGGTCTCTGCCGACGAATGGGCGCACCCCTATTCCCGCAGTGAGGCAGCCTATCCGGTACCCGGCCTGCGCATCCACAAATTCTGGCCGTACGTCGGCCGGGTGGACAACGTATACGGAGACCGCAACCTCGTCTGCACCTGCGATACGGTAGAGGAATTCTCCAAAGCCGTGGAGGGATAATACCAAAGACAATCTCAACCTGCAGAGGGCTGTTCCATTCATTTGGAACAGCCCTCTTTTCTTATCTTGAAACCGGATTTTTAATCCGTAGTCAGTTATCATCATCAAATCTCCCTATTAATAGGGAACATAAGGATAATAGGGGCAATAGAGGAATTTTGCCGTCCCCTATTATCCTTATACTTCCTCTTACCCCTAACCAACTTTCCCTCAGATTTTTTCGTTGACTACGGATTAAAAATCCGGTGAGGTGATTCCAGATGACGTCCCTTCCTGATTTTCTCCAGCCCCGTTTCCTTACATTCTTTTCTTTTTCCAAGGAAGATTCCATGATTCTAAAAGGATATGGAATTCTTTTCATGATTTTTCACCATACCTTCGGTCTGTATGTTCTTCCTCCTGAAGTGGACACGGCCTGGATTTCTCCCTGTCTTACCCAGTATGCCGATATCTTTAAAATCTGTGTAGCCATCTTCTTTTTTATTACAGGCTATGCCATGACGATAACAATGGCTCGTAATACCTCTTTTTTATCTTCCGTTAAAATCGGTGTGCTTCATTACTTTAAATTTTGGCAAATATACCTGTTTTGCCTTCTTCTAGTCGTCCTGATCTCCTGGTCAGCACCTGCTCCCACGCTTCCTTCTCCCGGCAGCCTGGGCTGGGAAAGTTGGATACTTTCTTTATCAGGACTCAGGCCCAGCTACCTAGATTGGTGGTATATGGGGCTTTTCGCTGTGGGCACGCTTGTTTTATTCCCAGCCTGCGCGTTTTTCATGCAGGCCAAAAGCCCCCTCCTTTCCATAGTCGCCCTGTGGATTTTATCTCTATTGCCTCAAATAGTCATGGCGATGGAAAATCCAAACTACCTTCATGTAAAAATTCCCAATTTCCCACATTTCATTCCTTTATTCATCTTTGGTTGCATGTCAGCCTTTTTTACCCTTCATCTCAGCAAAAATTCTTCATGGAAATTTTGGATGGCCCTTTTGACGCTAGCTTTTGAGATCATCACTATTCACTATTACTGTTTTTGTTATGAAGAAACCTTAACTCTACTATTTCTCTTCAGTCTCTGGTGTCTGCCGTATCTGACAAATAAACTTCATCTCACCAGCCTATTGACATTACTGGGCACCTATTCCGCTCTCATGTGGCTCAGCCACAGGTTCATTTTCGGCTACCATTTCAGCCGGGAAATTTATGGAACACACAGCTATGTGATCGTTTACGGATCTACAGTACTGGGTTCACTGATTCTGGCGATTGCCTTACAGTGGCTTATCAATCAAATCCCTAACCTGTTCCACTTGCATCCCTCCGCATCATCAAGATGATGTTCATCAAGGAATACCAACAGGGTTCTCCGCTTAATTCCAGGGAGGATCGCCGTACTTGTTCTCTCCTATCTGGCTTTCCCCATAACATATATACCACAGCAGCAGCCAGCCCACAACGGGAGCAGACAGCAACACCAGGTAAAAGCCGCTTCTTCCCACATCATGGAGGCGGCGCACCATGGTAGCCCCCATAGGAATAAACGCCACGGCAAGCATCACATACAACAAGGGATAGAGCAGCCCCGCCCAGGAAGACAGAGAAGGAAAAAAGCCGCATTTCATGATGGACAGGACCGCGGCGGCAGGCAGCCATATGACACCCATGGTGGAATAAACCTCATGCAGCTCCTGCTTCCCGGCACGCCCTTCAAAGCTGCTCCATTTCTTAATGGTGCGCATCCAATACTTTTCCCTGCTCCAGCGCGGGAGGGCGGGCTGGAACTCTTCTCCGGATTCCGGCATGGCAGTCGCCTCTCCATCGTCATCCATCACGGTCATGGAAGGAATAAAGCCAGCCAGCGGTTGCCAGTTCCCGTCAGGAAGCTTCCTTACCAAAGTCCGATTGGACAGGCGGCCGTGGTTGCGGGCCTGCAACAAAAGCACCAGGGACACGGGCCCCTTGGAGGAGCCGTCAATCGCCTGATACTCATAAAGATCGCTCATGGGAAGCTTTTATTTGGCCGCGCCGTCGTAACTGAACGCAGAGGAGGGTATCTCCTGCTTGGACAACCCGGGACCTTCCCATTTCAAGGTCAGTTTGGAGGCGGGCCCGGCATTCCCCACATAGCCAATCCGGATGGGATGCAGACCGGCCTTCAAATAAACGGGATTCTTCTGTCCGCCCAAATCAGAGGAAACCTCGGCTCCCGGTTCGTACGTCTTGTCCGCATCAATCAACTCCATGCCATGCAGGCGGACAAAAGCCTTGCTGCCCTTATTCACGTCCGTAGCCAGATAAAACGTGTATTCCCCGTCGGCGGGAACATTCAAGTATCCCGTCAGCTCCACGCCGCGCTTCCGGGGACCGTTCATCTTGACGGAAGGAGAAGGAGTCACGCCGTGTGCAGCGGGCTGGCCCTTCAGCTGGCGGAAATCCGGAACCCAGGGAAACTCCCCTTCATACAGGGACCATTTCAACCCGGGCGTTCCCTTCACCTCCACGGCCGGCACCAGCGTCGTATCAAACACCGTCTTGGCAAGATGGGAGGCACGGCGGTTGGACAAGGCGGCGGCCTTCATGCGAGCCTGAAGCTCCGGCTTGGAGGAGGCAAGGTCCTTGCTCTCCTGCGGGTCATTCAAGGTATCGAAAATCATGAAATCCTTGTCGGCATCCTTCATTCCCATACGCAGCCCCTTCAAACCGTCCACAAAAACGATTTGCTGCTGGCCCCGTTCCGCTCCCTTGTGTTCGCCCAGGAAATCCTTGTACCCCGGCGTCTTGCCACCGACGTTATATTCGGAATAAATAATACCGGGCTTCTGCTGGTCCGCATGGCCTGTCAACGTCGGCAGCAGGGAAACACCGTCGCTCCGGGCGGGAACCGGCACGCCGGCGACATCCGCCAGCGTAGCCAGCCAATCATGGAACTGACCGGGCTGCAAGCTGATCTGCCCCTTGGGGATGCGCGCGGGCCAGCGTACAAGCGTGGGCACGCGCATGCCGCCCTCCCAGCAGTCGCGCTTAATGCCGTCCATCATGCCGTAACTCTTGAAAAACTGAGGATTCTGCGCTCCATGCCTGTGTTTGGGATCGGCGCCGCCTTCATTGTGGGGGCCATTGTCAGACGTAAAGACAATCATCGTATTGTTGTCGATCTTCAAATCCTTCAGCAGATGGATCAAATCCGCCACAGCGTCATCCACGCGACGGATCATCGTGGAATGCCGTTTGGCCACATCATTCGGAAAACGGGCATTATCCGGATAAATATAAGTATCCTTGTCCTTCTCCGCCCTGGCGTCAAAAGCCGTATTCACGGATTCCGTCCCATTCTTCTTCACCCATTGCAGGCCGCCTTTCAAACCGCCGCCGGAAGGATAAGGCGTCCCCGGAACCACCAGGTTGCCGTGAGGAGCCGGAAACGCCAGGTACAGGAAAAAGGGCTTGCCGGTCTTGCGGGCGGATTTGCGCTGATCCACAATCCACTGCTTGGCGCGGGCCGCAAACAGATCCGTGGAATAGGCGGTCTGCGGAACCTGGTTCTTGATATTCTTCCATTCGGGACGGGAAGCATAACCGTTGTACTCGAAAATGTCGCGGGACTCGGAAGGATAATGGAAATGCCCGGCCAAATGGTCCAGAATACCGTAAAAATAATTGAACCCGCGCTGATGGGGCCCACCCGTCACCGGTCCATTGCTCTGGCCGCCGCCGCCCACGCCCCATTTGCCGATGGCGGCGGTGTCATAGCCGGCCTCCCGCATCACGGTACCCAGCGTGTGGGAATCTTCAATAGGGTAGTCAAAACGGTTGTTTCTCACCACCCGGGAAGTCCCCTGGTGCACCCCCAGCAGCAGGGAGGCGCGTGCGGGAGCGCAAACGGGAGCGGCAGAATAATGGCGGCGCAGCTGAATCCCCTCCCGCGCCAGAGCAGACAAAGCCGGAGTTTTAAACTCGTTCTTTCTGTCCACTACCCGCCCATTCAATTTCTGCTGGCTCCAGTTGGAATCGAGATCTCCCCAGCCCATATCGTCCACCAGAATGAAAATAACATTGGGCCGTGCGGCTTTTTCCGTTTTGGCGGAAGTTTTTACGGCGTTATCCACAGCAGCCATGGAGGGAACGGCAGCAGTTAACAGAACGGTCAGCAAAGTCAGCAGCTTCATCTCGGAAATGGGAATGTGATTAAAATACAAACGTTAAAAAGATAGCCTATCTTACAGTAAATCTGCCTCATCTCAAGCGAATTAAACGAAATAGCCGCATTGACATTTGAATTCCAATGATTAAAGTGGTTTTTACTATGAAACTGCCCCATCTACTCTTCATCTGTATTTCCTTTCTTTGTTCAGTCCCTCTTTACGGCCTGGACGGCTGGATGACGGATATACAAAAAGCTCAACTCCAAGCCGTGGAACAACACAAGGACCTTTTTATTGTTTATAAGGGAAGCTCCTGGAACCCGGAACAATACGGAACAGCCGAAAGCATGTTTGCATGCAAGGCCGTTCAAGAACGCTTAAAAAAACATTTTATTCTGCTCATTCAGGATTATCCGCCGGAATATCTCGGTGATCTATCCCTGTCTTTTGCCAACAAAGAAAAGATCGATCCTTCCCTGGAATTTCCCGCCGACTGGAACTGGAAACGGCAAAACGCTACCCGGTGCGTCTTCGCAACAGCAGGAAACATTCCTTATCATGTCATGAAGCAGGATGATTCATGGAGCGCTTTCAAAATTGCGCAAGAGGAAGCAGGTGCCAAGAGAAAAAAAGTCCTTCATCTGGTTAACATGGTACAGGCCACCCATGGAGAAGAAAAATACCGGCTCATGGGAAAGCTATTCAATCTGACGGCTTGGTTCCCAGGCATACCGGCTTCCCAATATTTCCGGATGTATTAAGGAAGCAACTTTGTACGACCTCAACAATCTGAGCCATATAAGGAACAACTACGTCAAACAGATGATGGAAACGGTCTGGAATCTCTTGTGGTCTCAGCAAGCCCTCCAATACATTTCCTCCCTGGAAATAAAAGAAATCCCTCAAAACGTCTATTCCAACCTTCCCGTAGAACAAGCGCAGTATATGCGGTTCTTCAAGCTGGTTCTCACGCAGGTTTCCCTGTTGGAAACCACGGAATCAGTCACACTGGATCAATTCCTGAATGAAAATTACAGAAAAACCTGCCTCATTCTTGCGGAAGCCCCCTCAACAACAGCCGCCCGAATCATACGCCTACAACGTGAAAAAATCTTTTCCCAACTCTACCATTGCTACAAACTCTTTCCGCTGGCCTCCCAACCGGAACTTATTCTCAAAAAACTGCCCGATTTGCTGAAAAAACCTTGGGCTGACGAAGAATCAAAGCAGCTTTTTCAGCTCATGGCGGCAGGATGCCATTTGAAAATAGGAGAACTGGACAAAGGACTGGAACTCATGAAAAAAGCCAGAGACATCGCACCATGGACAGGGAATGCAACAAACGCTGATGCCTCCATCCACACCATTACCGGCAACCTTCCCGCTCTCCGGGAATTATGGAAGAAAAAACAAGATGGGGATGAAAAGGCTGCAAAAACATATGAGGAAAACACCTTAATTGTAATATCCCCATTCACTTTAACTATTGAATCATAGCCCCTCCTACGGCAAAATTTTCAAGCTGCAGGTAAGTAAAAAAGTGACCCGGTCCTTCGCACCGGAAAGATGAGAGGCCGTCAGAACCGCTTTTTCCTGTCATCCCTGCGGGGACGGTCGCCCCAACGTTCTCCCCGGTCACCGCGCTCACTGCGGAATCCGCCGCGGTTTCCACGAAATCCGCCCCGGTCGCTGCGGTCCCGGTCCCCACGGAATCCGCTGCGGAATCCTCCACTGCGGCGGGGGGGACGCGGGCCGTCGAAAAACTCCGGAGTGCCCTTGTCCTCACGCACATTCACCTCATACCCGCAGATGGTGGCAGTGGCCAGGGCATCCAGAAGCCGGGGCGCCACGGAAGCATCCACTTCAACCAGGGAATGCTTGGCAAAAATCCTGATGTCGCCGACGGCTCCCTTTTCCATTTCCACCGTATTGTAAAATAAACCGGCAATATCCTTGGGCCTCAGGCCGATCATCCGTCCGCCATTCATGAACAGCGTAACCGTATCCCCATTGTGCTGCCAGGAATCTCCCTTTTGCGGGCTCTCCGCCTCGTCTCCGGGCTGGGGCACATGGCGCGTCCTGCGGGCAGGCTTGTCTTCCGGAATCGGCTGCACTTCCCGGTGGGTGCGTTCCCTGAGCAGGCCAAACAAGGCGGCGGCCAGGGATTCCGGAGCGGCTTCCACGTCCTTCAGCTCTTCCGGCAGAACGGCATCCGGTTTCAGGCGTTCCAGAATATCATCCACCAGGGATTCCGTCCGGAGCTGGTCCACCTGCACGGCGGTCAGCACAGGCTCCGGGGCCAGCTTGACGCCAATGAAACGTTCAATGCGGCTCATCAGGGAAAAATCGCGGCGCCCCACAAACGTGATGGCCTTCCCCTTGCGTCCGGCGCGCGCCGTACGGCCGATGCGGTGCACGTAATCCTCCGGATCACGCGGCAGTTCAAAATTCACCACGGCATCCACATCGTCCACATCCAGGCCGCGGGCGGCAATGTCCGTAGCCACCAGCAGGCGCAGGCTTCCCTTGCGGAAGGAATCCATCACGCGCTCCCTCATAATCTGCGGCATGTCTCCATGAAGGCGGTCCACAGGGTAGCCCCGGGCCGTCAGGCCGTCCACCACATCATCCACCACCTTCTTGGTATTGGCAAACACCAGCCCCATCTTGATCTTTCCGGTGTCAAGCAGGCGGCTGAGCACCTCAATCCGGGAAGAAAACACCACCTCGTAATAAGTCTGTTCAATGGTAGGCACCGTCAGCGTGGGCCGCTCAATGGTAATCTGGACGGGGTCCTTCATGAACCTGCTCACCAGGCGGTTGATCTCCGGAGACATGGTAGCGGAGAAAAACAGGGTCTGCTTCGTTTCCGGCATGGACTCCGCAATGCGCTCAATATCCTCCAGAAACCCCATATCCAGCATCTCGTCCGCCTCGTCCAGAATCAGCATGCGGAGATTGTCCAGCCTCAACGCGCCGGATTCCATCAGGTCCATGACGCGGCCGGGCGTTCCCACCACGAACTGCACGCCGCGGCGCAGGGCGTCCAGCTGGGGACGGAAGGAGGAGCCGCCATAAATGGGAACGGCGGAAACGCCATCCATGAACAGGGCCAGCTTGTCCACTTCCCTGCAAATCTGAACGGCCAGTTCCCGCGTGGGGCAGAGGGCCAGAACCTGTACATGGCGCTCATCCGGATCAATGCACTCCAGGGCAGGAATGGCGAAAGCAAGCGTCTTTCCGGAACCCGTATGGGACAACCCCACGATATCGGACCCTCCGATCGCAGCGGGAATCGCCTGCTCCTGAATGGCGGAAGGAGTATCGAAGCCGAGCACTTCAACGGCTTCCAGGATCTCCGGCGAAATGCCAAGCGTCGAAAAAGAAGATGTTTGAGTCATGGGGGAAAAATGATCTGTCAGAGTCACGGGAGAAGCTGAACATTATTCACACCCGTGTCCAGCCAAAAGAACGAAAGATACCGTCAGATGCCACGATTTCCGGGGGTTTGCCAGCGAAGGGAAAAAGCCGGCCCCGCGCTTCTGGTCTTTACATTCACACACGGGGTTGCAACTTGCGGCACCATATCCCCGTATGATACAAGTACCTGCCTCCGAATTCATGGATAAGACGCAAAACAACCCACGTTCCTCCCTGCTGGGAATTTTCATTAACATTCTGCTGCCGGTATTGATTCTGGACTACTGCAGCGCTGGGCCCGCCAATCCCCTGGAACGTCCGGAAGGGGAAAGCTTCTGGCACATCGGGCCGGTATGGGCGCTCGTCATCGCCCTCTCCCTGCCCGTCATCTATGGAATCCGCTCCCTGGTCGTCACCAGGAAATTTGACTTGATGTCGGGCGTAGGCATGGCCGGCGTGCTGCTGACGGGCGTCATCAGCATCTTCGTTATCGGACCGGAAGGGCACATTCACAGCGCCACCCCCTGGCTATTCGCCGGAAAGGAAGCCCTGATCCCGCTCATCCTGGCCGCGGCCGTCGTCGTCTCCCGGTCCACCGGATCCCCTCTCCTCAATATGTTCATTTACACGCCGGAGCTGTTTGACGTACGCAGGATAGAACAAACAGTAGCCACCAATGGAAAAGAACAGGCCTATCAACGGCTGCTGGCAAACTCGTCATGGATCCTGGCGGGCACGCTGGTAGCCTCTTCCATCGGCAACTTCTTCCTGAGCCTTTCCTTCATGTCCTCCGTCATGCGCCAGCCTGAGGCGGAGCAGCAGATCGCCTACAACGTAGCCATCGGCAGCATCACCTGGTGGGGCTTCCTGATCATCGGAGTTCCCATCCTGGGCGCCCTCATTTTCATCATGACCCGCCTGATCAAACGGCTCGGCCAGCTGACCGGACTCAACCGGGACGAACTTCTTCTAAGATAATCCGCTTAACCTATGCACACCCATACTCCATTCATCCTGGCAGTAGCCGTCGCCCTCAACACAGCCTGGGCGGCCGCTCCGCAATTCGACCGCATCTATGGCTCCCACATGGTCCTTCCCCATGGAAAAAACGTACCCGTCTCCGGAACGGCGGACCCCGGCAGGGAAGTATCCGTCACCTTCGGGGACGCCGTTCTGAAAACAAAGGCTGACGCCAAAGGGAAATGGAGCGTCACCCTGCCCCCCATGCAGCCCAATGCCACAGGGCAGACGCTGACCGCTACCCAGAATGGAGACTCTTCCAAGCTGGACGACATTCTGGTGGGGGAAGTGTGGCTGGCCTCCGGACAGTCCAACATGCTCTTCCGCCTGAACCAGACCAGCACCGCCAAAGAAGACATAGCCGCCTCCGGGGACGAACAGCTGCGCCTGCTCAACAACGTTCCCCAGGCCCACACCAACAACGCCCCTTATTCCGACAAGGACTTCAACGCCGTTACCACGGACAGCTTCTACAAGGGAGAATGGAAAACCAGCTCCACCTCCACCTCCGGCCCGATGGCGGCCGTGGGCTACTACTTCGGCAAGAAGCTCCGGGAGGGCCTTGACATGCCTGTAGGCATCATCCACTCCTCCCTCGGCGGCTCGGAAATAGCGGCTTGGATACCCCAGAAGGTCATTAACACCAACAACACCTTCCGCTCCTTGCGCGGCAACCACTGGCTGGAATCCCCCTTCATCTCGGACTGGGTAAGGGGCCGGGCCAAAAGGAACATCTCCCCGCGGTTGAACCAGGGGTCCCCGGACCATCCATACAAACCCGCCTTCCTTTATGAATCCGGCATCGCGTGGATGACGGGTCTCCCCATTACGGGCGTTATCTGGTACCAGGGGGAATCCGATGCGGAGATCATTGACAACGAACAAAACGGCATGCTGCTGAAAACCATGATCAGCTCCTGGCGGAAAGCCTTCCGGAACCCGGACATGCCCTTCGTCATGATTCAGCTCCCCCGCATCAACGACCCCTCCAAAACACGCGCAGGCTGGCCTGAATTCCGTGAAATGCAGGATATGACGGCTAAAACCGTTCCGAATGTTTACAGCGTCAACACCATTGACCTGGGATCCACCAACTCCGACGTGCATCCTCCTTTCAAGCGTCCCGTGGGGGAACGCGCGGGCAATACGGCCCTGAACAAGGTCTACGGCAAAAAAGTTCCCTGTGAAGGCCCCTCTTTCAAGGCCTTCAAACCCTCCGGCTCCAGCATCCTGATCCAGCTGGAACATGCCGCCGGCCTGACCACGACGGACGGCAAGGAACCGGCCCAGTTTGAAATTGCGGGGACGGACGGCGTTTATCATCCCGCCACGGCGGAAATCACCAATAGGAAAAACAATACCGCCGTCATCAAGCTCACCTCCCCGGAAGTCAAATCTCCCAAACACGCCCGGTACTGCTGGAACCGTTTCGTTACCCCAAATCTGGTCAACGGAGACCAGCTTCCGGCGCGCCCCTTCCGGACGGACATACCTTCCTCTAAAAAATAATCCTCTTCACTCCACCATACCATGAACCTTCATCTTCTCTTCGCTTCCCTGGCAGCCACCCTTTCCCTGGGCATCGCTGCACAGGCCGCCCCCACCAAAGTAGCCTGCGTAGGGGACAGCATTACGTTCGGCTCCGGCCTCAAGCCCGGAGACGCCCGGTATCCGCAGGTGCTCGCCACACTGATGGGACCGGAATTTGACGTCAGGGGATTTGGCAACCCCGGAAAAACGGCGGGCGACTATCCTGGCCAGCCGGGACGCTGGTACGGCAGTACCAAAGAGCACAAGCAGTCTCTGGAATTCAAGGCGGACGTTTACATTTGCAACCTGGGCATCAACGACACGGGCCGCTGGTGGGACCCCAAACTGTTCGCCAAGGGCTATGACGACCTGTTCCATGCATGGAAATCCGCCAGCCCCAAAGCCAAATTCTTTGCCTGGGGCCTGCTGGGCCCCGACTACCGCGGCCCGCTGAACAAAAAAGCATTCCCCGGCAACTGCTATCCGGACGTGCGTAAATACTCAGGCTCGGACAATGGCTCCGCAGCCAACCGCCCGGAAGCGGAAAAACTGATCGCCTCCGTGGCGCGCAAGCACAAGGTTGGCCTCTTTGACGCTCTCACCCCCCTCTCCGACCACCCGGAATGGTATGTGGACGGATTGCATCCCACGGAGCCGGGCGCCCGGCGCATTGCGGAAATCACCTTCGCCAAACTGGTAAAAAGCATGAAGCTCAAGCAGCCGGCTCCCCGGCTGGAACCGGGCACCGGCAACGTGATCATTAACAATAAGGGAGACTCCGGCATTCTGCTGGACGGCTGGAAGCTGACGGACGGCTCCAATACGCTCGTCTTTGAAAACGCCACCGTCGTCCATCCCAAGGACAGGATCATCATCACCATCGGCACGGAAACCCAAAAAGACCCGACCAAGTCTCTCCAGATCAAGTCTGCCAAATCCCCTGCAGCCTTCCGCCTGATTCCCGCAAAAAATCATTAACACATCCCTTGCCACTACTCATGGGAGATGCTTGTCTTCAGCATCTCCCATATTTTTTTCATCTCTTTCCATCCATGCACGAGGGAGCCTTCCGGCAATCTGCCGGGTTCCGGAAAGTTTCCGGCTTCCCTCCCCAAGCGGGGGTATCTCCGGGAACAAATCTTCCTCCCTGTCCCGGATATTTCATTCCATCCTATTTTATTTGAGCATTTCTGCCGTATGAACGGTCTACAGTGCATGGAACAGAATAAATGCAAATCATCCGCATGCTGCCTGCTGGGTCCTTTTTCCACCAACACCAGCATGGACTTCGGCGTCCTGCTGCTGCGCCTGGGCGTAGGTGCGATGATGCTTGTACACGGCATCCCGAAATTAGGGATGCTCATCACCGGAAACTGGGCGGCTTTCCAGGACCCGCTGGGAATCGGAAACTTCCTGTCCCTGCTGCTGTGCGTAGGCGCTGAATTCGGATGCTCCATCCTGGTCTTCCTGGGGCTCTTCACCCGGCTGGCCACCCTCATCCTGATCATCAACATGTGCGTGGCGCTCTTCCTCGTTCTCGGCCTCTCGGGCTGGGGCGCCCAGGAACTCGCAGCCATTTACCTGCTGATTTACCTGACCCTCTTCTACACGGGGCCGGGCAAATTCTCCCTGGATGCCTGGTGGCTCTGGCGCGACTGCAAGATAGAAGTGGAATAAAAGGCCTTCTCCTGCGCGGCCTATGGCAAAAATACTTCTTTTTTCACTCGCCGCGGCAGGAGCCTTCCTCTAGGATGCTGGCACACCCAGTCCATCCGTTCAATGTCCGGCAAATTAACCTACAAGCAATCGGGGGTCGATACCAAAGAAGCAGCCGCTTTTGTATCTGACATCAGCTCTCACGTTAAAAGAACGCAAAAACAGCGCTCCCTGCACCAGGCCTTCGGCCTTTTTGCCGCCGCTTATGACCTGAGTTCCTACAAGGAACCGGTCATCGTCACCGGATGTGACGGCGTAGGCACCAAGACTGAAATCCTCTTTGAACTGGACATGGTGGAAACCGCCGGCAAGGACCTGGTGGCCATGAACGTCAACGACATCCTTACCACGGGCGGAGACCCCCTTCTTTTCCTGGACTACCTGGGCATCTCCAACCTGGAACAGGAACGTGCCCGCATCACCCGCCTGGTGGCCGGCATGTGCGATTATCTGGAATCCTGCAACTGCATCCTGGCCGGCGGGGAAACGGCGGAAATGCCCGGCGTCGTTCCGGAATCCATCGTGGAACTCTCCGGCTTCTGCATCGGCTGCTGTGAAAAAAGCAAGCTGATTGACCCTAAAACCGTCCGTCCGGGTGACGTATTCATCGGCTACCAATCCGACAGCTTCCATGCCAACGGCTGGAGCCTCATCCGCCGCATTCTGGAAGAAAACCCGGACGTGGTTGATGAAGAGGAACTCCGTTCCCTGCTGCAGCCCACCCGCCTGTACCACGACGTGGTGGCGGACATGCGCCGCTTCAACGTCATTCCCAAGGCATACGCCCACATCACGGGGGGCGGTCTTCCGGAAAACCTGGAACGTTTTCTGGGCGACTACGGCGCAGAACTCACCATCCCCTTCTGGGACAACGCCGCGGCGCAGAAAATCCTGAAGCACGTGGACGCCCGGGATCGCTTCAACACCTTTAACATGGGCATCGGCTGGGTAGCCATCGTGAAACCGGAGGACGTGGAAGCCGCATTGAAGGCAGGGCCCGGCGGCACGGTCATCGGTACGTTGAGAGAAGGCCGCGGCATTCACGTCAAGGTACAGGGCGAATAGAGAAGACACCATTTCCTTGCAGCGGGCACACCACACTTACTAGGACAATCCTTTCATCACAATCCCATGAGCGATTTTCTTAAACACGAGTGCGGCGTAGCCGCCATTCGTCTGCTTAAGCCTCTCTCTTATTTTCAGGATAAATACGGCTCCACCCTCTGGGCGTTCAACAAGCTGCTTATCCTGATGGAAAAGCAGTACAACCGCGGCCAGGACGGAGCGGGCATCGGCTGCGTCAAACTGAACATGCCCCTGGGGCAGCCCTATCTGTTCCGCACCAGGGACGCCAGCAAGGACGCCCTCACCACCATCTTCAACGGGCAAATCAAGAAGCTCAACAAAAAAGTCCGCCGCGGACAAGTCAGCCTGAAGGACGCGGAAGACATCAAAAACAACTTTGACTACGGCGGTGAAATCCTGATGGGCCACCTCCGCTACGGTACCTCCGGCCTCTTTGACGAGGGCTCCTGCCACCCCTACCTGCGGCGCACCAACTGGCCGACGCGCACGCTGATGGTGCTGGGCAATTTCAACATGACCAACACGCCGGAACTCAACCAGCGCATGATTGAACGCGGCCAGCACCCCGTCTTCGGCACGGACACGCAGACCGTCCTTGAAGAAATCGGCTACCATCTGGACGAAGCCCATACGGACCTCTACCGCGCCCTGCGGGACAGCGGAATGCCCGGACCGGAAATTCCCCATGCCATTTCCTCCCGGCTCAACATCCAGGAAATCATCCATAACTCCGCCAAACAGTGGGATGGCGGATATGCCATCATGGGCGCCATCGGCAACGGGGACTACTTCTGCCTGAGAGACCCCCACGGCATCCGTCCCTGCCACTACCTGATCACGGATGAATTCATTGCCGTAGCCTCTGAACGCGTTCCGTTGATGACCGTCTTTGAAGTGGAAAACGAACAGGTGCAGGAACTGCCGCCGGCCCACATGCTTTCCATCAAGGCGGACGGCACGCACCTCATCACGGAATTCACCACGCCGCTGAAACCTACGCCGTGCTCCTTTGAAAAAATCTACTTTTCCCGCGGCAATGACCCCATCGTATACCGGGAACGCAAGGCCCTGGGCGCGGCGCTGACGCCGCAGATCGTGGACTCCCTGGAAGACCGCTTTGACAAATCCGCCATCACCTACATTCCCAACACGGCGGAAACCGCCTACTACGGCTTGCTGGAAGGACTGCGCGTCTACCGCCGCAAGCGTGTGCACGCCCAGCTCCTGGAAGCCCTGAGAAACGGGACGCTGGATGAAAACATGCTGGACAGCGCCATTCTGAAACGTTGGCCGCGCGGTGAAAAAATCGCCCATAAGGACATCAAGATGCGCACCTTCATCACGCAGGAAAAAAGCCGTGCACAGCTGGTCTCCCATGTATATGACCTTACTTACGGAGCCGTGGGGCCGGAAGACGTGCTCGTAGCCATTGATGACTCCATCGTCCGCGGCACCACGCTCAGAAGATCCATCCTCCGCATTCTGGGGCGCACCAATCCACGTAAAATCGTTGTCGCCTCCACTGCGCCGCAAATCCGGTATCCGGACTGTTACGGCATAGACATGTCCGAACTGGGGAACTTCATCGCCTTCCAGGCGGCCGTCTCCCTGATCAAGCAGCACGGGCAGGCGCGGCTTCTGGAAGACGTGTACAAGGCATGCAAGGAAGAACTGGCCAAACCCAAGGAGGAACGGCGCAACTGCGTCAAGGCCATCTATGAAGGCCTGACGGACGCTGAAATCTCCCGGGAGATCACCCGGCTGGTCACCCCGCATGATGCGCCGTGCCCGGTGGAAGTCATTTTCCAGACCATTGAAAACCTCCATGCATCCATAGAAGGCCCTTGCGGCGACTGGTATTTCACCGGGGACTACCCGACTCCGGGCGGATATACCACAGTTAATGTGGCATACATGCGCTGGTTTGAAGGCAAAGGGGGCCGTGCATACGATTTGCCCTTGTAGCTGCGCCCTGTTTTTGGGTATTCTGCCGCCAATATGTCGGGACCCATTGCATATACGACCTTGGAAGACACTGAACTGGTCGCCAGGGCACGGGAAGGAGATTCGCGGGCTTTTGATGAACTTGTCATTCGTCACAGCCGCAAGCTCCATGCCACCCTGTACCAGATGACGGACAACTACGACGATGCCTACGACATCGCTCAGGAAGCGTTCTCCAAAGCCTACAGGGCCTTGCGCTACTTTAATGGACAAAGCGCCTTTTATACGTGGCTGCACTCCATTGCCGTCAACCACGCCAGAAACTTCCTGAAAAAGCGCAACCGCAGGATGACCTACAGCCTGGATGACGACGAATACGGCGACCATACGGAAAAGGACATGAACATGGCTGATGAAACGGATGGGGCGGACCCGGAACGCCGCACTCATTTGAACGAACTTCAGCTCAAGATCAATGAAGCTTTGAAAAAACTTTCCACCAAACACCGGGAAGTCGTTGTCCTTCATGATGTAAAAGGCCTCAACCATACGGAAATATCAGCCCTGCTGGGCATCTCTGAAGGAACACTCAGATCCCGTCTGCATTATGCCCATAAAGAACTGCAGGGTCTGCTGGCTGAATATCTAAGTTAATGGTGAAAAAAATATTGAACGCCAGTTCCTATTGCCCTGTCAAACGGATAGTCCCAGATTCAGGACTAAAGTACCCTAACCCTTATCATACTTAATATCAACGACGATGGATAAACAATCCACAGAACATAACGAGGAAACTCTGGTCGCCATGCTGGCATCTTTCCGCAAGGAAGCTTGTTACCATGACAACTTTGAAGAAGATTTCCTCCGCAATTTTCATCTAAGAAAGGAAACCGATCCGGCTACCCACTCTGCTTGGAAATTGTTGCTCGAACGCCTGGACAACTATCTGCAAAACTTTCGTGGTTGGCAGTGGGTCTATGCTTCCATGTCCATCGTGACATTGGCCGCAGTCGGCGTTATCATCGCCTCCGGGAACATGGACGAACCTTCCGATTCCTACGTATCTTCCAACAAGGAAGAGAACATATTGAAGGGAACCGTTCCTGTGAGCAAGGAAACTATTGAACAACCCTCAACCGAAGTCGCCACCTCTGAAAAACCTGAATTCACTACGGGAGCGTCTTCACATGAAACATCGGTCAACGACAATCAGCTGAAGACTGATTCCAATACCGATAAGAAACCGGTATCCCGAGTTCTCATTGAGATGTAACACTCCATGATGAACCTGGCTCCGATATTGGCAGGCATGGCCGTGGCAGGCTTGATTTATCAAGCGGCGGCTGTGCCTGCCCCTTTTAAGGTGGAAGCCATTCCCCAGCAGGCGGAAGTAGCGCCCTACACGACCATGGCGGCGCAGGTGGGAAAAGACATGATCGCCTCCCTGATTCCCTACCGGGTCTTTAAAAACGGCTCCGTAACCTATTACCTGGGGGACCGGGATACACCGCCTATTCAGGTATGGGCCCAGGAAAAACTCACGGGCCTGACGATCTTCAAGGTGGACCCTGCCCGCATCAACGCGGGTCAAGCGGTGCTGACTCCTTCCGGGGCTCTCCGGCGCGGCGCCAGACTGGCCTTTGCCAGCAGCCGGAATGAACCCACGCTGGGAATTTACGTCGGCATGGAACATTCCATAGGAGACACCAGTTTTCCCCTGCGGCTTGTCCGCGCCCAATTCCCCAAACTGGCCGCTCCGCCCATCGGCCAGCCATGCTATGATTCGGAAAACCGCCTGGTCGGCATTGTGCTGGGAGTCTCCCGCAAGGGAACCTGCCACCTGTTGCCCGCCCAGGCCATTTCCTTCCTGGCAGACCATCCGGAAGCCAAAAGGGTGCGCCTGGGGTGCCTGCTGGACATCAACTCCTCCACTCCGGTCATTGAAGGCCTCATTAACGGCGGCCCTCTCGCGCGGGGAGGCATCCAGACCGGTGACATCCTTATCAGCATCAACGGCATGCCCATCCGCAACTACGGAGACATGCTGGATGCTACCTATTACCTCACGGGAAATACCCCTCTGACTATTGAAGTCATCCGCGGCACCCAGGTGGTCAAAAGCAGGGGAATCATTCCCACGCAGGACGAGCGCTGATCCGCAGACACGGTTCTCATGGGAACGCCGGTGGTCCGGACAACCGTTCCCAAAATCGTCCCGTGCCTTGTTTCAGGCTTGAACTCAGGTGCCGGCGCACTTAAAAAGGGGCGTGCTTCAAATCGTCTTCAATAAAATCAGCGCTGCAGAAGTATCCAGCATTCCCACATTGGAACAACTGGACCTGCTTGGTGACTTCCAGGTCTCCGAATCCACCCTTCAAACCCTGGATGACGCCCGCTTCGGCAAGATGGAAAAGGATGGCAAAATTCTTTACCGCTACGTAGCCGGAGATTACCGCATCTACTTTGAAGTCATTGAAGACAAGGTGATCGTCCACCGTGTTCTGCACGCCAACAGCCTGAACGACTTCCTGTTCCGCACCAACATCTCCCCAACTGCAGGGGAAGATGAAATCCTGAGCCAGTCCAAACACTTCTGGAAACTCATTGACGAAGGCAAAAACGCCTCCAAAGCCTGACCCTCTTCCCTGCCATGGCCTGCATCATTCTGGGCGTCACCGGCTCCATTGCCGCATACAAGGCGGCGGACATTGCCTCCGCCCTGGTCAAATGCGGGCATGAAGTGCACTGCGTCTGCACGTCCAAGGCCCTGGAATTCGTCACGGCCCTCACCCTGCACACCATCTCCCGCAATCCCGTCTTCTCCTCCTTTGAGGATGAAAAAGGGGACTGGGTTCCCCCGCATATCCAGCTGGCCCAGCAGGCGGATCTCCTGCTCGTTGCCCCCGCCACGGCAAACACCATGGCCAACTTCGCCCATGGCTTCGCCCCTGACATGCTCAGCTCCCTCTATCTGGCCTGCCGGGCTCCGGTGCTCATCTGCCCGGCCATGAACGTCCACATGTGGGAACACCCCGCCACACAGCAGAATACAGCCATCCTGAAACAAAGGGAAGGCCACCACATCCTGGGCCCCAGTGAATCCGGCATCCTGGCCTGTGGAGCGGAAGGAGCGGGAAAACTGATGCCGGTGGACCGGATTGTTCAAAAAACGCTTTCCCTCCTGTCTTAACGGCTGAGTAAAAATTATTCCATGCCTGTTTATTGGTTTGCTCATGGAGTAATAAATCTTTTATGATAGACGTTATGAAAATGCTTATGTTCTTCCTTGGCTCCCTCATGCTCTGCTCCTGCGGCCCTGACAGATATCCCGTCAGCTTCCACATGGAGACGGGATCAACGGACAGCAAAAAATTCGCCTTCATGCACGACGGGCATTACTACAGCAAGGCCCCTTTCATCTCCCAGAAGGACATTGAATCCTACTACTCCTTCCCGGCGGCGGACAACACCTACGGCATTGTAGTCAACGTCAAAAAAGGCCTGGCCAGCCGCATAGAAGGGGAAACAGCCTCCAACCTCGGTAAGCAGATACTCCCGGTCGTCAACGGCCATACCATGCAGCCCCTGCGCCTTTACAACAAGCCCGTCACCTCCGGCAAACTGGCTATCATGAACGGCTTCTCCCCGGCGGACCTTGCCGCCATGGCGGAATTTATTCCCCCGGCAGATCCCAAGAGGGAAGAACCCATCAACAAAATGGCAGCCGTCACCAAGCCCCTTCTTCCCGTCAAGGACCCTACGAAGGAAAAGAAGGAAGCCAAAGAACCTGAAGAACATAAGGACCGCACCGTCGTCAGCACCCGCCGGGGGCGGATCTGATCCAGCACCTCTTGTATGAGCATGCACGGCAAGTTCTTCCCTTTTCTGATCGGTATCCTCTTGTCTTTCTGGAGCATGCCATTCCTGATGGCGGATATTGTCGTGCGCTTCCCTACGGAAAACACGGCCCTGCTGGACAACCGCCCGCAGGACTTCTACATGTACGTAGACCGGAACTTTGAAGGGAAAAAATCCCAGCCCTGGGAAGGGGGGGCCTATGGCTTCACACGGACCTTGGTCAGAACCCAGGCAGGACCCGTAGCCGTCAAATTCCATGAAGGCATTGACATCAAACCTCTCAGGCGCGACGCCTCCGGCACACCGCTGGACGACGTGCATCCCGTAGCCGGAGGAACGGTGGTCCACGCTTCTTCCAACCCCTCCCACAGCAACTACGGCCGCTACGTCGTCATTGAGCACCAGCTGGCGGACGGCCCGCTTTACAGCCTGTACGCCCATCTGGCTTCCGTTTCCTGCAAGGAGGGGGACCAGGTAGGCACGGGAAACGTCATTGGAAAGCTGGGATACTCCGGCGCAGGGCTGAACAAAACGCGTGCCCATGTTCATCTGGAACTCTGCCTCAAACTCCAGGACGACTTTGAAAATTGGTACTCCAGCCTGAAACTGGGCACCCCCAACCGCCACGGCGTTTACAATGGCCTCAACCTGGCCGGTTTTGACCCGGCTCCGGTTCTTATCCAATGCAAGGACGGCGCTGAATTCTCCCTCTCACGCCACATCTCCAGCCTGCCGGTCCAATACGTCGTGCGCACTCCATCTACTGGAAACCCGCCCAACCTTGTCAAACGCTATCCCTTCCTGTTGAAACCGGGCCCGGCCAACCCCAAATCCTGGGAAATCAGTTTTACGGGAACGGGGGTTCCCGTTTCCGTGTCTCCTTCCGACCAGTCCTGCACGGAACCCGTCGTCATACGTGCCGTTCCCCATCCCTTTTCCCAACTGTACAGGACCTGCAACCGCGTTTCCGGCTCCAGCAAGGACCCGAAGCTGACTGCCTCCGGCAAACGCTATATCCGGCTCATCTTCATGGGGCCTGAATCATAATCCTACCATGATGCACATCTTTTCCAGTTCCCGTTTCCCCCGTGCAGCCCTCATCTCCTGTTCGGTTTTCCTGCTGTCCCTGGGCACAGCAGCCGTGGAAGCTGCGGCAACATCCCCTCCAGCACCAGCTCTGTCACAGGACCAGCAGGCCCTCCTGAAAAATAAAAAATACCAGCAGGGGCTGAAAGCCCTGGAAGACCAGCTTCCCCTGGAAGCCAGCAAGCATTTCCAGGAATGCCTGAACTCCAAAAACATTCCGGAATCACAAAAAGCCATCATCCGCCCCTTCCTGGCGGAAGCCCTGATCCGTGCCAATAAAACGGAAGAAGGCTTGAAAGCCTGGGAACAACTTCCGGATTCCTCCATGAAATCCTACTGGATGGCGGCGGGACTCTTCAACAAAGGCTCCTTCACGAAGGCGCTGGAAAAACTCTCGGACATTCCGGAAACGGACCCTCTTTTTCTCTACGGCTGCCAATTGAAAGCCCAGCTGGCCCGCCAGCTTCAGGACCGGCAGCTCTTATTGGAGGCCCTCACCCGGGCAGGACAAGCAGAATCCCCCGCCCTCTCCCGGACAGCGCAGCTTCTGCAGGCGGACGTTCTGGTAGACATGGCACGCTACACGGAAGCTGCCGCCATTCTTGAACGGATCAAGGAAGGAATGAACAACAAGACGGCCGGGGACGTTCCCATGCGGGCCTACGCCGAACTGGTGGAAGGCAGGCTGGCGGACAGGCAGGGAAACCTGGACCAGGCCATGAAAATCTTTGCCGCCGTCATGGATAACAAGGCCTATCCGGAAAAAATCCGCGATCTGGGCCGGCTGGCTCTTGCCAGGACGGAAATCATCCGGGAGAAAAACAATCCGGAACAGGCGGAAGAGGAAACGCGCGCCCAGACTCAGGAAGAGGAAGCCCCGCATACTGCCGGAACAGCGGAGGAACGCCTGCTGGCGTTCATTGGAGGGAAAGCGGAATCCTCCCTGTTGATGGACGCCTTCAACATCCTTCTGGAGGAAGACATTTTCCGCACCAACCCCCAGGCGCTGGAAAAACTTACCGGCTGGGTGAACGCCCGGGATGCGGCGCGCCAGCCGGCGGCCATGTACGCCATGGGAAACCTGCTTCTGGCAAAGGACGACCTGGCGGGCGCTCTTAAAATGGCAGAGGAAGGACTCTCCAAATACCCTCAGAGCCTCCCCGTCCAGGCTCTTTGCCTGAATACCATAACCGCCCTGCTGGATAAAAACCGTGTGGAAGACGCGGAACGCCTCATCTCCCGCTATCCCGGAACAACCCCAAACCTCATCTTCCAGCAGGGAGCCCTGGCCTTCCGCAAAGGTGACTATCCCCTGGCTCAGGGCCTCTTCCGGGAAGCAGCCTGCCGCGCTTCTGAAAAAACGGCGGAAAACGCCCTGTTCAATGAAAACCTGGCCGCGCTGAACGCCAATGACGCCGCAGGAGCCGCCGCGCTGGTCAAGCAGGCAGCCGGTTCTGCACAGCTCCGGGAACATATCCTTTTTGAACAGGCCCATTACGCCGCCAAAAGAATGCTGCCCCAGGCTTCAGAACTGCTGGCGCACTTCGTGGCCGTGGCGGAAAACCCGGCCCTGAAAACCCAGGCCCGGCTGGACCAGGCGGAAGTAGCCCTGAATCTCAACCCTCCGGACCTCGCAACCGTGCAGTCCGTTCTGCCTCCCCTGGAAAAAGAACAGCTGTCTCCGGACCAGACCATGCAGTTGGCCCGGTTAAAAATCATGGAGGCGGAAAGCCGCCAGGAATGGCCCAATGCCATCCAGGCCTGCCGCCAGGCCATCTCTCTGGATGCGGAAGGCAAACAGGCGGACATGCTCTACCTGAAGTTGGGAGAACTCCTGTATAAAAACGGGGACTTCCATGAAGCACAGCTTGTCCTCCAGCCTTTCCCCTCCAAATACCCGGACAGCTCCCTGCAGGCGGCGGCCCTCTTCCTGGCCGGAAAAGCCGCGCAGCAAAGCAACACCGGCAACACGCTGAAAGCCGCTCTGAACATCTTCAAAACCTTGGGAGAAGGGGACACTCCCTTTGCCCAGCCCGCCAGGATAGAAGAAGCCTCCGTCCTTCTGCGCATGGGGAAGGCGGATCAATGCATCGCCGCCCTGGAAAACCTGCTCGCCACCCCTCTCCCGCGTTACATGCGGCTGCTGGCCCTCTCCATCCAGGCGGACGCCTGGGTAACGAAGGAAGACACCAATTCGGACACTCTCCGCAAGGCCATCAACCTGTGCACGGAAATCCTGGATACCCCCAACCTCGGGCTGGCCTGGAAATTCAAGGCCCTCACCCAGCGGGCACAATTCTACGAACGGATGAACGACCAGAAAAAGGCGCTGGATGACTACGCCTCCATCCTGGCCCACACGCCCAGCGGCAATTCCGCCAACAAACGCCGGGACTGGCACTGGTTTTACAATGCCGGCTTCGCCTCCATCCGCCTGCTGGGCCAACTCCAGGACTGGAACGGTGCCCTGGCGCTGGCTAAAAAACTGGCGCAAACTTCCGGCCCCAGGGCCAGGGAAGCGGCAGCCTATGCGCGCCGCATCCAGCTGGAACACTTCATCTGGCAGGATGAACCGGAAGATGCCTCCCCGGAATCCGGAAAGCCGGAAACGCCTGCGCAAACCGCCAGGTAAGCAGCCTTCCCTCCCGCCATGGATACTCCCCCCCCAGCCAAAACTTGGAGACTGAACGCAGCGGCCATCATCATGGACGCCGACGGGTACGTGCTGCTGGGCAAGGACAACGGGCGCAACCCCTACTGGCACTTCCCGCAGGGAGGCGTCATTAAAAACGAAAGCATCGAACGGGCTCTCGCGCGGGAAGTATGGGAGGAAGTGGGCCTTCGCCCCTCTGAATACACTATCGTCAGCCGCCTCTCCGGACTGCGTTACAAATACCCTTCCAGCAACCGCAAAATTACGCGCTGGATAGGCCAGGAGCAAACCTACTTCCTGGTGCGCTGCAAATCCAGACGCCCCAAGACGGACCTGCACCGCAGCCCCGAATTCTCAAAGACGAAATGGATTCCCCTTCAGGACATCAAGCTGGAGATGTTCCCCAAATTCAAGAGGAAAGTCATCAGAGACGCTCTCCAGCAATTCTTCGGCCCGGCCCCGTTAACCAAACCTGCCTCCGGGAAAACATCTTCCCCTTCCTCTCCCTCTTCTTCAACATTAACTTCGCATACAATGAACCGTTACCTGGTGCCTCCGGGCAAAAAACTGCGTTTAAAGGATTACTCTCCGGATGACAAATCTCTCTTCTCCGGAACCAAGGAAGAATCTCTGATAGAATTCGACAAGCTGAGGGAAGAATTGCAGGAACTGCAGAAAAAACTCTTTGCCCAGCACAAGCACAAAGTCCTAGTCATCCTTCAGGCCATGGATGCAGGCGGCAAGGACGGCTGCGTCAAGCACGTCTTCTCCCGGGTGGACCCGCAAGGGCTGCACGTGGTCCCCTTCAAAAAACCCACCGTTGAGGAACTGGACCATGACTTTCTCTGGCGCGTGCACAAGGAAGTGCCCTCTAAAGGGCAGATCGCCATCTTCAACCGCTCCCATTATGAGGATATCATTGCCGTCCGCGTGAAAAAAATCTTTCCGGACCCCGTGTGGAAACGCCGGTACAAGCACGTTCTTGACTTTGAATCCATGCTTGCGGAGGAAGGAACTGTTATTATTAAGCTGTTCCTCAATATCTCCAAGGCGGAACAGAAAAGAAGGCTGGAATCCAGGCTTCAGGACCCGGATAAACTTTGGAAGTTCTGCATGGACGACCTGGATGACCGAAACCGCTGGGATGAATTCCAAACGGCCTATCAGGATCTCATTGAAAAAACATCCACTCCGGAAGCTCCCTGGTACATTATCCCCGCAGACCGGAAATGGTACAGAAACCTCGTCGTCGCCCGCCTGATGGTGGAAAAGCTGCGCCATCTCCAGCTTACATTCCCGACGACCAACTTTGATCCGGCCTCCATTATCATTCCAGATTGACAAACTCTGTCATACTGATAACTAGTTTGTGCATCATAAAATTATTTTTGTACATTTCTCGGTATTCAGTTGTCCCATTATTACCAAAACGGCATTATTCACAATAACAATCAAAACTTAGAATTTCTAACGCTTGACTGGGACTGTGAAAAATTGTTAGAAATCAACTTAACACCTAGAACGTGTAACATTCTACATAGAAAAAAAGAACCAATGTATTTAGCATCCCAACGTAAAGAGTTCATTCTGAAAACGCTGGCCGAACATGGCGCTGCAAGAACCATCGCTTTGGCCAAACAGATGAAGGTCACGGATGAAACGGTCCGTAATGATTTAATTAACCTTGAAAAGCGTGGTTTCCTCAAACGCGTTCATGGCGGTGCCCTGGCTCTTACCCATAAATCCCTCCATGAAGACATTGTTACTCAAGACGATGTTTCCATAAGGATTGCAAAAAAAACCGTCCAGAACATTCCCGCTTCCGTGGTCATGTTCATTGACAGCAGCACCATGGGATACCAGATCTGCAACCACATCAACTCCAGGGACACCCACGTGGTTTCCAACAACCCCACGCTGTTGACCCGGCTTGAAGGCATTCCGAACCTGAGCTTCTATTGCACGGGCGGCCGCTTTGACCGTGAAGCCCTGGTTTACGTGGGACAGGAAGCTGCCAAGGCTGCCGGTTCCCTGAACATTGACATGGTTGTACTCACGCCGGATTGCTACTCCCCCAAGCATGGCGCCGGATACAAGAACATGCTGCAATCCGAATTCATCAAGAGCGTCATTCCTCAGGATGCCAAGGTCATCATCGCCATGCCTTCCACCAGCATAGCGAACAACCCGGCATTCTATACCGTTGCGCCCTCCCAGATCTCCATGCTCATCACTGATGAAGCCCTTTCTCCTGAAATGGCCGACCAGGTTGAAAAGAGCGGAGTGAAGGTGGAACTGGCCTGACGTTCATCTGCTTTTCAGAGGCGGAGGTTCATGAAACCTCCGCCTTTTTTATTGGTATCAGGGGCACTCTCTTTTCCATTCCATCCGGTACTCCCGGCTTCCGGTCAGCTCATCTTCCCTGGAGCCGATCTCCTCAAACCCTCCTCGCCTGTAAAATGCGCGGGCGCGAACGTTCTCCTCGTAAACGCCCACCGTCAGCATCCCCTTGCTGCGTTCCTTCACCCAGTCCAGCAGCGCAGTGCCTATGCCTTCGCACTGCCGCTCCGGAGCTACAAACAGGGCGGCCAGCTCCCCTTCACCCACCAGGCAGGCAAACCCGACCACGCTGCCCCCGTCCCGGCATACCCACGTACACGCCCTTGGCAGGTACACCTGCTTCATATCCTCCACCAGGCCGCACCAGAATCCCACCCCGGCAAAAGCATGGGCCTGCTCGGACGCTTTCAGCCAAATATTCAGGACCTCCGTTTCATCCTTGTTCTGGTAATGTTCTATCTTCATACATTCATGACAGGTGTGCCGCAACCCCTTCCGGGATTTATACAAATTAACATGAGCCGCCTATAAGCTCAAGAAGGAAAGGCCTTCTTCCCGGCAGGAAAGGAGGCGGACCATGGAGCGCACCTTCTTTCATCTCCCATGCCGGGCGTCCGGACCGCACCGCATATCTTCCTGCCCGGGGGAGCAACAGACGGAAGACGGCAACAACGCACTGTCCCTTCTTCTGACGCGTCCCCTGTCTCCCGGGGAAAAATTGACGCTACGGCTTATACACAAGCACCGGGCCAGTCCGCGAAGACTGAACGCCGCGCACCTTCCGAACGGCGGAGGCCACCAAAACCGCCGCCCGTTCCACCTCCTCCTCAGTTGTCATGAAAGAAAGGGAAAAACGCAGGGAGGAACGCACAGCATCGTCAGACAGCCCCATGGCCGTCAGCACGTGGGAAGGCATGGGCTGGAGCGTGTGGCAGGCAGACCCCGCAGAACACAGCAGTCCCTCAGGTTCCAGCAGCAGCATCAACGCTTCCGCCGTACATCCGTCAAAGGCCAGATTGGAAGTATTCGGAATACGAGCCATTCCTCCCGAATGCACCGTCATGACGACTCCCTCCGCTCGCAGGCGGGACTCAAAGGAGTCCCGCATCCGGGCCAATCGCACGGCGTCCTCCTCCAAATGCCTCAAGGCCATGCGCGCCGCAGCGCCAAAGCCGATGATCCCCGGAACATTCTCCGTGCCGGACCTCAGGCCGTGCTCCTGGCCTCCGCCGAACAGGGAGGGGGAAAAGGGAGCTCCCGACCGCCTGTACAGGCAGCCCACCCCCTTGGGACCATGAAACTTGTGGGCGGAAACGGAAGCGTAATCCACTTCCATCCCATGCAGGTTCACAGAAATCTTCCCGGCGCACTGCACCATATCCAGATGCACGGCAACTCCATACCGCCGGGCAGCGGCACACAGGGCCTCCGCATCCTGCAAAACACCCGTCTCGTTATTGGCCCAGGCAAAGGAAACGCCGGCCATTCCATCCGCACAAAGTGCCTCCCACTCTTCCGGCACGGCGCGGCCTTCCCGGTCAACCGGGCAGACGCGTCCGCGCCCCAGGGCCAAGGCAGTCTTCAGGGAGGCGTCATGATCCGTGGCCAGCACGCCTATTCCACCGCCCTGCTCTCCGGCCATCTGCCGGAAAGCCGCATTGGTGGCCTCCGTCCCGCCGGAGGTAAACACAATCTCCGAGGGAAATGCACCCAAAAGGGCGGCCACATCCGCACGGGCCTCCTCCACCGCCTCACGTACCTCCCTGGCGCAGCCGTAACCGGAAGACGGATTGAAAAACCGCTCCTTTAAAAACGGCTCCATAGCCGCGTAAACCTCCGGAGCCAGCGGAGTGGTAGCGTTGTTGTCCCAATAAATCACGCCTTCATAACTCGCCCAATTGAGAAAAGGAGTCAAGCCGGAACATAATGCCCGGCTGCACAAGATCACTCTTCACTTTTACCCGTGATTCCGCATAATGCCGCCCATGCGTTTTCTCATCACGGCAGGTCCCACCAGGGAAGCGATTGACCCCGTCAGATACCTCACCAACCATTCCTCCGGAAAAATGGGGTATTGCCTGGCGGAAGCGGCGGTTCATGAAGGCCACAGCGTCCTTCTTGTCTCCGGCCCTACCTCCCTGGACGTTCCGCACGGCGTGGACTTCCTGCCTGTGGAAAGCGCGCAGGAAATGTATGACGCCGTAAAAAACCAGGTTCCCTACGTGGACGCGGCCATTCTCAGCGCCGCCGTGGCGGACTACCGCCCTGTCTCCGTCCCGGACCGCAAGATAAAAAAAACGGGGGAACGCATGATTCTGGAGCTGGAACGCACCAGGGACATCCTGGGTTCCATGCGCACGGAATTCGGCTTCACCGGAATCCTGATAGGCTTCGCGGCGGAAACCCATGACGTGGAAAACTACGCGCGCGGCAAGCTGGAACGCAAACGTTGTGACATGATCGTAGCCAATGACGTTTCCCGCAGGGATATCGGCTTCAATTCCTCGGAAAATGAAGTCCTGCTCGTTTATCCGGACCGGACGGAACTATTGGAAAAGGCGCCTAAAACACACATTGCCCTCCAGATCATCGAACGCGCCAGCCGGCTTGGACTTGGAAAAGGGCCGTCATGCTGACCGGTACACCCGTTCCGTGCTTGAACCGCAAGGAAGTTTTTACCATGATTAAATACTGGCCGCCTTCGGACGGTTGCCTTCCCCACCCAGAACTGCATCTTCACCTTTCATGCCCGTCACTCTTCAGGATTTAGGCTGGAACGACCACTTTCAACGCGCTTTTGACGCCGTCGCCAAACCCGGCTGGATTCCAGGACGCCTCATCCGGGAAACAAAAATCAACTTCACCGCCCTGCTGGAGGGAGGGGAAGACGTGGACGCCGTCGTCAGCGGCAAGCTTTGGCATGATGCAGCCACGGATGCGGAACTGCCCGCCGTTGGGGACTGGGTGGCGATTGATCCCGGAGAAGCGGGAGATGAAGCCGTCATCCGCGCCATTCTTCCCCGCCGTACGTGTTTTTCCCGCAAGGCCCCGGGGAAAAGCAGCGCAGAACAGGTGCTTGGAACGAATGTGGACATTGTAGCCGTGGTGACGGAGCCGGGAACGGACTTCAATCCCAGGCGCATGGAGCGCTACTTTGCGCTCATCCGGCGCAGCGGCGCCACCCCTCTCATCCTGCTTAACAAGACGGACCTCTTCTCCAAAGAGGAAGTGGACAAAGCCATGCAGACCCTCCGGGAGCTTTCCCCGGAATGCTCCATCATCAGCATCAGCGCCCTGCACAACAAGGGGATCAAGGAATTCCGCAAATGCCTCTCCAAGGGGCAGACCATCTCCATCGTCGGTTCCTCCGGCGTTGGAAAATCCACGCTGGTCAATACGCTGCTGGGGGATGAATGGCTCTGGACGGGGAAAGTCAATGAAGTGACCGGCAAAGGACGCCATACGACCGTAGCGCGTGAACTGGTGCTCCTCAAGCACGGCGGCCTGCTGATTGACAACCCCGGCATCCGTGAAATCCAGATGTGGACGGATGAACATACCCTCCGGGAAAGTTTTGCGGATTTGACGGAACTGGCCCGTGAATGCAAATTTGCGGACTGCAGCCATGGCGCGGATTCCGGCTGCGCCATCAGGAAAGCGGTGGAGGAAGAAAAGTTGGACAAGCAGCGGTATCTGAACTTCCTGAATCTGGAAGATGAAATTGCCCGGCTTGCCAAACGCCAGAAAAAAAGGCAAATGAATATGGAACGGGCCGGGAAGAGAGACCGGAAAGTGCAGGCCCGCAACTATGAGGACCGCGTGGAACTGGAACGCCGCCACAAGCCCAACCACCGCAGTCATGACTGATTCTCTATCAAATTGGCTTGTCAAACCGCATAGGGATGCCTACCTGTAAGGGATGCTTTTCTCACGCAGTCTTTTCTGCATGTCTGCGGTCATTCTGACGCTGGGCGTGCTCCCTCTCTGCGCCTCGGAACAGACGGATCCCACCCAGGCCAAACCTGTTGTCGCCATCACCAGCCTGGATCCCATCCGGCTGACGAGGGATGCCCACAGCAAGCTTCTCGTGGCGCCATGCACCATCAACGGCGTTCCCTGCAACCTTATCGTAGACACGGCGGCATCCCACACTACGTTTGACATCAAATTCATCAAGAAGCATTTCCCCGCCCTGCCGCTTGAAAATGCGCAGATCGCTCCCGGATCCAACGTCAATACCATCCCCCAGCTGTTTTCCATGCAGTCTTTCTCCATCGGGGGGCTTCAAATTAAAAACTTCTTTGGCTTTGCCATGGACCTCACCCCCCTTCAACGGGATATGCAGGTCCGGGTGGATGGCATTCTGGGAATCAACTACCTGGGATTCTCCCCGTTCCTGCTCTCCGTTAAAGACGCATCCCTGCAATTCCTGGAACGCTCCCGCTTTCCCATCCGGAACATGAAACCGCTGGAAGTGGAACGCCATCCCTCCGGGATTTTCTATGTCCGCTGCTCCCGGGGAGGAGACTCCTTCCTCCTGGCCCTTGATTCCGGCTCCTCTCTTTCCCTGGCCCCTCTGGAACAGTGGCCGGCAGACCCAAACGGAAACCAGCTTACGGCCAAAGCTTCCGACATCAACGGACATAGTGGGGACCGCAACATCATGAAACTGGGCATTCCCTCCACACTCCGCATGGGACCGGATTTCCAGATAGATGGCCTTTCATTCGCCGTAACGGGAACAGGCGGCAGGCGCCAGATCGGCGTAGACACCCTCAGGCACTTTGACATCATCATTGACGCTCCGCAGGGGGAAGTATTCGCTCTGCCGCCCCATTCCAGGCCGGAGGCCCGCGGCAACAAGGCGCCCGCCGTTAAACGGGAATCTTGAGCATAATGCAGATCATGCGGATGGTGCGGGCCGTAGCCCCGAAGTGGGCTTTCAGCGCCACTTGGGCGCGTGAAGACTGCGCATGAGCCAGAAGCGGGTTGTCCAGCATCTCCTTGAGCACATCCGCCAGACGCTCTTCATCACACCGCGTAATACCGTCCACGCCTTCCAGCAGCTGGACCAGGGCATCAAAGTTCTCCATGTGCGGCCCCGCCAGCACAGGCACGCCGCAGGCGACGGCCTCCGCCGGATTCTGTCCTCCGTCCGCCAAAAAGCTCTTGCCGATCACGGCCACGTCTGCCAGCGCGGTCCAGTCCCTTAATTCCCCCGTCGTATCCGCAATATAACAGACATGCTCCTTCAGGGTTTCCGGAATTTCTCCATCTGTGCGCAGCACGCACTGCCAGCCCTGGGCTTCCAATTCCCGCACCACCGTATGGCGGCGTTCCGCATGCCGGGGGACGATCAGCGGGAAGCCTCCGGCCTTGCGCACCGCCTCTGCAATCAGCACTTCCTCCCCGTCATGCGTGCTGGCGGCCAGCACCACGGGCTTGCCGCGCTTCAGCTTGTCCAGAATGGCGGCAAACTCCGCATTGGTTTCCCTCCGCTCTGCCGTCTGCTGGTCAAACTTGATGCTGCCCGTCACGTGGATAATGGAAGGAGGCACCCCCACGGATTCAAACCTCCGGACGTCTCCCTTATCCTGCACGCCCATGGCGTCCAGAGCGGAAAAATAATACCGCGATAACCATTTAAAGGCCCGGTAGCGGCTTTCAGATCTGGCGGACATCCGGGCATTGATCATCGCCATGGGAATCCCGCGGACTTTGGCAGCGCGGGCAAAATTGGGCCATAATTCCGCCTCTACCAGCACAATAGCCTCCGGTTCAAAACGGTCAAAACAACGTCCCGGCAATCCCAGCAGGTCAAAGGGGGCATAAATCACGCGCACCCCGGGCACCTGGGCGTTCACCGCCGTGTCATGCCCGGTAGCCGTGCTGGTGGCCAGCACGGCGGAACCGCCGCGCTCCCGGAGCCATGCCCGGAGAAACTTGAGGGCCAGCACCACCTCCCCCACGCTCACGGCATGCACGTACAGCACCCCTTTCGGCTCCCGGTTGTAGGAAACCCGGTACAGGCCGAAGCGTTCCAGCAGCCCCGTGCCGAACCCGCCGCGCCTTTTCTGCTTGAGCAGATAGGAAGGCAGCGTCACCAGCCACCCGATGGTGTACAGAACGTTGTAACAAAAGGACAATAGGAAGGCTTTCATCTTACTTCTCAGGCAATCGATAGAACAACAGCATATTTTTCCCGTACCGGCGCGTATCCACCAGGTCCAGGCCGTCAAACTCCGCGGCGCCCTCCCTGCCGGTACCCCACCCTTCCTGCACTTCCGCGATAAACAGGCCGCCATCCTTCAGCAGCCCGGAAACTCCCGCCTCCGCCAGCTCCACAATAAAATCACGGTCCGCAGGCCCTTTGCAATAGGGAGGGTCTGCAAAAACAACGTCGTACTTCCTGCCGGCAAGCAACTCCCTTTTCACAAACTGGACGGCGTCTCCCTGGATGACGGTTCCGCCTTCCAGGCCGGTTTTGACAAGATTGGCCTTGGCCGCAGCACAGGAAAGACGGGAAAAATCCACCATGCGGGAGCTTTTTGCTCCGCGGCTGAGGGCTTCCAGTCCGAACGCTCCGGAACCGGTAAACAGATCCAGCACGTCGGCATGGTCAATCAGCGGATGCAGGATGGAAAAAAGGGCCTCCCTGACCCGGTCGGTTGTGGGCCGTACTTCCCCTTTGGGAACAGACAGGGCTATGCCGCCGGCCTTTCCGCTGATAATACGCATGTTTTTACCGGAAATGAAAGGAACGTCCTGTCCCTATTGGCGTGCCTTGGCCTTGGCCTTCTCCAGCAGAGGGTCTCCCTTGACGCTGATGACGGGAATGCGCAGCACGATGGATTGGTTGGCAATGGCAACATTGTCCGGGTTCTTTTCAGACATGTTATATACGAAATAGACATACTTGCCATCCTTGGTCTTGCCCACAATGATAGTCTCCGTAAGAGTGGAAAGAATGGTCTTCTTTTCCATCGTCCATTCCTTGCCGCTCCAGGCGCCATACACGTTCCATTCGTCATAGGACACATCCCCTTTCAGGGCCAGGGTGCCGTTGGGGGAAATCCAGGACTTGGTATTGGAGTCATACTTCAGCGTGCTCATCGGCAACGGTCCCTGCTGGGCTACCGCGGCCAGGCTCCAGATGCCGCGATCCTCGGAGGAGAAAACACCCAGAGCTACGGGAGCCACTTCCTGAATCTTCTTCTTGTTCCAGCATTCCAGGTACTTGGTATACTCATCCTTCGTCCAGCCCAGGCGTTCGTCATAAGGAACGGGCTGTCCGGGAACAATCTGGCTGACGAGCTCCTTCTTGTCCTTTTCAGGCAACGTGACAAACACCTTGTCAATCTTTTCCATGAACGGCTGCAGGCTTTCATCAAGCAGAACGCTGACGGCGGAGGCTTCCACCATCTTGCCGACCGGAAGATATTCATCAATTACTTCCGGTTTTTCTGCTGCGTACAGGGAAGAAACCAGAGCTGGGACCATCAGGGCTAAAGCCAGATTGCGGAGCGCTTTCATAACGTGTTCGTACATTTTACTCAACAAAAGACCCTTGGCAAGAGTCAAAGTGAGTGTTATCCGTATGTACATCATGAATTGGAAGTTACTTTTCACTACCCTGGCCGCCGCTCTGAGCCTTGCTTCCTGCGTATCCACTCCGGCATCCCGCATCCAGAAAAATCCGGCCCTTTTCAATTCCCTTCCGGCCAGCCAGAAAACGCTGGTGGAAACCGGACAAATTGCGGAAGGCATGTCGCCGCCCGCCGTCTTCCTGGCATGGGGAGACCCCTCCGCCGTAGCGGAAGGCAACCTTAACGGAAAGGCCGCTACCCGCTGGATTTACTCTTCCCTCCAGCCCGTTTATTCTCCGCCGCCTTCCTTCTGGTATGGTCCCTACTGGGGCGGTCCTTACTGGGGACCGGGCTTCTACCATCCCTACTATCCGTATTACAACGACATCACCTATGTTCCGGTGGATACCGGATACGTGCTGTTCATCAATGGCAAGGTGAAATCCTGGGAACGCAGGCGCTAAACGGAAAACGGGAAAACCTGTACGGAAGGAAATGCGGCGCGCAGGGAGAAAAACAGTCTCCGCAGAATGCGCCGTTTTCCCGCTTTTCCTCTTCCTTTTCCCTTTCATCCGGCTCAATCCTTGCCCTTGGACAGGGGGCGCTCCAATTCTTCCCGGAATTTAGGGAAGAACGCTTTCAATTCCCCGGCAACCTTCGGATATTTCAACTTCATGTCCGCCAGGGATTCTACAATGGCGCACATGCACACAAGCCTGGAATACCACTTGTTGTCCGCCGGCACCACATACCACGGAGCGTCCCGGGAGGATGTATGGCGAATCATCTCTTCATACGCCTTTTGGTACTGGTCCCAGAACTCCCGTTCATGAATATCCCCCTCTGAAAACTTCCAGTTCTTGTCCGGGGTGTCCAGCCGTGCCAAAAGGCGCTTTCTCTGTTCCTCGCAGGAAAGATGAAGAAATATCTTCACGATCCGCGTTTTATTGGCGAGCAGATGGCGTTCCAGGTTATTGATGGACCTGAACCTTTCCTTCCAGAACGCTCCCGTGGCATGGTCGGGATTGAAACCTTCCCCGGCCAGAAATTCCGGATGCACGCGCACGCTCAGCACTTCCTCATAATAGGACCGGTTAAAAATGCCGATCATTCCCCGCCGGGGAAGACGGGCTACGCAACGCCATAGGAAATCATGGCTCCGTTCCAGGGTGGAGGGCTGTTTAAAGTTGCTGACCACGCATCCCTGGGGATTAATGCCCCCCATCACATGCTTTACAATGCCGTCCTTACCCGCGCTGTCCATCGCCTGCAAAACCACGAGCAGCGCATGGGACTCACTGGCATAAAGAACCTCCTGAAGCTGTTCCAGCAGCTCTATCCCCTTCTCCAGCTTTTCAACGGCCTCCTTCTTGCTGTCCTTGTCCAGCTTTCCCAAATCCCCTGGATCGTAATGGGACAATTTGAATCCCTTGCCATCCGTCACCCGGTACGGCTCAACAAACTTTCTGCAGCGTTTAACCAGATAAGAAGGAACATCTGTCATCCCGGTAATGACACTATTCTGCGTCAATACGTTGAAACAACCGTAAAAAACGTCAATCTTCCTTATTTTTAAAGGTTCCTTCGTGGCGATAAATGATAAACCCGTGGCATAATTCGGAACGTTTGTACTTGCCGGAAGACTCTACGAGATAGAGAAAAGAAGCATATTGGGATGGTCTGGATACCACAATTTCCTCATAATCAGACCATTTGGCATTCATTGACACGGGTCTCCATCCATAAAATTTCTCTCCTGCTCCATTGCACAAAAGAAGAATGTTAACACCATTCTCTTTCAATGATTTGCAATAAGAAATAGCAGTCCGGTAATCTTCGCGGCTGTATAAATCATTGTAACGAATACGAAAATCGCTTACCAACCAAATAACCATCATTAATAGAAACAAGACAGTCTGAAAAATCTTGGAGAACGACCAATTCCACGACATCACCTGGGACCAGGCTAGACATAATACAGGCAATAAAGGTGCACAATGTCGACCGGAAAAACGAAAATTCATCATTTCCGTTCCATAAAAAAACACGGCCCCGGGAATCAATGCCAACACTAGCAAAGCAGGCAACACCGGCCTTTTAGCCTGCTTGTTCCACAAAATAATTCCGTAGACCAAACCAGCTAGGAGAATCATGCCGGAGATTACCCCCAACCCCAATCCGTTTACCTTCCATAATGCATCAACGGACGTACACCCCCTCAATTCAAGACGGGAAGGCCCCATGCCAGCCAACCCCGACAATTCATAAATTGAAGCGCATACATTGACAATCCAGGAGGAGGATATTGAAACCGCCCGGGCACCAATAAAAAGAGTGTAAAGATAATATGCACCTAATCCGGAAAACGGAAAAATCCACCAAAGCAGGGATTTCCAAAAAATCCATCCCCTAAACTGACGGAACGCCATTACCAGGAATGCAACAGCAAAGCCGAGCGCCCACACACATCCCGTTAAACTTGTAAGGCATAAAAAGAACAAGGTTGCAAAAAACGCATGGAACCTTACCGATTCTCCTCGGCTAACCTGCCAAAACAACATAGAAACAGCACAGGAGGCCGCTATCTGCAAGATATAAGGGCGCAATTCATTAGCATAATAAACAAAAAATGGCGAAATCAAAAGAATTACCAGCGCCTTTGGTTCCTTTCTGAAAAACCAGGCTGCCAAAAGTACCCAAAATACATTGAATAACCTTAGCGTTAGCTCAGATGATGCGCCAGTTAGATGATGCCACAAAAATAAAAGATAATAATAAAAGGCAATTTGAGCGTCACTTCCACCAATTCCCCTGATTTGCTGCCAGCAGCCTTCCACATTTTGCTGCATGGCGCATAATGCAGTACAACATTCGTCAATCCAAAAACTTTGGTTATTCAGAGAAAAAAAGAAGGATAAAAAAGCTAAAATCCACCAATAAGTTATTCTGCCACAATTGCTTCCCCCCGTATTCCCTTGTCCCTTGCACATTGTGCAAGACAACATAGCGGATTACATATCCGATGACAACATATTTTTCTAAGTCAAAAAGGCTAACAGCTTTTTCACGACATAAAAATAAGAAGAAAAATCAGAGAGTTTCTGTTTTTTTGTTTATATTCTTATAGATAATGAAGTTATCTTGTCAAAAATCAGTTTGCGGATATGTAATCCGCAAAATATATTGTTTATAGCATTTTTCTACATCTTAAAAACCTTAATAAAACTGATTTTCCTAAAAAATTCTAAAAAACTATATTATTCCAGGTTAAGAAAAGGGATAACGGATATCTATATAGAAATTACGTAAGATAAAAATCTTATTCAATTGATGTGCACCTGGTCTGCCGGAGTATTCTCCAGCTTGCAGTCCTCAATGGTCCATGTGCGTGGCGGCTGCACCTTGTTATTCTTGATCAGGATGTTGGCGCATCTCCTGAATTGGAAAGGCTTCTGCCCCCAGCCCTTGAAATCCTTATTGTAAATGATCCTGTTGTTGATGAATTTAAGATTATCCGTGGAAATGGCAAACAGCAGCGGCACATCGAACGTCTTGAACACATTGCTTTCTATCAGGACATTGCGGTGGTAGTAAGCCTTCTGCTTGTCCAGCTGCTTGACTTCCGGATAAATGGAAATAATGGCATTCGTGAACTGGTAGCGGGAGGTCAGGTTATTGATAAACGTATTCCTGCGGATCACCACTTCATGGCAGGCGCCGCTCTCATACCAGCCCTGGGCATCCCCCGCCAGCAGAATGGCGGACCCGGAGGAATGGTCAAACAAATTGCCTTCCACAAGCACCCTTTCAGGAGTCGTGAAAAGGGAACCGCGGGCGCGGTTGTTGCGGACAATGTTGTTGCGGAACACCACGGAAGGATAAAAATCCGCATTTTCCACAGCATCCCCGGCTTTCACCTCCGCAGGCAGAGGCTCTTCCAGCGTAATCACCAATTCCGTGGAACTCTTTTTAACGGCGGTTTTCACCGTTCCCGTGCTGCCCGGTTCCAGAGTGGGGCCATTGATAAAGCGGATTTTTTCACCAGGCAGGAACACTTCAAACCCAACCGCTTGGCCATGCATGTACCTGCATTTCAGCGTACGGCTGTCCACCACCTCCGTGATGCCCAGGCAGGTGGAATGGACGTTGATGGCGTCATCCATCATTCCTTCGAACAGGGCCTTCTCCACAATAATCTCGCCCCGGGTGTTGGAAAAATGGGTGGCGTCCGCTCCGGCAGTATGCACCCTTCCGGTGCCTTTTCTAATAAACACGCCACCCCCTTTCATGAGAAAATCCTTAGACCTTTGGACCAGCAGGGCCATGCCGCTGCTTTGATGGATAGCCACATCTTCCAGACGCGTTTTCTGTGCGCGGTACACCACACAGCCCGGATGGGGGCGGTGGTAGTTCCGGAGCACCAGCGTATCCCCGGGCTTGATTCCCCTGCTCTTGAGATTCCATTCCAGCCGGAGCCGGCTGCCCCCCATGGGCTGCACCTGTCCGTTCCACCCGATGTCCGCCGTATTGGCAATAATGCGGCCGGTGCCCTTTTCAAAAGCCATGCAGACGCCCATTCCCTCTTCCCAGCCTTCACCCAGGAAAACGAACCTGCCATTCCTGAGTTCATAAGGATAGGCTTTTTTATCTATTTCCACTTCCGTGAACTTGTCATCCACCCCCACCACACGCGCTTCCGTACAGATGGACCGCTCATAATCAACAGCCAGGCGGTTGATGGAAACATTTTCGCTGTCCATTACCAGCAGGGGAATCACTCTTCCGTGAAACAGGAACAAGGAGCCGTTGCCCTCTACGCGGACATTCCGCAAATCAGTCAGAGGCACGCACACCGGATGAATCAGGGGCTGGTCATGATTGGAGATATTGAAGCTCATGTTCAAAGCTCCTTCGGGATAAAAATGATAGACACCCCTGGGAATGGTTAAAACGCCCCCGCCCTGCTTCCGCAAGGCGGAAATCGCGGAACGGAGTGCCGGCCCCTGGTCTTTTTTGACACCGGGGACCATGCTGAATTGAGCGGCATTCACCGTCCCGCCCTTCACGCTCTGCGGCTTTCCTCCCATTTTCCAGGCCAGATCCACCCAGTCCGCGTGGTCGTAAGAATTGTTTTCCACCCGGTCAGCCATCAGGTAAAGATGCCGTATTTCATTCTCCGCCACCGGGACGGAAAACCTTTTTGCAGGCATTCCCCTCTTCATGACGCCGGAACTCCACAGGACTTCGGAACCGCTCATCACGCGGAACTCCACGCTACCGTCTCCGTCCGTACCGTCATCAATGCCGCATGCCCCCTCCAAGCTCTCCACCCTTGCGCCGTCGCCTCCCGGAATGGGAAGGGGGATCATGGATGTAGCATGGGTCCCAATGCCCGTAGCGTATTTTTTACCCCCCACACTCAATTCCTTATCCTTGAAAGAACGGTTCAAACGGGTCTCCCCAGTCTCCTGGCGGGCCATCAGCAGGCTGGCGGCAGGCACCTCCACTGCCACAACATCGCCCCCTCCTGCACCTTCCTGCCCCGGGGACAGCATCGGGAACAATCCCGTAGCGCATGCCGTGGCCATCAAACTCCATGAAAACATCCGGTTGAACATAACTTTCATTATACCTTTTTCCCGATTGCCTTCTATCATAAAAAAGCCAATCCGTCCGGAAGCTTATCCTGGAGGAAAACAGAGATTGCCTTCTCCCCCGAATTCAGGGAAACTGTTTCCATGCAACCTGCTTTCCTTATCCTGCCCGGCATTTTGCTGACGCTTTCCTCCTGCGGGCGAGGAGGCGCTACGCTTGAAACGGACAACGTACAAGCGGAATGGTTCCCCAAAGGCAGCCATACAACCATTGTCCTGGAAAGTGAAACGGAACCCGTTCCCGCCCGGAAAATCCGGCTGGAGAAATCCGGAATGACTCTCTCCTATAACTCTTTGCAAGACGACAGAGGAACACTCTCCGTCAATGGAGCGCTACCGGAAACGGCCGCGGTGACGTATGAAAGGGGGACGTCTCCCACCGTCCTCCATTTTAAAACCTCTTCCCGTGAAATAATCCTCCATGGAGTACGCCGCCTGGACGCAGACGGCAAAACGGCTTCCCTGAACGGCTGGAGCTGCCTTGAACAGGGAACAGAATTCCCCCGCACCGGAACTGCCGGGAATATCACCACGGAAAATCCAGAGCAATGAACCTCAGGCAGATGCTGAAACCGGGAAAATGGAAAATCCTGGCCACGTTCGTGCTGGCCGGAGTGCTGGCCCTGGCGTGCAGCCAGTGTTCCGTCCGTTCCCTGGTTTATCTGCCTCCCCAGCCCAAGGATAAAACCGTCTACCTGGAAAAACGCGCCGCCTGGGAACCCCACCGGAGGACCTTCCACCATAACGGGGCCAAACTCAGCGGCTGGCTCATTGAAAAGAAAGGGCAGCCCCTGCTTGTGTACTATGGAGGAAACGCCATGGACATCTCCATGATGCTTCCCTACCTGGATCGGTTCCCCCACGCCAAGCTCCTCGTCAACTACCGGGGCTACGGACTCAGCACCGGAACTCCTACGGAACGGGACATCATGGGGGACTCCCTGGCGATTCTTGATTCCGTGCTGAAGGAAACCGGAAGAACGCCTGATGACGTTATCCTGGTCGGGCAAAGCCTTGGTTCCGGAGTTGCCACCCAGATAGCTTCCGTCAGAAACGTGAAAAAACTGGTTCTGGTGGTTCCCTTTGACAGTCTTCTGGAAACCGCACGCGGCCTTTTCCCCTGCCTTCCTGTCAAACTCCTGCTGCCGGATCATTTCCGGTCCGACCTGGCGGCTCCCAAAGTGGCGTGCCCTGTCACCATCCTGGCGGCGGGATCGGATGAAGTCATTCCTCCGGATCATGCCAAACGGCTCCGGGACTGCTTCTCCACACCGGTTAACTACCAGGAATTCCCCGGAGCCATGCACAATACCATCTGGCTCAGCCCCGGTTTTGACCAGGCATTTTCCAAAAGCATCAGCTATTGATCCGATTCATGCGCCGGGGCCAGAGACACCCGGCGCAGGCATTCCCCTTCATGCTCCAGCAGCAGCCAGGAGGTTTCCTCCGGCAGGGCATCCGGAAACAGGTTGGCCCATTCCACAATGAGCACCGCGTCCCCGTCCAGGTATTCGTCCCAGCCTATGCCGAGAAGTTCGGATTCATCCTTCAGCCGGTAAAAATCAAAATGGCACGCCCGCAGACGGCCGTCCGCATGTTCGTGCACCAGGGAAAACGTCGGGCTGGCCGCCGCATCGGAACTCCCCAGCCCTTCCATGACACCCTGCGTCAGGTGCGTCTTTCCGGCGCCCAGTTCCCCCACCACGCCCAATACCTCGCCCGGTATTAAAATTTTACCTATTTGCCTGCCCAGCTCCCTCATTTCCTCCGGAGAATGAGTTAAAACCGGGCCATTTTTAAAAATTTTATGCCATTCGCTCATTTTTCTATGAAATTTTGCTTGTCTAAAAGGAAGTGATATGGTTTATTGCGGCTCCCGCATCTGCGGATGAACCTTAACAGTGATAGCAATGGCATACGCAATTTTCAAAACAGGTGGCAAGCAGTACCGCGTTCAGGCGGGCGACGTGATCGACGTTGAATGCATCAATACCCTTGAAGAGGGTGCTGAAGCAAGCTTTGATCAGGTGCTTATGGTGGAAAATGACGGAAACGTGACCCTCGGCACCCCCACGGTGGAGGGAGCTACGGTTTCCGCTAAAGTCGTCAGCCAGTTCCGCGACAAGAAGATCATCGCTTTCAAGTTCAAGCGCCGCAAGGGCTTCCATAAGAAAAAAGGTTCCCGCCGCGCCCTGACGAAAGTGGAAATCACTGCTATCAACGCCTAATTTCAACCCTTAATTTTATCTCAATCTTATGGCTCACAAGAAAGGTCAAGGTTCTGTCAAGAACGGTCGCGACTCCCGCAGCAAGCGCCTCGGCGTTAAAAAATTCGGCGGGCAGGAAGTGATCGCGGGCAACATCATCATCCGCCAGCGCGGCACCAAGTGGCACCCCGGCAAGGGTGTGGGCATGGGCCGTGACTACACCATCTTCTCCCTCGTGGACGGCCGCGTGTTCTTTGACCGCGAAGGCCGCCGCGTTAACGTGGCTCCGGAAAGTTCCGACGCCGCCAACTAAATTACAGATAACGTTATCTCCCTGCAGGGGCGGCCATCCACAGGGATGACCGCCCTTTTTTATCCTCCTCCGCTACCCGAATAAATAACAGGAATTGTTCTTGCAAAACAATTGTCCCTGTCCCACTATCCACGCAGAACATGAAAAATAAGATATGAATCCCAAAACAGATTCCAAGCAAGCTACCAGAACCACCTCCACCCTCCCGGTTATTTCCGGTCTGAGGCTCACCAAGCAAAGGCAGGAAGTATACCAGGTTCTTCTGGAACAGAGAGACCACCCCACTGCCAATGAAGTTTACCAGCGCGTCCGCAAAAAATTGCCCAGCATCTCTCTGGCTACCGTTTACAACTGCCTGGAAGCGTTGGTGAACCACGGCTTGGTCAATCAGGTCAACTTTGAACGCAGCTCATCCCGGTTCTGTCCCAATCTCGTTGATCATGGACACTTTCAGGACACCCGGACCGGTTGCATTTACGACATCACCATCAAGGAGGGAGTGGATCTGAAGGAATTCATCAACCTGCCCGACAACGTGTGCGTGGAAGAGGCCCAGATTACCCTGAGAGGCTCCATCATCACACCGCAGGGCTAATCCCCTTTCATCATCATGAGTCTGGTCATTAAAAATTTGCACGCCAACGTGCAAGGCACGGAAATACTTAAAGGCATCAATCTTGAAATCCCCAAGGGAGAAGTGCATGCAATCATGGGACCCAATGGTTCCGGAAAAAGCACCCTCTCCAAAGTTCTCTGCGGCCATCCGGACTATGAAGTGACAAAAGGAGAGGTCTGGCTGGACGGGCAGAACCTGCTGGACATGAGTATTGACGAGCGCAGCCGCGCAGGTCTTTTCCTGGCCTTCCAGTATCCTATGGAAGTTCCCGGCGTTTCCAACGCCAACTTCCTGCGTGCGGCCATGCAGGCCCGCATGCCCCAAGGAGAAGAACTGGATGCGGTCACCTTTTACAAGACGCTGTATGCAAAAATGGATCAGCTCGGCATGTCCCGCAAGTTCACCTCCCGTGCGGTCAATGAAGGTTTCTCCGGCGGAGAGAAAAAGCGCAATGAAGTACTGCAAATGCTTCTTCTGGATCCCCTTTACGCCATTCTGGATGAAACGGATTCAGGCCTGGACATCGACGCCCTCCGAATCGTTTCAGAAGGGGTCAATTCCATGCGCTCCCCTTTCCGTAGCTTCCTGGTGATCACCCACTACAAGCGCCTGCTTGACTACATCAAGCCGGATGTGGTCCATGTGCTGGCGGACGGACAGATCGTCCGGACGGGCGGCGGAGAACTGGTGGATGAACTGGAAAGCAGGGGATACGAATTCCTGAAGGAGGTGGAAGGAGCGGCAAAGGCATAACGCCGCCCATCCGGCAGTCATATCATGAGCGATACACCTGACATGTCAGAGGCAGGGAACACACAGAACCTGTTTGACTTCGACCGGAGCAAGGGAAACTTTTCCTTCCCGGAACGCCATAAATTCGATGCCGGCTACGGCCTGACGGAGGCCACTATTGACTACATCTGCGATGTCAAGGACGACCCGGACTGGGTACGACAGTTCCGCAGGAATGCCCTTGCCGTCTTTGAGAGCAAGCCCATGCCCACTCATTGGGCATCTCCGGACATTGAAAAAATAGACTTCTCCCAGATTCGCTACTATCTTTCCGACGGAGAACGGCCCAAGCGAAGCTGGGACGACGTTCCGGAGGACGTCAAGCGTACCTTTGAACGCCTGGGTGTTCCGGAACAGGAACGCCAGTTCCTGGCAGGGGTGGAAGCCCAGTATGACTCCGAGTCCGCCTACTCCAACATGAAGGAGGAACTCCGCAGCCAGGGTGTCATCTTCGTCAACTCCACCGAAGGCCTGAAGCATCATGAAGACGTCTTCCGCCCCTGGTTCGGAAAGGTTATCCCCACGGGAGACAACAAATTCTCCGCTCTGAACAGCGCCGTATTTTCCGGCGGTTCCTTCATTTACGTTCCCAAGGGCGTCAAGCTCAAGCACCCGCTTCAGGCGTACTTCCGCATCAACTCGGAAAACTTCGGGCAGTTTGAACGTACCCTCATCATCGCGGATGAAGGAGCTGAACTCATGTACATGGAAGGATGTACGGCTCCTCAGTTTGAAACGTCCACCCTCCACTCCGCCGTAGTGGAACTGGTGGCCCTCAAGGGCGCAAAAATCCAGTACGTCACCGTGCAGAACTGGTCCTCCAACGTCTTCAACATGGTCACCAAACGCGGTCTCGCCATGGAAGACGCGGAAATCCGCTGGATAGACTGCAACATAGGCTCCGGCCTTACCATGAAGTACCCGGCCGTGGTGCTCAAGGGAAAGCGCGCCAGGGGGGAAGTCATCTCCATTGCCCTGGCAAACACGGGCCAGCATCAGGATACGGGAGCCAAAATGATTCATGCGGCGGACGACACCACGTCCAACATCGTCTCCAAATCCATCAGCATCGGTGAAGGGCGCGCCAGCTACCGGGGCCAGGTGGTCATGGGCAAAGGCCTCAAAGGCTGCAAAAATAATACGGAATGTGACGCCCTTCTTCTGGCGGCCAACAGCCGCACGGACACCTACCCCGCCATCACGGTGAAAGGGGACAAAAACACGGTGCAACATGAAGCGTCCGTCTCCCAGGTTTCTGAAGAAATGCTCTTTTACATGCAGCAGCGGGGCATCCCGAAGGCGGCAGCCATGTCTCTGGCCGTCAATGGATTCATTAATGACCTCGTTCAGGAATTCCCCATGGAATACTCCGTGGAGCTGCGCAGGCTCATTGACCTGGAAATGGAAGACAGCATCGGATAAGGAGGGAAATGATGAACTACTCGCTCAACGAAGAACAATTCCCCACAGGCTTCCTCCCCGCATGGTTTGAAGCCAGGCGCCGCCACGCCTTGGAACAGGCGGACCAGCTTCCGGAACCCTCCCGCCGCATGGAATCCTGGCGTTTTGGAGCTCCCGGCAACGAATCTCTGGAAGACGTTGAGACAGCCTCTCCTGTTTCCCCGGAAACCCTGGCTGCCTCCATCAGGGAGCACGCCTCCCTGCCGGACACCATCCGCATCGTTTATGCCAACGGACTTCCCGTCTCCATCCCGGAAGACCTGCCGGAAGGCCTCACCGTAATGGATCTGGAAGACTTTGTGTTGCAAAATCCGGACGCCGCCCGGAAACATCTGGAAATAACGCCGGAAACACTCGGATCTGAAAAACTGGCCGCCCTGAACACGGCTCTCCAGCACAATGGCGTGGTCATCATGGCGGATAGAGAAATCTCCCGCCCGCTGGAAATCCTCCACTTCGTCTCCGGGGACAAGGTGGCCGTCTTCCCCTCCACGGTGGTCATTGCAGAAACCGGAGGCCGTCTGCGCATTCTGGAACGCCACATCAGCGCAGACCATGGCCACCAATTCTGCGGAGCCATGCAGGAGCATCATCTTTCCTCGGCCTCTTCCGTCAAATATGCCCTGGTTCAGGAACTCAACAGCCGTTCCCGGGCCGTGGAACTCTGCCACATCATGGCGGACGATGCCGCAGAAATGGAGCACCTCGTCAGCCATCCCGGTGCCGCGTGGGCCAGGCAGGAGACGGTCTGCATCCTGAACGGAGACAGCGCCAGCGTACGCCTGCTTTCCGCCAATCACCTGAAGGAAAACGAAAAACTGGACCAGAGAACCTACCAGAAGCACGTCTACCGCGGAGCCTCCAGCAACCTGCTTTACGCCAATGTGCTTGATGATGAATCCAGCAGCATTTTCAGCGGCATGATCCTGGTAGCGGAAGGCGCACATGACACTAGTGCCTACCAAAGCAACCGCAATCTGATCCTCAGCCCCCGGGCAGAAGCCAACTCCATTCCCGGCCTGGAAATTCTGGCAGACAGGGTACAGTGCTCGCACGGATCCGCCACTTCCTCCATCTCTCCGGAAGAAATCTTCTACCTGCTTTCACGCGGCATTCCGGAACAGACGGCGCGCAAAATGATTGCCCAAGGCTTCCTGAAACATGCTCTGGAGCAATTCAGTGATGAACCCCTGCGCACTGCTGTGGAAGAAATCATCCTCTCCTGATTCTTTCCTTGTCCGGAAAAAATGGCCTCTTTCTTTTCCCTCCGCCCGCAGATGGGAAAGCATAAAAAACAGGCGTCTTTTTGTTTTCTGTAAAAAGATACCAGGTAGGAAATACAGCTTCATTTGCCGGAATGCATTTACCTGTACCGGCAGCATTCATGTCCCCCAGCTGAAGAGTCTTGCCTCCATTCACGATGAAAAAGACCAGCGAATTTCGAATTCGTACGAAATTCCACAGCCCGGAAAAGCTTCTTCTCACGATGCTCCACGATTTTTGGAGAAAACCGTCAATTTACGGCCAGCTCCGCTTGTCCCTTTACCTCTTTTTCACGGACGCACACCGTCTGGGAGTTAGGACCTCCAAGCCCTAATGCTAAAGTGACAGGCTTGAAACAAGAGAGCTTCCGCTACGCTCCAGAAAAGTTTTTAATCACGAAAGGCGGGAGCCTTCCGTTCCCAGGCGCCGCAGCCGCAAATCCTCAGTCAATCACCATGGTCCGCGGTAGTGAAACGATAAGCTATGGTGCCAAGAGCGCCTCTGACAGTTCCTCGATATGGACAAGCAAAATTTCTGAAATCGTTTTTCTTTCAAATTTGAGGGCTTGACTCCGAATTCGAAATCCGTAACCTTTGGCAAGATATTCATTTTTCAAGGCTCATCACATGACTTCCATTGCCATCATTATCCCTGCTTATAATGAAGAATTGACTATCCGGGAAGTGATGCAGGATTTTCATGCCCACTGTCCGGAAGCCGCCATTTATGTTATTGACAATAATTCCTCCGATAAAACTGCGGAAATAGCCAGGGAAACTTATGAAAAATTAGGCTGTTTGGGCGCGTTGCTTCAAGAAAAGCGACGGGGAAAAGCCATGGCCATCAAAAAAGCATTCCGGGAAATAGATGCGGATGTTTATGTAATGGTAGATGCGGACCTGACCTATCCGGCCGCCGATCTCCCCCGCCTGCTGGAACCGGTTCTTCAGGGAGATGCGGACATGGTATGCGGAGACCGCCATAATGCCGGCATTTATAGCCGGGAAAATAAACGCCCCATGCACAATACGGGCAACAAAGCCGTCCGGATGCTCATCAACAAACTGTTCCAGGGCAACCTGCAGGACATCCTGACAGGCTACCGCGTCTTCTCCAAGCGATTCGTCAAAAATTTCCCCATTCTTTCTACGGGCTTTGAACTGGAAACGGAAATCAGTATTCATGCCCTGGATAACGGCTACTCTGTTGTGGAAGTGCCGACAAATTACATGGACCGTCCGGAAGGCTCCTTTTCCAAGCTTTCCACCGTTTCCGACGGAGTAAAGGTCATCAAGACAATCTTCACTATCTTAATGAACCACCGCCCCCTGTTTTTTTTCTCCATCATCAGCGCCATTCTGCTCATTCTTGCCATCTTGGCCGGCCTTCCTGCCGTTTTGGATTACTTCCGGTATGAATACGTTTTCCACCTTCCCCTGGCCGTCCTGTCCATGGGACTTTTCACCGTATCGGCGCTTGCCCTGACCATTGCCTTTATTCTTCACGGGTTGCGCTCCTCCCAGCGGTATGACCATGTCCTTTCTCTGATGCATTGGGAGGAACGCAATCTTAAGCATGAAAAACACTGATTCCTTCTCCAGGCGCTCTCTCTGGATCTGCTGTCTCTTCTGGACCGTCCTGGTTGCCGCTTACTTTGCTCCGGCCGTCTTCGGAGGGAAAGTCCTGGCACCTATGGATATCATGGACTGCCTCATCTCCCCTTATGCCACACAGCCCATGGAAAACGTCCACAACCACTTTACCGTGGACGCCATCTCCCAATATCTGCCCTACAACTATTCCGTAGCGCAAAGCTTCCGGCAGGACGGTTACATGGGCTGGAATCCATATACCCATAACGGAACAGCCATTGCGGAAAACACAATGCTGTGCCCCGGAGACTGGCATCACGCCCTTTATTTCTTCCTGCCCTTCTGGACAGCCTGGGATGCGGGCATCATCCTGCAATTCTTCATTGCGGGCCTCGGCATGATCGTCTTCCTGCGCAACCGGCAGATTCCGGCTCCCTACTGCCTGCTGGGGGCGATAGGCTACGGTTTTTACTCCCAATTCGTTCTGTGGATTTACCATCGGTGGGTGCTGGGAACTATGTGCTGGGCTCCGTGGATACTCTGGGCCCTGATGCGCAACAGAGAAAAGAGAATCATCGACCTTCCCTCCATCCTTTTTATCGCTCTCGGGTTCCGGGGCGGCCACCTTCAAGCGTGCCTGTTCATCGTCCTGCTCACAGGATGCGTGTGGTTGGCGGACTGGTGGACCTCCTCCTCACGCTGGAAGTTAAAAACCTTCTGGAACATTTCCATACCCTATCTCGTATCCGGCATCGTAGGGGCTCTTCTCTCCATAGACGTGCTGGCCCAAACCATTCCACCTCTCATGGAAGGATGCCGCTCCCTTCCCTTTCTGACCGGAATCACCCATCTTCCTTCCCTTGTTACCGCCCTGTTCCCCACGCTCCTTGGCATTCCGGAGACGATTGACCTGTTCAAACTCATGGGACAGGATCTCTTTGACCTGAAATTTACCGGGGGCATCATCTTTGTTCTTTCCGTGCTGGGCCTCTTCAACAAAAAAGCCCCTCTGGCAGCCAAATTCCTCATGGTCATCAGCCTGGCCCTGGCCTTCACGCCCCTCATCACCTACCTTTATTCCCGTTCTACGACGGTATATGCCCTGGGAGCCTCCTGGCTGGCCGCGTGGCAGCTGCAAGCCTTCACTCAGGAACCTGCAAGAACCATCTGGAAAAAAATTTTCATCACCCTGGGCATCCTGACGCTAGGCTGGCTTCTCTCCTCCATCCTGATTCAAATTTTTCACCAGGACATCCTCTCAACACTCCAAGAAAAGCTTGCCTCCCGCCTGACCGTCTCTGAAACGGGCAGGGAAACATGGTACATGCTCCGGACCGAACGGCTGCTGGAGCAAACCTGCATCTGGTATCCCCGCACGCTTGCCCTGCTCGCCTTGCTGTGGGGGGGACTGTGGGCCGCCTCCCGTATTCATGTACATGCCCGGCACAAGATTCTACTGGCCTCCCTGGTTATACTCTGCTCTCTGGGGGAACAGCTTCTCGTTCAGGCCACCTGGGTCCACTATGCGGACAAGCCTGAATCCGCAAGTCTGTACAGAGAACCCGATTGGCTGCCGCGCCTGAAACAACAGGTAGGGGACGGTTCCGTCCTGTGCTACACCTCCCACCGGGACAAGGACTATTTCCACGACAATCACCTTTCCAGCTTCGGCATCAAACAGGCGGAAGGCTATGAAACCGTCAGGCCCAAACGCCTCCACGCCCTTCAGAACATCCTGACCCATCCGGAAGCCGCTGCCAGGGCAGGCATTTCCCACCTTCTCGTCAACCCGCGCCAGAAGCTCCCGGAAACCAAAGGCTGGAACCTGGTGGAAAACACTTCCCGGTATGTCCTCTTTGCCAATCCGCATTACAGGGGCAGATACTTTGCAAACGGCCCTGCCACGGACGAAAGCGCTGCTATACACCCCAATTGGCTCACGTACAACAAAATGGACTTCACCGTCCCGCCGGGGGCCTCCTCACTGGATGTTCTGGAAAGCTATTCCAAAGGCTGGACGGCACGCATCAACGGAGGGGAGCCCGTTCCCGTGGAATGCTCGGAAAACTACGGCATTACCATTCCCCTTCCCGTTTCCGGCACGCCTGCGCATGTCCTCCTTCAATACAGGGACCACCGCCAGAACGCCTATTACTGCATCATCATCGCCACGCTGCTCCTGGTCTGCGGCGTCTGTCTCTGGCGGCAGGTGAAAAAGCGGCATTCCTCCCCGGATTAAAACGCAGGGGGTGGCCTCAACACAGCACGCTGGGCAGAACCACCATTACCGCCGCAAACTGCGGTCTCATGACAAGGCCGCCGACATCCCAAACAGGAAGTGCAAGCCCTTTCCGAATTCCCGATTCTGCACTGCAAGGCCCCGGAACAGCCGGACAAATGAGAAAGAACGGACGGATTTCCCACGATCCGTGCCCCCCTCATTCTACCCTTGACGTGAAACGCGCCGGGGGTAGTCTTTCACGCATGAGTCTGACATCTTCCCTTCTTTCCAAGGTGCTCGGGGGCGGCTCCTGCACCAGAGAAGAACTGATAGCCCTCAGCCGTGAACCGCTGGAGGAACTGTGCCAGGCGGCCAACACCATCCGGGAGCACTTCTGCGGAAACGTCTTTGACCTCTGTACCATCATCAACGGCCGCAGCGGTAAATGTTCGGAAAACTGCAAGTACTGCGCCCAATCCGCCCATTACTCCACCGCCGTGGAGGAATACCCCCTGTTAAACGACGAAGCCCTGCTGGCGGGAGCTAGGTACAATGATGAAAGGGGAATCCTGCGCTACTCCATCGTCACCTCCGGCAAAAGGCTGACGGATGCGGATGTAGACCAGCTCTGCGCCAGCTACAGGCACATTGCCGCCCGGTGCGGCATTTCCCTCTGCGCCTCCCACGGCCTTATCGCCAAAAAGCACTGCGAACAATTAAAAGCTGCGGGCGTTTCACGCTACCACAACAATCTGGAAACCTCCCGCCGTAACTTCCCGAATGTCTGCACCACCCATACTTACGATGACAAGATACAGACCATCAAGTGGGCCATGGAAGCCGGACTGGAAGTGTGCAGCGGCGGCATCATGGGGCTGGGGGAAACGCTGGAAGACAGGATAGACATGTATATGGACATCGCTGCACTGGGCATCAAGTCCACCCCCATCAATTTCCTGACGCCCATTCCCGGCACGCCTTATGCGGACATGACTCCGCTGGGGGAGGAAGACCAGCTGCGCATCGTCGCCCTGGTGCGGTTCATCATGCCGGACGGCTTCGTCCGCATTGCCGCCGGCAGAAACACGATGAAGGACCACGGCCGGAAAATCTTCATGTCCGGAGCCAATGCCGCCATCTCCGGGGACATGCTCACCACCTCCGGCGTCACCATCCGGGAAGACCTGGCCATGCTCGCGGAACTGGGCTATGAAGTCCGCATGAAATAAGGCTTTCCGTTTCCCGCCCCTTCACCATGAATCACTCCGACTGGTCAAAAAAAGATCTGGAATACATCTGGCACCCCTGTTCCCAGATGAAGGATTATGAAACGCTGCCTCCCATCGTGATCGACCGCGGGCAGGGAATCAACCTGTACGACGTGGACGGGAAACGCTACATGGACATAGTCAGCTCCTGGTGGTGCAATCTGCTCGGCCACTCCCATCCGAAAATCAATCAGGCCATTAAAAGCCAGCTTGACTCCCTGGAGCACGTCATCTTCGCCAACTTCTCCCACAAGCCGGCCATCACCCTGTGCGAGGAGTTGATGAAGAAAATCCCGCAGGGACTTTGCAAATTCAATTTTTCTGACAATGGTTCAGCCTCCATTGAATCCTCCATGAAGATGAGCTTCCAGTACCACTACCAGACTGGAAACCGCCAGAAAGTGCGCTTCATGTCCCTGAGCGACGGCTACCATGGAGAAACCCTGGGGGCTCTTTCCGTCGGCGGCCTTGACCTTTACTCGGAACTTTACAAGCCCCTTCTGCTGGACATCGTACGCATCCCCGCTCCGGACTGCTACCGCTGCCCCAAGGGGAAAAAACGCGGCTGCTGCCAGGGGGAATGCATTGACGCGGCGCAGGAGACCTTTGCGCGCCACGGCGACGAATGCGCCGCCCTGCTGGTGGAACCCCTGCTTCAGGGCTCCGCAGGCATGCGGATGTATCCCCCCGTTTATCTGGCGAAGCTCCGTTCCCTGTGCGATTCCTATAACGTACATCTCATTGCGGATGAAATCGCCACCGGCTTCGGCCGCACAGGCAGCATGTTCGCCTGTGACCAGGCCGGAATTTCACCGGACATCATGTGCATTTCCAAGGGACTGACGGGCGGTTACATGCCCATGTCCATCGCCATCACCACGCAGAAGATTTACGATGCCTTTTACGCGGATTACCGGGAAGGAAAGGCCTTCATGCACAGCCACACCTATTCCGGCAACCCTCTGGGTTGCTCCGCCGCCCTGGCCGTACTGAAGGTTCTGGACGAGGAACAAATTATTCCCCGGGCACAGGAAAAGGCCCCCCTGTTCCGCCAATTGATCGTGGAAGCCCTTGGAGACCATCCCCACGTGGGGGAAATCCGCAGCCTGGGGCTGGTGAACGCCATTGAACTGGTAGAGGACAGGGAAACCAAAAAGAGCTTCCCCCCTGAACGCCGGCTGGGGTACCAGATTTACAAGGAAGCTCTTAAACAAGGTCTTCTCCTCCGTCCGCTGGGGGACGTCCTGTACTTCAATCCGCCTCTCGTCATTTCCCCGGAGGAAATGGAGGAAGCTGTGTCCATCTGCGCTGCCTGCATCCGCAAGGTACTGGGGTAAGCATTTATCCCCCGCGACAATATGTGCGGTTCTTTTTTGAAGAAAAGATGCAACTTCTCTTCACGAACGGGGTTTGTTTAAATACCCTGTAACCTCATACCGTCATGATACACTTCACCCCATTCCGCAAACGTCCGGCGCTCTCCGCGCTGATGCTTCTCATGCTGGGCTCCGGTTTCTGCCAGGCCCAGGAAATGCTTACCGACTCCGCAAGGAAGGAAGCCTCCGAGTGGCTTAAGGAAGTCAAATCCGGCTACTTGAATACCAGTTCCGCCCGCATCCAGAAGGCTGTGGCGGCCCTCACCACGGCCATCAGCACGGAAAATGCCGCCATGAAACTTTACGTGGACGCCATGAAAGACCGTTTCCTGAACCCCACCAGCATGATGTCCCGCATGCTGAACCGGGGCGGTGGAGGTGGATTCCGCATGATGCGCATGCCGGCCACTGGAGGAAGGGGAGGCAGCAACGGCAGCAGCAAGCCGGACAGCCCCAGCACCGCCTTTTCCAACTGGCGCAAGCAGAACACGGGCAACAACGTGGCACCCGGCTTCAAAAAGGCTCTTCAGCTCCAGTGCAAATGGATGCTCCTCTGCCTGAAAAAGGCGGATGCCGAGAAGAACGAACGCGAACTCAACGTTTCCTCCAGCGTCCTGTCCATGCTGGATGAAGTGGCCGCCAACGCCAAGGATGTGGGAGAACAGCTCCCCATGGTGGGCGGAGCCAGTGAAGTGATACGCACCTATCTGAACATCAGCGACTACCGTTCGGAAACCCTCCCGGACAATATGATGGACCTCAACACCATTTTTGACCGCGTGCTTCTGGCTCCCTACAAGGAGAAAAAAGATGTTGAAAATTTCCGGAAACTCTGGAATAAGCGCATCGGACTGGAAGCGACCCTGCTGCAAAACAACTCCGCCAGCGACAAGAAAACGGCGGAATTGGAAAAAGCCAACTTCCTGGTTAAAAGACAGTGGGAACGGGAAAAGGCTTGTTTTGAACTTGGCGACCAGGTGGCTGCCCTTGAAAAGATGAAGAGCCTGATTTCCAGCATCAAGGATCCTTCTGAAAAACAACGCGCCATCCGGGATCTGGAATTCCTGCTCCTTACCCCCGCGGAACAGGCAAAACTCCGTGAAGAACGCATGAACAGGCGCATGCCCGGCGGTCCGCGTTTCTAACAACGGTCAAATAATCACGTTTCCTTTCGTCCCCCGGCGTGCCCTGCACATCGGGGGATACTGCTTTCCGGCACGGCGACTAACATGGCGCAGGGAATTGGAATTCCCTACCTGCCGGGCTGGAACCACGTCTTGCGCAGGCGGTAAACGCGCACGCCCTGGATGTTTTCATCCAGGTGCCACGCCGTGCGTACGCCATGCTGCTCCCAGATATGGCGGCAGAGCATGCCCATAAACTTGCTGTCCATGTCGGAAACATCTCCCTGCGGCGTCAGGCAGACAATATACACATTGTCTCTGCACAAATTCAGGGAAGACTGCCCTTCCCACCCCATCTCCTTCAGTTTCTGCTGCACGGGCTTCAACGGAAAATTCCAGCCGCCCAGCGTCACGACATTCTTCCGGGAACAGCTCCATGCCTTGCGGAAAACGGACTGCCCGGGAGCCAGGTCGTCAATGGTGCCTCCGGACATCTGGACGCAGAACAGGGAATCCGGTTCACGATCCACCCGCTCGCACAGCAGACGCCCGGCATCCGGGGAAAAAGACTCCAGATTGGCCTCCCATACGGCGGCGCATGCCTGGGACAGGGAAACGGCAAACGCGCAGAACATAGGCACTCCGCCTGTCAGAGCCCCCTTCCCCGACCATCTGATGCGGATGGGGCGGTATTTCTCCGACCACAAAAGACACAGCCCGGCAATCAGGAACGTGGGATACACCACGCGGAAATACAGGCGGTCTATGCTGGACATGTACAGCAGGATCAGCACCAGCAGTCCTCCCACACAGAACAGCAGTGCGGGAGAATCCCCGCGCCTGAAGGAGACGCGGCAGGCCAGGCCGAACAAAATCCAGCATGGCAGAAGATCCATGATAGAATCCCAGAAAAACAAATGGAGAGCTTTCTCTCCGCGGGCCCAGGCCCTGGGCCACCATTCGCCTCCATCCCGGGCCAGCAGGAGCCTTTCCAGATAATCCGTGTTGAACACCTCCATATCGCAATTGGTAAACATCCGCACCATTTTGATATCGTTGGCGAACACTCCGTACTGCTCACACTGGTAGGCGCTCTCCGGCCTGATGGGGCACGTGTCCGAAAGAAGGGCGCGCGCCTGGTTCCATGCCGCTACGTCACACCCCTCCAGCACGTTCCGGTGGGCATGCTTGTTATACTCATTCAGCCCGAAGGAAACGGCCAGCACGCAGGCCAGAGCCAGCCAGAGACGGCTCTGGGCGCGCAGTTTCTCGCCGGACAACTTGAACCCGTCCAGGCTGCCTGCCAGCAGGATGGCCCCCCAGAAGGCGTCGCACACCAGGGCGGCATCCAGCCGGATCATGCTGCCCAGCACACAAAGAAAACCTCCCACGCAGGCTCCTTTCCAGGAAGCGGCTCCGTACTTCAGGCATACCAGCACGCCGGTGAACCCCACCAGAAAAGCGGCATGGCTGAATTGCAGGGCGGCGTAAAAACCCGGCATGATCAACAGCCACACCAGCAGCAGGACCAGCGTATTGAAATCATACTTGCGCACTTTGCGGGCATGCGCCGTCAATATCGTGAAAATAGCCGCGCCGCTGGACAACGTGGCAAACGCCAGAAAAACGGGCCAGACGGACAGGCCTCCCAGCACGGGGGCCGCTTTCAGCAGAAATCCGGTCAATAGGGGGTTGACGAAAATGACGTGGGCATCTGCGTAGGAAGGATCCCCCCAACCGTCAAGCACGGACGCAATCACCAGATCATCATTGGATTGGTAGGCCACGCCAACAATGCTCCAGGCCAGCACCAGCAAAAGGAGATTAAACCATATGGGATGAAGCAAGGGAAAAAGCGATAACCATTTCCAAACCTGTTTCAACATAAGAAAATTCCGTGAATTTCCGGTCCTTTCAGGCTACCGGGGCCCGCATACTAGAAACGGAGAAAAAGAAAGTCAAGAGCCGATCCCGGCGCGTACCGGGGAAGGTTCAAAAAGCCCTTGGAGCCCCTCAACGGTTCAGGCAGATGATGATGCCCGCAATAATCATCAGGTTGCCGGCCACCTTGCGCATGGTAATCGGCTTGTTGAAAAAAATCCGGTCAAAGAAAAGGATGTACACGTACGCGGAACATTCCAGCACATTCACCGTAATCATCGGCAGATGAGACAGGCAATAAAACGTCAGCAGACAGCAGCCCAGGAAGATGGAATACGCCGTTACTGTAGCCGGATTTACGAAATAGGAAACGCCGGACAGCTGTCCGTTCATGGCGGATTTTTTCAGGATCACCTGCGTGCAGGACGCCAGGAAAACGGAAAACAGGTTCAGGCCAATATAGAATTCCTCATTCATGCGCATCCCCTTCCGTGGAAACCAGAATAATGCCTCCGATCATCAGCACCGCTCCCACCGCCAGCGTCCAGGAAAGGGCCTCCCCCAAACAGAGCCAGGCCAGCAGAATTCCCCAGATGACGACGGCTGAACGGTTGGCATAAGCCACCCCCAGATTGAACTTTTTCAGCATGACCTGCCACCCGGCCGCATAAATGCCCAGCAGGAACAGTACACCGGCCAGCAGGGCGAACCTGTGCCAGTCCGTCCAGCCGTAGGGAGCCGCCATGCGGCCCAGAACGGTATTCAGAGCGTAAATGATGAACAGCAGATGAAGTATCAGGTAGTTGATCATGAGAGAAAAAAGAGCCGGGCAAACTTACTCGTACCGGCGGGCCACCACTACGGCGGGCCTGTGCTTGGTTTCCTTGTAAATCTTGGAAATGTAAATGCCGATAACGCCCAGACTCATCAGGATCAGGCCGCCGACCAGCCAGATGGAAGCCACGGAAGACGCCCACCCGGTGGGTGCCACATTGTACAAAAGCTGTCGCACCACCACCCAGATGACGTACAGCATGGCGACCATGGTGACCCCCATGCCGAAGTAGGAAATGTATACCAGCGGCCTGGCGCTGTAGGAAACCACGGAATTCACCGCCAGAGACACCTTCTTGCGGAACGTATAGGTGGTGGGGGAGGAGGACGCCTTATTCACCGTGCATGGTTCCTGCCGGAAACCGGCGGAGACGCACAGGCCAAAGAAAAAGGGCTCCCGATCCTGGAATTTCAGCATCTCCCGCAGAAAATGCGCGCTCATCAGACGCGCCGTGACCATGTTCTTTGTAATCTGCTGGTCGGAAAGCAGGTTGAACACCGTGTAAAACAACTCTCCGGAAACGGCTTCAAACAAGCCTCCCTTCCTCTTCTCCTGCACGCCGTACACCACGTCCGCTCCGGAGCCATCCATCTTGCGGGAAAAATCCACAAGCCACTCGGGCGCTTCCTCCAAATCACTGTCAATCAGGAAAACACGCTCTCCACGGGCTTCCTCGCAGGCCACATACATGGCCAGATGGTGCCCGAAATTGCGGGACAAATCCACCACGCGCACCCGGCTGTCCTTCTCCCGTTCCTTCAGGGCCTGTTCCAGCCCACCCCTGGGGCATCCGTCGTTGACCAGCACCACTTCCGTGCGGGAAGGGTCATAACCCGCCTCAATAGCGGCGGCAAAACTGCGGGAACAGAACTCCGCCAAATAGCCGCCCGTACAATACACGGTAGCCACGATGGACAGTTGAATCTGAGGATCAGTCATAACGTTTTTACATACATCAGAACGCGCTTTCTTGCTCCGTCCTTCTCACACTCCGCGTCCTCTTCCGGAACACGGGCAAACCCCAGCCGCTCGTGAAAGCAGATGGATTTGACGTTGTCCTCCAGAATCCGGGCGTACAACCGTTCCAGCCCCAGCTCTTCCGCAGCCATTTCCATCATTCGGGCATACGCCATGGGGGCCGGATGGAGAGCCCAGAACCTCCTGTCATAAAGATAAATGCCTATCTCCCCGCGGCGCGCGCCCCGGTCAAGCCAGGGCAGATAAACCAGTCCCAGAGGAATATCGTCCGCATAAATCACGCAGGCACGGGCATCCTCCCCGCGTATATTCCTTTCCAGCCATGCACGGTGCTGGTCCTCAGTAACCTGGTCCAGCAGAAAAAAAGGGCTGACCTTATCGGAATTGCGCCATATGCGGAGCTGCCGGCGCATCCCTTCGTCCACGTCGGACACGTTGACCAGGTGAATCTTCATGATGCCTCAATCCCTTCCAAATCAAAACCCGTCCGCAGCACTTTCCGGCAGCCCTCTTCTCCCAAATCGTAATACAAAGGGAGCCTCAGCAGGGTCTCGCTGGTGCGGTCCGTATGCGGCATGGCGCCGGAGCAACGCCCGAACTTAACTCCAGCAGGAGAGGAATGCAGGGGGATGTAATGGAAAACAGCCTTGATTCCGCGTTCCGCCAGTTTGTTGATCAAACGGGTGCGTTCCTCCAGGGAATGGAGAAGGATGTAATACATATGGGCATTGTGCACGCAGTGTTCCGGAACGCAGGGACGCTGCAGGACGCCCTGTTTTTCCAGAGGCTCCAGCGCACGATGGTACATGTTCCACCACTTCAGCCTTTCTCCGTTGATCTCCAGCTCGTGTTCCAGCTGGGCATACAAATAGGCAGCCGTCATCTCTCCGGGCAAGTAGGAAGAGCCTAGGTCCACCCAGGTATACTTATCCACCTGCCCACGGAAAAACTTGGTCCGGTTGGTCCCTTTTTCGCGGATGATTTCCGCACGTTCCACCAGGGAGGCGTCATTCACCAGCAGGGCTCCTCCCTCTCCGGAAATGACGTTCTTGGTCTCATGGAAGCTGTAACATCCCAAATGGCCGATGGAACCGAGCTTGCGCCCTTTGTAGCAGGAACCGACGCCCTGGGCTGCGTCTTCAATCACGTACAAATGATGGCGCCGGGCAATATCCATGATCGCATCCATCTCGCACGCCACTCCTGCATAATGAACCACGCAGATGGCTCGGGTACGGTCCGTAATGGCCGCTTCAATCAGCGTCTCGTCAATATTCTGCGTATCCGGCCTGATGTCTACGAACACCGGAACGCCACCACGCAGGACAAACGCGTTCGCCGTGGAAACAAACGTGTAGGAAGGCATGATAATCTCGTCTCCCGGGCGGCAGTCGATCAGCAGAGCGGCCATTTCCAGAGCGGCGGTTCCGGAATGAACCAGCAGGGCCTTTTCTGCCCCGGTACGCTCCATGAGCAGCTCATGGCATTTTTTTGTATAATAACCGTCCCCGCATAAATGGACGCGCTGGATGGCGTCCCGGATATAATCCAATTCGGGACCGTGTTTGTGAGGTTGGTTGAAGGGAATTTCCATGACTCTCCAGAAAGAACCGGTTCATGACGAACACCCGGAGCGGGCATGCCGGTTCCTGCGGAGGACGTTCCCGTAGCAACGTCGACCGCATGAAGAGAACCCTACTATGAATGAAGGGTTGAAAACAAGCCTAGACCTTGATGAAGGTCCGGTTTTTGTACATGTAATACAGGACGCCCCAGATCAGGGCGTAATTGCACAAATAAAAGACAAACCGGCTTGCATCCCCAAAGCACTCGCTGAACCCTGTAAACAACACGCGGGAGAAATTACGCGTGGGGGGGCACAGCTCCGCCCACATGTACACGAAAATGGCATTGCTCCCAATCACGGAGAAAAAGAACGTCAGCCAGTGAAACTTGAGCACATCCGTCAGCAAGTAAAACAGGGCCAGCAGGAAATAGCACCATCCGGCCGCCCACAACACCATGGAGCTGGTGAACAAATGCTTGATGATCGGGAAATCCAGGCTCCAGACATATCCCAGTCCCAGGCAGCCCGCTCCCGCGCCCAGCAGCCAGAGCAGCTTCTTCCCGTGTCCCTGCACCCGCTTCAGGATCTGGCCACCCAACAGCCCGAGCATGGTCATGGCGCCAAAACCAAACTGGGCCAGAATCCACGCATAATTCGTTCCATCCTGCCAGTCTCCCATCAGATACTTATCCAGCAGCAAAGCCAGGTTCCGCCCCGGTTCCAGCATCCCTGCGGCGCAGGAACCCACCGCCGGATCGGAAAAGGGAACGAACTTCATGACCAGCCAATAAACAACCAGCAACAGGCCCGTCACCACCACCTGCCACCGGATGGACAGATGCAGCAGGCAAATGGCCGCAATCAGGTAGCCGGAGGCGATGGCCTGGAGCGTATTGCAGTACAGGGACATCTTGGACGGCTCAAAGCTCAGCAGATTACCCTGCACCACCATGCCCAGCAAAAAAAGCACCACCACCCGCTTGGCCACCTTCATGTAAATCTTCCACAAGGGTTCTATGCCGATGCGTTTGGAAAAGGAAAACGGCATGGACGTACCCACAATGAACAGGAAAAGCGGCATTACCAGATCCCAGGCGGCAAACCCCTCCCAGTTCACATGCGTGCTGTGCTTCACCAGCCAGGCGGGGCTCCCGTCATAAAAAAGATTGATGCCGGCCACAACCAGCGCCAGCCCCCCGGTCAGGAAAAACATGTCAAAACCCCGCAGGGCGTCAATGGCCGCAATCCTCTGCGGCTTGGTATCGGAAGGAGAACTCATGACAGTATTCCAACTACGGAGCTCCGGCCTTCAACCTTTCCCCATGCTTCCCCTTTTCTGCAAGTCCCGCAAAGAAAAACGGCTGTTTCCGGAAAAAAATCGTGGTCTCTGCGGCAACTCCGTCATGATTCCCTTCTCCGTATTCTCTTCCCTGCGTTTCATGCTATGCTCGCTTCCGCAGCATGACCATCGGGACCAACCAATCCGGCGACCGCGACAGCTTCCGGAACATTGAAATTTACGCCCGGCAGAAAATGGATGAACTTGGCCTGTCGGACTGGCAGTTCGGCTGGGACCACGCCCGCAGGCGGCTGGGCGTGTGCCGCCTGCTGGAAAAAAGCATCACGCTCTCCGTCCACTTTGTCCGCGCCAATCTGGAAGCCCCGCATGAAATCCGTGACACCGTCCTGCATGAAATAGCCCACGCCCTGGCGTGGACACGCCACGGAGAGCGCACTCATGGCCCGCGCTGGAAACAAATCTGCCGGGAAATAGGGGCCGTTCCGTGCGCAGCCGCCAAGCCGGGCGCCATCCGCGTCACCACGTATAAATACCTCCTGCGCCTGAAAACGACGGGGGAAGTCGTCGGCAAATACCACCGCCGCCCCGCCTTTGCCAAATACCTTAAGCGCATGGCTCTGAAAGGCCGCCCGGAAACGCTGGGGCAACTGGCTTTGGAACCTTATGAAAACGAGTAAGCTCGGCCAGGGGGGATAAAAGGCCATCTCCCTCCTGTAAATTCATCACATGCACGGCTGCATCGGGAACAAGACAACCGGTTTATTTCTTTTCACGTTGAAACTGCCGTATTCTCTCCTGCCACAGGGAATACTTCCAGAAAACTTCATCCACCAAATGCCGAATGGTTGTCACGGCAAGAGGATCGGTGCCAAGAGCCTGAAAATCAATATTCTTAAGAATATGAAGACTGCGGATCAGGCTGTTATCCTCAAACTCCATCACCTTCACATACAGTTCCGGATCAAAAACCTTATAAAACTCAACCAGATCTGAAATCAAGCCTGGTATATTCGCCTGGGGATTCCGGCTTTGCAGATTCCCCACTTCTTTAATGATTACCTCCCTGATAAAAAGGACGGCATTGGGATCTATGGCTGCCGTCAGTGGAAAACGATCATTCCGTATCTTTTTAGAATAATCCTGCATGGAAGGAAGACCGAACCATTCATGATGATTCATTCTTTCCACTTCAGCCAAGAGAACCGCATGGTATAAATGATTCCTGTCGGCCTTGAACAATGCCTGAATCGTTTCATTAAGCAGAACGTCTTTGAACATCAGAGAAATTTCCCTGGAATGCTCCGCCGTAGTCTTCTCATCCGTGCATGCCTGCAATACAAGAATACCGTTCCTTGTCACATCCTCTTGATCACGGGGCACAGCTTCTCCGTGGCATGCCGCAACGGCGCATAAAACAGGGGGTATATACGGCAGAATCATCTTGATTTAAAAGGCTGCATGCTCTTCAGATACGGCATTCATTCACATGCCCATTTCCACTATTCATCCAATTTTCTTTCAACTTCATTTTTCCAAAATCTCCATAACCCTTTTCTTCTTATCCTTTCCTACTCTGCTCTCCATCCCCCGGTTTTTACCCAGCTTCATAAAATAATAAAGTACCTCTTCCAAATCGGAATCCACCTGATTCACATTCCGCCAGGAAGAGGATGCTGAAAGACGAATAAAATCCCCGCACCCGTTCTTCCATTGCTCCGCAAAAGCTTTGGCTTCCTTTCCATTACACGGACCATGCCAGCGCAATGCCCAGGCATCCTTCTTCGTTGCCAGGCTCTTCCATTCCTCTTCAGATAACTTGACCCGGGCCCTGCTGATATACCCCAGACGGAATACCATGACGGCTACAGCCTCTGCGTCCATCTCTTTCCATCCCTTCTTTCTCCTCATCCTGTTATAATCCGCCACAGACTCTTCCCAGCTTTTTTCCGGCAACATATTATACAAACAAACGTAGGCAAAATGCGGCGCACTCGTACTCTCCTCTCCTTCGGATACCTTCCAATTCACTGAAGCAAAATCGGCTCCGAACTCCGTCATGTTGATGCCCTGGGCATCCACCGTCATCCGGCCGTTCCTTCCTTTCGCCGCCCTTCTCTCCTCCACCCACATCCTGCTCAGACCGCTTCCGCCTTCTGGAAACAGCAGGAGCCAGATATCCTCATTCTTCAGAGTTTCCGGCAATGTCAGATATTCCATTCCAAAAGACTCCTTCTCCACAACACCCTTCCATTTTTCCGGCTTCGGCCCCTTCTCAATCCGCTCAATCAGATCCAGCAGCCTTTCCCCTTGCATCGCCAGCCATAACTGTTCATCCTGGCCAAGCACTCCAAAAAGAGCTGAATCATGCAGCAGCAGGCATAAATACTCCCATGCCTGGACAACGGTCACACTGCACATGCCGGTACTGAATCCGTGGAATTCTCCTCCAAGCCTGCCAGCCGCCACAAGGACATCCTGCCCCATCATCTCATTGTCATATTGCGGATTGCACGTAGCGCACATGCCCCATGAAGCGTCAAGGCCGGGTTGATCATAATACCGGCCGAGTGCCTTGTACAACGACTCAACAACCGCACTCAACTCCCTCTCCAAAGAAACATGGCGGAATTCCATCCTCCTCCATGAATTCAACACCTTGGGATCAAGATTCTGGAAAGGAGGACTCTCCTCATACTGAGTAAAAAATCTGTAAACTTCATAAAAGTAAACAGGTTGGGCTACCTTCAAGACATTCCCCCTGTTAATCGCCCACAGCCTTATTCCTCCGTCGCAGACATCCTCAGGCACTTGCAGCCAGATAAGGTCGCCTTCTTCCAGCCGGGTAATTCCAGACAACATTTCCGTCATTCGTTGCACTTCCCGCCCGGCAGGCCTGAGAACCGAGGGAGCTTTCAGAAGTTCCCACCAATCCTTATCAACTTTACTATTCTTTTCCGGTGGAGAAACCGCCTTCTCCTGTACGGGAGAAGCCATTGCCCCTGTAAAAAAGACGGCTAATACAAAGGCAAGAAAAACAAATTTCCAATTTCTTTTCATCGTTCGGCAAAGGGTTGATTATGTTACCCTCCCGGAAATTCCGCATGGGACACAACAGTATTATGCCGGTTTCTTCGTAAGCATGGGAGATTACCAAATTCAGGGGGTACGGTAGTAGAACAGGCGGGATTCCAGATGACAGGGGAAAATTATAAAAGAGAAACAACTATCTTTTACTAAAACAATTGTAAACTTGGGTCAAGAACTATTGCTTTTAAAAGGCCATGAGGATGTCCCTGCTGATGAAAAGGCTTGAAGACATCACCTTTCCAAACTGCGAACTCTACTCATTGCTCCCGGTGCATGTTGAAAGGCCCCTTCAAAAACAACCGTCTGACCGAAAGGGAAACCAGAGGGGGCAAAAAAGCCAATGCCCATTCCCGTCAAAAAATCAAAAACGCAATACCTTTATTTACCCTTTCTATTTTCCTCACGTGCTTTTGATTTAATATTCCGGATGTTTCCCTGTTATTATTTCTCTGAATCGGCTAAACAACCCTTTAGAAGGAAGGAATCCAGTGGGGTTACGGATATCAGATACCATTAAAACTTTAGGGCAATAGACAGCCTGCCGTCTGTATCATAGATGGCTTTAAAGAAAGTGTCCACCTTAACTCCGTACGAACACGAGTTCACCCGGCAGGCAGTATCGGATGTTTTTTCCACTTTCCGGGCGCTTTCCCGGTTGCCGTCCCGGCAGACAAAACTCCCTTCCTACCGGATTTGATCTTCCATCAGCTCATGGGAGATGCTGCAGATAAAATCAGCCTGGTTATTCCGGCGGCCGAATTCCGGGAATCCCTGAGCAATGCCAAACGCACCAGGCCCATTTGTCTGCCAAGCATGGCCGCAAAAATGCCTCCATCCTCCAACTACTTACCCGGCCTATAAAACCAATCCCTGAAAAAGAGAATCAAGGAATTCCTGCCTCAGCTACTCTTCCTCCACGGACTTTGCTGAAAAGTTCAATGTGCACTGGCGCACGTAGTCGTACACCTTCGGATCACTGTCTCCGGCCGCCCAAACCACCCGCAGGAAATCGGCGGGGTGGATGTTGCCGTGGTCACGGAGGAAGCGGCGGTCGTTCTCGCAGCAGTAGATGATGTCGTCCCCCATGGAGCCGACCAGCTTGGCCCTTGCCTTGGCAATGAGGCGCGGAAGGTAGGGGAGTCCGCTGAGTTCATCCCCGAAGCCGGGAAGATCATAGCCAATCACGGGCTTGCCCTGGTAAAACTGGCCGTGCTGAATGGTCAGGAAGAAGTCCCTCCGCACCGCCGCCATCAACAGAACCGTGGTGGGGGATGGCTCTCCCGTGCGCGCGTAGGTCTCTACAAAATCAAACAATTCCCGCGTGCGGCAGCCGATGGAAGACAGGAACATGATTTCCTGGTCCGTAAAAAAGCCGTCCACATTCCTGTGGCCTTCATGATAGCGCCCCACCGCTTCGCGGAAAAGGTCGTAAAACGTATCGTTCCAGTCTTCTTCCATCACCGGCCCGGGGATTTGTGTTTGCGCTTGAAGTTCAGCATCATGATCTGCTTGGTCAGATTGGCCTCAAAGCGGGCCTGTTCCTCGCGGGACATTTCCGAGCGGGCCTTCAGCACCTCCTGCGCTTCCTGAATGGCCCGTTCCACACTGCCTTCGTCAATCTGGGAGGAGTTGAGCGCGAGATCAGTCACCATGAGAACATGGTCGTCATTGACCTGCACAAAGCCGTTCCCCACCACCATGCTTACCTCCGGGCCGTCCATGGGCTTGTAGCGGAGTTCCCCCGGCTCAAGGGAGGTGATCAGGGCCGTATGATGTTCCAGTACGCCCATCTCCCCGAGGCTACCGGGCAGATAAACGTACTCCACCGTAGCGGCAACCACCACTTCATCCGGCGTAATGACTTTGAACTCCATGCTCATGATGTGAAACAACGGAAAAAAGGGTTATTTGGCGTCCTTGAGAACGTCATCTATGCTGCCACGCATGAAGAAGGCGTCTTCCGGAATCATGTCCAGCTTGCCTTCCAGGATTTCCTTAAAGCCGCGGACAGTTTCCGTCACGGGCACATAGGCGCCGGGAATGCTGGAAAAGACTTCCGCCACATGGAACGGCTGGGTCAGGAAACGCTGAATCTTGCGGGCCCGACTTACGATGAGCTTGTCTTCTTCCGAAAGTTCGTCCATTCCCAGAATGGCGATCATGTCCTGAAGGTCCTTGTAGCGTTGCAGCACCATCTGCACGCCGCGCGCCACCTTGTAATGCTCTTCCCCCACGATTTCCGGGGCCAGGGCCTTGGAGGTGGAGGACAGGGGCTCCACAGCCGGGAACAGCCCCTGGGCCGCCAGGGAGCGTTCCAGCACCACCGTGGAGTCCAGGTGGGCGAAGGTGGTGGCCGGGGCCGGGTCCGTCAGGTCGTCCGCAGGAACGTAAACGGCCTGCATGGACGTGATGGAACCGTGCTTGGTGGAAGTGATGCGTTCCTGCAAATCCGCCATTTCCTCCGCCAGGTTCGGCTGGTAGCCCACGGCGGACGGCGTGCGGCCCAACAGGGCGGACACTTCCGAGCCCGCCTGGGAGAAACGGAAAATGTTGTCAATGAAGAGAAGTACGTCCTTGTGCTCCTCGTCGCGGAAGTATTCCGCCATCGTCAGGGCGGACAGGGCCACGCGCAGACGGGCGCCGGGCGGCTCGTTCATCTGGCCGTAGACCAGAGCCACCTTGGATTCCTCCGGTTTTTCCAGGTTGATCACGCCGGATTCAATCATTTCATTGTACAAGTCGTTCCCTTCACGGGTGCGTTCCCCCACCCCGGCAAAGACGGAGAGGCCGCTGCGCGCCTTGGCAATGTTGTTGATCAGCTCCATGATGAGCACGGTCTTGCCCACGCCAGCCCCCCCGAAGGCGCCGATCTTGCCGCCCTTCAGGAAGGGGCAGATCAGGTCAATCACCTTGATGCCCGTTTCCAGCACTTCCGTGCTGGTGGACTGCTCGTCCAGCGGCGGAGCGCTGCGGTGAATGCTCTTCATGCCGGCACAGGAAATCTCGCCGCGTTCGTCCACGGCTTCACCCAGTACATTGAAAATGCGGCCCAGAACGCACTGCCCCACCGGAACTTCAATGGGATGCCCCATATCGCGCACGGGCATGCCGCGGCGCAGGCCGTCCGTGGAGCTCATGGCTACGGCACGCACCCAGCCGTCTCCAATATGCTGCTGAACTTCCAGCACCAGAGTCTTGCGCTTTCCGTCAACTTCATAATCCACTTCCAGCGCATTCAGCAGGGCGGGAAGCGTTTCAGCGTGGGAAAAATCCGCATCGACCACGGCGCCGATGATCTGAACGAGAGTGCCTGTGTTATTCATCATGAAAAAAAGTTGGTATTGAAATAGAAGGGATGAGAGTTTCGTTTGAAAGGAGGGGAAGAAAAGCGGAGGCCATGTTATTCCATGGCGCGCATGGCCGTGGTGATTTCCAGCAATTCATTGGTAATCTGCGTCTGGCGCGCCTTGTTATAGTCCAGGGTAAGGCCGTCGATGATGTTCTTGGCGTTTTCCGTAGCCCCCTTCATGGCGACCATGCGGGCGGAATGCTCGGAGGCACGGGCCTCCAGCACAATCTGGACCAGACCGTGGAAAACATACAGGGGCAGGATGGTATCCAGCAGCGCAGCGGGGCTGGGTTCCAGCAGGAACTGTTTGTGAACGTCTTCTTCGTCCAGGGCAGCGCCCCCTGCCTTTGCCATTTTCATCAGAGGCTCCGGCTCAATGGGGAGGAGCTGGCGGAAGATGGGTTTCTGGACCATCGTATTCACAAAGCCGGAAAAGGCGACAAAGACGCGCCCGTATTCCTCAGTCTTGAACTTCTGCACAATGAAGTCAAATACCGGCTTCAATTCCAGCAGGGAAAGCGGGTCCGTCAGGCTCCAGGTGGCTTCCAGCCGTTCATTCCACTTGGCCAGCGTGGCGTTCAGCTTGCGCCCGATGGTGATGTAATGGGCGCCTTCCGGCGCATGTTCCCGGACCATCTTGACCAGATTGGCGTTCAGGCCGCCGCACAGGCCGCGGTCCGTATTCACCAGCAGCACCAGGTCCGCGCCGCCGTGGGTCTGCATCAGCGGGCTGTTGCTGGTGTCGATTTCATCCTGCAAGTGGTAGAGCACTTCCGCCAGGGCGCGGATGTAGGGGCGCCCCTTCACGGCCTGATCCTGGGAGCGGCGCATCTTGGCGGAAGCCACCATCTGCATCGCCCTGGTGATCTGGGACGTGTTTTTGACGGACTTGATCCGGCGTCTGATGTCTCTCAGGTTGCCCATGTGTCAGTGCTCCTGTAATCGTTAGTTCCAGCTGAGCTTGAAGGATTCAATGGCGGCTTTAAGCCCGGCGTCTATCTCCGGCGTCAGCTCCTTTTCCTTCAGGATGCTTTCCAGCAGGTCCGGATGCTGGTCCTGCATGCAGGCTTCCCAGGCGTTCTGGCATTCCTTGACTCTGTCCACCGGAACATCGTCAAAATAACCCTTCTGCATAGCGTACAGGTCGGCGGCCTCCAGCCCCAGGGATTTGGGTTCATACTGGTTCTGCTTGAAGAGTTCCACGATACGCTCCCCGCGGGCCAGCTTGGCCTTGGTGCTGGGATCCAGGTCGGACCCGAACTGGGCGAAGGCCTGCAATTCCGTGAACTGGGCCAGGTCCAGCTTGATGGATCCGGCCAGCTTCTTGATGATTTTCGTCTGGGCGGAGGAACCCACCCGGGATACGGAAATACCCACGTTGATGGCGGGCCGCACCCCCTGGTAGAACAGGTCCGTTTCCAGGAAAATCTGGCCGTCCGTGATGGAAATGACGTTGGTGGGAATGTAGGCGGAAACGTCGCCTGCCTGCGTTTCAATGATGGGGAGGGCTGTCAGGGAGCCGCCGCCGTGCTCCTTGTTGATGCGGGCGGCGCGTTCCAGCAGGCGGCTGTGCAGGTAGAATACGTCCCCCGGATAAGCTTCACGTCCGGAAGGGCGGCGCAGAATCAGGGAAATCTGGCGGTAGGCCACGGCATGCTTGGAGAGGTCGTCATACACGATCAGGGCGTCCTCCCCCTTGTCCATGAAGTATTCCCCCATGGCGCATCCCGCATAAGGAGCCAGGTACAGCATGGCGGCCGGATCGGAGGCGGAAGCCGCCACGACGATGGAATATTTCATGGCTCCCGTTTCCTCCAGCTTCGCCACCAGGCGGCTGATGTTGGCACGTTTCTGGCCGATAGCCACATAGATGTTGTAAAGGGGCTGGTGGTCCGGCAGTTTGCCTTCCTCCGCCAGGCGGTTCTGTTCCGCCTGGGCGATCATGGTATCCATGGCAATGGCGGTTTTCCCGGTGGCGCGGTCCCCGATGATCAGTTCACGCTGGCCGCGGCCGATGGGGATCATGGCGTCAATGGGCAGGATGCCCGTCTGCACGGGAACGGAGACGGACTGGCGGGAAATAATGCCGGAGGCGATCTTTTCCACAGGATAATAGGCTTCCGCCTCAATCGGCCCCTTGCCGTCAATCGGTTCTCCCAGCGTGTTTACCACGCGGCCCAGCAGGGAATGGCCCACAGGCACGGAAAGAAGGCGGCCTGAGCATTTGACCAGGTCCCCCTCCTTCAAATTGGAATCATCCCCCAGAATCACGGCGCCCACCTCATGCTCTTCCAGGTTCATCGCCAGGCCCATCACGCCGCCGGGGAACTCAATCATTTCATTGAGCATCACGCCGCTCAGCCCTTCGATCTTGGCGACGCCGTCCCCCACGGAACGGATGACGCCCACGTTTTCCTGGCTGACGGAAGCCGTGGCTTTTTTAATTTCTGCTTCGAGTTCTTGAAGTATGTTGCTCATGGGAAAATAATTCGTTGGTTAATTGGAAAGGTTGCGGGCAAGGTCGGCCAGGCGGTCAATCTTGGAGCGCACGGAGCCGTCCTTCACGTCGTCCCCCACCTGGATGCGTACGCCTCCCAGCAGGTCCGGCTCCACTTCCCAGTGGTAATAAAGCCCGTCGCCATATCTGGCCGTCAATCTGGCCTGAATTTGGGACCGTTCCTCCTCCGTCAGCGGCACTGCGCTCTGAATGGTGGCCGTACGGCTTTTTACGGCGTATTCCACCATATGGTAAAAGGCCGTCAGCAGGGCGGCGTAATTGCGGGGCTTGCGTTCCGCAATTTTCCGGGCGATCAGGCGCACGCGGTCCTCCGCTACGGAATTCCCGTCCATGCAGAGCCGGAACAGCCTGCGGGCGGCGTTTTGCGTGTCCTTTCCGATTTTCATAAAGTATTTCAGGAATCCAGGCTGTCGATCGCTTCCCGGTTGATTCTCCGCTGGTCCTCTTCCGTCAGCACCTTGCCCGTAACCTGGGCCGTAGCCAGGGCCACCAGCTGGCCGAACTGCTCTTTCAACGCGTCGCGCTCCTTCTGCTGCTCCAGTTCCGCGAGCTGCCGGGCTTTTTTAACGATTTCTTCCGCCTTCTGGGCGGCCACGGTTTCCTGTTCCTCCAGCAGGCGGGCGGCGGCGGCTTTGGCGGCGTCTATCTTTTCCTGCCCCTTTTCCCCCGCTTCCACCAGCATTTCATGCGTCTGTTCCTTCACGGAGGCCAGCTGGCGTTCGCTTTCCTCACGCATTTCCTCTCCCTCCTCAATGCGCTGGCGCCTTTTTTCCAGCACATTCTGGATGGGCTTGAACGCCAGGTAGCGCAGAATCACCACCATCAGGATGAAGGCAATCAGATTGGCAAGAAAAGGTTCCCAGCTTGTCACTCCAAAGGGCGCAAAGGGATTCCAGGACTGGTCGGCTATGAGATTCAGCATAAAATGAACAGGTTGAAACATGCCGGAAGTTTTCCGGACCGGCAGGAACGGCAGCGCCGTCCCGGAGCGGAGAAAACTCCCTCCGGAAACGGAGCCTCCGGGTTATTTCACGAAAATGGAGATCAGGGCCACGCCTTCAATCAGGGCGGCCAGCGTAATGGCGATCACCATGATGGGGGAGGAAGCGCCGGGATTGCGCCCGGTGGCCTCCGCGGCTTTTGCGCCGATCATGCCGATGCCGATGCCGGCGCCGATGGTGACGAGACCGAAGCCCACGTTGCCGGACAGTTCGGCCAGGGAGGTCATTGCAGTAGGATCAATCATGTTATTGGTATGGTTTATGTTTTTGTTGAACGTTCCCCCACAGGTTGCCCATGGTCCGGAACGGAAAATTGGCGGGGCGGCTCATGGGGTCTTCCCGGGCGGCAGGCTGGCCGGAGCGGGCGGTTCCTTCTCCTCATCCTTGGCTGCATGGCCGTGGGAGTCGCCGTCCCCTACCTGGAGTTTCAGGAAAATCGCCGTCAGGAGCAGGAACACCAGGGCCTGGATGAAGCCCACCAGCAGTTCAATCGCCAGAAACGGCAGAACGCACAGGGAGCTGAGTACGGGGCCGAACATGTGGGCCATGGTGTCAATGATCGTTTCCCCGGCGTAAATGTTGCCGTAAAGACGGGCTGCCAGGGCAATCGGGCGGATCGTGATGCTCAGAACGTCCACCAGCCCTACGAAGATGAAGATGAGCACCAGCACGAATCCCATGAAGCCGGGCAATCTTCCCTTGGGACCGAACAAGTGAATGAAGAAGCCTTTCAGACCCTGTTCCCGGATGGACCAGTAAAGCCACATCAGCGCATAAAAGATGCCCAGGAACATCGTCACGTTCATGTCCGCATTCGCGCCGCGGAACAGCGGCACTCCGTCATAGGTAATGGTCCCTACCCCGGGGAGAAGCCCCATGTAGTTGCTGACCAGGATGATGGTGAAGATGGTCCCGAAATACCAGAAGTACTTGCGCGTCAGGCGCGGTCCCAGCAGGGATTCCACAAAGTTGTACAGGGTCTCAAAAAAATACTCCACCGCATTCTGGAATCGGGACGGGAGAATGCGCATGGCGCGGGTGGCGGACCATACGACCACGCCTATCAAAAGAACCGCCAGAAAAAGCATCAGCATGGAGTTGGACACCGGCAATTCAATGCCGCCGGGAAGCGGGATGGAAAACAAATGGGGGGCGGCCTGTTCCAGTCCGTGCTCCGCACTTTCCTCCGCAGCGCATGCGCTGCCGCCCATCATGCCGGGCACTGCCACCGCCGCCAACCACAGGAACTGGAAAAATCTGCTCATCGTCTATCTTTCACCATTACTCGTGCCAACTCCTGTAAATACGGAAAAGGGAAGCCATTCCCTTTATTTGACGGTGCTGATTGTGTACTCTCCCCTTTCCCTTGGCAAGTCCAAAACTTGGCACGCACGCAAATTATATACATTTGTATACAATTTAAAGCACCCACCGGCCCGCGGTGATAGAGCCCTGTTTTCTCTTCCGAGCGCCAAAGGATTTCCGTGGAGGAATGCCGGAACGGCACCAACAAGACGTCCTCCATCAACAAAAAGCTTCCGGGAATTTCTTCCCGGAAGCCCGTAAATGCCATTGGAAGCCTCTGTTATTTGGCAGCGGAAATCACGTGGAGATGATACACGTCCCTGCCGTCCGCGGCCTTGCTGCCTGTGGCATGCACGCCCGTAACGTCGGAGGTAATCACGTCAAGCGTCTTCACGGCTTTCTGGATATCCTTGTTGCTGTCCGCCGCGCTCTTCAGGGCGTCCCGGACCGGAACCAGGTTAAACTGGAATTCCAGCGGCGCCACCTGTCCAGGAGCCTTCATGGATTCCTTGAGGACTTCCAGACCGAACGCTTTCGGCATGCTGAGGGCCCAGCGGGAATCGGACACGCTCACCACCGGATTCAGGTCGGCGCCCAGCGGGCACTCGTAATCGTACGTGGTGACGTCCCCGTCCACGGAAGACTTGGCCGCGGGCAGTTCCGCCATCTTGCCCTGGCTGGCCAGGGTAACGATCGTCTTGGCGGCGTCAGACACTTTCTGCCAGGCTTCGCCCAGGGCGGCGCGGTTCTTCACCTCATACGCCAGGGAAAAGCGCGGAGCCGGAACATTCTGGAGCATGGGACTGGGAGCGCCCTGCATGTCCATGACAAAAACGCCGGAATCCGTGATGCCGGAAAGAGCGGTCTTGTAAGCCTTCCAGAGTTCTTCAATGGTGGGCCGGGCCATCTGGAGCATGGGAGCGACCATGCGCACCTGGTCGTTCACGTCGTTCTTCGGGTTGGAGATGTACGCATTGCCGTAATCCCAGACGATTTGGGCAACGTCTTCATACAGGGAGCAGCCCATGTCAATAATCTGCGGATTGACGCGGAAGGAGGAATACAGCACGGTATTCGCCCCCGGACGCACGGAATTCATGGAGGAGGGAGCGTTCAGATCGTAAATATCAAGCGGATAGATGCGTGCCTCCACATGGACCCCCTGGTCCTGCCATGCATAGTAGGAAATGGATGTAGCATTCCCGGCCAGTTTTTCATACAGGCCAAGCACGTTGCCCTTGATGGAATCAAGTGCAGACAGGGAAGGAGCCATATCCGCAACCTTCCAGTCAGTGCCAAGCATCTGCATCACGCCCTTCAAACCGGTCAGAACTCCCTGGTAATAAGCCATATCCAAGTTAATCAGCCCCTTCACGGAAGCCTTGTCCGCAAACAACAGGCCATAGGCCGGATGCTGGAACTGGGCGTCAGCCATGGAGAAATCCGGACGGGCCAGAACGGAATCCTGGGGAGAAGCGGCCAGGTGGACCTGTTTTTCAGGATTGGTGGTCACAAAACCCACCAGGGTGTCATCCACGAACCCAACGGCCACGTACAGCTTGGACTCGTCCAGACGCTTGAGAGCAGCCTGAAGGCGGTCCATGTCTTCCTGGGAAATGTTGAAATTGCCTTTCGCCTCATTCAGCTTTTCTTCCAGTTTCACGCGCACTTTCTTGCAGTCCACTTCCGCCACCTTGCAGGCCAGACCGTTGTAAGTCTTGTCGTACAGGGAGACCAACCCATGCAGCTCCATGTCCTCCGGAAGGTTGGCGTCCTTCAGGGTGGCCTTCACCTGGGCCACGGCTTCCGGCGTCAGTTTGGCGGCCACCATCACGGGAGCCGTAGGGGCCTGGGACGGACGAAGATCCACCAGGGAGGCCCACTGCACGAGCATCCCCACGTATCCGTTGACCATTTCACTCATTTCCGCGTCATTGGCATCCTTGTTCCCATTGGTGGCGGCCTGGTAAAGCTTGAGACTGCTTACAACGCTCTTCATCTGGTTCAGGCCCATGTTGGTAAAAGCATCCTGAGCGCCATCCAACCACGGAGCCCATTCGGGGCCGAGGCCGATCATCGCGTCAATGACAGGGCTGTTGATGGAGCACTTCGCCGGGGCAGGCTTGGGGGCATCTTCTCCCGGAATGGCAATGGATTCATCAGCGTTCCCCACTGCGGAGCAGGAACACCAGGTCTTGACCATGTTTAAACTCTGAACGCCTTTGATAATGCCGGGGATGTCGTAAACGCCAGCCACCATACCCATGTCTTTGGGGAACAGGGCGGCCAGGCCGAGCCGTTCGGCGCGCTTCGCCACCAGATCGGAAGCTACAGGAGCGGAAGGATCAAGGGCGGAAGCCGGAGTTAAGCCGGCGGCGTCCTGTCCGTCCTTGGCGGAAGAGGATTTATTGTCGTCCGAGCAGGCGGCAAGAGCGCAGGTCAGCGCAAAACAGGGTATGGAGTAGAAATAATGCGTTTTCATTATCTTGAAACATGGGGTCATGATGCCATTCGACAGAAGCGCCGTTCCTCACGGCCACAGTCTCATCGACGTACACCATCCGCATTATATAGGCTCTTCCCCTCAATGACGCAAGCAGAATGAAAAACATCAAGAAGCAAATGACCATGCATGACTTTATAACCGGGAAAAACCTCTGGAAGCATCTTCAACAAATCCGTAAAGCATACCCGCCCCTTCAGGCCAGCATTCAGCTGATATTCCTTCCAGAAGGCCATTTGTTCCATGCCTCTTCTTCCGGGCAGCCTTTTCATCCTGCCGAATAAGCTGCTCCAAAAATCCATGAAGAACTTTGAAAACTTTCCTCCTCTCCCATCATGGAAAGAGGGCTGAACCTTTCAAAAGAGAGCGGAAAGCCAGCCTAAAGCGGTTCCGCCATGGGAATATCATCCTCTGGAAGAGGAGCCGGCGGTGGTGGAGAGCTCACAGGGGTGACATGGTTGAGATGCCGGGGAATCTGGTGGGGAAGTCCGGGAATGTAGTCGGAATCTCCGCGGCGGGGCGCAAGGGGGGCTGCGGAGGGATCTTCCGAAAGGGGAGGAGCCGACGGGCCGGCGTTCCCGGAGGAACCGCCCACCGGGGTCGCCTTGATTTCCGCATCGGAAGAATCATCCAGGTCAGCGGGAATTTCATGAACCTTGATGGGTTCCACCCCTTCCGGATCATACAGGCCGGGAGGCAGGTTGTCCGGTACCACGGCTGGGGATTCCCCGCGCCCGCGAAGTGCAGCCGCGGCCGTTTCAGGGGTTTCCTCCACCGGTTCCGCCACGGGGATGTCATCCTTGGGAGGATCAATGATGGCCTTGATGTCCTTCTTCTCCGTCTCAAAGAATTCCTTTACGATGGGCGCGGCGGCGGCCCCCCCGCCCAGCCGTTCGTGGGCGCGGCCTTCATACAGCACCACATAGGCGAAGCGGGGATTGTCACAAGGCATGAATCCGGCGAACCACGCCAGACGCTTGTCTTCCCGTTCCGGCCCCCATTGGGCCGTACCGGATTTACCGGCGATGCTGGCATAGGAAAGGCGTGCGCGGCCGCCCGTACCTCCTTCAATCACCTCCCTCATGCCCTTGCGCACGCTCACCAGGGCGCGTTCATAGGCCGGCAGGGGGCGCTGGACCTCCTGGGGCTTGGGTGCGTAAATGACGTTGGAGTTGCCGTCCTGAATCTGTTTGATAAGCTGCAGCCTGGGCAGGTACCCGTTTGCCACGCCGGCCATCATGTGAGCTACCTGAAGAGGAGTGACCAGCAAAGTTCCCTGGCCGATGGACAGGTTGGCGGCGTCCCCGGGCATAAAATCGCGCTTGTAGTTGCGAACCATGTATTCGCTGGTGGGCACCAGTCCGGGATCGTCCGGAATCGGAAGGCCGGTGCGCTCACCCAGGCCAAACGCGCGCGCCGTGTCCATCAGGGCTTCCGCTCCCAGCTTGAGTCCCATCTGGTACATGAACGGGTTGTTGGACATCGCCAGCGCGCGGATGCAATTGATATCCCCCAGAGGCGTCTTGCTCCAGTTATTGAAAACGTGGTTGCCAATCTTGACGTAAGCGTCACAGTGAACCAGTGTATTTTCCGTAATCTTGTTATGCCTCAGGGCGCTGGCTACGGTCATCACCTTGAAGGTGGAGGCGGGGGGGTAGCGCCCCTGGAAAGCGCGCGCGCCCAGGGGGCCGGCGGGATCGTTGCGCAGGGCGTCGTAATCCTTCTGGGAAATGTTCGGAATGAACATGTTCGGGTCATAGGACGGCGTGGAGGCCATCACCAGCACTTCCCCCGTCACGCAATCCAGCACCACCATGGCGCCGCGCCTCTTGCCGCGCGAAAGGATGCGTTCCGCATCCTTCTGCCATTTCAGGTTCAGGGTGCTGACGATGGCGCCTCCGGGCTTGGGCCGTATTTGCAGTTCATCCAGAATCTTGTTGCCGTCCTCGTCAAACATCAGGCGCCATACGCCGGGCGTCCCGGTCAGCTCCTTGTTGAATTCCTTCTCCAGCCCCGCGCGGCCTTCCACCTGTTCCCACAGCGGGTCCATGTGGTTGATGGGGCCGGTAGGCAGTTTCCCCTTGGAACCCACATAGCCGATGATGTGGCCGGCGATTTCCTTTTCCGGATAGGAACGGATGTAAATGGGCAGCAGCTGAAGGCCGCGCACTCCTTTCACCTTGTCCTTCAGCTTTTCCGCCTCCTCCGCCCGGATGACGTTGGTGAGCGGGAGAGGCAGCCAGCGGCGGTGTTCGTAATGCTTCCAGAACTGGTCATCGGAAATGGACCATGCCTTTCCGGCAATTTTCTTGGCCTGTTCCAGACAGTTGCGTCCGAATTCCACCACACGGGAACGGTCGGGATTTTCAAAAATTTCAAACCGCAGGGCCAGCTGATAGGCTACGGAGGTTATGGCCAGCGGCTCCCCGTTGCGATCCAGAATGGGGCCGCGCGGAGCCGGAATCAGCAGGGCCATGGTTCTGGCGGAAGGCCGCGTGCTGGTATGCGCCTCCCGCGCAGCGTCCAGCCGCCCTCCATTGAGGGAGGGAATCAGGGACAGGGAATCCAGGCCGTTCTGCTCCTTGTTCGTTTCCCTGGGCATCTCCGGGGCGTCAGCCACGCCTTCACGTTCACCGGACGCCGTGCCGGAATCACTCTTCCTGTCTCCCAGGTCAACCGTTTCTACGGCGTCATCCTCCCCGCGCGGCTCCGCCGCAGCCTGGCGCACGGGCGTACCCCCGCGGGAAGACGAGTGGCGTGACGAAGATTGACCCCAGACCATATCCGCCGTCAGGCCGGCAAATCCGGCCAGCAATACCAGGGAGCGTATCAGAACCTTCATTTTCATCAGCTTGCAGGAGTGTGACAGATGCGCCGTAAGGAATCAACGATTATTCACGCTCGCGCTTATTCCTGAACTATTACGGTGGTTCCCATGCCGCATTTGTCAAACAAAATGCGGCATGCCTCCACCGGCACCCGGATGCACCCGTGGGAGTTGGCGTCCCGGAACACCGTGCCTACATGCAGCCCTATTCCTCCGTGAATGCGCATCCACAGAGGCATTTTGGCGCCGATGAATTTGCCGCCGGACGGTACGCGGGAAGAAGAAGTGGCGTCCGAATTCACGCACAGGCCGCTTGCATCAAACACGCTCCCATAGGTCCGGGAACGGTAGTCCGCATCCTTCTGAATGATGGAGAATTTCCCGCGGGGCGTCTCATGGGTGGACCTGCCGGTACATACGGGAAAGTCCATGGCTACCTGGTTGTTGACCCACAGCACGCCGCGCTGGTCTTTCAGGTGAACCACGATTTTGCTGTTCCGCGTCTGCGCCTGCCGGATGCGTTCGTCATGGTACCAGATATCCCGCGTGAAGCGGTATTGGGGATCCGCCACAAAGGCGTCATAAGAGGAAGCGTACCTGCCGTCCTTCATCAGCGGCTTGCCATGAGGGGTCTTCGGCGTGGAGGAACAGGCGGCCAGCAGCAGGGAAAGACATAGAAAAAACAGGCAGGTGAGAGGGGGGCGCGGCATGCGGCCTGCTTTACCCTCTTCCCCCGTGGAAATCAAGCACGATTCCCCTCTGTTCCGGCATGTTTTCGGGAATCCTGATAAACACGACCTTTTCAGACCGTAACTGTCCCTGTTCTTCCTCCCCGCCGCCATGCATCCTGCCC
>NZ_JAJBTT010000012.1 GCF_020860705.1 Akkermansia sp.
CCATACCCCGACACCCCCCTCGCTAGTGGGCGCGTTGGCCGGTGTATGGTTATAACTCTACGGGGCGGCGCTGGGTGGGATGCGCTGCGTGCAGATGCCAGGGGCGGACGCTTTCCCCGATGGCCGTGTTCCCGCTGACGAGTCCCCACAGGGCGCATTCGTTATAGTGGGAGGCAACGCCCGTTTGTTCATAGGTCAGCGCCTGCTCCACGCTCATGGGATGGTAGCGGTGTCCCCGGATGGTATAGGGCCGGGTCATGTAGCCCGGATAATCCCGGCTTTTGGGAGAGGAGGAACAGGCTGCCAGCCATAACAGCCCGGCCAGCATGGCCGCTCCCCTGATAATGCCCGTCTGCATGGTTTATATATGGACGGGAACATCAGGGAAAGCAAGAAGCTGATGCATTTTCCTTTCCGGAGAACATGGCCGCGCCGGGGGGAAATGCCGCCGGCGGCCGGGGCGCGGAGATGCGGAACGGCATGTTGTGGACTTTCCCGCTCTTGTTTTGATTTTGGTTGACTTGGCTAAGCCGCTTGCGTAGCGTTGAGGCGATTCTGGAAACTTACTACAATAATAAATAAAAAATGAGCAGACAGGCATTTTATCCACATCTCTCAGTGGATTGTGTGTTGATCGGGTTCGATGAAGAAGGGCTGAAGGTCCTTCTGGTTGAAAAGACGCATGTCGTACCCGGCCATACCGGCGCTATTTCCAAGCTGCCAGGTGATTTGATTTATGAGGATGAAGAGCTGGACGCCGCCGCCCGCCGTATCCTGTTTGACATGACCGGCATGTCTTCCCCTCATTTGGAGCAGTTCCATACCTTCGGAGATCCGTCGCGCATCAAGAACCCGGCGGACAGGGAATGGGTGGAGGCCACCTCCGGCCAGAAGATCGGCCGCCTGGTGACGGTGGCCTACATGGCCATGCTGAGAATTTCCACCAAGCTGCGCAAACTGATGGAAAGCCACAAGACCCGCTGGGTGCCGGTGGACAAGTTGCCGGAACTGGCGTTTGACCACCGGGACATCATTGACCTGGCACTGGAGAGGATACGTTCTTCCGTGAAGAAAGAGCCTGCGCTGATTTACGACATGCTGCCCGCCAAGTTTACGGCGCTTCAGCTCAGGCGGCTGAATGAGGAAATTCACGGAAAGCCCATGGACGTGCGCAATTTCCACAAGAAAATAGCTTCCCGTCCTTACATTGTGCCTCTGGATGAGAAGGAGGCGGGCGTAGCCCACCGCGCTGCGCGCTATTACCGGTTTGACCGCAAGATTTACAACCGGCTTTATAACCGGGGCTGACGCCGTGCGGCTGTCCTGGCGCGGTGATTCCGCTTTTCCGGGCCTCTTTCCGCATGTTTGCGGGGAGAGGCTCTTCTCATTTGACAGAGTCCGTTTTGTAACGCATTTTAGGCGCACGTTGATTTCCATGACAAATCCGGCCTTTATCCCAGACGATTTTTTCAAGGTGCTGGCGCCCTCCGATATTTTTGGGGCGGACGGCCCGTTTGAGGTGGATTTGGGCTGTGGAGACGGAGGGTTCCTGCTCCAGATGGCGGCCCATTATCCGGAACGCCGTTTTCTGGGCATTGAGCGGCTGCTGGGCCGCGTGCGGGGCGTTTGTTCCCGGGCGGCCGCCCGCGGACTGGAAAACGTGAAGGTGCTCCGGGTGGAAAGCCGTTATTTCCTGGAATGGCTGATGCAGCCGGGCTGTATTTCCAGGCTGCATTATTTATGCCCGGATCCGTGGCCCAAGGAGCGGCACCACAAGAACCGCCTGGTGCAGGAGGATTTTCTGCCCGTGCTGCACCGTTCCCTGGCGGCCGGAGGGGAGTTCCTGTTCAAGACTGACCATGAAGAATACTTCCTGTGGGTGCTGGACCATGTGGTGCGCAGCGGCCTGTTCAGCCGCGCAAGATGGGAAGAAGATGAATTTTTTTATCCCAAGACGGATTTCCAGCTTCAATGGGAATCCATGGGAAAGCCGATTTACCGCGCCCGCTTCATTAAATTGTAGAAATCCTGATTCCGATGCCTTTTACCCTTCACCAGAAAGATTCCACCACGGCTGCGCGCCTGGGTACGCTTGATCTGCCGCATGGCCAGGTGCCCACTCCCATCTTCATGCCGGTGGGAACGCAGGGGTCCGTGAAGACCATGCATCCGCAGGATTTGGAGACTCTGGGAGCCCGGATCATTCTGGGCAATACCTATCATTTGTCCCTGCGTCCCGGTTCTTCCCTGATCCGGGAAATGGGAGGCCTGCACCGGTTTTCCTCCTGGAACCGCCCCATCCTGACGGATTCCGGCGGCTTCCAGGTCTGGTCGCTGGCGCGGCTCCGCAAGATTACGGAGGAAGGGGTGCGCTTCCAGAACCATCTGGACGGCGCATACATGATGCTGAGTCCGGAGCGGTCCATGGAAATCCAGGCGGACCTGGGCAGTGACATTGCCATGCTGTTTGACGAATGCCCCCCCTATCCCTGCGACAGGAAGTACGCGGAGACCTCCCTGGGTTACACGCTCCGGTGGGCGCGCCGCTGCAAGGCCTGGGTGCAGGAGCACCAGCCGCGTTCCGGGGAAGGGCGCCAGCACCATTTTGGCATTGTGCAGGGGTCCGTGTATGCGGATTTGAGGAAAAGATGCGCGGAAGAGCTGGCTGCCATGGATTTTGACGGTTATGCCATCGGAGGCGTTTCCGTGGGAGAGCCGGAGGAAGAGATGCTCCGGGCCATTGACCACTCTGCGCCCTGGCTGCCGGAGGACAAGCCGCGGTATGCCATGGGGTTGGGCACGCCTCCCCAGCTGCTGGAGATGATCGCCCGCGGTGTGGACATGTTTGACTGCGTGATGCCCACCCGCCTGGCGCGCCACGGCGTGGCCCTGACGCCGGACGGCCCCATGCATATCAAGAACCAGCGCTGGGCTGCGGATTCCCGCCCGATCGACCCCGAAGGGCATCCGCATGTCACACAATTCTCCCGTGCTTATGTGCGTCACCTGTTCAAAGCTGGTGAAATACTCGCTTTAAGGTTGCTTTCTTTCCAGAATCTGGAATTCTATCTCCGGCTTATGGCTCAGGCGCGTGAGGCCATAGCCGCCGGCACGTTCGGCTCCTTCAAGGATTCATTCATCGCACGATACAAAGCAAACGACATTTTATGAATATCTTCATGTTAGCACAGGCCCAGGATGCGGCTGCCGCCTCCGGACAGGAACCCGCCAATATGTTCCAGCAGATCCTCAGCAGCCCCATGTTCATGTTTGTGATCATCATCGTCCTCTTCTGGGTGATGCTGATCCGCCCGCAGAGAAAAGCCCAGAAGGAACAGCAGGCGCGCATCGCTGCCCTGCAGCGCGGGGACAAGGTGGTCACGAATGCGGGGCTGCACGGCTTCATTGAAAAGGTGAATGACCGCACCGTCTCCCTCAAGATTGCGGAAGGTGTGGTTGTTGAACTGGAAAAGAACGCGATCGTTCAAGTGGAGAAATAAGGAGTTCCTCCTTCCGCACGTTTTCAGCATCCGCCCGTGTCGCCCGACGGCAGGGGCGGATGCTTATTTTTGAAACCGTCTTTTTCCGGCGGGGTTAATAAGAATGACCATGAGATTGCCCCACACGTTTATCTTTTCCTGTGCCGCGGCGCTGGCCTTCGGTGCTCTGCCGCCTGCGGCAGGGCAGTCCGCGGCTTCCGGAGACCGCAGGGAAGCGGAATCTGTCCCCCGGCCCGGCCTGGAGTGCCTTCAGGTAACTCTTCTGATCCGCCAGATGGTTCTGGACCGGTATGACAGCACGGGAACGGGCATCTTGTCTGAGCAGGACAAGGCCCGTCTGGTGAAGGATGCGCACGCTGCGCGAAAAGAAGCCAGGAAGAAGTTCCTGATGCAGTTTGACAAGGATGGAGACGGAAAGCTTTCCCCGGAAGAGTACAAGGCCTTCCGGGAGCATGTGGAAAAGATCCGCGGTTCCCGCAGGCCGCCCGGTCCGCCGGACAGGCAGGGCGGCGGGCCTCCACCTCCCCCGCCTCCCGGAGAAGGTCCGGAACCGCCCAGGGTGGAAATCCGGACTGCCGGGCAGAAACGCTTCATGGTGGCTCCCGGCCTGTTTCTGCTGACCAGGAACATGCTGTTGCAGAAGTATGACGCCAACGGGAACGGACGCATTGATCCGGAGGAACATGCCGCTGTCATGAAGGATGCGGCGGCTTTATACCAGGCCAGAATGAAGGAGATGATGGATCTTTACGATCTGGACCAGGACGGTGCGCTCAGTCCGGTGGAAAGGGAGCAGGCCCTGGCGGACAGCCATCAGGACAGCCCCCTGTACGCCATGGAAGAGCCGGATGACATTGACCTGTTCATCAGGGCGAATATCAGTGAAGTGCTGCTGAAGGAAGCTCCGGTGAATACGGAGGAGGAAGAGGATAAAAGCCCGGAATAACTTTATTCATCATCATGGAGCAGCCTCTGGAACCGGAACAGGCCTTTCTGCAATATCTGGAGGTGGAGAAGCAGGCCTCTCCCCATACGGTGGAGGTGTATGCCCGCGCGCTGCGCCAGTTCCGGACCTGGGCGGACGGCTCGTTTACAGGGTGGGAGTGCTGTACTCCGGACCAGATGAGGGACTGGCTGTTCCAGGAGTTGAAGGATGAGGCCGCTACGGCCACCATCCGGCTCCGGTTTGCGGCCCTGCGCAGTTTTTACCGTTTCATGATGCGCCGCCGCGGCCTGGAAGCGAGCCCCATGACGGGCGTGTCCCTCCCCAGGAAAAAGAAAAACCTGCCCGTTTTTCTGACTCTCAACCAGATGCTGGAACTCCTGGAACTGCCGTACAAGGTGCCCGTGCCTCCCAATGCCCCCGCGTGGCTTCCCTACCGTGATGCGGCTATTCTGGAACTTTTTTATTCCTGCGGAATGCGCCTGAGCGAACTGGTGGGGCTGGATGTGAACAGCGTGGACCACCGCTTCCGTGGGGTGAGGGTGATGGGGAAGGGGCGCAAGGAACGCATCCTGCCTGTGGGCGCACCCGCGCTGGCGGCTCTGGAAACCTATGCTTCCATGGCCTGCCTGCCGAAGGATTCCCCCCTGTTTGTTTCCCGCATAGGCACCCGGCTCAGCGCGCGCGCCGTGCAGATGATGCTGGACAAGTACGTCAAGCTGTCTTCCATTCCCTTCACCATTTCCCCCCACAAGATCAGGCATACGTTTGCCACGCATATTCTGGATGCCGGGGCGGACCTGCGCTCCGTCCAGGAGCTTCTGGGGCACGCCTCCCTGTCCACCACCCAGATTTATACCCACGTGACGCGTGCCAGAATGGCGGAAGTTTACAGGCAGGCGCATCCCAGGGCGTGAATCCTTTTTGATCCCATGACGGAAGAACTCATATTCGCAGGAATCCTGCTGCTCTCCCAGGCCTCTCCCGGTCCGGACCAGGCGTTTGTCACCAGGAGCACGCTGGCCTACGGCTTCGGCGCCGGAGTGATGGCGGCCCTGGGCATTGGAACCGGGGTAATCGCCCATGCGGCGCTGGCGTGCACGGTGGGAGCCTCCGTTTTTCACAGTTCCCTGGGGCTGGTGCTGTTCTGTGCGGCCTCCTGCTGGATGCTGTACCTGGCGTGGAAAATATGGCCGCGGGGAAGGAAAGGAGCCATCGCCGGGAGCGGCCATGTGCCGCCGGCTTCCGGCATTTACCGGGATGCCCTGCTGACCAATCTGATGAATCCCAAGGCCACGTTCTTTTTCGTGGCGCTCTCCGCCCCGCTGCTGGAAAAAAATCATGATCCCTCTTATGCCCTGTTCATCGGCGCATTGATTGTGGTTACGGGAACGGCGGGATGGATTCTGTGGGCGCTTGTCTTCCGCTGGCATCCCATCCGGGCCTTTTATGACCGTCATTCCGGAAGGGTGGATGGCGTGCTGTCCCTGGTGCTGGCGGGATTCGGTCTCAGCATGCTGTATTCCTTCGGGCGCATGGCGTTGGAAAGTTTTTCCTGATGAGGGGGGGTGGAAGGAATGGCTTTTTTATCGGAAAAACAACTCTGGTATTGACAATGACTCCATTATATCGCATACATCTGCACCCGCTGTGGGAAGCTGAACGCGCACGCATGCGAATGACAAGGCGCGCAAGTTCCCCATTAACACCTTTTACTTATAATTGATATGGCAGTAGCAATCAGACTCAACCGTCAGGGTTCCAAGGACCGTCCTTACTATAAAATCGTAGTTGTCGACAGCCGTGCTCGTCGCGACGGCCGTTACATCGAACAAGTGGGCTCCTACGATCCCATGAAGGAAGGCGTCAACTACACCATCAACCTGGAAAAGGTTGACAAGTGGCTTGCCAACGGCGCCCAGCCCTCTGAAACGGTGAATTCCATGATCCGCAAGGCACGCAAGGCCTGAGTGCGGGTTCTTTCCATTTTTCCTGAAGGCGTTCCTCTGACGGGGACCGCCTTTTGTTGTTTCTTGCGCCGACGGAGAGGGGGACGCACGCGCAGATAGGGGATGTGCCGTTGCACCCGCAATCCGGCGGGGAAAACGGTGCGTGTGCAAAAAAACGGAGGCGGGATCACTGCCGGGGGCAGCGGAATACCCTGGCGGATTCCAGAATGCCGAAGGCTATCTCATGAATATGGAGATTGGCCGTATCAATGGTCAGATGCGCCGTTTCCCGGTAAAAATCATGCCGTTCTTTCATGAGGCGCGCCAGCACTGCCTTGGGATTGGGCTGCTGGAGCAGGGGGCGGTTGGTGCACCGGGAAATGCGCTGGTACAGGGTATTCACGTCCGTATGAAGCCAGACGACGAAGCCCAGCTTTTTCAGCAAATCCCGGTTTTCCGGCCTGATGGTGATGCCGCCGCCCGTGGAAATAATGCGGCTTTGCTTGTCCTCTGTCTGCAACTGGCGCAGGACTCCCGTTTCCAGGTCACGGAAATGTGATTCTCCGTGATCCTTGAAAATCTGCGGAATATCCATCCCCGTCTGGCGTTCGATCATCTGGTCCGTATCCGTGAAACAAAGGTTTGTCTCCCGGTGCAATTCCTTCCCGATGGTCGTTTTGCCGCACCCCATCAGCCCGATCAGGATGATGTTTGGCAAGGATGTTGGCGCGGCTCCCTTCATGGCTTGATTGTACTCAATCCGGAGGCATAAGAAAACAACTTTTAGCCGTATGGCCTTTTCCGCTCCTTCCTCTCCGGACTGGACGCCGCACGGGAAGAGAAAAAGGAAGGGTTGGTTCGGAAAATAAGGAAGGCCTCTGCTCCGGCATGTTCCGGCCGTGGTGCCGCCCGTCCGCAAATTTGACGGCCTCTCTCCGCCGGGAAACGATGTCTTACTTGACGCAGGAGCCTCGTTCAGGCAAGGATAAGGCCATGCAAACCGAAATATTCGAGGTAGACCCCCTGTCAGACAACCGCAAGCTGTATGTCCGTGCCGCGGATGCGCTGGCGGCGGGAGCGCTGGTGGGAATTCCCACGGAGACCGTGTATGGCCTGGGAGCGGATGCCTTGAATCCGGAAGCGGTAGCCAGGATTTTTGAAGCCAAGGGGCGCCCCTCCTTTGATCCGCTGATCATTCATGTTCATCATGGGAAGGAAGTGGATAAATATACCGTCATTCCGGAGGAATTGAAGGAACTGGTGCATACCCTCGCCTCCAAATTCTGGCCCGGACCTCTGACCATGGTGTTGCCGAAGGCGCCCGTCATTCCGGACATCGTGACCAGCGGCCTGCCTACGGTGGCCGTGCGGGTAAGCGCGCATCCCGCCATGCGGGGGGTGGCGAAAGCGTTGGGGCGCCCCGTGGCTGCGCCCAGTGCCAACCGCTTCGGGCACATCAGTCCTACTTCCGCCTCCGCCGTACAGAAGGAGCTGGATGGGCGCATTGAAATGATTCTGGACGCCGGCGCCTGTTCCGAAGGGCTGGAAAGCACCATTGTGCGCCCCATGCTGGATGAAAAGGGAAAGCCCGCGCTGGAACTGCTGCGTGAAGGGCCTGTGACCCGGGAGCAATTCCGGAACCTGGTGAAGGTGGTGCGCCGCAAGCCCTCCCCCCGTCCCGTTTCGGAAGAATCTCCGGCGGATGCTCCGGGACAGCTCAGCAGCCATTATGCGCCGTGCAAGCCCATGATGCTGCTGGAACCCGGGGTAGAATTCACGCCCGTGGAAGGAGTGCGGTACGGCTTGCTCTCCTATGAGGGAACGTCCGACCTTGCCCAGGAGGGGGATTGGGCGGAAGTGGTGGCCATGAGCCCCGGCAGCGGGCGGCTGGCGGAAGCCGCCGTGCGCCTGTTTGCCCTGATGAGGCAGATGGATGAAAATGAAGGCATTGACGTCATTGTGGCGGAGTCCGTGCCGGAAGCGGGGCTGGGCCGCGCCATCATGGACCGCCTGCGCCGCGCTTCCGCCGCCAGGGAATGACTTGTCCACGGTTCCCTGAATATGCTAAAACTCTCGCGAATCCTTTTTTGATTCTATGGCTGCCACGTTATTTGAAAAAATCTGTTCCGGGGAAATTCCCGCGGACATCGTTTACCAGGATGAACAGTGCGTCTGCTTCCGGGACATCAGCCCCCAGGCTCCGGAGCATCTGCTGCTGGTTCCGCGCAAACCCATTCCCCGCCTTTCCGAGGCAGGGGAGGAGGACGCCGCCCTGCTGGGCCACATGATGCTGGCCGCCGGCCGGATTGCCCGGACTCTCCGCATGGATGAAAGCGGCTTCCGCCTGGTCATCAACAACGGGCCTGACGCCGGGGAGGCGGTTCCCCATCTGCACATGCACCTGCTGGCGGGCCGCAAGCTGGAATGGCCTCCCGGTTAGGCCCGGTCCGGATTTGGCGGACTGCCGGGAAGGAGCGGGGATGTGTCATTCCTCCCTCTTTCCGTGGTCGGTGTCGCCCTGTCTGCTTGTCAGGCGCGGGGACTGGCTGTAAGATGCATTCATGAAAAGACTGCTGGTAGAGCTTGAGAACTTGCCGGAAGCGGGGAAAAAATACAGTGGTGAGCTGGATCCCGAAATCTTCGGCATCGACGATGAAGAGGTAACCTCCATTGGGCCTCTTGCGTTTGACCTGCATGTGCAGAGATTTGAAAATGAATTGTTCGTGAGGGGCAATATTTCCGCTCCGTTCAAATTCCGCTGTGTGCGCTGCCTGGGCTACTTTGACTACGTGGTGGAGGTGAATGACTTTGCTGCATCTTTTGAAATTGACGCACAGAGTGTTGTGGACGTTTCAGACTCCATGAGGGAGGAAATAGTCCTGGATTTCCCGGCGTACCCTAAATGTGCGGACGGAGGCATGGAAAACGACTGTATGGCGAAAACTCCATATTTTGGAGTGGACAAGGAGGGGGGAACGGGTGTAAACAGTTCTGCCCCGAGCAAGAATAGTGGCGTGTGGGACGCCCTCAATGAGCTGGGGGATCATCATTAATCACCTTTTTACCAACTAAAATTATGGCAGCACCTAAGCGCAGAACGTCCAAGATGAAGCAGCGTACCCGCCTTGCCGCGCAGGCATGGCGCGCTCCGAAGCTCCGCAAGTGCCAGAATTGCGGCAGCAGCACCCCCGGTCATACCGCCTGCCCCAATTGCGGTACGTATACGACCCGTTCCGGCAAGGAAATCGTGGTGAAAGCGGAAGCGTAAGCTCCGCAGGCGCCCGTTTGCCTTGAAAATTACCGCCGTACTGCGGCGTTATCATGTTGACCTTTCCAGCCGCTTTTGCTCAGCAAAGCGGCTGAACTTGCTTGAAGCAGGCTGTTTTTCTGCTAACATACTTCTTCAACAAATACTATGAAGATTGCACTGGATGTGATGGGTGGCGACAATGCGCCCGATATTAACATGGACGGGGCGAAGCGGGCCCTGCAGGATTTTCCTCTCATTGAAAAAATTTATCTGGTAGGGAGGGAAGAAGTGGTGCGCAGCTCTTGTGACCGCTGGGGCCTTTCCGGCCCGCGCGTGGAAATCGTTCCGGCTGCGGAAGTGGTGGAAATGAATGAATCCGGCCTGCTGGCCGTAAGGCAGAAGAAAAACTCCTCCATGTCCGTCTCCGTGGACCTGGTTAAATCCGGAGATGCGGACGCGGTGGTCAGCGCAGGCAACACGGGGGCGGCCGTAGCGGCAGCCACCATCAAGCTCAGGCTGCTTAACGGCGTGGAACGTGCGGGCATCGTAACCCAGCTTCCCAATGAATTCGGGGTCTGCAATGTGACGGATACCGGCGCCAATCCGGACGCCAAGCCCCGGCATTTGGTGGGATACGCCGTGATGGCCAGCATTCTGGCGCGTTCCGTTTACGGCAAGCCGATGCCCAAAGTGGGCGTCATGAGCAACGGCTCCGAAGATGAAAAGGGAACGGATTTTACCAAGGGAACTTTTTGCCTGTTGAAGCACCTGGAGGAGCGCGGCGCGCTCCCTTTTAAATTTGTTGGCAATGTGGAAGGCCATGATCTCTTTGAACATGAAATAGACGTGGTGCTGACGGACGGCTTTACTGGAAATGTTTTGCTGAAAACCTGCGAGGCCACGGCCAAGGCGTTTGGAAAATGGCTGAAGGAGGAACTTCAGGCAAATCCCCTCCGCATGATGGGCGCGGCTTGCTCTTCCGGCGCGTTCCGTGCCATGAAGGCGCGCCTCTCCGCGGACTCCGTAGGGGGAAGCCCCCTGCTGGGCGTCAGGGGCGTGACCATCATTGCGCATGGAAGCTCCACTGCCACCGCTATCCGCAATGCCCTGAGAGTCTCCATGGAGATGGTGCAGCAGGGCGTCAATCCCCTCATTGAAGAGGAGATGGCCAGGCTGGGCACTATTCCGGAGGTCTCCGAAGTGTACCCCAAATAATCAATTATGTTTCATTTCTTGAAAAAGCATGCCGCCGCGGCGGTAAAAGAAGGAAAGACTCCGGAGGAAGCGTCTTCCGCGTCACGCTCGCCCGGCGACCGCCTGGACTCCAACCTGGCGGTATCCGTGGGCCTGTGCGTCCTGGTCTTCATCTTCCTGCAATGGATGGGCAGTTATAGCCCTCATTGGGGGAAATCCTTATGGCACCATGTGTCGGAAGCCTTTCTGCTCTTCTCCGTGACGCTGGCGCTCATGCCCATGTACTGGCTCTGTGCGGGGCCCCTGCGCAGGAAAAATAAAACCTTTGTCGTGACCTGGGGGGCTATCCTGGTCCAGCTCCTGTTCTTTGGCTTTATCCGTCATGTGACGGCTGATATTACGTCTGACATCGGCAACGAACTCCTGTACCTGCCTTACATGATGGCGCCCCTGGTGGTGACGGTGTTGCTGGGGCCGCTGCTGGGCATGTTCGCCACCATTTCCATCTGCATGCTCGGCGGCTTCTTCATTCTGCCGGAGCAATACATGCCGGAAAAGCAGGTCCAATTCTGGATATTGAGCTCCCTGTCCGGCATGCTCACCGTGCTGCTTACTCATAATCTGAGGAACCGCGCCCAGCTGCTGCGTGCGGGATTCTTTGTCGGACTGCTTGTCATGGTGCTGTGCTGCATCATGGGCGTCATCAATCTTCAGGCATGGGACTATAACTTGGTAGGCGTGTTGATATGCCTGGCCGTGGCGTTCGGCATAAGCATGCTGACCAGCGTGCTGATCAGCGGCGTACTGCCCATCATTGAAGGAGTCTTTAAAATCATTACGCCCATTTCTTGGCTGGAAATGGCGGACATGAACCGTCCGTTGATGAAAAGGCTGCAAATGGAAGCTCCGGGCACCTTCCACCACTGCCTGATGGTTGCCCAGTTGGCGGAGGCGGCGGCGGAAGCCATCGGCGCCAATCCCATTGAATGCCGGGTGGCGGCCTACTACCATGACATCGGCAAAATGCAGAACCCGCTCTACTTCATTGAAAACATCATGGACGGCCCCAACCCCCATGATGAACTGACGCCGAGCATGAGCGCCCGCATCATCATTGACCACGTCCATGACGGGGTGGAACTGGCCAGGGCGAACAATCTTCCGCGTCCGTTGGTGGACGTCATTGAACAGCATCACGGCACGTCACTGGCCTATTTCTTTTACCGGAAGGCCCTCCAATACCGGGATGAAATCCTGAGCCGCGTGGAAAGCGGCCTGGCCTCTCCGGACGATGTTCCGGAAGTGGTGGAATCCAACTTCCGCTACAAGGGCCCCAATCCCCAGAGCAGGGAAACGGGAATCGTCAGTCTGGCGGACATCGTGGAAAGCGCCACGCGCTCCATGGGGAAAATTTCCTGTGAAGAAATGCAGAAAAGGGTAGATGAACTCTTGAAGCAGAGGGTGGTGGACGGCCATTTGGATGACTGCGGCCTTACCTTCGGGGATCTCAAGAAAATCCGCAACAGCTTCATCCAGACGCTGAAAAGCATTCATCACAACCGCATTGCCTATCCTTCCCACAATCCCGAGGCGAAAATTGAAAAGCCTGTTCTCCCTGCGGTGAAGAATGCCGGGGAGCAAAAGGGAAAAGAGGAGAAGAAGGAAGAAGGCAAGACTGTTCCGGAAACCATGGAACTGCCTGCTGCTGCGGGCGAACAGGGAGAATCCGGCAAAGCGGAGGAAAAGGGCGGGACGGATACGGAGAAAGATGAAACCGCATCTTGAGCTTTACGATCATCTGGAAGAGGGACGCCTCAGCCCGTCCGTCACGGATGCCCTGTCCTGCGCCCTGCAAGCCTGCCTTCCCGCCGTACTGGCCTTGCCTGAAGGCCCGGTGCCTGTCCTCTCCGGATTGGATGAGGTGGAAATAAGCGTGGTGGACGATGTGGTGATCCGGGAGGTCCATGCCCGTTTTCTGAATGATCCGACGGTGACGGACGTCATCACCTTCCCCCATGGAGACGGAATGGGGGAAATCCTCGTCAGCTATGATACGGCCATCCGGCAGGCGTCGGAATTCAATGAACCCGTTTTCAGGGAGCTGTTCCGTTACATGGTGCACGGTCTGCTGCATCTGCACGGCTACATTGATACCGAACCGGAAGAACGGGAACGCATGTTCTCCCGTCAGGAACCGCTGGTTCATGAATTCGGAACTGCCCTGGCTGGCCTGTCTTCTCCGGACAGTCTTTGACCCGGTGATGGAAAGCGCTCTTTTAAAAGATACGGGCTTGCCAAGCGGAGAGTATCTTTGTTAATCTTTTCTCGCACCATGCGTCCATAGCTCAGTTGGATAGAGCAACTGCCTTCTAAGCAGTGGGTCACTGGTTCGAATCCAGTTGGACGTGCCATCTTTCAGAACCCCGTATTCTTGTAGGAATAACGGGGTTCTTTCATGTGATGGAAGCATTTTTGAGTCAAAGGAAAAATCCTGGAAAAATGACGGTTCCGGTCCGGAAATGGTGCAAAAGCAGGGCAGGGGAAAGGAGGAACGGCTTTCTTCCTCCTGCATGGCCTGCCGTGATACTTCTGCTGGAAGAAATGGCTGTTCCTGTTCTTGACCAATGCTGTGCACTGGGAAGGGCCCGCCTCCTGTTGTATAAAGCCAGGGACATTCAGTCTGTGGAATGGAAGGGGATCAGGCGCTTGAAAAAGTCCTTTTCATCAGTTGATGGAGAATGTAGAATCTCCCAATACCTTTTTCTAAAAACAGCCTTCCGGGGAAGGAAAAACTGGGATTGCCGCCATGCGTAGCGTGGAAGAAACGGCTCAGGCGTACAGGAAAACGCGGTGCCGTTTAAACAAGCCAGACATGCAACCGGTGCATTTAAACGGGCATGCCGTTAAATGGGAAAGAGGGGTGGCCGGAATATTCCCTCTATTCAGCCTCTTGGGAGCAAGCCTCCGCGGCCCTGATCAAACCGGGAAATTGAGTCGGCTTTGCCTGTTCATCCTGAACGAGCATATTGACGCAAAGTTCCAGAATTTTATGCATGCCGTACAGGGGCAGGTCAATATCCGGATGGCGTTCCTGGAACTTGTGGACAATGGACATTTCCGTTTCCGGGAAATTCACGGGAATGGTATTGGTGAGTGGAAACCTGTTGGATTCGCCTTCACTCATCAGCTTGTTGATAAAAAGGGACTGGGTGACGGGAATGCTGCCCCGCACGGCAAACCAGGTGTGCACGGTGCGGATGGAGACCCGGCATTGTTCCGCCAGCCATTGGCGCGTTTTACCGTGGGCCCGGAGCCATTCCTTGATTTTGAGCTTTTCCGGATCGCATTCTTGCGCCATGGAAGGTGCATTTAAATCCGGATCGGAAATCAGGTTGGGAATGATCCGTGAAAGCGCTTTTTTGGTGTTGGCCGATATTTTGCGGACGCTCATTTGCGCGTAAAATGTTTGTGGCCGGATTCCTATTTCTTCCGCCAGCTGGTAGGACTTGCGGTTTTGGCATTGCAGCCATTCCTTGACCATGGTGCGTATATCGTCGTCAGACATGAACTTGTGCAGGTGATGTGATGAAAGAAAAGTTAATGGGGAAGCGTCTGAAACGCTATGTTCTCTTTCCGTAGGACTGCTCCGGGATATGGAAACCCTGCTTTCAGCTTCTGCTTTTGATACTGGAAAGAGCATCCAGGGCTTCACTGGCCCATTCCGGCACGGTCAGTCCGTGGCGTTCTGCTTCATTCCTGAACTTTTCATACTTTTGAGGAGTAACGGGAACATGAATGCTGTTCGGGTTTCTTGTCTGCGCCAAACGTGCCTGTTTGGCATACTCCTCTTTCATGATTCTGATGATGAGACGTTGTCTTGCGCGGGGAATAGGAACAGTGGAGAGCCATTTATCAACCTGGCTCTTGCTGACGCCGCAAAGATCGGCAAATTCGTCCCGGGTCATCTTTGTAAGGGCGAGAAACTTTCTGATGCTGGACTTCATTTCATCCATGCGCGCATTTTTCGCATTCAGAAAAATCTGGCAAGCCATTTCTGGCATATTTTCTATTTTAGAAAATAATATTGTCTTTGTGTATCTGAAAAGGTAAATCATTTTTCCTAAATCCAATGAAACTCAAAAAAATGTGAATGTTGGAAACACTTGTTTTCTTCTTTTACACAAAAAACTTCATGCTTAATATTTTTCTTCCTTCAACGCATTTTTTCTGATGTTGCAGGAAAAGGGGCACCGGTGGGGGGATTCTTCCCCGCCCGCTTTTCTTCTATTGGCTTGACGCAGTACGTTTCAGGAGTACTGTATTATCATGTTAAATACCTCTTTATTTGCCTTGGGGTGTTCCGCTGTTTTTGTGATGTCTGCGGGAACGCCTTTACAGGCTGCCTCTCCTGAAAAAAAAGAAAATAAAACAACCGCCCAGGCGGATGTCCTTCCCGAGATTTCCCTGGAGGGATTGCCGGATGTGTGGCTTCAGGGAACGCCTGTGAAGGAATGGGAAAAGGACAAGGTGTATATCTTTGAATTCTGGGCTACATGGTGTGGTCCGTGTCTGGCCGCTATGCCTCACATGGAAAAGTTGCATCAGGCATTTAAAGACAATCCGCGCATGCAGATCGTCGGGGTCAACGTCATGGACAGGAAGTCCCCGGAAGCGCTGAAAGAATTTTTGAAAAACCGGCCATCTCCCCTGAATTACACCATGGCGGTGGATGTGGATGGAAAAAAGACCAAGGAGAAATGGCTGGATCCTCTGGAGGTGAACGGCATTCCGCACGCATTTGCCATCAAGAATGGCAAGCTCATCTGGCGCGGACATCCCGCAAAGCTCTCGGAAGAAATTATGCAGGCCATGTTGAAGCCTGATTTTTCCGCAGCCTCTCTTCCGGCGGGAAATTCTGAGGGGAGTGCCCGTGAATGGAAGCGTTACCGTCAGGTTTCGGAAAAACTGGGAGAGATCGTGCGGAAGGAGGGAAAACAAGGTGGCCAGGCGTATTTAAAACACATTCAGGATTCGGAAAAATTCCAGCAGGACCAGATGATCCAGCTGAAAATGATTCCGTGTGTAGTGCTGTCGGAACAAGGCAACTATGAGGAAGCCCAGTCGGTGTTGGATGATCTGTGCAAGGGATATCCGGACAATTACCGTGTACAGATCAATGTAGCCGGAAACCTGATGGATGGGAAATTGGTTCCTGCCGACAAAATGGATGCCGCTCTGGTAGAGCGGTGTCTGAACCGTTGCATTGAAATCTCAAGAAAGGAAAACCAGGAAGCCTCCCTGCCATGGCGTATGATGGGAGAACTCCGCGAGCGCCAGGGTAATACGAAAGAGGCTCTCCAGGATATGGAGAAGGCTCTTTCCCTGACCTCCATTGGCAAGGCGTGGGCCAAGCTTCCGGGCAATCCGGAGGCATTTCAATCCCTCGTGGACCAGGCTGCTGCGGAAATAAAGCCGGAACCTCCGAGGAAAAAGCAGGAAATGGGGCCTGTGCAGGAAGACAGCCAGTACACTCCCCTTTTCGGCAAGCTGACCTGGTTCAATCATCCCGGTTTGACGGGCTTGCCTTCTGACAAGACCGTATTTATCAGCTTTTGGAGAGGAACGTTGAGGAACAATAGCATGTGGAATGAAGAAGCCCCCGGGAGAACGCTGGATGTAGTCTTGAAGAAATACGGTCTTTTGGACCATCCGGGAATCAAGGCCGTGGTGTTGGGAGTCAATCCGGTAGATAAAAAGCGGATGCAGCAACATCTGGATAGCCCGGAAGGCTGGTCTGCCTATCCTGTCGGCATACCCTCAGATCGTTCGGTCTTTGAGCTTTTTGATTCCCTCAAGCTTGAATCGTTCCCTGCCGCTGCCGTCGTCCGTGACGGCACATTGCTGTGGGCTGGTGAAATTAAAAGAATGCCCGAATGGGTGGCGGAAATAGCCCGCAGGGACTCTTTTGACAAGAACTGCTTTGCGGAAGAAGATGCGAAGCGCAAGTCTCATCAGCAGGCCATGGAAGCTGTGATCAAAAAATCCTTGGAACTGCGCAAACAAAAAAAGGTTGATGAGTACAAAAAACTGATTGAGGAAAATGCGGACCGGTTTACTGATGACGGATGGTTTGCGTTCACTGTAGCGGAGATGCGGGCGGGAAAAGCCTGGGAAGAAAAGGATTACCGGAAGATGGTTGATATATTTGACCAATTGATGAAACGTTTCCCCAAGGAAGACTCCCTTGCTTCCTATCTTCTGAAAATCTTTAACGCATCGGATGAAATGCGGGCGTACAGTTATGACGCCGCCCGGCATGCCTTGCAAATCATGAGGGATTCCAACACGCGGGACGATGGAGGCTATAACGCCGCTTGTTATGAGGTGATGATGAAAATGGCGATTGAAAAGAAAGACTATGTCCAGGCAAGAAAGGACGCTCTGAATGCTCTCCGGGAACTGCCGCTGATGCATCAATACGCCGCCATCAAGAAAAAACAGGCGGAAGCTTAAGACTTCTGAAACGTTCAGGCCCCTTCCATATGGAAAGGGGCCTTTTTTGTGGTAAAAGGCAGAAATATAATTTTCTGATAATCAGTGTTATATAAAATAATTAATTTTTTCTGCAAAAACATACCCGAAAAAAATTGACAAAATGCGATGGTTTGATAGATTTCTCGGCACGCCAACACG
>NZ_JAJBTT010000021.1 GCF_020860705.1 Akkermansia sp.
TTCTTTGGCTTGCGGCTCTGTTGACGGCTCATCCACCGATTTTGATGAAGAGCCCAAAGAACGCTGGAAAACGGACAGCTCACGGGGACACCTCACTGTACATGGTATCAAGAATGTACAGTAAAAAGACTCCTACGAGTATGTGCCCTTCGGTGAGCTACTCACCGTTGAAGGAGACATGGCCCAGGAGAACAAGTTCAGATTTTCCTGAGAGTTCTCGGACCATGAAATTGGGGCTTATTTATTATAATTATCGCCATCTTAATCCTGCAGACGGCAGTAAAAATTATTGGACATTTAAATCACATGTGACAGGATTACCATGCTCATGGAGTGGAGAAAGACGCTGGAGAAAAAGCGATTACAGGAAAAATTCAAGGCCTCAGATACCCACCAAGGCCCCCATTACCTCTTGGCTCTATGGAGTTTAAAGGAGGACATCACGGTTTTGGAGGCTTGTAAACCTATTTTCAAGAATAGGTGATAGAGCTGATAATTGAGGTTTCCAAAAGGAACACGTAAAATCCTATATAAAAACACATTCAGACTCATTTTTACGTTCCTGGTTTACAAAATGTAAATGTTAATTTTACCGGGAAGAAATCAATAAACATGGTGGAAATTGTCAATGAATATTTATGAAGACTTCGTTATTTAAAATAATTATTGGTTATGCATTTATCATTCTATTCACCGCTTTTGGAAACCAATATATCTTTCCTGAAGATCAGATGATTTCAAAAGTGAATATTTCCGGTTTTCCTGATAACTGCATTCAGGACCGCAGCCCCCATCCGACCATGTCATTTTCAGACGACGGGAAACAACTTGCCGTATGGAATGATCAATACGCAGAGATCTATGATTTAAGTATCAAGGACGCTAAACCGGTACGACGCCTGGAGTTAGCAAAAAATTCCCCATGGGGAAAAATTTACCGTGGAAAATCTTCACAGGCCGTTTCCATCACCACGGGCAATATCATCTTTAATGGCGCCGCACGGAAATATATCCCTTTACTTTATTCTTCGTCCCTGCTGCCTGACAACTTCAAGATGCTTAAATCGTATGTGGCCGGGAATGAAAAATTAATGAAAAAGTATCATTTCCTGTTACAAAAAAAAGCCCTCTGCGTGAATATATTGGGAGGATACAAGCTATCACTTCAGGATGAACCGTCACTTCTGGGATCTATTGATTTCAAGCCTATGGTATTTTTTGGACAAACAACTCATCCATTTCAAGATTTTGAAGAGAGGAGTCCCTTTGACAGCATGTTGTCATCCGACATGACCCAGGCCTGTATCTCCTGCGCCACGTATGCACGTTTCTCTTTCTATCAAGGTAAAAAGAAAGTGATGGATATTACTCCCGATTTTCTTGGATTGGAACATAAACGCTGGATGCCATCCTTCTCCTCCCTTTCTGACGATGGAGCACTCCTGTTAGTTACATTCATTTATGCAGGAAGATTTACTGCTCCCTGGAATTTTAAAACGGCCATTGCTTTTATAGATACAAAAGAGAAAAAGGCTAAAGGAATTCGTGTATTATCCGGCTCTCATCAATTAACATGCTGTTTTTCCAATGATAAAAGCAAAATAGCCGTCTGGAAAAACGGAGAAAAGGAAATACTCGTATTCCATTTCCCTTGAAAGAAACATTTCCGGGTTAGGTATTCTTTTGTCCATACATGGCAGCGCCGTACCGGAAAAATCCGGAACGGCGCTGCAGATGTTACGGCTATTTACCCTCGTCCAACTCCCGGCGAATGTATTCCGCGGTGGGGGAGTCTTTTTTAGCTATTTGCTCCGGGGTGCCTTCCGCCACGATGGTTCCGCCTGCGTCGCCCGGGCCGGGGCCCATGTCGATGATGTAGTCCGCCTCCGCCATGATTTCCGTGTTGTGTTCAATGACGATGACGGTGTTTCCCTGGTCCGCCAGGCGGTGCAGCACGTCGATGAGCAGCCGCACATCCCGCGGATGCAGGCCGATGGAGGGTTCTTCAATAAGGTACAGGTCACCGGGAAGTTCCTTGCCTTTCATCAGGGCGTTCCGGCTGACGCGCCGGCCCTTGATGAGTTCCGTCACCAGCTTGAGCCGCTGGGCCTCCCCGCCGGAGAGCGTGTTGGAGGCCTGCCCCAGCGTCAGGTAGCCCAGGCCGGTTTCCGCCAGCAGTTTGAGGGGGTCCGAGATGCGGGGCTGGCTTTCAAAGAATTCCGCCGCTTCCGCGAAGTCCATCTGAAGCACGTCCGCAATGGTTTTCCCCTTGTACCTCACGGTCAGAGTGGCGGCGTTGTAACGCTTGCCCCGGCAGGTTTCACACGGCACGTAGCAGGGAGGCAGGAAGTCCATTTCCAGCTTCTGCATGCCCGTTCCCTTGCAGGATTCACAGTTGCCCTGCCCCGTGTTGAAGGAGAAGCGGCCGCGGTCAAAGCCCAGCCTGCGCGCGTCCGCCGTCTGTGCGAACAGGGTCCGAATGTCGTCCAGAAAGCCCACGTAGGTAGCCGGGGTGGAACGGGGCGTCTTGCCGATGGGGCTCTGGTCCACGCCGTACACCATGCGGATGGAGTCAAAGCCGGAGGAGGTTTTCCACAGCTTTTTCTGCTCCCTCGTGAGTTTGTCGCCGATGGCCTGGCGCGCCGCCGCCAGCCGGATGGTGCCGGTCATCAGGGAGGTTTTCCCCGCGCCGGATACGCCGGTGAGCACCGTCAGCCGCCCTTTGGGAATAGCCACGTTCACGTCCTTCAGGTTGTGCAGGCGGCAGCCTTCCACCCGCAGCCACGCGGTTTCATCTTTTTTGGACGGAATCCTGCGCCTTTTCCCCCGGTAGGGATGCTGCGGCTTATGATGCAGGGCCGCGCCCGTGACGGAGTCCGGCATGGCCGCCAGTTCGTCAAAGGTACCCTGGGCCATGATCCGGCCGCCGTGGATTCCCGCACCGGGCCCCATGTCCACGATGCGGTCCGCGCGCCTCATGGTGTCTTCATCATGTTCCACCACCAGCAGGGTGTTGCCCCGGCGTTTGAGTTCATCCAGCGTGCCCAGCAGCAGTTCGTTATCCCGCGGATGCAGGCCAATGGTCGGTTCGTCCAGCACGTACAGCACGCCCCGGAGATGGGAGCCCAGCTGGGAGGCCAGGCGGATGCGCTGGGTTTCCCCGCCGGAGAGCGTCGTGGCGCTCCGGTCCAGGGAGAGGTAACCCAAACCCACGCGCTGGAGGAAGTTGAGGCGCTGCGTCACTTCCGCCACCACGTCACGGGCAATGAGGGCTTCCTCCCGCTCAAATTTCCATTCTTTGACCAATTCCGCGGCGGCCACGGCGGGAAGGGCGGCGATTTCACCGGGAGTCACGCCCTGAAGCCGCACGGCGCGCGCAAATTCATTCAGGCGCACCCCCTGGCAGGCGGGGCAGGTTTTTACTTCCTTGTCATCGTCCGCCTGGCGGGCCAGTTCCTTGTCATATTTCAGTTCAGCTTCCAGCAGGGATTGCGCCTGGTCTTCCTTCACCTTCCCCCTGCCCACGATTCCATGCCCGCGGCACACAGGGCACCACCCGCGCGGAGAGTTGAAGGAGAATGTGTACGGTTCCAGTTCCGGGAAGGATTGTCCGCAGGAAGCACACGCCAGCTTGGTCCCCATCAGTTCCGGCCGGCTGGAGCCGGGCGGGAGCACCTGCAGGAATCCTTCCCCCATGTCCAGCGCGGCATGCACCGCTCCGGCCAGTTTTTCCGGGCTCCAGGAAGCCTCCGGCCGTGAAACGACCAGGTCCAGGTCATGGCTGGAGTAACGGTCCAGCGGCTGGAATCCGCTCAACGGGACCAGTTTGCCGTCCACCCACATTTCCTCATATCCCTTTCCTTCCGCCCAGCGGGCCAGGTCCGCGTAATGTCCCTTGCGCCCCCTGACGAGGGGTGCCAGCAAGGCCAGGCTGCCGTGTTTTTTCAGCTGCCGCACCACCAGTTCCACCACTTCGGATTCCGACCTTTTGCCCACCGGCACGCCGCACTGCGGGCAGTAGGCCTGCCCCAGCTTGGCATACAGCAGGCGCATGAATTGCCAGATTTCCGTCACGGTGCCCACGGTGGATTTGGTGCCCCCGCGGGACATGTTCTGTTCAATAGCCACCGTGGGAGGCAGTCCGGTCAGGCGGTCAATGTCCGGGCTTTCCAGCTGTTCCGTGAATTGCCGAGCATACGGGGACATGACGTCCATGAAACGCCGCTGCCCTTCCGCAAAGAAGATATCGAAGGCCAGGGAGCTTTTCCCGGAGCCGGACAGCCCGGTCAGCACGGTCATTTCCCCGCGCGGCACGTCCAGGTCCACGTTTTTCAGGTTGTGGTGGCGGGCCCCCCGCAGGGCCATCACGCCTTCCGGTATGTCCATGTCTGCGGACTCCGGGACGGCGGCGTCCGCCGGGTCGTAAACGGAGGGACGCCCTTCCAGTACATCCCTGAGGTATTTGCCCGTGTATCCCTTCCCGGCGGCTACGATTTCCTCCGGCGTGCCCGTGGCTACCACGTGGCCGCCGCCCGCGCCGCCTTCCGGCCCCAGGTCGATCACGTAGTCCGCGGATTTGATGAATTCCGGGTTGTGTTCGATGACCAGCAGGGTGTGCCCCTGCTCCACCAGTTCCCGGAATACGGCCAGCAGAATTTCAATATCCGCAAAGTGGAGGCCCGTTCCCGGCTCATCCAGAATCAGCATCTTGGGGCTGTTCGCTCCGGATCCGATCTGGTCCAGCAGGATTTTAGCCAGCTTCAGGCGCTGGTTTTCCCCGCCGGAGAGGGTGTTCAGCGGCTGCCCCAGGGTCAGGTGCCCCAGCCCCACGCGCTGAAGCACGCCCAGCTTGGCGGCAATGCGGGAGGGCTTGGCCCCTTTTTCCGAGCTGAAGTAGTCCAGTGCGGCGGCCACCGTCATGCCGAGCACGTCCGCAATGTTCCTGCCGTCGCGGTACACGCTCAGCACTTCACTCCCGTACCGGGAGCCGTGGCACAGCGGGCACTGCACAAAGATGTCTGAAAGGAACTGCATTTCCACCTTTTCACTCCCCATGCCCATGCAGCGCGGGCAGCGGCCGTCGCCGCTGTTGAAGGAGAAGAAGCCGGGCTTCATGCCGCGGGCGCGGGCCGTCTCCGTCTCTGCAAAAAGGGAGCGTATTTCTTCAAACACGCCGGCATAAACGGCAGGGGTGGAACGCGGCGTGCGGACGATGGGGCTCTGGTCCACCATCACCACTTCATCCAGCTGTTCCCAGCCCTTGATGGATTTGACATGGGCGGGCTCATCCTCACATACGCCGCCCTTCTCCACCAGCGCGTTCAGGTACAGGACGTCGTGCGCCAGGGTGCTTTTTCCCGAACCGCTGACGCCGGTCAGGCAGGTGAAAACGCCCAGGGGCACCTTCACATCCAGCTTGTGCAGGTTGTGGCGCGTGGCTCCGGAGACGGTCAGAAATTGACGGGGCTGGCGCCTCTTTCCGGGCACCGCGATGCGCCGCCTGCCGGAGAGGAACGCCCCCGTCAGGGATTCCGCTACTTCTCCAATCCGGGCAGGTTCTCCGGAATAAACCAGCCTTCCCCCTTCCCGGCCGGAGCCGGGCCCCATGTCCACCAGGCTGTCCGCGGCACGCATCACCGCTTCCTCATGTTCCACCACCACCAGCGTATTCCCGCGCTTTTTAAGCCGGTTCATGGCAGAGATCAAACGGGAGGTATCGCGGGGGTGAAGTCCTACGGTGGGTTCATCCAGCACAAACAGGGTATCCGTCAGGGAAGCGCCCAGGCAGGTCGTCAGGCTCACGCGTTCAATCTCCCCGCCGGAAAGGGAGCGCGTGGAGCGGTCGGACGTCAGGTAGCCGAGCCCCACTTCATTCAGATATTCCAGGCGGCTTCTGAGTTCCGCCACAGCATGCTTCAATCCGGGGTCTTCATCCGCCCGCGGCGTCACGTAACGGTCCACCCAGGCCAGGAGCTCATCCATGGGCATCCCGGAGAGTTCCGGCATGCTTTTGCCGCCCACCTTGAACCGGAGGGCCTCAGGCCTCAGGCGCAAGCCATGGCAGGAAGGGCATTCCTGGTAGGTACGGAAACGGCTCAGGTACACCCGCACATGCATCTTATGCGTACGGCTTTCCAGATACCTGAAAAAGCCCGCTATTCCATACCAGAGGCCTTGTTCATACATCTCGTCAGGGTCTCCTCCACCCCCGTCTCCGTACAGCAGCCAGTCCCGCTCCCACTGCTTCAAATCCTTCCACGGCACGTCCAGACGGACTTTCCGGGCATTTTTGCGCCAGCCGCGCATGAGGTCCTTCTTGCATTCGGAAAAGACCTTTCCGTCCCCTTCAAAAATATGGATGGCACCGTCATTGACGCTGAGTTCCGGCTTGATGCACCGGTTGTAGTCAATCGTAATCACGCGGCCATAGCCACGGCACTCCGAACACGCCCCCAGCGGAGAGTTGAAGGAGAACAGGCCGGGCCGCGGTTCCATCAGCGGGTACCAGTCCCCGCGGAATTTCATGGCAGGCAGCCAGATGCCGTCCACGCGGGGAATCACATGGGCCACGCCGCCGCCCAGGCGCATGGCCGTTTCCAGCGCTTCCAGCCTGCGTTCCCGCTGTTCTTCCGCCAGCTTCACGCGGTCCTGGATCACCAGCAAAGGGGCGCCTTCCTCCAGGGTCCATTCCTCGTCCTCCAGCCGGAGGGCCTCTCCATGCGCGAAGGCGCGCAAATACCCCTGGGCCACCAGATTCCTTTTCAGCGTGGGCAGGTCCACGGATTCGGGCCGCGCCACTTCCAGGCAAATCATCACTTCCGTTCCGGCAGGGAATTCCGCATGCAGTTTTTCATCAATGGAACCGGGCGTCTCCGGCCTGATCTCCCGGCCGGTTTCCGGGTCAAAGCCTACGGCCAGCCGGGCGAAAACGAACTTCCAGTAATCATTCAGCCCCGTCATGGTCCCCACCGTGGAGCGGGACGTACGGACGGAATTGCGCTGGTGCAGCGCAATAGCCGGAAGGATGTTCTCCACGGCGTCCACGTCCGGCTTGTCCATCCGGTCCATGAACTGGCGCACGTACGGGGAAAAAGTTTCCATGTAACGCCTCTGCCCTTCCGCATACAGTGTGTGCATGGCCAGGCTCGTTTTTCCCGATCCGGAAGGTCCGGTCACCACCGTCAGCCGCCCCAGGGGAATATCCACATCCACATTCTGCAAGTTATGCTCACGGGCGCCGCGGATGCGGATGCGCCCATCCTCACAATGACTCATGGAATGAGTATATCACCAATTTGGAATCATTCCAAGAGAAGCGCCTGTCATGAATCTGAGATTTCAGGCGGGGGCAGGAAGCACCTGGGCACTTCCGGAGTACACTATTTTCCCTTTACTTCCACCAGCCTCCCCTGCATAGTCTGAAACTGGTTGCTTTATCACGTCATGCCTCTTTCCGTTTTATCCATGATCGGCTCAGGAGTCCCTGAAATCATCCTGCTTTTCTGCTGGAGCCTTATTCCCATGGGTCTTTATTTTTACCTGCGTTCCACCAACAGGGAAAGACCCGTCACGGGCATGGAATATCTGGTCATGATTCCCCTGTTCCTTCTTTTCGGGTGGCTCACCCTGCTCTGCATCTGGCTCATCAGCCGGATTCAGAAGAAGCCCCTTAGCCGGTAACAGGCTTCCTGCGCCATGGATGCCCGTTCCTTGGTCCATCTTCCTGTCTGGACGCCATGCCACCAAGTTTTCATGGCGCTGCCTTTTCAGTCATAGCGCCACCGGGCAACAAGCCTCCGGAATAAAAAGTTGCTGAACTCCCGTCTTCCGAACGCGGGTGAACAAACGGACCGTGAACAGGGATAACCGGATTCTGCTGTTTCACGGATGAACGGATGCAGATGCGCCAGAAGGAGCCTCCCGTTCCTGCTGAATGACAGGAGAAGAGCAACCATACCCTTCCAAGAAAAATCCGTCTCCGTACGGAACTGCCCCATCCTCTCCCGTTTTCATTTGGACGCATTTAACCTTCCCGGCCGCCGTGCGTATGCCTAATTCAAGTTTCCCGTCTGCATGATGGTCTACAATGTAAAATAAATAATCCGGACTCCCGCCCCGGATATCTTCCGTAGAAGACGGCCCGCAATAATACGCCGTGTAATCCATGCGGTCAGAGCCATCCTTCGAATGCCCCCATTGGCAATGCTCCAGGTCCGGCAGAAGCCACGGAAAAACATACTCCACATTCCCATTCAAAAGAGACCTTTTTTTATTGCTCAATGAAGAACGCACGTACCGGAAGAAACGTTTTTCATCATAACAATCGTTGCGGAGTCGGCAATAACATCCCAGAACGAACATGCATTGGACAACCCTTCCGTCATCCCTGCGGACGCTGTCCACCCATACCTCCTTCAAGCTGCCGGAAACATTACAGACGGCATGAAGACGCAGGCTCCGTTCCGGATCCATCCTGTCCAGCAAGCCGTCCAATATTCCCTTTTTCCTGGCTTCCACCAGGCATTCCGCAGGAGACAAGGAGCCGCCACCCGGCACGCCCTCCATCCGCTTCATATATCCGGCAGGCACAAACACTCTCTCATCTTCAATCACCAGGCGCGTTTGCGGAACATCTCCGGAAGGATTTTCCGACAACATGCGATAAGTTGAAAAAACAACAGCGCCGACCGCCAATGCGGCAAATCCCACCCATGCGGCAAACTTCATCCTTTCCCTATACCCCGGAAAACGCTCCCGGGGCAAGAAACATCTGTTAACATTCACATAACAAACGGACCCGGCCATCACCTTCCCTCCTTTTCCCAGCCTTCCAGCTTCATGCCGCACAAACTGACTTCCACGGAGGCGGCGTTTTCCGGCCACGGAATAACGAGATGGTAGCCGCTGGAATAAAGAAGCTTTCTGGAAGCCCCGTTCGCCGGCCGCGTGTAAAGAAGCACGTTGATTTCATCCCCGTCCTGCCGCATGGCTGCGTACAAGGCGCCCTGGTACTGAGTATTCAGGTCAAAATGAAGGGCTATATTCCCGTCTTCGTCAATCGCGCCGGAAATCAAATGGACATCATCCTGACTTACGTTCCCGTCTTCGTGGCAGCATCCCGGAAGCATGCAGACGAGAGCCAAGAAAGGCAAAAAGCACGGCTTGTGAAACACATGAGGCATGAAATATGATCCCCTTTCTCCTGTAATTTCTTATAAAGAAAAGAAAGGTGCAAGGAAAAACGGTTCCGGCAGGAAGCTATGTCTCCAAAAATGAACCGATCACGTCATGATGAACCCAAATGGAGGGCCGTGCTTGCATTTCTTCCGGCAACCGCTAGTATTTTTCGATTCTTAGACCGCTGAAAGCGACTCTACCTCGTCAATTTTCAACAAGACAAAGATGATTAAGTGGATTCTAACCAAGATTGTCGGTACCAAAAACCAGCGTGAAGTGCGCCGCCTGCGCCCCATTGTGGAACAGATCGTCTCCATTGAAAATTCATGGAACGGCAAGGGACAGGAGTTCCTGCTTGAAAAAACGAAGGAATGGCAGGGCTATCTTCACCGCTTCCTCCCCTTGGATCTTCCCCCCGTGCGCATCGTGGAAGCCGCTCCCAGGGAAGAGCTGGAAGAAATAGCCGCCAAGCTGAACGCACGCTTTGAATCCCTGAAAGACGAATTTGCCGCCCTGCCCAGGGTGGAAGCCACCCCCGCCTCCATTGAAGACGGAAAGGCCGCGTGGAACAACATCACCCCCCAGTTTGACAAGCTGCGCGAACGCTACCTGAACCAGATCCTGCCGGAAGCCTTTGCCGTCGTCAAACACGGCGCGCGCCTGCTCTGCGGAGAAGAACGCGACATCTGCGGCCAGAAACAGCTGTGGGACATGGTCCACTTTGACGTACAGCTGCTGGGCGGCATCGCCCTGCACCGCGGCTACATCGCGGAAATGGCTACGGGTGAAGGCAAAACGCTTGTCGCCACCCTGCCCGTGTACCTGAACGCGCTAACCGGCATGGGCGTGCACGTGGTAACCGTGAACGACTACCTGGCGCGCCGCGACTCCGAATGGATGGGCATGCTCTTCCAGTTCCTGGGGCTGACGGTCGGCTGTATCCAGAGCATGATGCCCTCCCAGCTGCGCCGGGAACAATACGCCTGCGACATCACCTACGGCACCAACGCCGAATTCGGCTTCGACTACCTGCGCGACAACGGCATGGCGACCTCCAAATCCGAACAGGTGCAGCGCGGCCATTACTTCTCCATTGTGGACGAAGTGGACTCCATTCTTATTGACGAGGCCCGCACGCCCCTTATCATTTCCGGCCCCGCGGTCGTCACCCGGGAACAGCAGTACGATACCCTGCGCCCCGCCATTGAACGCGTGGTGAAGGCCCAGACGGACCTCTGCAACGAGCTGATGGCCCAGGCCCTGAAAGCCCAGGAGGAAGGCCGCACGGAAGAAGTGGGCCGCTGCCTGTTCAAGGTGAAGACGGGCCAGCCCCGCCACCGCGCCTTCCTGCGCGCCATGCAGGACCCCGAGTTGCGCCGCATCGTGGAAAAATATGAACTGACCCTCTACCAGGATACGCGCAAGAAGGAACTCTACAAGCTGAAGGAGGAAATGTTCTTCACCGTGGATGAAAAGACCCACGACGCCGACCTGATGGAAAAAGGCCGTGAAGTCATCTCCCCCGGCCACCCGGAGGACTTCGTGCTGCCGGACCTGGGTACCGCCTTTGCGGAAATGGATGAAGACCCCCGCATGACGGAAAAGGACAAGCTGCGCCGCAAGAATGAACTGACCAAGCAGCTTGACGAAACGGGCGCACGCCTGCACACCACCTCCCAGCTGCTGAAAGCCTACTGCATTTACGAAAAAGACGTGGAATACGTCGTCAAGGAAGGCAAGGTCATCATCATTGACCAGAACACGGGCCGTGAAATGCCGGGACGCCGCTGGAGCGACGGACTGCACCAGGCCGTGGAAGCGAAGGAAGGCGTGGAAGTGGAACGTGAAAACCAGACTTACGCGACCATCACCATCCAGAACTACTTCCGCCTGTACAAGAAGCTGGCGGGCATGACCGGTACGGCGGAAACGGAAGCCGCGGAATTCCATGACATTTACAAGCTGGACGTTCTTCCCATCCCGACCAACCGCCCCTGCATCCGCAAGGACCAGAACGACCTCATCTTCAAATCTCGCCGTGAAAAGTTCAATGCGGTGATCAACAAAATTCAGGAACTCCACGACAAGGGGCAGCCCATCCTGATCGGTACGGCCAGCGTGGATGCCTCCGAAACGCTTTCCCGCATGCTCAAGAGGGCCAAAATTCCCCATGAAGTGCTGAACGCCAAAAACCACCAGCGCGAAGCGGAAATCGTATCCCTGGCCGGCAAGCGCGGAGCCGTCACCGTCTCCACCAACATGGCGGGCCGCGGTACGGACATCAAGCTGGGTGAAGGCGTAGCCGACCTTGGCGGCCTGTTCGTACTGGGTACGGAACGCCATGAATCCCGCCGCATTGACCGCCAGCTGCGCGGCCGCTGCTCCCGCCAGGGGGACCCCGGCGCTTCCCAGTTCTTCATCTCCTTTGAAGACGACCTGATGCGCAACTTCGGCGCCGCGGAACGCATGACCAAGATGATGGAGCGCCTGGGCGTAGCCGACGGGGAGGCCCTGGAACACAGCTTCCTGAACAAATCCGTGGAATCCGCCCAGAAGCGGGTGGAACAGCGCAATTACATGTGGCGCAAGCACGTGCTGGACTACGATGACGTGATGAACAAGCAGCGCGAAATCGTGTACGGCTACCGGAATGAAGTGCTCTCCACGGAAAACCCGCGCGAAATGATTTACGACATTCTGGAAGAAGTGATCGCCACCCGCGCCCATGAATTCCTGGATCCGGACTCGGAAGGCCTGACCCACGCGGACGAACTGCTCGCCTGGATGAACGCCTCCTTCCCGCTGGGCCTTACGGCGGACGCCGCCAAACTGGAAGAACGGCCGATGGATGAAACCATCGCCTTCCTCATTGACAAGGTCAAGGCCACGTATGAAGACAAGGCCTCCCGCGAACGTCCGGAATACCTGGACCACATGGAACGCCAGATCATTCTGGGAGCCATTGACAAAATGTGGCAGGAGCACCTGTACAATATGGACTCCCTGCGGGAAGGCGTGCGACTCCGCGCCCAGGGCCAGAAAGACCCCCTGGTGGAATACAAATCGGAAGCCTACGACCTGTTCGTGACCCTGATGGAAAGCATCAAGGGAGAAGCCATCGGCAACCTCTTCAAGAGCACGACCAACCTGGACGCCTTTGAAGACTTCCTGGCCAGCCTGCCCCAATTCGACTCTTCCGACGAAAATCAGGAAAACGGCCCCAACCTGCCGGAAATCGGCTTTGACGGCATGCCTACCGACCTGCTTTCCGCCCTCCGGGAACAAGTCTCCCGGGCGCGCGAACAGCAGTCTGGCCAGCAGCCGGAACCGGAACAGGCTCCGGCCGTCATCTCTGACGCCACCACCATCGGGGAAGGCTACCAGCCCGCTACGGCGGAACCCAAACTGGTCATGCCCAAGCGCAAGGTCAGCGTCGTGCTCCGCAAGGAGGAAGCCTCCCAGGCTCCGGCGGAAACGCCTGCCGCCGGTGACGAAGAAGAAATCGCCGTCACTCTTGACTCCCAGGACCTCGCGGAAACCATGGACAACCGGGATTCCGCCGACACCCGCACGTTCTAAAACTCCAACGCATCACTTCCGGACGGAGGGAACGGGAACAAGCCGTTTCCTCCGTCTTCAAGCTTCCGGTCCGCCCTTGACCACGCTCCCGCCCAATAAATCCACCAACGTCCGTTCCGTGCTGGAGTACGTTCCGTACTTCAGGGATAAAATCTTTGCCGTGCATGTGGAACGCCCTCTGGTAAATTCCGAGGAACTGGTGGACGCATTGCTGGACCTGGACGTTTTACAGGAAATAGGCGTCAGACCTGTCCTGATTGTGGAAGGAACGGATGCCTCCGCGCTGTACGAACACACGCGCGTCTGTGAAATGCGCTCCGCCTTGGTGGAAGCTCCGTTGAAAGGCGGCCAGCTGGTCCGGGAACGGGTTCGGGAAATCCTGGGGCGGCACCAGATTCCCGTGGTGGCTTCCGGCCGTTCCGGCTCCTTTGATCCGGAATCCATTCATATGGCATCCAGCCTGGGGGCATCCAAATACATCGCCCTGCTCAACGACCACAAGGTGCCCTCCCGAGACGGGCATCCCATTGCCGCCATTCTGGAATCGGAAGTGGCGGGGCTGGAAGGTGAAGTAACCCACCGGGAACTGCTGGACCAGGCGGCGGAAGCCTGCCGCACCGGAATCCCCCGCGTACACCTGCTGGACGGAAAAATGCGCGGCGTGCTGGTGGAGGAACTCTTCTCGGAAGAAGGCGTGGGAACGATGGTCCATACGGACTCCTACCGGGAAATACGCTCCCTGAAGGAAGAAGACATTCCGGAACTCCTCTCCATGATCGCCCGCTCCGTGGTGGACTCCAAGCTGGTCAACCGGAACTATGAAGACATAGCCGCCAGAATGGACGATTACTACGTGCTGACCCTGGACGACAGCATCGTAGGCTGCGTAGCCGTGTATCCCTACCCGAACCACCGCAGCGCGGAACTGGGCTGCCTGTACATCAAGCACCGCCATGAAGGCCGAGGCTATGGCCGGACTCTGTGCGAATTCGCCAAAAGGAAAGCGGAAGACATGGGCATGGAATTCATCTTCGCCCTCTCCCAAAGCGCGGTCCACTACTTCCGGGACCGCATGCACTATGCGGAATTCTCCCGCGACTGCCTGCCGCCGGAGCGCCTGCGCGCCCTGGAACTCAGCGGACGTAAATCCGGAGTCTTCGGCCTCAGGCTGAAATAATAAAACAGATAGTCCAACCGGGCTCTCTTGTTATCTTCCATGCTCAGGTTTTGAGCCGCCTTTCTCCGGAATACGAGTATGATGGAAGATCTACTTCCCCTTCTGACGCACTCAAGGAGGAATGGAGAGGCTTGTTTTGCGTGAGGAAGATTGAGGTATGTTCTGAGGCGATTTCGTCCCCGTAAAAGCATGTTGAGGAAAGAAAATCCCCTTTATTCTCCCCCGGAGTTTTTCAGGCGATCCTCGTTGAAAGCACGCAGGTATTCTTGTGCCCGGGAATGCCCATGCTCAAACCTTCTCCACGGGGTTAATGCTGACAACCCCCTTTGAGGCTGCAAGCATTATCGTTTAATTCCTTACTGTAGAAATGGTTTTACAGAAAGGCGCGTTTTGTTATATAAAAACAGGATGGTGGAACGCATGTCTTGCAGTGAGCCATGAGGCATGTTTTCCTCCATAACGCTGACCTTGAGCCTGTCACAGCAATACTATCATGATGAAAGTACTATCCCTCATCCTCGCTTTCCTTGCCCTCGCCAGTTATCCATCGTCATCTGCCGTTGAAGAGCCCTCCACATCTGCACCCCTCCTGCAAGTATCCCACCCTTCAAAGCACGGAGATGTCTTTGCCTTTGACCTCTTCCGCGAAATGGCAAGCACGCAGCAGGGCAACGTCACCTTGTCCCCCGCTTCGCTGGAACGCCTCCTGCTCCTGCTGCGGGAAGGCGCCGCAGGAGACACGCACTCTTCCCTGGATAAGCTTCCTTTAGGAAAACAAGGAGTTCCCAGTGCCATGCAGGTGCAGTCTGCCGATGCGCTCTTTGCCGATCAGGGGTTCTCCCTCAAGCCAGTCTCTGTTCCCGTCCACCGCGTTTCCTTTGCTCAATCGCCGGGCCAAGCGGTAAAGGCCATCAACGACTGGGCAAGCAAGAAGACGCATGGAATGATTCCGGGCATTGTTACAAATAAGAGCATCACGACCGATACACGCCTTGTAGCACTCAACGCCATCTATCTGCGCGAAAAGTGGCTCTGCCCCTTTGAACCCAACGTAACACAAAAAGCACCCTTCCACTGTGCTGATGGTACGACCTGCACCGTACCGATGATGCTCCAGCAAACCGAATTTCGCTATGCCGAGGGAGAAGATTGGCAAGCGGTCGCTCTCGGCTACGATGCGCAGGGACGCAAGGGGGAAGCGGGGTTCTTCATCGGCATCCTGCCCAAGGGCTCCGCCCATGATTTTGCCCAAACGCTCACGGTGCAGAAGTACAATGCCATTCGCCAGGCTCTCGTCCAATCCAAACGCCAAGAAGTGCTCGTCTTCCTGCCCAAGATGGATCTCGACAGCGGCATTGTGTCCCTGAAGGCTCCACTCAAAAAACTGGGGCTGGCAACGATGTTTTCTGACCGGGCCGATTTCAGCCGACTTTCAGACGAACCGCTCATGGTGAGCGATGTTGTACAACGCTGCCGCGTCATCACGAACGAAAAGGAAACCATCGCCACAGCAGTGACCGGTGCTATTGTAGAGGAGCGCTGTATGCCCCTGGAAGAAATCAAGGAAATTCGCTTCGACCATCCCTTTATCTGGCTGATTGGGGACTTGAATACGCCCGCTCCGCCCTACTTCATCGGGCTGTACGGGAAACCATGACTCTTAATCTTCATCAAACACTCCATCATGAACAGCCCCTACCTTATCCTCACAGCTCTCGCCCTCACAGGACTGGGATTCCCTAAGAACGTACCGCAAGAAACGTTACCCTGTACCCAGGCTATTCCCAATTTGCAGGAACAGAACGCGCGTCTGTCCGGGCATCATGGCGATGGTTCAGAAGAACATGGCTTGGGCACCGCTCCTCCACCCACAGGTCAGACATGCCCTCAACAAGGAAAATCGCCGTGTACCCCGGCATCCGCACGCACTCGCAATCTTTTCGAAGCAGCAAAGAAGCACCCCTGCTCCGCGGTCAAGGTAATCATAGAGGAAGGAGCTGATGTCAACGCGAAGGACTCAGACGGCAGTACAGCGTTAATGTGGGCTGCGTGGAGAAATGAACTTGATTCAGCCCAACTCCTGATTCAGAGCGGTGCAGATGTCAATGCCAAGGATGGCAAGGCTGTGACGGCGTTGATGTACGCGAGCGAGAAAAATTCTCATCACGTTGCCAAACTCCTGATTGAGAAAGGTGCAGATATAAACGAAAAGAACAACAAAGGCGAAACTGCGTTGATGTGGGCTGCGTGGAGAGATTCACCTGCCGTGATTACGCTTCTGCTTGAACAAGGAGCCGATGTCAACGTAAAGGACAAGAATGGCTGGACTGCGTTAATATACGCAACAACGCATAGTTCGCTTGACGTTGTCAAGCTCATGATTGAACAAGGAGCTGATGTCAACACCAAGGATAAGGCTGGTAAATCAGCCTTGGACCTAGCCAACTCCGAAGAAATGAAGAAGCTCCTACGAGAACACGGTGCGAAGTAAATGCATCTCTCTTCATTTCCCAAAAGCGCAAGCCCCCAATCAAGGACTTGCGCTTTTTTCATATCCCTTCCCCTCATCATGGATTCCGTACTTGGATTTTTTCGGGTGGTTCGCGAGAGCCAAACGTCGCTATGGAATACGCCACTTAAATTATTGATAATATGATATTTTCTTCAAAATAAACCCTGTATTCAAATTACATAACTGATGGATAAGAACGCGTTAAGCGTTCCTTATGAGCCGTTTGCTGTATTTTTTATCACAATCCGTTGATAGAGAGATTTTTAAATATCTAAAAACATGCAAATCCACCGAGTCCTCACGAGTACGCAAAGCTCTGGGAGCCTCACCATGCGTTCTTGTTGTCTCTCAAAATCGGATCATTTTGCCGATGAGCCGAGCACTTGCATCCGCACGCAAGTCACTTCAATTGGCTCTTCATCAAAATCGGTGGATGAGCCGTCAACAGAGCCGCAAGCCAAAGAAC
>NZ_JAJBTT010000004.1 GCF_020860705.1 Akkermansia sp.
GGAAGAAACCCTCAGTTGAAAGGAAAGCCGTTCCGGAATGGTCCGGAACGGCTTTTTCTTTCTTCGTCATGTACGCCGGAAATTTCCTGCTGGGAATTAAGGCCTCCGGCCTTAATAGAGGAGCAAGGGTATTGTAGGAACAGGGGCTTTTACGGGTGGCCGCGTCTGATCTATGAGGGCCGGGAGGCCCTCATTCCCGGGGGAATACTACTTCCATTCCCACTCAATGGGCGTTTCCATGTCCGGGCGCAGCGCCCGGTGCACTGGACAGCTCAGAGCCGTTTTTTCCAGCATGGAACGCAGGGGATGGGTTCCTTCCAGAGGCATGATGATCTTCAACTCAATCTTTTCAATGCCCTTGGAAGATTCCTCCGGACGCGCCAGAATGCGCATGCCTTTCAGGTCCACTCCCTTTCTGGCCGCGACGACGGAAATCATGCTCATCATGCAGGAGGCAAGCGTGGAACCGAGCATTACGCCGGGGGAAGGGAACTCCCCGCGGCCCTCGAAAGAGGCGGGCAGGTCCGTGGCAAAGGTGATATTGGAGGGAATATAGGTGCTTTCACAGCGGAATTGCCCGACATTCTCCGTTTCAGACGTATAATGGGTATCAGTCATAGAAGTGTGACAACGGAATCCTGGTTTGGGTTCACTGGAATTTGGTTGCTTTTTATTTAAGGCGTTGTGGAAATCCGGCTTGCGAGGCTGAAGGGGGGATGCCGGCGTGCCGCGCCAATTCTTCTTCCTAATCCTTTTGCTGATTTTTTTCCTTTTCGGGCAGCTTTGATCCCAATTTTCCGCTGCGCCGGAATCCGGCGAAGAACAGGCAAATCACCCGATGAGGTGGAAAGACGCCAGCGGACCGAAAGGCCGCTTCATGTGAAAATCAACATGGAACTGGTTGCAGCCCTTCACAGAACTTCATCACAGTCCGTTCCTTTCACGATGATGGCATGGCTCTCGACGGACTGTTCCCGTAGTGATTTAATTTGCCGGTATTCTTCCGAGGAAAAGCAGCGGTCCAGGCTTTCCCGGGAGGGAAACCGGATGACAATCACGCGGTCCGGTTTCCATCCGGGGCTCAACGGCATCACTTCGCTGGTCCGGACCAGATATTCTCCGCCGTGCTTTTCAACAATGGGCTTCACCTCCTTGACATAGGAATCATAGGGGGTGGGGGCATCGGAAGTTAGAGAAACCGTTACGATAAAATAATAACTCATCTTCTTTTCCTTGATAAGCGGGGAATGTGGCGGCTGGTCGTGCGGCGCTCCGGAGGGGTTCCTTCAACTCCGTGATTTGCCGGAAGCGTCTGGTGCCTTAATAGGGAGACTAAAGCCGTGCATCTTTTCTGTCAAGTGCCGGAACTTTGTCTCTGCCGGGGAGGAAGAGAGGGCTCCTGAGAGGGCCAGGAAGGAGGGAGTGACATGGAGGCGTCGTGAGAACGTTTTCTATAAGGAGATTGTACCCAGAGAGGGAACATGAGAAGAGGTCAATATTCCGTATCGGGGAATGGAGGGGATTTACAAGGGCCGGGAGGCCCTTGTTCCCAGGCATGCGGCCATCAGGAGGCAGGGAGGGGAGAGGCAGGGATTCCCCTGGCTTGAACGGACGGCCGTTTCTTCTCCGGAAAAGAAAAGCTTAAATAGTGCCTTCCGGGCGTCCTTCCGCCAGGATGCGACGGATGGGTTCCGCATAAAGTTCCGGCTCCAGCAGAAAGGAATCGTGCCCCTTGGTGGAGGCAATGGTATGGAACTCCACGGGAATTCCCGCGGCTTTCAACTGCGCCGCAAAGTCCTGCTGTTCCGCCGGACGGAAGCAGCAGTCCGTGTCAATGGAAAAGACGAGCGCCGGAATTCCCTCTCGGCGGAATCCTTCCAGGGCGGTCCGGAATGTTCCGTCCGGCGCGTGGTCGCGGATGTCGAACTCCGACCACATGTCTGCAATGCGGATATAGGCGTTGGCGTCAAAGCGCTCCGCGAACTTGGTCCCCTGGTGCAGCATGTAGCTCTGCGTGCTGCGGGTGGGCGTCATCCAAGTGAGCAGGCCGGACTGGCCGCCCACTTCCTTTCTGGCGCGCTGTTCCAGCCCTTCCTGGTACACGAATGCCTTGTGGCCGATGATGCGCGCGAACGCCAGCCCTTTTTTTGGGGCAGGCCCCTGGTAATAATCTCCGCCGCGGAAGTCCGGATCAAGCTCAATGGCCAGGATTTGTTCAAACAGGGACAGGCGGTGTTCAATGGAAGCCCGGTATCCGGAACCGATGGAAATGAAACTCCGGACCCGTTCCGGGAACTGGCAGGCAAAGCTGAGGGCGATCAGGCCGCCCACGGAGGGGCCCATCAGATGGATGCGCTCTATTCCCAGGTTATCCAGGAGGAGCGCCTGAAGGCGCGCCTGGTCCATGGCTTCCACATGCGGGAAGCGGGAACCGTAGGGCAGGTTGTCCGCCGGGCACAGGCTGGTCGGTCCGGTGGTGCCGTAGCAGCCGCCCAGATAATTGGCGCAGATGATGCAGAAGCGGTCCGTATCCAGCGGCCGGCCGGGGCCGATGATGCTGTTCCACCAGCCTTCATGGTTTTCAGGTTTCCAGAGGGAGCCGATGCCCGGCACCTCCGGGTTATAGCCGTAGGCATGCTGGCTGCCGGAAAGAGCGTGGAACAGCAGGATCACGTTATCCTTCTCCGGCGTCAGGGATCCGTACTGCTCGTAAGCAACGCGCAGCCCGTCCAGCACGGTTCCGTTCCGCAGGGAAAAGGAGCCGGGAAGGTCCAGAAATCTGGTTTGGACGGAGGGAAGCTGCATGGGCGTATGAAAGAGGGCTATCAGCAAAAAAAGACCGGCACCCGGCGGGCGGCGGTCTTCTTGAAATCTGTGTTGGGCCAGGGTTTACTTGACGCCCTTTTTGGAAAGACGCGTGCCTGCCGTGGCGCCCTGGCGGGCTTTAAACTTGGGATTGCTCTTGCAAATCACATACAACGTGCCTTTGCGCTTCACGATTTGGCAGTCTGCGTGGCGGCGCTTCATAGAGGCTAAGGAAGAAAGAACTTTCATGGTGTGTAACTCCGGTTTGGTGTTCGGTTCGGGAGACGGAATATACCGTTTAGTTAAGAATTGTAAAGTCATTTTTTGATCAGAAGGGAAATTGCCCCACGGCAGGGAATCGTGGGAGAAAAGGCTCCGGGCATGGATGGACTTGAATATCCGTGACAAAAAGCGGTCTGGAAATGACGGCCCGAGCGTTCTGCGGTTAACAGGGAGGAGGATCAAGGGCAGGCTGTCCCGGGAGGCAGGCGCCCCGGTATTCGGATACGGAAGAAAAAATCATTTTCCCTGCGTTTCCATTTTCTGCGACTTCCAGACGTCAAAAACTGTTCGTGGGGTGTGGAAGGCTTTGTCCGGAATGAGGCGTTGACATACGTCACATTCCCACGGAGCGCGGACGAGATGCTTTCAGTGATGGCACGTCTGCCATGGAGGGAAAAGCGGCAAAGAGACAGGACGACAGAGTCAAAGGAAGGTTGATCTTTCCGGTGATCATGTCTTCAAAACCGTGAGGGATCATGCGCCGCCATCAAGGGATGCCTGGGAAAGGGAACATTCCCCTGTTGTTCCTGCCATACTGATGTGCCCTATGATTCCTAACCCGTTTTTTTTCAGTTTTTTCCCGTTGATTCCGGATTAGGAATTCG
>NZ_JAJBTT010000019.1 GCF_020860705.1 Akkermansia sp.
TTTTCAGGAACAGCAGGATGCACCCGGCCGCCAGCCCCCCCACCACCGGAATGAACAGCCTCCATTCAGGCTCCACCTGGGAAAAGGTGCCCACGCGGGAATCCGACCAGATGCCCGTGAGCAACCATTGGATCACTTCCACCATCCTCTCAAAAAAGAGGGACATGCTGGCCCCTACCACCCCCACGACCACGGCCCATACGTACGTGACCTGCCTTTCCCCTATCTTCCAATGATGGAACAGTCTTAAAATCCACCCGTACCAGACGGAATCCGGTGGGGGAGGAGGCTGGGGAGAGGCGGAATTCATGGGCAAAGCGGCAATAGTACTCCATTGTGACAAAAAAATACCCCCTGATGTTCGATACCGCAGGAAATAGCTGCCTGCCCCGCCCCGGAAAGCCTGCGAATGGCAGCCATGAGCAGGGGTCCCCTTCCTCCGGAGAACGTTCCGGCCCGGCAAAGGTCTTGCACCGGGCCGCAAACCTGCTACACCGGAAGTAACCCATCCCCACCACCATGCCCAACCAACCCCAGCGACGGGTATTCCCGAGCTTCCGGAAACTGGCGCTTCCGGTGATTGCCTGCACCATCCTTGGCAGCCAGCTGCATGGAGTCAGGCATGCTGCGTCCGTCTGGCCCACGGAACGGGAAGTGCTCTCCAGCCATTCCATCTTCGGGCAGCCGGGAGACCCGGACTCCCTGGTCACCATCCCCCTGCCCTATCCATTAAGACCGTCATGGGACATGGATACGGAACTCACTTCCATCACCTGCCACCGTTTCATCGCCGCTCCGCTCATCCGGATTTTCCAACGAACGCTGGAACATTACGGCATGGAACGCATCCGCGAACTGCGGCTGGACGTTTACGGCGGCTGCTTCAATAACCGGCCCATCCGCGGAGGTTCCCGCCCGTCCCTGCACGCGTGGGGCATTGCCGTGGACCTGGACCCCGAACGCAACACCCTGTACATGAGCGCGCCGGAAGCCGCTTTTTCCGGCCCGGAATATGATGCCTTCTGGTCCATCGTGGAAAGGGAGGGAGCCTTTTCCCTGGGCCGTGGGCGGAATTACGACTGGATGCATTTCCAGTTCGCCCGGCCGTGAACGGCCTGCGCGGGAAATCTCCGCTGCACCGCAACGGACCGGACGTCAGAAGGTATATTTCAGGTTGATGCCGTAATAAAAATCATCCCCCAGGTCCCTCTGCTTCACCACGGTCAGCGCCTGGCTGTAATTGGTGAACAATTCCACGGTCAGGCGGGAGGTGGCGCGGAAGGTAAAGCTCAAATTGTAATCCAGAGCGTTGGATCCGTGATGCACCACCGGCCCCACATATCCTCCATTGTAGCCATAACGCACCACGGCGTCCACGCGCACGCAATCCGCTATGTCTTCATGCATTCCTGCAAACACGGCATAATAGCCGCGGAACGTATGGTTGTTGTACTGCCAGTACAGGTCCGTACCGCTAAACCAGCGGTCGGAAAAATGATAGGTTGTCTTCAGCCCCGGACGCGGAATGCCCTTGTCCCCCGGGAAAACGAAGCTGTGTTCATACCAGGGCATGACCGTCCAGTTCCCCAGCTCCTTGATGTAATCCAGCCGGTATTTTAATTCCGCATGGTTCCGGTGGTCCGTGGAAACGCCGTACCATATTTTCCCCACCCACTCCTTATATTGAACCTCAGGAACGAACGTGCAGAGAGAACCGTCCCACAGGTCCAGGCCCTCGCACTCGTACTTGCTGGCCCAGCCCGTCTGGAAACGCAGGTAAACCCGTTCATCCGCAGGTCCGGCCAGAGAAAGGGGATGGGGGCACGCCGTTTTCAAGTAGTAGGATTGATCCTGGCAAACCATCGAGGAGCCCCAGGCGCCCGTGCATGACAGCACGCCCGCGCAGACTGCCAGCAATAATTCCGTTGCAGAGTTCGTTTTCATCTTTTTCCATAGTTGGATGGGAGTTTCCTGCGGCGGTACATCCGGACGCGGATGGAACCCTTCTACGTTGTACCCCTTCTACGTTTTTTACTGCAAGCCGATATTCCGCCCGCAGCCGGATAAAACGCCTCCAGAAGACGGGACCCCTATGGAAAAAACAATATTCAGTTCCCAGATCCAGAAAAACAAATTCCCGCTGAAAGATTGTGCCGGCAGTCTTTGTACCTGGTATTGAACATATGAAGCTCCTCATTCCCGCCCTCGTCTTCTCCGCCTGCCTTCCTGCGGCATTTTCTCAAGAACAGATCATCCCGAAGCCGGCTGAAATCACGCTGTTAAAAGGGACCCCGGCCCGGCTCACCCCAGCCTCCGCCATCGTATCAACCACGCATGACAAGCCCTTTCTGAACCGCGCCAGGCAATTGCAGCAGATGCTCAGCAAAGGGACCGGTCTTCCCCTCCCCCTTAAAACACCGCAGGAAGCTCCAAAAAACGGCACCTGCATTATCATTAAAAAAGACCCGTCCCTGGCCTCCAGGGGAGAGGAAGCCTATTCCATCCAATCCTCCCCGGAGGGAATTATTCTTTCCGCCGCCCATGCCAAAGGCATTTTTTATGCCGGCCAAAGCCTGATCCAAATGATGCCCGTTATCTTCCACGACAAGAAGGCGGACAAATCCTCCGTGAAATGGAACATTTCCGGAACTCCATTTAAAATGGTGGACTATCCGCGTTTTTCCTGGCGCGCCCTGATGGTGGACGAAGGCCGCCATTTCTTTGGAGAAAAAGTCATCAAGCAGATCATTGACCAAATGGCGCTGCTGAAGATGAACACGCTCCACTGGCACCTGACGGACGATGCAGGCTGGCGCATTGAAATTAAAAAATATCCCCGGCTCACTTCCATCGGCTCCAAACGCAGGGAAACGGAAATAGGCACCTGGAACAGCGGCAAATCAGACGGAAAGCCGCATGAAGGCTTTTATACGCAGAAGCAGATCAGGGACATCGTGCAGTATGCGGCGCAGCGCAATATCACCATCGTCCCGGAAATTGAAATGCCGGGCCACGCCAGCGCCGCCAGCGTGGCCTACCCGTTCCTGAGCCTTAAATCACCCGCGGAGGTTCCCACCACCTTCATTGTAAACACGGCTTTTGACCCTACCTCTGAAAAGACTTATGCCTTTCTTTCCGACGTGCTTGACGAAGTCGTGGCGCTGTTCCCCGGCAAGATCATCCATATCGGCGGGGATGAAGTACGCTATGACAAGCAGTGGAAGGGTGTTCCGGAAATTGAGAAGTTCATGAAAAAGAACAACATGAAGAGTTATGCGGACGTCCAGATGTACTTCACCAACCGCATGTCCGGAATCGTCGCCAAAAAAGGACGCCGCATGATGGGATGGAATGAAATTTACGGCCATGACGTCAATGGGGACGGCGGAGGCAAAGCCGGCGCCAAGCTGGACACAAACGCCGTCATCCATTTCTGGAAAGGCGACACCAACCTGGGCAAAAACGCCATCAGGGATGGCCACGAGATCGTCAATTCCCTTCACAGTTCCACCTACCTTGACTACAGCTACGGCAGCATCCCCCTGCAAAAGGCATACGGCTTTGAGCCCATCTTCCCTGGCCTGGAGGAACAGTACCATTCCAAGGTCAAGGGGTTGGGCGCCCAGCTATGGACGGAATGGATAGCCACTCCGGAGCGGCTGCACTACCAGGCATTCCCAAGGGCCTGCGCCTTTGCGGAAGTGGGCTGGACTCCCGCTGGCAGGAAGGATTTTCCCGATTTCAAGAAGCGTTTAAAGGAATATGGCGAACGCATGGACCTGATGGGCATCCACTATGCCAAAGACATCGTGGATCAAATAGACAAATCCGACTTTTTCAACACTCCCCGGCTCGGGGGCTGGACTCCGGACAGCGTAGCCGACAAGAAACTTTCCCTGGATGCCTCCAAGCTGATCAAATCCCCCGGCAGGTATACGATCACCCTGCTCTATGAAAAAGGAGCAAACGCCGTTGAAATAGAATCCGTGGCCTTATATGAAGGAAACAGGGAAATAGCCCGGGACACCCACCCCGGCAAAAGTGGAACCCAAAAGGAAAACATCCGTTACATCCTGAACGTTCCGGCCGTCAAAGACGGCGCCACCTATACAGTAAAAGCCAAACTCAGCGGCTCCGGGGGCGACGATTCCTACGGCACCGTTTATGGTGAACTGCCATAACCTTTCCCTGGCCATCGGAACCTGAACAGGCAAAAGCAGGCGGAACGTAAAACTCCTCCGGCTTTTTGGTGGGCTGGGAAGGAGTGCGCCTTCCTCCTTTCGCCAGCAAACCACGGAAATGAAAGTCCATGTGGATGCCTGCGGTGGTTACCGGCAGCGTATGAAGTGCCGCAAGCGGGGCATTCCTCCCGGCATTCGGCAAAGACGTCCATCTCCCGGACGGGCAGGATTTCCACCCCGGACAGGGAAAAGAGTTCCTTCTGCCAGTCACTGTATAAGGGTTTTCTTTAAAAGATGCCGGAGGCCGCCATTGGCGGCTCCCCGGCATCTGAATAACCGGAATCAACGGACAAGGATCTTTATCCGCGGAAACCAGCATCATCCATCAGCGGCTCTTTCCATGTGAGAGCGCGTCATTCATCCGCCAATGAAACGGAGAATCCGGACGCAGCTCACAATTCACCCAGCATCTTCTCCACGTACTGGAAAAAGATGCTGCCGTCCTCCCCGCTGACGCCATAATCTTTGACATCCTCAATATTGGCATTCTTAATGCGGGTGATGATATAGACTTTGGAGAACATAATCCCCCATTGCCCATACTTTTTGTTATCGAACCAGACGTGATGATCGTAGTATTGATCGAAATAGAGGGTTCCTCCGTCGTCCGGATCGGCAATCGGACCGCAGTATTTAACAATAATGTGGCTGATGCCCTTGTAGCACCATTCCCTGCCGCATTGCGGATTTTTGGAAAGGGTGGTACTCATCGCAATGGTGGTGTCTGTAATATCATAGGACATTTGATCCTCATCATGATATTTGATTCCTTTTTGAGGCAGGTTGATCTGGTTTTTGATGATGACACCATCATAAATGAGGCGTCCTCCTTTCCAGTCCGTTTCCGGTGGCGCTATTTCCCCCTGCAGGAAGCAAGTCCCTGAGAGAGAAACCATAATTGCACAGGCAATTTTGTTCATTGTTGCTTTCTATTTTGTTGTTGTTTTAACAATTCCTTTTTGAGGAATTCCTTCATTTCCTGAACAGATTTTTCAGGAGGGGTCTTCGCATCGTCCCGGTACTGCCGCCAGTCGATATGCAGCTTGGCCATGAGGCGCAATTCCCGGAGTGAGAAAGGAACGGTGCCCGGGGCATTAGGCATGAAATCCCGTGACCGGTTGCCGATGTAATAAATCTGGCTCTGGTCCCATGCACGCTTCATGGTTTCATCAAAGGAAGCCCTCACGCGGTCGTCACTGACTTTGGCTTCCCACTGGAGGCAATCCGCCAGGCAGCCACCCTCCGCACGGCTCTCCCGGGCCTGCCGCCACAGGGAAAGAATATACCTGTTCTGAAGACTGCACGCCGCCGGCGTCAGGTACTTGCGCGTGTATTGCAGTTCATACAGGGGCTTGCACACGACTTTTTCCCTCTGCCCCAGCGTGGCTCCATTCACTCTCTCGGGCGTGGGAACAATGCCCGCAAACTGACCAGACACGTAATAGGGCAGTTCCTCCGGAACGCGGATTTCCCATGGGATCCTTTCATTCACAAATACGCCGTTTAAAATGGTATTGAAGGAACCGTTCCGGCAAACACGGAACAAGTAAATCCCCCCTTTTCTGCACATGAATCTTTTATAAACTCCGGACCCCGCAAACCGGGAAACGCGCGTGCGCGCCTCCACCGGGAATGAATACCACTGCTCCATGGCGGCGGTCAGCTCCTTCCCCCGCTTGTTCCGTTCTCCTATCGCAAGATCCCCCTCAATATTAAACTGGAACACGAGGGGGGCGGTGGAAGGATGCCTTCTGGCTTCCACCACGTAATCCCGCCTGGATTCATTGGAAAGATACCCGTTGGGATTGTAGAAATACAGGGCTACTTCATGAACGCCTTCCGGCACTTCCACAGCGACCCAGATATCGGGACCGTCCACAAAGGACGGGTACGCTTCCCCGTGGTCGTCCCATTCCGCCTCCGTCCGCACGGAATCCGTAGGGTCGAAAAGAATGTTACGGTTATCATTTTCCTTGATGCTGTGCACCCACCAGCGCAGGGCGTCCCCCTTGTTGCGGTTGAGCCCCATCAATCCCTGAATCCAGTAAGAAGACAAGGCCCCCTTGTACCCGGGATAACCAGGAACGGAGGAAAGGGTACGGAACGACACAGTCTTGGCCGTAAACTCGGAATTGCTCATCGGGGCGTTTGTGGCGCACAGCGTGGCGCGCGTCAGGCCGTACCTTCCGCACCAGTCTCCTTTCGTGGTCCAATCCTCCCCACGGAACACAATGCTCTTGCCCGCATGCGCATCCACCCCCAGCTTTTCCAGCCTATTAAGAACCATGGCCGGATCTTCCATCTGTGCCGGGGAGGGAAATGCAATCTCCCCATCCTGCTGCTTCCTGTCCAGTTGATAAGACAGGGTCCCCTTGTTCAAACCGACAAATCCCCGCCCATACGTCGCCGCCCAGACGCTTCCGTCCCCCAGAGCCAGGAGGGAGGATACATCTGTGTTTTCCAGCCCCTTCCTTATCCTCCGGCGCACCGTCATCCTTTCGGCATCCAGAACATCCACTCCCTGTGTCCGGTAACCGATGAAAATATGTTTTCCCTGCTGAATAATTGAGGATACGAAATCCTCAGACAGCATCCTGGAATCCCCCTCTCCCGGAACGGCGGTCTTCCGCACGGCGGAACCATACAGATGATTGTTCTTCTGGGCATAATCACGTCCCCGCATAAAACGCCATGAACTGATGCCGTTGCTGTACGCCAGTCCGGAGCAGGTGCCTACCAGCACCTGGTCCTTTTCCGTACAGGCCAGAACATTGCAGGTATTGGAAGGCAGTCCGTCCCCATACGACTGGTACGGCTGCCGGGCAAACTGCTTGGTATCCCAGTACCAGGGCGCCTGCACGTTCTTCCACTGCATGTATCCTGATTTGAGCGGCGAGCAGGATACGCCACCGCACGCATAAGCCAGCCACAAATTCCCCCTGGTATCAAAGCCCGCGGAAGCTACTTGGTCTTCCACCAGTCCCGTGGACCGGTCCAGCGTTTTCCAGGAATCATTTCCCGGATTGTAAATGGATACGCCGCCGGACGTAGCAACCGCTACCTCCCCGGAAACGGGAGAAACGGCCAGCGCATACACATGCTCGCCATTCAGGGCGTTGCTGCGGTCATACGTCTTCCACTCCCTTCCATTGAAGACGGCCACGCCGCTGTCGTCCGTGCCCGCCCATATCCGGCCCTGCCTGTCTTCCGCAATGCAGGTGAAATTCTTCCCTTTAGGAAAACCGGAATAATAATCCATATTGAGCCAGGACTTTTCATACGACCGATCTCCAACCTGAAGGCGGTAAACGCTTTCCTTCTCCCCTACCGCCCAAATGGAGCCGTCGCCAGCCACCAGGGTTCCACGGATAAACCGCACCGGGCATTCAGGCAATTGTTCCGGCACCTGGACGGATATGACGTTGCCTGCAGACCATGATCCCAACAAGGGGAGCACCAGCATCACTGTTCCTACGAAATATTTTAATTTTATAAACATAACCAATTTTTTCCTGATTATTATATGAGAATATTACCGCATTTTACCTTCGTCAACCCATTTTAAATTTATTCTCAATTTTATCCAAATAAAAAACCGCACAATCCATTTACCGTTAGATACATAAGTCATTTAATATATGTTAGTTATAAATATTTTTTGGTTTTGGAAACAGCCCCGCTACAGCCGTTCCAGGCCTGAACGGAAAAATAGAGAGTCTCCGTTTAAAAGCGCCGCCAAACCGTTCTTCCCCACCCCCAATTTTGGCATCAAATACGATGAGCCATTTTCACCAACATCGAATTCGGAATCCGCCGCAACGCGCTTAATATTTAAATATTAAGACTATCAGTCAGTTATGATTTAATTATTTTTATTATTAATCGCCATTCCTTCATTTTTCCCTAATCAAAATTTCTCTAACACGCTTTAAACCAAACTTTCCGGTTGACTTCGGATTCCGAATCCGATAAAAACCGGGTATCGTAGAAGGGAGGCCTTCCCTTCTGAATTTAAATTGAATAATTTAAACTGTTATAACATCAATTTCATGCAACCTCATTTGCCTCATCAACTAACAGCCTGGCTCATGGCTGCGGCCTTCTTCGGGACATTCGCCTCACAGTCCCAGGCTGCCGGAGAAAGCATCAGCATCAATTTCGGCACCAATGAATCAAACGGCACCATTACCGATTCTTCCAGTGCCGGGCTCGAACCCGTTATCGGCTCCAACTGGAATCAATTCAGCGGGGCATCCCAATCCACGGCGCAGGACCTGAAGAACAATAACGGGGACGCCACCGGAGCCACGGTCACGTGGTCCAGTAAAAATACCTGGCGCGGCGGCGGCACCCCCTCCACAGGGGATAGCCAAATGCTCAAGGGGTACCTGGACGACGGCAACGGAATCACCATCAATGTCAGCGGCCTGGATTTCCTGACCTACGGCGTCTACGTTTATTGCAATACGGACACCGCCAACGGCAACTTCTCCGCCAAGACCATCAACGGCGTTTCCTACACCTGGAACGGAACCTCCACTGTCGCGGGATCTTCCGCCTGGGGGGCAACGGGAACCTATGGGGAAGCAGTGGAAGGAACCAATACACTGTACGTAGGAGGCCAGACTTCCAACAACCTGACAATCAGCACTCCGAGCAACACTTCCGGATCAGGCACCCGCGGGTGCATTGCGGGCATCCAGATCGTCAATACCTATGACGGCGTTAAAATTTCCGCTACGCTGGACGGAACCGCGTCCTCCGAGTGGACGGCTTCCCAACTGGGAGACGCCGCATGGACGGATGCCAATGACGGCGCCGGAACCTACGCTTCCGTCAACGTCACCAACGGACCGGGAGCACTGACCATTGCGGACGGAGAAACGCGCCGTACGGACGCCATCCTCGTGTCCGGCGGAGACCTGTCCATTTCCGGTGGCTCCCTGAACCTGTCCGGCCCCGGCATTCTCCGGGCGGCGGAAGGCACCACACTCACGGTATCCTCCAACATATCCGGAACAGCCACCCTGGACGGGGCCGGAGCCGTCATCATGAACGGAACCAACACCCTGACAGGCCTTTCCGGGTCCGGCGCACTGACGTTGGGTGACACGGCCTCCATCACCATTACGGGTGATACAGCCTCCACCTATATCGGCGCTCTCACCCTAGGGGACAACGCCTCCATCACGGCAACCAATCCCAACTGGACCTTCGGAGGCGTCCTGACCATGGCAGCCGCCAACTACAATGCCAATGACTCCTGGGCGCACAAAGCCACCTCCCTTACCCTTACGGGCGCCGGGGATGTGGAGTACACCTTTGAGGAAGGAACCCTGATTCCCATCACCCACGCGGACAGCTCCCTGACGGTCCACAAGGTGACCAACGGCACCGGCACCATCAATGCCAACCATGCCTCTGACATCGCCCACCTCATTATTGACGCCGGCACAGTCAACCTGGCAGCCGGCGATACTACCTATACGTTTGAGTCCATCACCATCGGTCAGAACGCCAAACTGAGCCTCAAAAGCTCAGGTACCATTCTGGGCGGAACTCCGGACATGCTGATGAAAGCCGGCTCCACGTTTGAAATGCTCAATTGCAAGGCCTACGGAGCGGACACCCCTTTCAATGCCAATATTACCATTGATGCAGCCGGGGCGGGAGTGACCATCGCCGGCTCCTACTACGGAAACGCCACCAATCTGGGAGGAACGATCACCGGTGAAGGGGAGCTGCTGATCACCAATGGTTCCAGCGGCACCAACAGTTTTACCATTTCCTCCGTCATTTCAGACAAGGACGCCACCCGCCAACTGGGCGTGAAGGTGAACAAGAACAGTTCCACGGTCGTTTTCTCCGGCAACAACACCTATACCGGAGGCACCACCATCGTTGAGGGAACGCTCCAGGCCGGCTCCGCAACCGCCCTTGGACAGGGGGCCGTCCTGGTGCAGGGAGGAACGCTGAATGCCAGCAGCCAGGCTCTGGCCAACGCCATTACGCTCCAGGCGGGAAGCATCCAGGAACTCGGCAGCATTTCCGCGCCCAAGGAGATCACCGTTTCCCTGACGGGGAATGCCACCATCAAGGATTCAACGGTAGTTCTCAGCAACGCGGCCGGAACCCCATTGGCCTCCACCGGCCAGGTGCTGACCCTTTCCGGCACGACTTCCGCCACGCTGAATAACGTTACGCTGAACCTGTCCAGCTTCAACACGGCTCTCATCGACATGCAGGAAACATCCACCCTGAACCTGACCGGAGGCCTGACGCTGAACCTGGGGAGCGACCTGGAGCTCGACCCCACCTCCCTGACAATCGCGCTGATCACGCAGGGTGAAGGCACCTCCCTGGCGGACAACATTGATTGGGACGCCCTGCTGACGCTTACGCAGAACAACCAGAACCTGATCTGGGACGGCGTTACCTACGATAACGGCAGTCTGACCTTTACCGGCCTTACCGTACCGGAACCCGGCACGGCCACGCTGAGCCTTCTGGGCCTCACGGCCCTGCTGATGCGCCGCAGAAAGAAGGCCTGATCCCTACCTGCCAGTATCTCCTCCGGGGGCTGTTCCGCAACAATGGCGGGACAGCCCCCGTTTGTCAGGCGCCATTCCTGTGATGAAAAAATGCAGCATTCACCCTTTAAAACAGATGGGGCCTCCGCACCCGCGGAGGCCCCTAGCGTTACCCAAACAACAGAAAACTGCTGAATGCTTCTTTCAGGAATGCATGGCCAGGGCGTGGCGGTATTCCACCGGGAAGACCTTGATGAATTTTCCGCGTTCCTCCGGCCAGTTGCTTAACAGGTCGCAGGCGCGGCGGCTCCTGGTGGCCATGTAGTGCTCGTAAATGAGCTGGAGCAGTTCCGCCTCATCGGCGGAGTGCGGCATGACCGTTTCCAGATCCACGCTTCCCAGGTTGCATTTCTGATCGAAGTTGTTGTCCGCATCGTACACGTAGGCCAGGCCGCCGGTCATCCCCGCGGCGAAATTGACGCCCACCTTGCCGAGCACCGCCACGCGGCCTCCGGTCATGTACTCGCAGCCGTGGTCGCCAATGCCCTCCACCACCATCGTGGCGCCGCTGTTGCGGATGGCAAAGCGTTCCCCGGCCTGCCCGTGCAGGAAGATTTTTCCGGATGTGGCCCCGTAGCCGATGACGTTGCCGGCAATGACGTTGTCCGACGGAGCGAAGGAGATGTTTTCCGGAGGCCGCACGATGATCTTGCCGCCGGAGAGGCCTTTCCCTACGAAGTCGTTCGCTTCCCCCACGAGTTCAAACGTGATGCCCGGAGCCAGAAAGGCGCCGAAGCTTTGCCCCGCGCATCCGGTGAAGTGTACCGTAAGCGTGTCTTCCGCCAGGCCGCGCGGGCCGAATTTCATTACCAGTTCCCCGGAAAGTTCCGTGCCTACCGTCCGGTCCACGTTGCGGATCTCGCGGAAGAGTTCGCTCTTTTCCCCTTTCTCCAGCAGGGTTCCCAGGTTCGGCAGCAGGTGGCGGCGGTCATAGTTGTCCAGCGGCTCCCTTTCAAAGGAAGGGTCGAACCTGCGGCCTTCCCCGTCCGCCGCATGCAGGATGGAGGAGAAGTCCAGATGCTGCGCCTTGTAGAAGTCAATGGCGCGGTTTACAGAGAGCAGGTCCGTCCTGCCCACGGCTTCGTCCAGGGAACGGAGCCCCAGGGAAGCCAGGATTTCCCGCGTTTCCTGCGCCACGAAGCGGAGGTAGTTGATCACGTATTCCGGCTTGCCGCTGAACTTGGCCCTCAGGGCCGGGTCCTGGGTGGCGACGCCCACGGGGCACGTGTTTTCATGGCACCTGCGGAGCATCGCGCAACCGATGGAGATCAGAATGGCAGTGCCGAAGCCGAATTCCTCCGCCCCCAGCAGGGCCGCCATCACTACGTCGCGCCCGGTGCGCAGCTGGCCGTCCACCTGGAGCCGTACGCGGGAACGGAGCTTGTTGAGCACAAGCGTCTGCTGCGTTTCCGCCAGCCCCAGCTCCCACGGCAGCCCGGCGTGCTTCACGCTGGTGAGCGGGGAGGCGCCCGTGCCACCGTCATGACCGCTGACCACGACCACGTCCGCATGGGCCTTCACCACCCCGGCGGCCACCGCGCCAATGCCCACCTCGGAAACGAGCTTGACGGAGACGCGGGCGTCCGGATTGGAGTTCCGGAGGTCGTAGATCAGCTGGGCCAGGTCTTCAATGGAATAAATGTCATGGTGCGGCGGCGGGGAAATAAGGCTGACGTTCGGCATGGAATGGCGCAGCCGGGCGATGTACGGGTCCACCTTGTGGGCCGGGAGCTGGCCGCCCTCGCCGGGCTTGGCCCCCTGGGCCATCTTGATCTGGAGCTCGGAGGCATGGCGCAGGTAGTTGATCGTGACGCCGAAGCGTCCGCTGGCGATCTGCTTGATCGCGCTGTAGCGCACCTCTCCTTTGGCATTGGGCTCGTACCGGGCCTCGTCCTCGCCCCCTTCCCCGGAATTGCTTTTCGCCCCGATCTTGTTCATCGCGATGGCGATGGTCTCATGGGCCTCCGGACTGAGGGATCCCAGGGACATGGCCCCGGAGACGAAGCGGCGCAGGATGGAATCCACGCTCTCCACTTCCTCCACGGGGACGGCTTCCCCGGGAACGAATTCAAACAGCCCGCGCAGGGTGCAGAGGTGCTGCGCCTGATGGTTGCTGTAATCCGCGAATTCGCGGTACTTCCGTTCGTCGTTATCGCGCACGGCGGCGCGGAAGGCCTGGAGCGTCTGCGGATTCCAGAGGTGGTTCTCACCGCCCTTTTTGTACTTGTACTGGCCCCCGGCGTCCAAGCCGCCTTTATCCCCGGCGGCCCGGGCGCTCCGCTGGTTGCATTCCGCGGCTATCTCTTCCAGCCCGATGCCGCCCACGCGGCTGACCGTGCCGGGGAAGAATTCGTCAATCAGTTCCCGGTTCAGCCCCACGGCCTCGAACAACTGGGAGGAGCGGTAGCTGCGCAGGGTGGAGATGCCCATTTTGGACATGATCTTGAGCAGTCCCTTGTCAATGGCATTGATATAGTTGCCGGAGGCCTTCACCACGTCCAGCGGGCAATCCTGCGGCGCAGCCAGGGAAGTGACCGTCGCCAGGGCCAGGTACGGGTTGACCGCCGTGGCTCCGAAGCCCAGCAGCAGCGCGAAGTGCATCGTTTCCCTCGCCTCTCCGGTTTCCACGATCAGGCCCACGTCGGAACGCAGGCCCTCGGCCGCCAGGGCGCGGTGCACCACGGAACACGCCAGCAGGCTGGGGATGGGAACATAGCCCCCGCCGATGTTGCGGTCCGTCAGCGCCAGGATGCGTATACCGGACCGGACAAGTCCCACGGCGGATTCCGCCAGATTGTCCAGGGCTTCCCGCAAATCCTTCCCGTCCCCGCCTTCCGGGAACTGGATGGAGAGCCTGGCGGAAGGGAATCCGGCCTGCCGGATGTTGCAGAGGCGGTTGAGCTCCTCGTCCGTAATGACGGGGCGCGCCATCTTGATGAGCCGGGCGTGTTCCGGCGTTTCTTCCAGAATATTGGGATGGTTGCCGATGTACGTGGTCAGGCTCATGACCAGTTCTTCCCGGATGGGGTCGATGGGAGGATTGGTCACCTGCGCGAACAGCTGCTTGAAGTAATTGAACAAAAGCGGAGCCTTCCCGGAAAGGACGGCCAGCGGGGCGTCGTTCCCCATGGAGCCGAGAGGTTCCGTACCCTTCATCATCATGGGGCGTATGATCAGCTCCACGTCCTCCTGCGTGAATCCGAACTGGCGCTGGTGGGCGGTCAGATCCGGCATTTCCGCGGAAGCGGAGACGGAGTCAAACAGGGAACGGACGGAAATCTTGTTCCTTTCCACCCAGCGGCGGTAGGGCATGCGCCGGGCCATTTCATTTTTGGTCTCCGCGTCGGACACCAGCCGATGGTTCACCAGATCACAGTAAATCATCTCTCCGGGGCGCAAGCGCCCCTTGCGGGCCACTTTCTCCGCGGGAATGTCCGCCACGCCCGTTTCCGAGGCCAGGATGAAAATATCATCCGTTGTCAGCGTGTAGCGGGCGGGACGCAGGCCGTTACGGTCCAGCATGGCTCCCGCGTTGACGCCGTCAGAAAAGACGACGGCGGTCGGGCCGTCCCACGGCTCCATCATGGCGGAATGGTATTCAAAAAAGCCGCGCACGTCCGGCCCCAGATGGTAGTTGACGCCCCAGGCCTGCGGCATGAGCATGAGCATGACGTGGCGCAGGTCCCGCCCCGCGGCCGCCAGCAGCTCCACCATGTTGTCCAGGCAGGCGGAATCGCTCTGGCCGGGGGGAATGAGGGGCAGAAGCTTCTGCAAATCATCCCCCAGCAGGGAGGAGGACAAATGCGGCTCCCGCACCTTCAGGTGGTTCAGGTTCCCCCGCAGGGTGTTGATTTCTCCGTTGTGGGCCAGGTAGCGGAAGGGATGGGCGAGGCTCCAGGTGGGGAAGGTGTTCGTGCTGTAGCGCTGGTGGACGAGGGCCAGGGGAGATTTGAAATGCTCGCTGGCCAGGTCCTCGTAAAAACCTTCAATCTGCGTGCCGAGAAACAGCCCCTTGTACACGATGCTGCGGCTGGAGCAGCTGCACACATAGCAGCCTTCCACGCGCCTCTCCATTTCCCGGCGCATCACGAACAGCTTGCGTTCAAACTCCGCCTGGTCTGCAAAGCCGCTGCCGTCAATAAAGAGCTGGCGGATCAGGGGGCAGGTGAGCTGGGCGTTCCTGCCGATGCTGTCCCGGTTGACGGGCACCTGCCTCCACGCAATTACTGCACCGCCGTTTTCCGTCACGGCGGCTTCCAGTTCCTCCTCATGGCCGCAGCCGCCGAACATCATGGCGACTCCGTATTTTCCCCTGGAGGGAAGCCGGTTGGGAAGGGCCAGGCGGAAAAACTCATCCGGCAGAGCCACCATGATGCCCGCTCCGTCCCCCGTTTCCGGATCGCTTCCCACCGCACCGCGGTGCATCAGCCTCTTGAGAACGGTAACCCCCATTTCAATGATTTTGTGGCTGGGTTCGTTCTTCAAGTCCGCCACCAGGCCCACGCCGCAGGCGTCCTTCTCCTGTTCAAAGTCATACAATCCCTGCGGCTCAGGGACGCCTGTCTCGAATTGATCGCTATTCATCAGTTTGCTGTTTCTTGTTTGGGTTAAGCTGCCTTTATTGCAGCAAAAAGCGTGCCAACTTTTTTTCAAACGCTATCGAAACTGCTCCATCACTTTCCATCGCCCTGTTTTACAGGCTTTTCCCACGATGTCCTTTTCCTTCCATGAGCTCAAGAAACATACTGGGAAGGGCTCGGATACCTACCTGTTTTACATTTTTGTAAGTACAGTTTTTACCTGTTTTTACATTTTTGTAACACATCTTTAGCTTCTTCATGATCCGCCCTTCCAGGAAATACTCCTCTTAAAGACGACAAACAATATTGATATTCATGTTCTTATACTTCTCCTGCACCTCTTGGAGAAGGTGATCTGAAAAAGTTGGCACGCTTCTTGCTGCATAAAAGGCACAACAGTTAACCATGATGAGTGACTCCACAAGAACACAAGCCATCAGCGCCATCGCTTCCCTGCCCGTCAGCGGCATGAGCGAGAGCGCCCCTGTCAACATTGATTATTACGGCGCCGACGTTTTCAGCACGGAGGTGATGAAGCAGTACCTGCCCAAGGATACGGCAAAAACCCTCCTGGCCACCATCCAGGACGGCCTGCCGCTGAATGCGGACATCGCTGCGGACGTGGCCCACGCCATGAAGCAGTGGGCCCTGGAACGGGGAGCTACTCACTACACCCACTGGTTCCAGCCCATGACGGGGTCCACGGCGGAAAAGCATGACTCCTTCCTGGAGCCCAAGGGCATGGAACCGATCATGAGTTTTTCCGGCAAGAACCTGATCGTGAGCGAACCGGACGCTTCCAGCTTCCCTTCCGGCGGACTGCGCTGCACGTTTGAGGCCCGCGGCTACACCGCGTGGGACCCCACCAGCCCCGCTTTCATCAAGCGCCACGGCAACGGGGCCACGCTGTGCATCCCCACCGCCTATTGTTCCTACACGGGCGACGCGCTGGACAAGAAGACCCCCCTGCTCCGTTCCCGGCAGGCGTTGAGCAACGCCACCAGGAGGCTCATGAAGTGCTTCGGCCAGCCGGACTCCCACGTGACCATCACACTGGGACCGGAACAGGAGTATTTCCTGATCGACAAGAATTTCTACCTGAACCGCCCGGACCTGGTCCAGACGGGCCGCACCCTCTTCGGCGCGCCGCCCGCCAAGCACCAGCAGCTGGAGGACCACTACTTCGGCTCCATCAAGCCGCGCATTCTCAATTTCATGAATGATGTGGAGAAGGAGCTCTGGAGGCTGGGCATTCCGGCCAAGACGCGCCACAATGAGGTGGCCCCGGCCCAGTTTGAGCTGGCCCCCCTGTTTGAGGACGTGAACCTGGCGGTCGACCACAACATGCTGGTGATGGAAATCCTGCGCCAGCAGGCCAACAGGCACGGGCTGGTGTGCCTGCTTCATGAAAAGCCCTTCGTGGGCGTCAACGGCTCCGGCAAGCATAACAACTGGTCCATTTCCTACGGGGACAAGAACCTGCTGGATCCCGGCACGGACCCGCAGCAGAACGCCATTTTCCTGACCGTGCTGACCGCCATCATTGAGGCGGTGGACAAGCACAGCGACCTGCTCCGCAACTCCGTAGCCAGCGCGGGGAACGACCACCGCCTGGGCGCGAACGAGGCGCCGCCCGCCATTATCTCCATTTTCCTGGGCGACCAGCTCAATGAAGTGATCGAGAACATCATCAACGGGGAATCCGGCTGCGGCAAACGCACCGATACGCTTAAAATCGGCGTGGATACGCTGCCCATCCTGCCCCGTGACGCCACGGACCGCAACCGCACCAGCCCGTTCGCCTTCACCGGCAACAAGTTCGAGTTCCGGGCCCCAGGCTCCGCCCAGTCCTGCGCCGGACCGATGATGACCCTGAACACCATCGTAGCGGAAGCCTTCGATTCCCTGGCGGAAGAACTTTCCACCTTCGCTCCGGAGACCTTCCTGGCCCAGCTCCAGGAAACGCTCAAGCGCAGGATTTCCGCACACAAGAGAATCATCTTCAACGGAGACAACTATTCCGAGGAATGGGTGAAGGAAGCGGAACGCCGCGGCCTCCCCAACCTGAGAAACACGATGACCGCCCTCCACACCCTGGTGAATGAAAAGAACCTGGCCCTGTTTGAAAAGTACGGCGTGTTTTCCCGCAAGGAACTGGAATCCCGGTTTGAGATCTTTCTGGAGGAATACCACAGGCGCATCCGCATTGAAGGGCGCCTGTCCTGGGAAATGGCGGCCACCATCATCCTCCCCGCCCTGCGCAATGAATACAAGCAAACCGTTTCCGCGCTCTCCAGGGCGCTGGACGCCAAGCAGACCAACGGCACCGCCGCCCTCCGGAAGCTGGCGGACAAGCTGGGCGACGCCCTGGATTCCATCGTGACCGACCTGGATACCCTGGAAACGGCGCTCACGAGCTGCCATGAGGACATCCTTGCCGCGATGTCCCAATTGAGAACCAGCGTCGATGCCGCAGAAACCCTGGTGAACGACCAGTCTTGGCCTCTCCCCAAGTACAGAGAAATGTTGTTCATCTACTAGGGTGCAACGACGGAGCTCCGGAACCATGCCGCCCCTTTGAGGGACAAGCCTCTGCCCGCAGGGGGAACGGCACGGCTCCGGGGCTTTTGCGCACCCGGATGTCCCCGCATCTTCTCCGCCGGTTCCCCCGGCGCTTTTCCCCCAAAAATCCGCGTCATTGATCGTAAAAAAACTTTCCTCCGGCAGCCAGCGGGCACTTAATTCTCCCGGCGGAAATCCACGGTCCAGGACTGCATGATTCTTCCATCGCCATTATGCCTAAAGACACCTCCATCAAAAAGATTCTCGTGATCGGGTCCGGCCCGATCGTCATCGGCCAGGGTTGCGAATTCGACTACTCCGGCACCCAGGCCTGCAAAGCCCTCCGGGAAGAGGGTTACGAAGTGGTACTGGTCAACTCCAACCCCGCCACCATCATGACGGACCCGGAGACCGCCCCGCGCACCTATATTGAACCGATCACCCCGGAGTTCGTGGAGAAGATCATCATCCGGGAAAAACCGGACGCCCTGCTCCCCACCCTGGGCGGACAGACCGCCCTGAACTGCGCCATGGAGCTGCACCGCAGCGGCGTGCTGGAACGGGAAAACGTGCGCATGATCGGCGCCAATGCGGACGCCATTGACCGCGGGGAGGACCGCAACCTGTTCAAGGAGGCCATGATCCGCATCGGCCTGGACGTGCCCCGCTCCGGCATCGCCCACACGATGGAGGAGGCGCGCCAGGTGGCGCGGGACATCGGCACCTTTCCCCTCATCATCCGCCCCGCCTTCACGCTGGGCGGCATGGGCGGCGGCGTGGCGTACAACAAGACGGAGTTTGAAGAAATCTGCGCCCGCGGGCTGGACCTCTCCCCCGTCTCGGAAATCCTGATTGAAGAATCCCTCATCGGCTGGAAGGAATTTGAAATGGAAGTCATGCGGGACCGCGCGGACAACTGCGTGGTCATCTGCTCCATTGAAAACATAGACCCCATGGGCGTGCACACCGGGGATTCCATCACCGTGGCCCCCATCCAGACCCTGACGGACCGGGAATACCAGGTCATGCGGGACGCCTCCTTCGCCGTCATCCGGGAAATCGGCGTGGAAACGGGCGGCTCCAACATCCAGTTCGCCATCAATCCGGCCAACGGCCGCATGATCGTCATTGAGATGAACCCGCGCGTCTCCCGCTCCTCCGCGCTGGCCTCCAAGGCCACCGGGTTCCCCATCGCCAAGCTGGCCGCCAAACTGGCCGTGGGCTACACGCTGGACGAACTGAGCAACGACATCACGCGGGAAACGCCCGCCTGCTTTGAGCCTACCATCGACTACGTGGTAACCAAGGTTCCCCGCTTCACCTTTGAAAAATTCAAGCAGGCGGACGAACACCTGACCACGTCCATGAAATCCGTGGGCGAAGCCATGGCCATCGGCCGCACCTTCAAGGAATCCTTGCAAAAAGCCCTGCGCTCCCTGGAAACGGGCCGCTGGGGCTGGGGATTCGACGCCAAGGCGCCGGAAAACCCCTCCGCAGAGGAAATCACGCGGAAGCTGGCCGTCCCCACGGCGGAACGCATTTTCTGGATCCAGACGGCGTTCAGCAGCGGCTTCTCCCTGAACGAGGTGCACCAGCTCACCCAGATCGACCCCTGGTTCCTGGCCCAGATGCGGGATCTGGCGGAAGCAGGCGGCCGCCTGGCCTCCCTGGATCTGCGGGAAGCCAAGAAGCTGGGCTTTTCAGACCGCCAGATCGCCCTAGCGCGCGGTACTACGGAAGAAGCCGTGCGGCAGGAACGCCAGCAACAGGGCATCATCCCCGGCTACCGCCTGGTGGACACCTGCGCCGCGGAGTTCGAGGCCTACACGCCCTACTTCTACTCCACCTACGGGGATGAGAACGAAGCCCGCGACACGGGCCGGAAAAAAATCCTCATCCTGGGCGGCGGTCCGAACCGCATCGGCCAGGGCATCGAATTCGACTACTGCTGCGTGCACGCCTCCATGGCCCTGCGGGAAATGGGGTATGAAACCATCATCGTCAACTCCAATCCGGAAACCGTCTCCACGGACTACGATTCCTCCGACAAGCTCTTCTTCGAACCCCTGACGCTGGAAGACGTGCTCCACATCTGCGAGCAGGAAAAGCCGGACGGCGTCATCGTCCAGTTCGGCGGCCAGACGCCGCTGAACCTGGCGAACGCCCTGGAAGCCCGCGGCGTGCCCATCATCGGCACCAGCCCGAAGGCGATTGACCTGGCGGAAGACCGCGAACACTTCTCCGCCCTGCTGAAGGAGCTGGGGCTGAAGCAGGCGGAAGCGGGAACAGCCACCAATGTGGAGGACGCCGCCGCCATCGCCGCACGCATCGGCTATCCGGTGCTGCTGCGCCCCTCCTTCGTGCTGGGCGGCCGCGGCATGATCATCGTGTATGAGGAAAAGGAACTGCGCCAGTACATGAGCGAAGCCGTGGAAGCCTCCGAAGAACGCCCCGTGCTGATCGACCGCTTCCTGGAAAACGCCGTGGAAATAGACGTGGACGTCATCGCAGACCGGGAGCGCGCCGTCATCGGCGCCATCATGCAGCACGTGGAGCCCGCGGGCATCCACTCCGGGGACTCCGCCAGCATGATCCCGGCCATGGGCATCTCCATGAAGATGCACAAGGAAATCACGCGCGCCTCCAAGGAACTGGCCCGGCGCCTGAACGTCTGCGGCCTGATGAACATCCAGTTCGCCGTGAAGGACGAACAGCTCTACGTCATTGAAGTGAACCCGCGGGCCTCCCGCACGGTCCCCTTCGTCTCCAAGGCCATCGGCAAGCCCCTCGCCAAGCTGGCCGCCCAGATCATGGCGGGCAAAACGCTGGCGGAACTGGGCTTCACCCAGGAAATCACGCCGGAATACCACTGCGTGAAGGAGGCCGTCTTCCCGTGGGGCCGCTTCCCGGGCATCGACGTGGTGCTGGGGCCGGAAATGAAATCCACCGGGGAAGTCATGGGCATTGACCCGGACCCGGACATCGCCTTCGCCAAATCGCAGGTCAGCGCCTTCAACCCCCTGCCCACGGAAGGAAAAGTCTTCATCTCCGTAAACGACCGGGACAAGGAGCGGGTGCTCCACATGGCCCGCCAGCTGGCGGACATGGGCTTCACCCTGTGCGCCACCCGCGGCACGATGATCCACCTGCTCCAGCACGACATCGAATGCGAACGCGCCTACAAGGTGAACGAGGCGCGCCGCCCGAACATCGTGGACCATATCAAGAACGGAGACATTGACTTCATCATCAATACGCCCGGCTCCCATGACGCGCGGGCGGATGACATCATCATCCGCTCCTCCGCCATCGCCGCCAAGACGTCCTACTGCACGAACCTGGCCTCTGCCCAGGCCTGCGTGAACGCCATTGAGGCGCTGAAAAACAGGGAACTCCAGGTGCGCACCATCCAGGAATACCACGCCCAGACCCTTTAATCCCACACCACACACAGCATACCTATCATCATGAGAGCCATTCTCGCACTGGAAGACGGGACCGTCTTCATCGGTTCGCACTTCGGAGCCACGGGCACGGAAGTGGGGGAAGCCTGCTTCAATACGTCCATGACCGGCTACCAGGAAGTCCTGACCGATCCGTCCTACAGCGGGCAGATCGTCACCATGACCTACCCGCTGATCGGCAACTACGGCATCAACCCGGAAGACAACGAGTCCGCCGGGGCACAGGTCAGCGGCTTTGTGGTGGCGGAACTGGCCAAGGTCCATTCCAACTGGCGCGCCACGGAAGCGCTGGGCCCGTGGCTGGAAAGGCAGGGCGTCATCGGCATTGAAGGGGTGGACACCCGCAAAATCGCCAAGCACCTGCGCTCCGCCGGAGCCATGCGCGCCTGCCTTACTACGGAGCTGACTCCGGAGGAAGCCGTGGAAGCGGCCAGAAAGGCCCCTTCCATGGAAGGCTGCAACATTGTGGACAAGATCGGTTCCCATCCCATGACGCCGGAGGAAGTGGACGCGCTGGTGACGGAAGGGGAACTGCCCCCCGTGGAATATGACATCGTGGCCTTCGACTTCGGCATCAAGTACAACATCCTGCGCCAGCTGAGGGAAAACGGCTTCCGTGTAACCGTGGTTCCCGCCCACACGACGGCGGAGGAAGTGCTGGCCATGAAACCGGACGGCGTCTTTCTCTCCAACGGTCCGGGGGACCCCGCCACGCTGACGGACATCCACCGGGAAGTGGCCGCCCTGATCGGGAAAGTCCCCATGTTCGGCATCTGCCTGGGGCACCAGATCATCTCCCACGCACTGGGGGCGAAAACCTTCAAGCTCAAGTTCGGCCACCGCGGCGCCAATCATCCCGTCAAGGATCTTAAAACGGGCAAAATCAGCATCACCTCCCAGAACCACGGATTCGCCGTGGACCCGGCCACCGTGCCGGACGACGTGGAAATCACCCTGCTGAACCTGAATGACAACACGGTGGAGGGCATCGCCCACAAGACGCTGCCCGTTTTCAGCGTGCAGTACCATCCGGAAGCCGCTCCCGGACCCCGCGACCCCCAGTACCTGTTCCGGGACTTCAAGCAAATGATCGCTGCCGGCAGACGGTAAACGGCTGCGGCGTTGCCACCTTTTTGGATTAGACCAGTGCATTTTCCTCGTCACAATGGGGGAAATGCACTACTTTTTTCAAAGCATCCAAAGCATCCCGCCATTCCTCTTTGGAACTCTCATCACCAATCCATACCTGATATATGAGCAAAATTGCATTGATCTCCGGCATTACGGGGCAGGACGGCTCCTTCCTCGCCGAATTCCTGATTGACAAAGGCTATGAAGTACACGGCATCCTGCGCCGCTCCTCTTCCTTCAATACGGGCCGCATTGAACACCTCTACCTGGATGAATGGGTGCGGGACATGAAGAAAAACCGCCTGGTCAACCTGCATTACGGAGACATGACGGATTCCAGCTCCCTGATCCGCATCATCCAGACCGTGCAGCCGGACGAAATCTACAACCTGGCCGCCCAGAGCCATGTGAAGGTCAGTTTTGACGTGCCGGAATACACGGCGGAAACGGATGCCGTGGGCACCCTCCGCATGCTGGAAGCCGTCCGCATCCTGGGCATGGAAAAGAAATGCCGCATCTACCAGGCGTCCACTTCCGAGCTCTTCGGGCTGGTGCAGGAAGTTCCCCAGAAGGAAACCACTCCGTTCTACCCCCGCTCCCCCTATGGCGTCGCCAAGCAGTACGGCTTCTGGATCACCAAGAATTACCGGGAATCCTACGGCATGTTCGCCGTGAACGGCATCCTGTTCAACCATGAGAGCGAACGCCGCGGGGAAAACTTCGTCACCCGCAAGATCACGCTGGCGGCGGCACGCATTGCCCAGGGCATGCAGGACAAGTTGTACCTGGGCAACCTGAACGCCCTGCGCGACTGGGGATATGCGAAGGATTACGTGGAATGCATGTGGCTGATCCTCCAGCACGACACTCCGGAGGATTTCGTCATCGCCACCGGGGAAATGCATACCGTGCGCGAATTCTGCACGCTGGCCTTCCGCGAAGCCGGAATTGAACTGGAATGGGAGGGAGAAGGCGTGAAAGAACGCGGACGCGACAAAAAAACGGGGAATATTCTGGTGGAAGTGGATCCCAAATACTTCCGCCCCGCGGAAGTGGAACAGCTGCTGGGAGACCCCACCAAGGCCAGAACCCTGCTCGGCTGGAATCCCACCGCCACGCCGTTTGAGGAGCTTGTGCGCATCATGGTCCGGCACGACATGGAATATGTTAAAAATCCCGTCAATTCCTGAAATGGAAAAAAACAGCCGAATATTCGTGGCCGGACACCGCGGCCTCGTTGGTTCCGCCATCTGGAAATCCCTGGAAAACAAGGGGTATTCCAACCTGATCGGCCGCACCCACCGTGAACTGGACCTGGAAGACCCGGCGGCCGTCCGGGAATTCTTTGACCGGGAAAAGCCGGAATACGTCTTTCTGGCGGCGGCGTTCGTGGGCGGCATCATTGCCAACTCACGCTACCGGGCGGATTTCATCTTCCGCAACCTTCAAATCCAGCAGAACGTCATCGGGGAAAGCTTCCGGCATGGCGTTTCCAAGCTCCTCTTCCTGGGGAGCACCTGCATTTATCCGCGTGAGGCTCCCCAGCCTATCAAGGAGGACGCCCTGCTCACCTCCCCGCTGGAATACACCAATGAGCCGTATGCCATCGCCAAAATTGCAGGGCTGAACATGTGCGAAAGCTTCAACCTGCAATACGGCACCAACTACATCGCCGTGATGCCTACGAACCTGTACGGTCCCAATGACAATTTCCACCTGGAGAACAGCCACGTGCTGCCTGCCATGGTGCGCAAGATCCATCTGGCCAAGTGCCTGATGGATGGAGACTGGAAGGCCGTGCGGAAAGACCTGGAAGCGCGCCCTGTGGAACAAGTGGACGGAACGGCGCCGGAAGAAGCCATTCTGGCCGTACTTGGCAACTACGGCATCGCCCCCGGGTCCGTGGAACTGTGGGGGACGGGAACGCCCCTGCGGGAATTCCTGTGGAGCGAGGATATGGCGGACGCCTGCGTCCATGTGATGGAACAGGTGGATTTCAACCAATTGAAAGGAGACGGCCGGGAAGTGCGCAACTGCCATATCAACATCGGCACCGGGAAGGAAATCTCCATAGGCGACCTGGCGCGCCTGATCGCCTCCACGGAAGGCTACCGGGGAGAACTGGTTTTCAATGCGGACAAGCCGGACGGCACCATGCGCAAACTGACGGACGTTTCCAAGCTGCGTTCCCTGGGCTGGCGCCACCAGGTGGAGCTGGAAGAAGGCGTGAAACTCATCTACCAGTGGTACCTGGACCCGGCAGGGGCCGCAGGGAATTAGCAAGTCCCGCATCTCCGGCAGCCCGCACAGCTCATGAGCCACCTCCCAGACAGCCAGGCTACGGAACCTGTCAGACCCAGCCTGTGGGCGCTGAGCCCCCTGCTGGTTTTCTTCCTGCTTTACCTGGTCATCTCCGTAGCCGTACAGGATTTTTACGCCGTCCCGGTGACGGTGGCCTTTACGGCGGCGGCTGTCTGGGCCGTGCTCATCACCCGCGGGAAAAGCATGGCGGAACGGGTGGACCTGTTTTCCTCCGGCGTGGCCAACAGGAACATCCTGATGATGATCTGGATTTTTGTGCTGGCGGGCGCGTTCGCCCAGTCTGCGAGGGACATGGGGGCCATTGACGCCACGGTGCAGCTCACGCTGCGCCTTCTGCCGGACAACCTGCTGCTTGCCAGCGTGTTCATTGCCTCCTGCTTCATTTCCCTTTCCGTAGGCACGTCCGTGGGAACCATTGTCGCACTGGCTCCGGTAGCCGTGGGCCTGGCGCAGGCAACGCAGGTCGGTACGGGCATGATGACGGCAATCGTCGTGGGAGGGGCTTTTTTCGGAGACAATCTTTCCTTCATTTCAGATACCACCATTGCCGCTACCCGCACGCAGGGCTGCGCCATGCGGGATAAATTCCGGGCCAATGTGAAAGTGGTTCTTCCCGCCGCGCTGCTGGCCCTGGGCTGCTACGTACTGCTTGGCTGGAACGTGCAGTCCCCTCCCTCAACGGACGCTCCCATTGAATGGCTGAAAGTGCTCCCCTACCTGCTGGTGCTGGTCACGGCGCTGGCCGGAATTCATGTGATGGCCGTGCTGACGCTGGGGCTGCTCGCCACGGGCGCGGTGGGCATCGGCATGGGATATTTCTCCTTCATGGACTGGTTCAGGTCCATGGGAGACGGTATGACCGGCATGGGAGAACTGATCATCGTCACTCTGCTGGCCGGAGGCGTGCTGTCCCTGATCCGCTTCAATGGAGGAATCGCCTATATCATTGAAAAAATCACTTCCCACATCCGCGGCAGGCGCGGCGCGGAATTCAGCATTGCGGCCCTCGTCTCCCTGGCCAACTTCTGCACGGCCAACAACACCATCGCCATCATCACGGTGGGCCCCATCGCCAAAGACATCAGCGACAAGTTCCACATCCCGCCCAGGAGAAGCGCCAGCATTCTGGATACCTTCTCCTGCCTGGTCCAGGGCGTCATTCCCTACGGCGCCCAGATGCTCATGGCCGCCGGCATCGCCCAGGTTTCCCCCCTGCTCATCATGGAGTACCTTTACTATCCCCTGATCCTGGGAGTCTTTTCCATCCTCGCCATCGCTCTGGGCGGCAGAGAAAGAAAACCGGTCCGCCAGGACTGACCAGGGAAGTCAGGAAAACACGGCCGCGCACCAGGGCAAGGCGCCCCGTTCCTCCCCCCTTTTTGTTACCGACATGTTATCCTTGTTATCTGCATGTTACTCAACATATGGAGTTCCCATGTTATCATACATGTATGAGCCTTCATATAGAACCCACCGAAGAGGCAGTAGACACTCTGCGCAAGGAAAGGCGGAAAAATTACATTGCCGCCCTGGCGACATCCTTTCTCTCCGTCATCCTGGCCGGAGCCATTCTCTATTCCCTGACCATCATCATCGCCCCCCCGGAAGAACCCCAGGTCGTCGGCTACATGACGCCTGACGAAGCACCTCCGGCGGAGACGCCTCCTCCCCCGGAAGTACAGAGGGAAACCTCATCGTCATCCCATGCGGAAACTCCCGTCAAGGTAGTGGTGGCAGCCGCTGCCGCACCGGTGAGCCTTCCCAAGATCGACATTGATCCTCCGGATGAACCCGTCATGCTGGAAGAAGGGAACGCTCTGGGTATGGGAGACGGCTTTGGTCCGGACCTGGGCAGCGACACCTCTGCCTTCGGCAAGACGGAACCTTCCGGAAGCACGCTGGTGGGAACCTTTTACGACACCAAGCAAACGCCCGGCGGACGGCCCACCAATATGAATATGGACCAATACCGCGCCTTTCTTTCCCGCTTTGTCAACAAGGGTTGGAATGAATCGGAACTGAAACGTTTTTACAAGGCGCCTCAGCAGCTGTATGCCGCCCAGTTCTACGTTCCAAGAACTCCTGCCGAAGATGCGCCCAAGGCGTATGGATGTGACGACAAGGTCAAACCCAGCCAGTGGCTTGCCATTTACCGGGGCAAGGTGCGCGCTCCCAAATCCGGCACCTTCCGCTTCGTGGGCCTGGGTGACGACTACCTCGCGGTCCGGTTTAATAACCAGAACGTATTCGACTATGGCTGGGAATCCGCCTCTCTGGGGAAAATGACGGCGAATAACGCAAAATGGCTGGATGCCATGGAAGGCAAGCCCGGCAACGACGACCTGAAAAAAGAACTCAAGGATGCGGGGATCAACGTACCCCCCGTCACGTTCTATAAATACGGCACTTCCGGTCACTGGAACAACACCATGCGCGGCGTAGCCGCCGGCAAGACATTCACCGTGGAGCAGGGCAAGGTGTACCCCATTGAAATTCTGGTCAGTGAAGGTCCCGGCGGGGAATTCGGCATGACCCTCCTGCTGGAGGAAGTGGGCATGCAGCCCATGAGCAAGGATCCCAAGACGGGCGCTCCCATCCTGCCCCTGTTCCGGACCAACTACGGCGTACCCAAGCTGGACAAGAACAAGGAATATGTGCCGTTTGATGAAATCGGCATCGTCTGGGAATCCATCAAATAGTCGCAAACGGCCCCATTACCCTCCCTCCATGCCCGCAGGCCCTCCTGCGGGCATTTTGCTTGTCCGCCCCTGAAAGATGGCCTACGCTATCCCTGCAATCATGCAGCCTTTCCGATTCCATTCCATCTACCAGCCCCGCATCTGGGGCGGCCAGCACATGAGAACCCTGCTTGGCAGGGAACTGCCCGACCGGGAAACGGCCTACGGGGAAGCCTGGGAAATCAGCGACCGCCCGGAAGCCATGAGCATGGTGCGGGAAGGAGAATGGGAAGGAACCGGCCTGCACCGGCTGTGGGAAGAACGGCGGGAAGAAATTTTCGGACCCGGCTATGAGCATTTCCCGCGCTTCCCCCTGCTCTGCAAAATTCTGGATGCCCGTGAAAACCTTTCCGTCCAGGTGCACCCTCCGGAACGGACCGCCGCCGCCCGGCAGGGGGAAGTCAAAAACGAAGTATGGTATGTGCTGCATTCAGACGCGGACGCCCTGATTTACAGCGGCCTGGAAGACGCCGCCACGCCCGGGGACATCCGCCGGGCGGCGGAAACGGGCCGGATGGAACAACTGATACGCTCCACCCATCTGGAAAAGGGGGAACATCTTTACATTCCCGCGGGCCTTGTCCACGCCATCGGCGCCGGACATCTTATTGCGGAAATTCAGCAAAACAGCGATACCACCTACCGGCTTTACGACTGGAACAGGACGGACGCCTCCGGAAAGGGGCGGGAACTGCACCTGAAACAGGCGCTGGATTCCATCATGGAATTCCGGGAACTGAGCCAGCAGCCCGGTTATCTGACTGACATGCCTCATTTCACCATGGAGGAGCACCGGCTGAACGAGGGGGAACGCTTCACCCAGCCGGACGCCTCCCGCTTCGCCATTTTCACGGTTCTGAAAGGCTCCGTATCCTGGAACGGAAAAACGGCGCGCCAGGGGGAATTCATCCTGTCTCCGGCACGGGCAGACGCCGTCACCGCTTCGGAACCGGGGACCGTCCTGCTTTCCACAACGGTTTGAGGAGCCCAATATGACAAAAAGCGTGAAGAATTCAGCATAAAGCTGAAGCTTTCACATTTTTTCGTTGCAAAGAAGGAATGTGAATCTTAGCGTGGACTAAACTTTTCCCGCATCCGCGCTGCAACTCCCCACACCCCGGACTGCCGTATGAGCAATATTTCCTCCATCGCCACTTACCTTGCCCGCGTTTCCGGACAACTCCAGCCCATGCTGGAAAAAGTCCAGGGCATGGACCGCAGAACATTCCTGATGGAAGCGGCCGCCCTGCTGGCCCTGACCAGCTGCTCGGACTCCTCCGGCAAGGCCGGAATGGCGCCCATGATCTCCTTCAAGCCCTCCGCCGTTCCCCTGGTGAAACGTTCCCCGCGGCAGCTGCTGGCGGAATGCAATGTCCACCAGATGTTCATGCCCCGCTCTTCTCCTCTCCGCCAGCGCGCCTCCCGGATGAAGCCGCGCTTCATTACCATGCACAACACGGAGAACCCTTCTGCAGACGCCATGCAGCACGCCCGCGCCCTGAATAACGGCGCCCTGCGCTGCAACTGGCACTACACGGTGGACCCGTATGTGGCCATGCAGCACATTCCCCTGAATGAAACGGGCCGCCATGCGGACAGGGGCGGCCCCGGGGACATGTATTCCATCGGCATTGAAATGTGTGAAAAGCGCGGCCAGAGCATCGTCAAAACCTTTGACCGCGCCGCCAAGCTGGCCGCCTATAACATGTATGCCAACGACATTCCCCTGCGCAACGTCGTGCCGCATTACTACTGGACCGGCAAGCGCTGCCCGCACCTGCTGCTGGACAACGGCAAGCCCGGCTTCAAATGGTCCTGGTTCATCTCCCGCGTGGATTATTATTTCCGCTGCATCAGCTGAACGCAATTTCCAGCTTCCTCCGGCATGGAGGTTGAGGATGCAGGGAAGCTTTTTTCCGGAAGCGTTTTCCGCCTTTCTCTATCATGGGAACATGGAGGCAAGGCATATGGGACCGTTATTCTCCCATGCCGTTTCACCTGTCCGGCCGTCTGCGGACGGAATATCATTTAGTCCCGGCATCAGGGAACTGGGTATTTTTATGCCATCTTCCCATCCCGGTACGGCAACAAAACGCCGGACTTTAAAACGGAACATCCTGCATGGCGGAAGGATTTCCATGAACGCCGCATCTTCCCGTCTCTTTGAAGGGCGCCCCGTCTCCGGACCTGTTCCTGCCGGAAGAATAGTGCGGAAGCCTGATGGGCAGCATGTCCTACCCCGTTCCTAAAAAAACGCGGAGAAGCATCTTCATTTTTCTTCCTCAAAAGACGTGGCGTGACCGGAATCTCTCCAAGAGCCTCAATACCCAGCTATCTCCAAGGCTTCCGAAACAGGAAACCCGGTGCGGTCTTTCAAAGGATTTTTATCTTTTACGAAGTGAAGAAGGCCTTCCAGCAATCTTTCTGCCCGGTCCAACCGTCAGGACGCAAAACTCCGCAGCCGCCAGGTCCACGCACAAACCTTGACAACTGCGGAGCTGCGCTTACACACACTTATTCATCCAACAAAAATCACTCAGCGGAACTTCCATCAGGAGTGGTGGAAGGACGTGCCTTCTTCCGCAGTCATCGGAGAGGTGACCGGGTGTTTCTCGAAGAAGTCGATCATGCGCTTGAAGTCCTCCAGGAACAGATCAGCCAGATCCTTGGTGAAGCCCTGGCGGACCATGACGCGCATCACCACCGTATCCTGGCAATTTGCAGGGAGGGTGAAGGCGGGTACCTGCCAGCCGCGGGTTCTCAGCTTGTCCGAGAGGTCAAACAGGGTGTAATTCGTCTTGGCTCCGTCCTTGATGAAGAAGCAGGAAGCGGGAATGCCCTTTTCCGGATCACCCGTACAAATGAATTCGTACGGTCCCAGTTTGGCAACCTCATCTGAAATGTACTTCGCCACTTCGTAGGCCTGGGTATGGATGTTGGTATATCCTTCCTTGCCCAGACGGATGAAGTCGTAGTACTGGCAGATGATCTGCCCGGCCGGCCGTGAGAAGTTAATGGCGAAGTTGGGAATTTCCCCGCCAAGATAATTGACATTGAAAATCAACCCTTCAGGCAGGTCGGAAATATCTCTCCACACCACCCAGCCCACACCGAGCGGAGCAAGACCGTACTTGTGGCCGGAAGCGCTGATGGATTTGACGCGGGGAATGCGGAAGTCAAAGACAACGTCCGGAGCGCAGAACGGAGCCAGGAAGCCACCGCTGGCGCCATCCACATGGATGTCAACGCTGACGCCGGTTCTTTCTTCATAATCGTCCAGTGCCTTGGCGATTTCCGCCGGCAATTCATAAGCGCCCGTATAGGTTACGCCAAAAGTGGGAACCACGACGATGGTGTTTTCATCAACTTGCTGCAGCATGCTTTCCACGTCCATCTTCCATTTTCCGGGAGACATGGGAATTTCACGCATTTCAATGTCCCAGTAGCGGCAGAATTTGTGCCAGCAGATCTGGACGGGACCGCATACCAGGTTGGGCTTGTCAATGGGCTTGCCGGCGGCTTTCTGGCGGGCCCTCCAACGCCACAGGGCGGCCATCCCTCCAAGCATGCAGGCTTCACTGGAACCAATGGTGGAACAGCCGATAGGCTTTTCATCCTGGCTGGCGTTCCAAAGGTTGGCAATGATGGAAGCACAGCGCATTTCAATAGCGGCTGTCTGGGGATATTCATCCTTGTCGATCATATTCTTGTTAATGCTGATATTCATCAGCATCCTGACCTGCTTTTCATCCCACGTCTGGCAGAATGTGGCAAGGTTCTGGCGGGCATTGCCGTCCAGCATCAATTCATCTGACACCAATTGAAAGGCGTCTTCCGCACGCATGGCGTAATCCGGAAACTGGTCCTTGGGCAGGAGGTTGTCAGCTTCCGGAGAGCCGAAAATGGAATTTTCAGCACGGGCTGTATCGGGTTTTTGGTTTGGATCAAACATGACGGTATCTAATTGTTTCATCGTTTCCGGGACGGCCTCGAGAGGCTGCCCGTATGAAGGATAGAAGCCCCCGTAAAAGAAAATGTTCATATTTCTATTGTCATTCCTCTTAAGATAACTTTTCTATAAAAATACAGGAACAAGTTTTATTTTATTATATACCCATCACTAAAAATCATTAAATTACAAAATTTGTTATATTTTATAATCTATCATCATAAAACACCCTATGTATGACACAGGTCATCTTCCGCCGGATAAGAGGACCGTACTTTTTCATCTTCAATGTACAACAGAGAAAATATGTTAGAAGGGTCTCATGGAACAGCACGTCATCCATTGAGAAAAAATGAGCGTTCGGGACTCTTATCCTTTCCAGACGCCGAAGGCAGCGCGCACCCACCCGGGCGCCCGTGCGAAGCACGGCCCAGGTCTGGATTCACCAAAGAACCTTACCGCATACTAATGAAACCAAAATTAGCAGTATCCGCCATCCTGTTCCTCATGGCCTCTTCCCTGGTACAAACGGGGGCAGCCCAGCAGAGTGAAGATCTTTACCAAGGCACCGTCACTGCCCGCCAGGAGACAGACGGAAGTATTACTTACAACCTGAAGGAGAACCTGACCTTTGAAAACTTCATGACAAGTGACACTGTTTACGCAGGCAGCGTTTTCTTCAACCAGACCACGGCTCCTGGTACGGCCCCCAATACGTCCGTCATGACGTTTACCGGCACGGGACTGTCCATGAGTTTTGAAAATTGTTCTTCCGTTCACAGCAACCGCTGGACCAACGACAATGAAGGCGGGGGCGCTATCCGCGCAGAAATGCTCGTCTTCACGGATATGGGGGATCTTTCCTTCAACGGCAGCAAGTCCATTGTCAATGCCGACACCAACGCCGGGGGGGCCGTGAACGTGCGTGGAGATGCAACCTTCTCCAACATGGGCAACATCTCCTTCACCAACAATGAACTGGGAGACAGCGACGCACAGGGACAGGCCCTCGGCGGCGCCCTGTTTGCGTGGGGAACGATCACCTTTGAGAATACCAAGTCCATCCTGTTCAGCGGGAACACCACCGGGCATTCTCCGACAGAGGCACACGCCAACATAGGCGGTGCCATCCACGCCGGAGCCTATGATTCCTCCACGGATATGGAGGACTACATTCCCGAGGGGGAAAACTCCGTCTCCTTCCAGAATATTGATGGTGACATCGTCTTTGAAGACAATTCCGCGTGGATGGCCGGAGCTATTTACGCTTATGCAGGTACGGATAATGGCGAAGAAGGCACAGGAGGCGGAATGAAGATAGACGGCGTCACCGGAAACGTCATTTTCAAAAACAACCGGGCGGACGCCAGGGATAAGACCTCCGACTGGAACGGCAACTTCGGCGCCGTTTACAGTGGACAGGACCTGGATATCTCCAACGTGGGGGGAGACCTGCGCTTTGAAGGCAATTACGCCAGCAACAGCGCCGGGGCGTTCGGCATCAGCGGAAGCCTCAATCTCGACAATATCGGCTCCATCACCTTCATCAACAACCACGCGGATGGTTCCTACGGCGTGAGCTGGGTTACCGGGGACTGGAACGTCTCCCATACGGGAGATATCTCCATTTCCGGAAACAGTGCGGACAATTACTACGGCGCCATGTCGGTGGATGGAAATACCTCATTCACCCGAACCGGAAACATCACCCTGGATAATAACACGGCAGGTAATTATTACGGCGTGGGATTCCTCCGCAAAAACCTCACCTTTGCCTATACGGGAGACATTTCCATTTCCGGCAATAAATCCATAGGTTACGGATACGGGGCCCTTCGGGTGGACGGGAAAACGTCTTTCGTCAATACCGGGAAGGTCACGATCTCCGGCAACTCGGCCCAAAGTGACGTAGGAGCGCTTCAGGCAGCCAACGGACTGGAATTCATCAATAACCGCGGCGGCGTGCTCATTGAAAACAACTCCGTGGGCGGCGAGGCTGGAGCCATGCTCCTTTATTACGGGAACGCCATCTTCTCCGCGGACCAGGGAGACATCATCGTGAAAGGCAACACGGAAAAACGCGGAGGGGACAATCCCATCCTGAACTCCCTGCTCTTCGGAACCAACGGAAGCCTTTCCATGAACAGCGTGGCACTCCGCGCCCAGGAAGGACGTACGGTCACCTTCTATGACCCCTTCCGCAATGGAGGAGACGGAGCGGAGTACGACAACATCGCCTATGACTTCAACAAGTCCGAAGGGGTGGATACGGCACCCTATAACGGGGAGACTCCGGCATTCACCGGAACCATCCGCTTCTCCGGAGCGGAGGCGGACAGGCTGATCACCCAGGCAGCAGGCGAGTCGGAGGTCGACTGGCAGAACCGGCTGGCGGAATCCAAGTACTTCAATGTCTCCGGGAAAACCACGCTGTACGACGGCACCCTGATTCTGGAAGACGGCGTTACGTACGGCAGCAGCGATCTGGCCAAGGATTCCTCCTTCACCATCAACAAGGGCGTTCTGGAGATCACGGGCAACAGCTCCGTGAACAGCAAGGCCATCGCCTTTGCAGAGGGAGTTACCCTGAGGGCCGGCCGCGGCGCGACCTTCCGCGGTGATACGATCGATTTCAGCAAGGGCGTCATCTTTGACCTGCGCCCCTTCATGGATGATTACAGCTCCGGCCTGCACATTGAACAGGCCAATTCCCACACAGTCGGCGGCCTGATGGGCGTGGCGGACACCATGGACGACTACGCCCACAACCGCTGGGCAACCCAGCAGAAATTCCTGGCGCTTTCCTATACTGAAGGCACCCAAGGCAGCAGAGAGGGCGATTTCGATGACATTTATTCCACTACCACCGGGACGAATGTGGTCGATTCCCCCTATGCGTATTCAGGCTACTGGACCAAGGAATGGGTAGACACGGACGGAGACGGCACTGGCGACCAGCTGTACGCCGTCTGGAACCCCACCGGCGGCATTGAAGACATTCTGCCGGAACTGGCCGGCGCAGACATAGGCAACTCCATGTGGAGCTCCGCTTCCAACATGAAGTCCGTCTCCAACGCAGCTTTGGGCAAAGTGGGCATCACCCGCTTCCTGCTGGGGCCAAAAAACAACTTCTGGGTCAACGGCCTGGGGGACTTCACCTACCACGCCACCAGAAACGGCATTGACGGCTACGACTACAACGGCGGCGGCTATGCCGTGGGCGCCGACCGCAGATTCACGCCGAACACTATCCTGGGCGCCGCCTTCGGCAACCTGTATGGCAAGAACAAGAGCCGCACCTGGATCAGCGAAGTGGACCAGACGTCCTACGTGGCCCTGCTCTACGGAGCATGGAGAAGGCAGATGTCTCCCGTCAACATGCTGAACATCCAAGGAACCCTGGGCTACGGCTGGACGCGCAACAAGCTGGATTCCTACTACGCCGGAGGCTCGTCCAACGGCAAATGGGAGAACAGGATGGGCTTCGCCACCCTGCAAGCCACCTGGGACCACAATCTGAACAAGGGATGGACACTGTCCCCGTTCCTGGGCATCGAATACACCCAGGTGAACCAGAATTCCTTCACGGAAACGGGATATGATCCCCGCCACTTCGACAGGGGAGACCTGAAGAACCTCAGCCTTCCCGTGGGCGTGGGAATCAGCAAGTCCCTGCAATTCGGCAACGGAGTCCTGTGGGTGAACAGCCTGGCCGTCAGCTATGTTCCCGACGTCGTCCGCGACAACCCGGAAACCCGCGCCAGACGCCTGATGAACGACTTCTCCTGGACCGCCAGGGGATCCCGTCCGGACCGCAACGCCGTACGCGTCAACTACAACAGCACCGTCGTCATCAACCCCAAATGGACGGCCTACGCCGGCTATGAATTTGAAGGCAGAAGCAAGTCAACCTACCACCGGGTCAACGCCGGGGTAAGCTACGCCTTCTAAGTCGCGCATCGCGGCAGCGGGGCGGCTCCGTCCCGCTGCCATGCGCCCCCTACCCAGCCAACGGTCTGCATTCTTCCCGGATTGCAGGCTGTTTGTTTTTCCGGAAGGGATGCATCAACAGGAAGGAAAACGCACGGCAGACCATTCCGTCAGGAACAACTAAAAACATGGTTCTGCCGGTTTTATTTCCGGCCATCTTCAATGAAAAACCCGCCGTGAAATTATTTGCCAGGAGTTTCACTCATGTACAGCACATGAGGATACAGAACAGAATCCGGAGCAACCTTGGGATGGTTGAATTCCCCCCTCTTCTTCATTCCGGCACGCCGCATCACGACCTGTGAAGGAAGGTTCACGCAGGCAGTGAAGGAATACACCCGGTCAAAGCCCAGCCGGGAAAAGCCGTGTTCCAGGCATGCCACTGCCCCTTCCGTAGCGTAACCGTGTCCCCAGGCTTCCGGAACAAGACGCCAGCCTATTTCCACGCAGGGCGTGAAGTCCGCTTCAAAGTCCGCCCAGTGAAACCCCATAAGGCCGATCAGGCCGCCGGAGGCTTTACTTTCCACCGCGTAAAGACCATAACCCTTTTCATCCAGTTCCGCCCTCATGCGGTTCCACATGGAGCGGGATTCCTCCTCCGTCATGACGGCGGGAAAGAAGCGCATCACCCGGGGATGGGCGTTCATAGCCGCAAAAAAGGGCCAGTCCTTTTCTTCCCATGCCCGGAACACCAGGCGTTCCGATTCCGGCAGAAGCAGTTTCCCTCCCGGCATGGCGCTAGTTGTACATGGAGAGTTCCGTTTCCAGCTCTTCACAGCGGTTGACGCGGAACCGTTCGTCCAGCTCCAGGATTTGACTGTGCCCCAGGCTGTCCTTGATCGTGAGGTTGACTCTGGACCGGCCGGGGTACCTTTTCAGGATGTCCCGTATCTGTTCCAGATTCTTTCTCGTATGGCGCAGGGGGCTGACGATGATGTTCAGGGGGCCCTGTTCCCCGGCTCTGGATTTGCGCTTTTTACCGCCCAGCGGATCCACGCTCTGCGCGGCTACGCTCTTGGCGGAAGTGCGGTCATCCTCCCGGATGTTGGCACGCACGGAGACGAAAACGCCCGGTTCCAGGCCTCCTTCCATTTCCAGGGCCTTTTCATACACGTCCGACCACAGCAGCACTTCAATGCTGCCGGTGAAGTCTTCCAGCGTCAGGATGGCGAATTTCCTGCCGGCCTTGCTGATCTTGGGGATGACGGAACGCACCATGCCGGCAATCTGGTGCTTCTGTTTGAGCTCATGCGGTTCCAGCGTGTCAATGAGGCCGATGCGGGTATATTTTTCCGCATCAATGACGCCGCGCATGGAGTCCAGGGGGTGCCCGCAGAAGTAGGCGCCCAGCAAGTCCTTTTCATCCCCCATGCGCTGATCCTTGGACCATTCCGGAACAGGGGACTCATCCTTCACCCTCGGGGCTTCAAACGTCATGTCAAACAGGGCTCCCTGCCCCAGCGCCTTATCCTTGTGCACCTGGGAGGCGCCGCTGAGGGCCAGGTCCACGCGCTCAAACATGGCGCAGCGCGGTTCCAGCGTCCAGTCCAGCGCTCCCGCGCGGATCAGGGATTCCAGAATCTTCTTGTTGACGGATTTGGAATCCAGCCTGTTGCAGATATCTTCCATGCTGGAGAATTCCCCGTTCCTTTCCCGTTCTTCCAGAAGAATCTGCATGGCTCCTTCCCCCACATTCTTAATGGCCGCCAGTCCGTACCGGACGGCCAGCTTGCCGGAAGGAGTTTTCTCAGGAGTGAACTTGAGCATGGATTTGTTCACGTTGGGAGGCAGGATTTCAATGCCCATGCGGTTGGCTTCCTGGATGAACACGCCGATTTTATCGTTGTTCGCTTCGTTGGACATCAGGCCGCAGAGGAATTCCACGGGAAAGTGGGCCTTGAGGTAAGCCGTCCAGTAGGAAATATGGCCGTAACAGGCGGAGTGGGACTTGTTGAAGCCGTACCCGGCGAATTTTTCAATCTTGTCGAAAATGGCCGTGGCCGTCTTTTCATCAATCTGGTTGGTCTTCCAGCACCCCTCCACAAAGTGGGCCTTTTCCTTGGCCATTTTTGCGGGGTCTTTCTTACCCATGGCGCGCCGCAGCAGGTCGGCCCCGCCGAGCGTATAGCCCGCCAGCAGTTTGGCCGCCGCCTGAACCTGTTCCTGATAGATCATCACGCCGTAGGTTTCTCCGCTGACCTGTTCCAGCAGCGGATGCTCATACACCACCTGGCGCAGCCCCTTCTTGACCTCGATCATTTCATCCATGAACTGCATGGCTCCCGGACGGTAAAGGGCCAGCAAGTCAATGATGTCTTCAATTTTCTGAATCCCGTAACGCCGGCAGGTATCCACCATACCACCGGATTCCAGCTGGAACACGCCCATCGTGTCCCCCCTGTTCAGCAGGTCCAGCGTTTCCCGGTCATCCAGGGGAACGGAGTCCAGCTTGAAGTCCGGCACGCGCCAGCGGGCGTATTCCTCCGCATCATGCATGACGGTAAGGGTTTTCAGCCCCAGGAAGTCCATCTTCAAGAGACCCACTTCATAAATCGCGCTCATGTCGCACTGGGCGACAACGGCAGCATGCGGGTCGGAAAGATCGTCACGGGTTAGAGCGACATGTTCGTCCAGGGGACGGTCACCAATCACGACGCCCGCCGCGTGCACGCCCACGTTGCGGATCAGCCCTTCCAGGCGCGTGGCGTAACCCCAGAGTTCCGCGTATCCTTCATCGGAGGCGATCAGCTCCCTCAGTTCCTCATTGCTCTTGTAGCTGGACTGGAGAGTTACCTTGGGGCCGGTTTCAATCAGCTTGGAGATGCGGTCGCCATCCGCATAGGACATGTCCATCACGCGGGCCACGTCCCTGAGCACGGACTTGGCGCCCATGGTGCCGTACGTGATAATGTGGGACACGGCACGCTCCCCGTATTTCTGCCGCACGTAGTCAATGACCTCCGGGCGGCGCGTCTGGCAGAAGTCAATGTCGATATCCGGAGGGCTGACGCGCTCCGGGTTGAGGAAACGTTCAAAGATCAGCCCGAACCGCAGGGGATCGATGTTCGTGATCTTCATGGCATACGCCACCAGGGAGCCGGCGGCGGAACCGCGGCCGGGCCCTACGGGAATGTCATGATCCTTCGCCCAGTTGATGAAGTCCGCCGTAATCAGGAAGTAGGAGGGGAACTTCAACTGGTTGATAATCCCCAGCTCATAATCCAGACGGTCGCGGAGCTCCTTATCCGTGGCCACGCGTTCCTTGCCGTACCTCTCCTCCAGGCCTTCATAGCACACCCTGCGCAGGTATTCCTCACGCGTAGAGCCGTCCGGAGTGCCGAATTCCGGGTACTTTTCCGTACTGGCGGAGTCCAGCTTGATGGTGACGTTGCACCGTTCCGCAATTTTCAGCGTGTTTCCCACCGCATCCGGATAGTCCTGGAACACCTCCCGCATCTCCTCCGGAGATTTCAGGTAGACTTCCGTGGAGTAGCGCATGCGCTTGGGGGAAGCCAGCTTCTCGTTGGTGCCGATGCAGATCAGCACGTCGTGCATGTCGTGATCCTCTTTCCTGAGGAAGTGCACGTCATTGGTAGCCACGATGGGGGTATTGGTCTTGCGGGCGATGCGCACCAGCTCCGGCAGGCATTTTTTCTGTTCTTCCATGCCATGGTCCTGAAGCTCCACAAAAACATTCCCCTCCCCGAAGGTATCCTTCAGCGCCAGCAGGGCCTCCTCCGCCTTTTCAGGCTGGTCGTTGAGCAGCCATTCATTCAGCGGCCCGGCAATGCACGCCGTACAGCAGATGAGGCCTTCATGGAACTCCCGCAGGGTTTCCATGTCCACGCGGGGCTTGTAGTAAAAACCTTCCAGATGGGAGCGGGATACCAGCTTGACGAGGTTCTGCCAGCCGGTTTCATTTTCCGCCAGAAGAAGCAGGTGCGTGTATTTGCGGCGGCCGGGAAGCTGCTTTTTCACGCTGATGGGCGTGGGGGAAAGGTACACCTCACAGCCGAAGATAGGCTTCACCTCCTGTTTTCGCGGACCTTCCGGATGTTCCTTGTTCCAGGCGGCCACGGACTTGTTGAGGCTGTTCGCCTCCATGACCAGCTCAATGGCCCCGAAGAGGTTGCCGTGGTCCGTGATAGCGACGGCCGGCATGCCCATGCGGGAGCATTCGGCAATGAGGTCCTTGATATGGACGGCGCCGTCCAGCAGGGAATATTCCGTGTGATTGTGAAGGTGTACGAAGGAACCGGGCATGAATGAAACCTTTATGCAGTGAGTAAGACGGATCAGGAATTAACGGGGCATTCAGCCTTCATGGCCTCCACGCATTCCCGGATGAGGTCCGGCCCGCGGTACAGGAACCCGGTGTAAAGCTGGACCAGGCTGGCCCCCGCCTTGATCTTGGCGACGGCGTCCGCTCCGCTCATGATGCCGCCCACGCCGATGATCGGAATACTTCCCTTCAATTCGGAAGCGAAAGCGCCAATGACTTCCGTGGACCTCTCCGTCAGCGGAGCGCCGGACAGGCCGCCGGCTTCTCCCTGGCGGGGACTGTTTTGCACCCCGGCGCGGGAAAGCGTGGTATTGGTGGCAATGAGGCCGTCCAGCCCTTCATCCAGAAAGACCCGGCTGAGTTCCGCAATCTGTTCATCCGTCACATCCGGGGCCACTTTCATGAAAATGGGAACCTGGCGTCCGGTTTCCGCAGCAAGGTTGGATTGCTCCGATTTCAGGGAAGCCAGCAGGCGCGCGGCAGGTTCCGCCGCCTGAAGGTCACGCAGGCCGGGCGTATTGGGGGAAGAGAAGTTAATGGCGATGTAATCCGCCACAGGCCATGCCGCGCGCAGACAGGTCAGGTAATCCTGGGCCGCATCTTCATTGGGCGTCACCTTGTTCTTCCCAATGTTGACGCCGAGAACGCCATGAAAACGGGTGGCGGCACGGATATTCTCCACACCGTCGGCAATGCCGTCATTGTTGAATCCCATCCGGTTGATGATGGCCCGCTGCGGAATCAGGCGGAACAGGCGGGGCTTGTCATTGCCCGGCTGGGGGCGAGGCGTCAGCGTACCCACCTCCACAAAGCCGAAGCCGATCTGCCCGAAGGCGTTCACGGTATCCGCCTCCTTGTCCATCCCGGCGGCGAGGCCTACCCGGTTGGGGAATTTCATTCCAAGAATTTCCACGGGATCGGAAGGAACCTCACCCATTACAAGAGGCAGCACGCGCATCTTTTCTGCCAGGCGCAACCCCCACAAAGTCACATTGTGGGCGGTTTCCGGATTCATTTGGAACAGGACACTTTTGGCGACGGAATATAAGGCGGGCGACACGATGGGAGGGAGTATACCACACCCTCCTTTAGGGTCAAGAATGGGAAGCGTCTTGCCGGGATGATTTTATCCGGTACAATTCCCTTCCATGAACAGGAAGGAACGCCTCTCGTCCTGCCGTCTGTACGGCATTGTGGATACAGGATATACTGCTGAACATCAATTACTATCCGTTACGGAAAAATTACTGGAAGGCGGACTGGGCATCCTCCAGCTCCGGGCAAAAAACCACGGGCCCGAGTTCATTGAACAAATGGGAAAACAGCTTGCCCCCCTGTGCCGCAGACATGGCTGTCTTTTCATCATTAACGACTATCCGGAAATTGCCCTAAGGACCGGGGCGGACGGAGTCCACCTGGGCCAGAACGACGGCGCCCTGGCACCCGTACGGGCCATGCTGGGGGAGGACGCCATCATCGGGCGTTCCACGCACAGCCCGGAACAGGCCCTGGGAGCGTTCCGGGAGCAGGCGGACTACATCGGCTTCGGCCCCTTGTTCCCCACAGGCACCAAGCCTGGAAGACCTGCCATCGGGCTGAACGATATTGCAAGCGTCCAGCAACAACTGCCGGAAGGGTTCCCCGTCTTCTGCATCGGCGGCATCACCGGGGAGACGCTGCCCTTCGTTCTGAAGGCGGGAGCCGGCAGAATCGTCATCGTTTCCTGGCTGCTGGCACAACCGGACATCACGGGAACGGTAAAGGCGCTTAGAAAAAAGCTGGGGGAAGCGTCCTAGGGGAAGGCCGCATTTTTCCGGGGTTTCCACCCCCTCTTCAACGCTTTTCCTGCTTTTTCTCCCCCTCCGGAGAAAGAGCGGGCCGTGAAATCAGCAGCGCAGCCGTATCCACAATCATCTGCAAAACCAGATCCTGGTCCTTCATCCACAGCTCCTTGTCTTGAAGTTCCATCCGGGTGACGTATTTCCCCAGCGTGGCATGGAAAATGGAACTCATGATATGCACGTGCCAGGAGATGGAAAGCTCATCGTTCCACACGCAGAATTGGCGAATCCTCTGCGTCATTTCCCGGATAAGCGGCGCGTAAAATTCATCGTAAATCTTCTTGCCCAGATACTCCGGTTCCTGGGGCAGCCGCCACAACAGGCGGGCATGGTCCGGACCGCCAAGGCTTTTATCCAAAAGAAGGCGGAAAGCAGGTTCAATGAACGCACGGGCATACGCCTGCAGGGACGGATGAAGATCCGCCTCTTTCAGCTTTTTCAGGCGCGCCTCCATCAGGGGTTCCGCATACTGCCTGAAAACGGAAAGGTACAGCCCTTCCTTGTTTTCAAAATAGTACACGATGGAAGCCAGGTTCACCCCGGCTTCAGAAGCAATCGCCCTCATGGTCACTCCGTCAAATCCTCTGAGGGCAAAAAGTTTCTGAGCGGCACGGAGAATTTTACCGCTGGTTTCCGCAGAACGGTCGGACTGGGATTTGCGGGGAGGAGTCATCGTTTCAGAAGATCAAACAGCAGGAGCCTAGCGGGAGGAACGTCTTGAACCGGCAGCTTTTACCAATTGTTCCATGTCCTGGGAAGACTGAATGGCGTTGCCGTCCTTATCCACCAGGATCATGGTGGGAATGCCGCGGGGGGCCACTTTTTTGGCAAGATCCGTCAAATCCTTCCTCAGCAGAATGGGCCACGGCATATTATTGGCGGCAGCCCATTTCTGGGCAGCTTCCAGGCTTTGGTCCAGATTGCACATGATCACTTCCACATCCGGGTTATCCTTCACCACCTTGTTGTAGGCCTCCACACTGTGGGGCGCATTCCGGCAGCACGGCCCGCACCAGCTGGCGCTGAAATACAGAATGAAATGCCTGGGATTCAGCTTCCCGTCCTTCTTCTGGAGCTTGCCGTTGTCCAGCATGTAGGTCTTCCCCTTCATTTCCTCAGCCACAGGCCCGGACGGCACGGAGGACCATTCCGAAAGAGGCTTTCCTATCACCTCCTTGTGTTCCTCCAACCACGTGCGGTCTTCCTCGGAAAGTTTTTCCAACGGCATCGTGATGGGTTTCTTGGCCGTGGTCACCAGCTTGACAGTCTTCATATTCAAGGCGATGGGGCGGGCCTCCACCGTGCTCCCCGTGCTTTTATTCGTCCAGGTACGAAGGGAGGGATCCTCCGCCGCATCAGGAGAGCCGGCAAAACAGAAGGAGGAGCCCAGCACGAACGCAGATACCAGCAGAATACGCAACGGGGAAAATTTCATATACACAACGCTGATATACTATTTCCTACCTTCCATGTCGAGAAGCCGATTCCAGAATTTGCCTGGCCTGGGCATGCCCGGGATCGCGCCGCAGGGCTTCTGCAGCAGCAGCCGCGGCGTCACGGTAACGTCCGTTGCGGTAAAGCATCACCGCCAGCGTGAACGGAATATCCGCATTCTCCTTGTCCAGGGAAGAGCAATTTTCCAGGTCCTGCAAGGCCTGCTCCAGCCGTCCTACCTTTTCATTGAGCAGTGCCCGGTTGAACAGGGCGCGGATGAAAGAGGGCTCTATTTTCAACGCTTCATTAAAGGATTCCAGCGCTCCCGGCTCATCATTGTTCTCAATCTGGCCCAGCCCCAGCAGATACCACAGGTTGGCATCCCTGGGCGCCAGCCGCACAGCCTCCCTCATCTGGTCCACCGCTTCCCGGCTGCGGCCCTGGGAGGCCAGAAAAACGGCATAATCCCGGTGCACTACGGAAGACGTGGCATCCCACTTCAAAGCCTTGGCAAACCATTGTTCCGCCGCCTTCGCATCCTTGCGGCTGATGGCTATCTGGGCCAGTTTCATCGCCCCGGACGGCTGGTCCGCCTGGTGCAGGGCGGCGGCGGTCAGTTCCTTCATGGCCGGGCTGTCCGGCGGCAGGGAATCCCGGAGAGCCCACTCCGCCTGCAGGCGCACGACCTTGAACGGGTCATTAAGCAGCTTGCCCGCGGCGGGATTGCCCGCACGTCCCATCACCTTGGCGGCGGCGGCGCGCGTCAGGGGGTCCGTATCCTTAACCGCAGCGGCAGCCAGCTCCTGAACGACGGGTTCATGCGCCCAGGCATCCATCAGCTCCAGCAGCGTGGCACGCCATGCGCCCACTTCTTCCCGCTTGAAACACTCCATCAGCAGGGGCAGCACGTCCTCCTTCCCTTCATAGGCGCGCTGCACGGCCCGCGTGCGGTCCCTGTACTGCGCCATCTTGGGCTTTGGCCCGTAATATTTTTCCACCGCTTCCGCAGCCCATTCATTGCTCTTTTCCTTATGGCACATGGTGCAGGCATTCGGAATGCCCAGCTCCACGCTCAGAAGGGGGTCGGGAGAATTGTAGGAATGGTCCCTGCGGGGGTCGCGGGCCATGTAGAGGCTTTCCGGCATATGGCATTCCACACAGCGGGCGCCCATGCTGGACTGGGGGCACGGCGTATGCTTGGTGATGTCAATGATGGGGGCTTTCACCCCGTTTACCGCTTCCCCGGTGCCGTGGCACCGCAGGCAGAGCGTGTTATCCTCCTGCGGAAGCTTCAGCGTTCCCGTATGCGGGTCATGACAGTCCAGACAGGTGACGCCCGCCTTGCCCATGCGGCTCAGGCGCAGCCCGGTTTCACAATAATCCTCGTCCCGCTGCATGCCGTTGGGCCAGAAAACGCCGGGCTGCACGGGAAGCACCAGCTGGAAATGGTCGTCAAAACGGTCTCCCACGGCAAAATCATGATCGAATTCGTCCCGCCGGGCATGGCAGGAGGCGCAGTTGTCGTGAATCTGCTGCGGCGTCAGCTTGTTTTTGGTGGAAATCATGCAGCCCGTTCCCGCCTCAGGCTTGTCCAGCAGCGGGCCGTGGCACTGAATGCAGGTCACGCCGGGTTCCGTCCAGGTGGAGGCATAGCGGTCCTTCACCGGATCATAATTTTTATGAAACAGGGACATGTGGCACCACGCGCACTGCGTGTTCCAGTTCATGCCGCGCCCCGTCCAGTGCCCCCAGTCGCCGGGCTGCCGCGTATCCTTGCCAAAAATGTCAAACCACTCCTTGCGGTTCACGTCCCACGCGGCGCTCAGGGTGTGATAGCCACCGTCCTTTGCAGGCACCAGATACTGCACCAGGGGAATTCTCCCTGTGGCCCACTCCGCCCGCCAGGAAGTTGAAGATTGGCCGTCATGCACCATGCGCCCCTGTCCATTCGTGGAAAATTGAAGAATGCTGCCGTGGGCGTCCAGCTTCATGTTATGGAACGCCTCAGACTCCCACTGGTCCCCCAGCTTGCGGAACGCCCAGGCGTGGTCCGAGCCTGCCCACTGCCGGAATTCCTTTTCATGGCAGGCCCCGCACTGCATGGAGATGGGCACCTCATTCTGGTCCCAGTGTTCACTGCCGCCTGAAAAAACGGCCGGCTGGGCTCCCGCGCCGGAACGCCGGTCCATCCAGGACTTCATCATGGTGCCCAGCCCTATCAGAGCCCCAAGAATGACAAGAAGGATCACCCACTTTTTCATGGAGGACCTGCTCACGGAAGCATCGGAAGGCTCAGGGTTGGACATGGCGAAAAATATTCTGCCATATCATACGCGCTCCACCAAGGAACTTTTACATCCACCGCTACAGTTCCGGAGGATTTTCCCGAACGCCTGCGGCTTATTCCTCCTCTTCCACGGCATCTTCCCGCATCAAGGGAGTAATACGGGTCACGATGCAGCGCTCCACTCCACCGTTCTCCGTCTGCGTCACCTTGAATTCCAGGCCGCGGTAGCCAACGGCGTCACCTTCCTTAGCCGGAGATTCAAGCAGATTGAGAATCAGGCCGCCCACGGTATCAATCTCCTCGCTCTGCAAATCCATGTCCATGGCTTCTCCCAGCTCTTCAATGCGGGCCAGTCCGGACACGTCGCAGGAAAAGCCCACCGCATCCCGGGGAAGATCCGTCAGCACCCTGATGCGGCCGCGGTCCCAGCCCATCACCTCGGAAAAAACGTCCGTCAGGGTCAGCAGTCCGGAGGTTCCCCCGTGCTCGTCCAGAATGACGGCAAGGCGCACATTGTCCTTCCTCATGATCTCCACCACATTGTCAAACTTCACCGTTTTAGGCACCTTGGGAATGGCGTGGACGTATTCAGCCGTCAGGGACTCTCCGCGGAACATGAGACGGAACAGGTCGCGTGCATGCACCATGCCTACCACGTGGTCCAGATCGCCGCGGTAAACGGGGTAGCGTGTGCGGCGGGTGCGGCGCACGATTTCCCGTATCTCTTCATGCCCCGCCCCTTCCGGAATGGCGTCTATCCTGACGCGCGGAGTCATGACCTGGTGCACGTATAAATCATCCAGATCAAACAGGCCGTCCATGATGCGGCCGGATTCCTCCGGCAGGGCGCCGTTTTCATGGCTTTCCTCAATAATGTACTGAAGTTCTTCCGCAGAATGGTAATGGGACTTGGATTCGTTCCTGTCCACGCCCAGCAGCCCCAGCAGGAAATTGCCCAGGGCGTTCATGCCCACGACCAGCGGATACAGGCAGAGCTGGATCACGTACATGGGCATCGTGATGACAAGACAAAGCTTCGTGGCGTACTGCAGGGAAAGCGCCTTGGGCACCATTTCCCCCAGTACGATATGCAGGTACGTCAGCACCGCCACGGACAGGACGCTGGCCGCGCCGTGCGCCACCAGCCAGGAGGCCCATCCGTGCTGGGCCAGCCATTCATGGAGCCATCCGGCCACGGCATGCTCCCCGTACATGCCCAGCCCCAGGCTGGCAAACGTCACGCCAAGCTGCGCCGTGGCAATGTAACGGTCCTGCAAACGGGGGGTTTTCAACACCTGGGAAACACGGCGCGCCACCATGTTGCCGGACAAGGCCATCTGCTCCAGCGCGGCGCGGGGCGCGCCAAGCAGGGCAAACTCCGCGGCCACAAACAGACCGTTCAGCAGGATCAGCAGCAGAATAATGAAAATCGTCATCATGCGTCCACCCCGCTTTCCATGGTAGGTTCATTTTCCTTCTTTTCCGGGGGGAGAAGCAGGATGGAGGAAACACGGTTGTGATCCATCTTCTCCACCACCAGGACGCGCCCGGCAATAATCAGACGGTCCCCCTCCTTGGGAATGCAGGACATGTGCTTGATCACGCAGCCGCCCACCGTAGTAGCGCCGTTCATCAGGAAAGGCACCAGGCATTCCGCCTTGTGGGCGCGCATCATGCCGGGAATGCGCACGGAACCGTCCGCCAGGTTCTCCACCTTTTCCCCGGAGCGGATAAATTCCTCATCAATATCCCCCACCATTTCACCCAGCAGGCGTTCCAGCGTCACCAGCCCCACAAACTTGCCGTACTCATCCAGCACAAAAGCTTCCTTGGCCTTGTCCTCCCGCAGCCGGGACATCAGCATCTCCACCGTCTGCATCTCCATCACGCACGGCGCCTGCCGCAGCATGGAGCGCAGGGGGGGAAGAATTCCCTTTTCCGCATAGGCGGCCACCATGTCCTTGATATGCAGCATGCCGATCACGGACTCACGGTTCCCTTCATACACGGGAATATGCGTATGGGGCCTGTCCGCAATCATGTTCAGAATATCCTCCTGGGTGGCGTCCACATCCAGGCAAACCAACTGGAAACGGGGAATCATGATTTGTTCCACCGTGCGTTCCGCCAGGGAAAGAGCGCTATGAAGCCGTTCATGCTCATCTTCTTCCAGCATCCCTCCCTGGTGGCTTTCATCCAGCAGCATATTGATCTCCTGCTGGGAATGGATGTGCTGGTGGCCTCCCGGCGGCAGGCGGAACAGCTTGAGAAGCAGAAGACCGCTTCCATTCAGGAAATCAATGAACCATGCAAAGAAGGTCAGCGTCCAGCGCATGGGGTAATACGTATACAGGGCCGCCTGCCTGGGAAACTGCAAAGCCAGGGACTTGGGCATCAATTCCCCCAGAATCACCTGCAAAACCGTCAGACCGATCAATACCACAATGGCGGCGGCGGAATTGGCCATGACGGAATCCATGCCGCCGAACCGTTCAAACAGGGGGTGCAGGTAGGCGGCCAGCTCCACCTGGCCGTACGCGCCCAGAACCAGGCTGGAAATGGTAATGCCGAACTGGCAGGCCGCAATGTAGCGGTCCAGCTCCCTGGTATTCTCCAAAATCCTCAGCAAATGGGCAGCCACCTTGCTGCCATCTTCCGCCATCTCCCGGATCATGTTGCGGCGCACGCTCACGGCGGCGAATTCTGCGGCAACGTAAAAGGCGTTGACCAGAATAAGGAAAAGGATAACGAAGATGATAAAAAGAATCATGTATGCCGGGGGCGCCCGTAAAACGCAACGAGCATCCGCATCATAGAGATCCCAAAAAACCTGTCAAGAACGGGAAACAAAAAAATCTGCCATAGTATCCATTTCTCCTTTTCCATTAACCTTCCTCCGGCATTGCTTCCTGCTTTTCTTCCATGGTAGAGTAAAGCATGTCCGCTATCCGCCTGCTGCTGCTCCCCCTGCTCTTTCTGAATCTCTGCATGGCCTCCGCGCCGGAAACGCCGCCTTTCAACGGACAATCCATGGAAAGGCTGACTTCCCTGCTGAGCATTCCATCGTCCTCCGGAGCGGAAGGCCCTTTCCAGCAATTCTGGTTGAAGCACGTCAAGCCCCTGGCGGACAGTTCCGGAACGGATGCGCATCAAAATGCCTGGGCAACGTTCCGCAGCTCGGATCCGGACGCACCGGAACTGCTGATAGACGCCCATGCGGATGAAGTAGGCGTTGTCATTGCAGACATTACTCCAAACGGGTTCCTGAAAGTAAGGCCCGTCGGCTTTCCGGACTTCCAGTCCATGCTTTCCTGCCCTTACCGCTTTGACGGAGAGCACGGTCCCGTCACCGCCTTTGCAGGATCGGTGCCCGGCTGGTGGCTGAACCTCACCCCCCTGCCGGCAGGTGGGGAATACATTCTATTTGACGCAGGGGCTTCCAGCGCGGAGGAAGTCCGGGACATGGGCCTGAGCGTCGGGCAACGGGGCGTTCCCGCCACCAAACCGGAACTGCTGCACGGCTCGCGCCTGATGGCCCACGGCCTGGACTGCCGCCTCAATTCCTTCATGCTGATGGAACTGGCCTCCTTCCTGGCCAAGCATAAAAAAGACCTGAAATACCATGTAACGCTCCTTTCCTCCTCCCAGGAGGAAATAGGCCTGGTGGGCGCTACGGCCTATTGCGGCAGGAATTACCCCAAACTGGCCATTGTCATTGACTGTACGGTGGATACCGTCCAGCTCAACGATCTCCCGTCCCACGAAAAAAACGGGAGGCTGACGCTCCAGTCCATGGGAAAAGGCCCCGTCATCTTCACCCATGAAAATATCTTTTGCCAGCCCATCACCACGCAGCTCCTCCAGCTGGCGGAGAAGCACCGGATTCCGTTACAGAAAGACGCCACCTTCCCTCCCGGAATGGCCAACTTCGTCCCCGTCAAGCTTTACGGCGGCCAGGCCTCCCTCCTGGGGCCTCCCATCCGCTATATGCATTCCCCGCGGGAACTGGCGGACCTGAAGGACGTGAAAGCTACGCTGGACCTGCTGGGCCGCTTTCTGTGCACCCTTCCGCCCCCAGCATTAAAGCAGGGCACGGAGAACAAGGCGAAGGAAGGACAAAAGCCCTGAACGTCCAAATCTGCCGGCAGGATTCATCAATATTCAAAGGGACTCTTCCGGACATTCTGGAAACAGGATCCGGACGGCTTCCTATTTGGAACCGTCATCCTCCAGATCAAGCAAGCAATGCCTGATCCAGAAAAAAGATTCCCCTTCCGGATGATTTTCCAGTTTCCCCAGAAACTCTTCCGCACTCTTCCGATCCGGAAACGATTTCGAAAAAACATCCGCTACCAGCAGGATTTCCTTATACAAAAAAGCACCGCTGTCCGCCCCCATTGCCAGATAAAAATAAAACCTTTTCCCTTTAGCCTCCGAAGGTACATCCAACCAAGACAATTCGGAAACCTCTACCTCACGTTTGTTCCGTATCAGAAAAAAACGGCCGCTGTTTTTATCCTGATTTCAGCATAAAAAAGCCCCGCTCCCGGAACAAACCGGAAACGGGGCTGGAAGTTTAAAGGTTTAACGGAAAAACCGTTATTCCGTGATACCGGCAGCTTCCGCTTCGGCAGCCTTGGCGTCGCGCAGAGCGGCGCGAACGGACATCTTCACGCGGCCCTTGTCGTCAATGCCAATGCACTTGGCGGTCACCACGTCTCCCACGCTGACGACGTCTTCCGTCTTGGCGGTGCGGCCTTCGGCCAGCTCGGAGATGTGAATCAGGCCGTCCTTGCCGGGAAGCACTTCCATGAACGCGCCAAAGGTGGTCGTGGAAACGATCTTGCCCGTGTACAGTTCACCGATTTCAATGGTCTTGAACATGCGGGTGACCAGGTCCAGCGCACGGTCCAGGCCTTCCTGCTTGGAGGCGTAGATGTGCACGGTGCCGTCTTCTTCAATGTTGATGTCAGCGCCGGATTCAGCCTGGATGGCCTTGATGTTCTTGCCGCCGGGGCCAATCAGCTCGCCAATGCGGTCGGCGGGAATCTTGGTGGTCTCAATGCGGGGAGCATTCGGGCTCATCTGGGCCGGAGCGGCAATGGAGTCATTCATGACCTTCAGCACGTCCGTACGGCCGGCCTTCGCCACGTGAATGGCTTCTTCCAGAATGGAGAGGGGGATGCCGGGCAGCTTGAGGTCCAGCTGGTAGCCCGTCACGCCTTCCGACGTGCCGCAAAGCTTGAAGTCCATGTCGCCATAGAAGTCTTCAGAACCGATGATGTCCAGAAGGGTCTTGTAGGTGGTGATTTCATGCTGGTCATTCTGTTCCGTCACCAGGCCCACGGAAATGCCGGCCACGGGGCGCTTGAGGGGTACGCCGGCCGCCAGCAGGGACATAGTGCCCGCGCAGACGGAAGCCATGGAGGTGGAACCGTTGGATTCCATGATTTCAGAAGAAACGCGGATGGCGTACGGGAATTCCTGTTCGCTCGGCACGACCGGGAAGATGGAACGTTCCGCCAGGGCGCCATGGCCGATTTCACGACGGTTCTGACCGCCGAAACGGCCGGTGTCACCCACGGAGAAGGGCGGGAAGTTGTAGTGCAGGATGAAGCGCTTTTCATTCACGCTGCCCGTGTAGTTGTCCATGTACTGGCGTTCTTCCATCGGGGCGAGCGTCGCCAGGCAGAGAGACATCGTTTCACCGCGGGCGAACATGGCGGAACCGTGCACCACGGGAGGCAGAACGTTGATTTCCGCCGTCAGGGGACGCAGCTGCTTGAGGGCGCGGCCGTCGGCGCGCTTGTCCTTTTCCATGATGGAGATGCGGAAGGCCTTCTTCTGGATGTATTCAAAGACCTGTTCCACGTCAAAGTCGGTGGCTTCCGGATGGCGTTCCTTGATGGCGGCTTCCACTTCGTCGCGCAGGGCGCCCACCTTCTTCTGCCGTTCCACCTTGGAGGCGGCATAAATGGCTTCTTCAATGCGGTCCCCGGCGATTTCATAGCCGATTTCCAGCAGTTCCGGCTTGGCGAGGCAGAGTTCATAGGAACGCTTTTCCTTGCCGCACACGGCACGGAGTTCTTCCTGCTTTTCGCAGATGACCTTCACGTTTTCCTGGGCAAGGCGCAAGGCGGCGATGAAGTCTTCTTCCGGCAGTTCGTTGGCGGAACCTTCAATCATGATGACTTGGTCCTTCGTGCCGGCAAACACCAGGTCAAGCTGGCTGTTTTCCCGCTGGGAGTTGGTCGGGTTGATGACGAACTGGCCGTCAACGCGGCCCACGCGCACGGCGCCCACGGGTTCGGCAAAGGGAAGGTCGGAAACGACGCAGGCGGCGGAAGCGCCGTTAATGCTCAGGATGTCCGGTTCGTTTTCACCGTCGGCAGAGAGCAGAAGGGAAATAACCTGCGTATCGTAGAAGTATCCCTTGGGGAACATCGGACGCAGGGGACGGTCCGTCATGCGGCACGTCAGGATTTCTTTTTCCGTGGGGCGGCCTTCACGCTTGAAGTAGCCGCCGGGGAACATGCCCGCAGCAGCGGCCTTTTCCTTGTATTCCACGGACAGGGGGAAGAAGGTCTGGCCTTCCTTGACTTTGGTGGCGCTCACCACGGTCACGAGAACGACGGTGTCGCCGCTGCGGACGACTACGGCGCCGTCTGCAAGACGGGCCATTTTACCGGTTTCAATCGTAATGGGATTCGTACCAACGTTGCATTCAACTGAATGTATGCTCATTATATTCTTGTCTTTCAGTCACCCGCAGCCTCATCAGCCCATTCAGACCGGCTCCGGGCGGGAAGCCTGAATGGCGTCAGGTACGGGCAGTGCCTCAGGAAGAGTTTTATCCACGGCAGTTTTTTCCCGAAATAAAAGGGAACACTGTCCGCGCGGCAGGGCGCACATCCCAGATGGATCAAACGCTCCGGCCCAGTCTTACCGGCTTGACAGCCTGTGAAAATCCGAAAATTTCTCAAGGCATGCCCGACAGAAACGCACCGGAAAACTAGTCCCCGAACGTCGGATGCCAGCATAAGCCCTGTCAAGGAGAATGCAAGCAAATAGTTTGATACCCCCACTATTCCGGGCTTTTCCCAACAACATGCCAAAATAACATTCCAGCAACGCCAGCCGTTTCTACCCGCCGGAAAACTTCCACCGGAACGGATTCAGCCGATGCTGATAGAAAACCCTTACTTACCTGAAGAAGCGGGGAGGCGGCGCCATCCGCCGCCCAGGGCCTTGCAGAATTTGACCACGGCATTCAACCGCATCTGCGCGGCGTCCGCCATGTCCAGCTCCCCGCTCAACAGGTTCCTGTGCGTATCCAGAGCGTCCATCAGCCCCACGTACCCGGCCTCATACTGCTTGGAGGCAATGTCCCAGCTGCGGCGCAGGCACTTCACCTCGTCAAGGGTGGCCTCGTAAACCTCCGCACTTTTACGGCGTTCCACCAGGGCGTCCCGGATTTCCCGGAAGGCGTTCAGCACGGCCTGCTCATAGGCGGCCTGGACGGCAGCGCATTCGGCGTCCGCCGCACGAACGGCGGCACGCTTTCTTCCCCCGTCGAACAGCGTCTGGAGAATGCCTGCACCCAAATCAACATTCCTGGAAGGCTGGTTCAGCAATTCGTTCAGCTGGGTACTGACCTGCCCCAGTTTTCCCGTCAGCACCAGGGAGGGCAACCTGTCCTTCCGCGCCGCCTCCTTTCCGTAAAAGGCGGCTTTCAGGCGGGATTCCAGTTCCCATATATCCGGACGGCGTTCAATCATGTCACCGGGAATCCGGGCCGGGATGGCCGGGGGGGAGGCCAGCAGGGCGGCATTGCCTCCGCCGGGCAGCCCGCCCTTCATCACCTCCCTGGGGCTGTTCCCCACCAGGACGGACAGCACACTTTCAGCACGGGACAGCTCGTTTTCCGCCAGCTTCAGCTGGGCCAAGGTTTTGGAACGCTCCGCCTGAACGCGGCGCAGGGCAAGTTCCGGATACTGCCCCTGCACAAACCTTTTTTCATACATGGCGCAGGTCTGTTCATAGGAGGCGTGAACGTGCCGGATGATGAGGCATTTTTCCTCCCAGGTACGCACATTGATGTAGGCGGAGGCCACTTCCGCCGTCAGCCGCAGGTAAACGGCATCCCGCGCCGCGGAGGAAGCCAGCAGCTCCGAACGGGCAGCCTCCGTGCGCGCCCGCAGCTTTCCCCACAGGTCCACTTCATAGGAAAGCACCCCGGACATGGACCACAAATCCCTTGACCGGTCCGGCAGGTTGTCCATGTAACGTTCTCCTTCGGACAGTTCCTGCCTGTTGGCGCCGGCTTTCAGTTCAGCCTGGGGCAGCAGGACGGCGCCCGCCTGCGCCGCCAGGGCGGCAGCCTCATCCACCAAAGCGGAGGCGCGGACAAGATCGCGGTTATGCGCCACCGCCTTTTCTTCCAGGCTGTTCAATGCGCGGTCATTGAAAATGCGCCACCACCCCTGTCCCACGGGAGAAGTCCGGGCCGTCCCCTCCGGCATTTCCATGACGGGTCTTTCAAAGACGCCCGGACTGCCGCAGGACGCCAGCAGCGCAACCAGAACGGACGGAGCTGAAAGAAGAGAAAGCAAACGGTTCATGAAGCAGCCTTCCTTTCCGGGCCGGATTTCAGGCAGCACAGCGCGAACAGGACTCCGGCAGCCCCCACGATCACCGTACAAAGATAAAAAGTATCCACGGAAAAAACCTGGCTCTGGAGCGCTACGGCCTTCTGCAGTACCGCATCCACAGACGCATGGATTTCCCGCGCCGTTCCTCCGGTTTCCGCAAAATGCTGCTGCCACATGTCAAGCGTGTGAACCGTTCCCGGAGAATCGTCCCTGACCTGTTCCGCCATGCCGAAGCGGAACTCCGTCTTCATATGGGCCAATACGGTGCTCACGCTGCTGACATACAGGGAGATGAAAACGTACCGCACGGTGTTCAGCGTCCGGGAGGAAGCGGCGGCGGAACGCCCCTCCACCCCTCTCAGGGCAAGCGGCGTAGCCGTATTGAGACAGAAGGCGTAACCGACGCCGAATATCCCCAGGGGCCACGCCACGTCCAGCCAGGAACACCCCGCATCCAGGCGGGAAAGGAAAAAGGCGGAGGCTCCCAGCGCCAGCAGCCCAGCCATCATGCCCACCCTCAGGGCCAGTTTTCCCTTGTGCATCAGGGGAAGCACGAGAACCGCCCCGCCGCAAAACCCGGCCACCAGAATCATAAACACATAGGCGATTCCCACCGGTTCATAATTCATCACATTGCGCATGAACTGCACCGTTCCCACACGCACCCAGCAAATGCAGAAAATGTTGCACAGGGAAGCCAGCAGGCCGCACAGAAACCGCCAGTTTCCCAGCACGCGGACGTCCAGCAGGGGGGTGCGGTGGGTCATGCAGGAGATGAAGGCCAGGGTAAAGGCGCAACATCCGCCGTACATCCAGCCCAGCACGCTGGGAACCGTCCAGCCGTCCGTCTCCCCGTAAATAAGCACCATCAGCATGCATACGCATCCCATTCCCACCGCCAGAAAGGAAAACCAGTCAAACTTTCCGCTCTTGGGAATCCTCTGGTTGGGAACGTACAGCGTCGTTAAAACGGCCAGAACGGCCGCAGCCGCGCCCACGAGGACAAACAGCCCCCGCCAGTGCCAGTACTGGACCAGCAGGCAGCCCACCACCGGACTGGCGCAGGAAGCCAGGCCAATGGAACACAGCTTCACCCCCATCGCCACGCTGCGGCGTTCCGGAGGCAGGGCGGCGTTGACCAGCCCCGTACCGTAAACCAGGGCCAGCCCTCCTCCCGCCCCTTGAAGGAAGCGGGCCGCAATCATGATGAAAAAATGATCCGCCGCCAATCCAAGCAGCGACCCGGCCAGCATCATCAGCAAGGCCATGCGCAGGGATCTTCTCAACCCGATGCGCGCCCACAGGTAGGAGGCTACGGTGAATGACAGGGCCGTCCCCAGCGGACACGCCGCCCCGGACCAGGAAACATCCAGCGTGCCCACGACAAACGTGCCTGACAAATCCGGCGTAGCCGCCGTAATGCATCCCATATTCAGGAACGTCAGCATCGTGCAGGTGCAGGCCATCCCTATCAGCAGGCGGCGCTGCCACGCCGGAACCATTGTTTGCTGAACTGAACCGCTCATATCCCTCTTTTAAAAATCAATGGAAACCTTCCCCTGCATCCCGGGACGGAATACCACGCCGTCCTCAGCCTTCGGCAGGCTTACCTTGACGGGAAAACGCTGCATGACCTTGGTAAAATAGCCGCTGACGTTCTCCGTGGAAATCAGGGAAAACGTGGCATAGGTGGCCGCCCCTATCTCATAAACCGTGCCATGGAACACCTTCCCTCCATACCCGTCCAGGGTGAACTGCACATCCTGCCCCTGCCTGATGCGCCCTATCTTGGTCTCCTCCACGCGGACGTTGAGCCAGATGTCCCCGCTGTCCACAATAGAAAACAGTTTCTGGCCGGAACTGACCATCTCACCCCCGTTCACCAGCTTGCGGGCAACTACCCCGTCCACGGGGGACTTGATCACGCACTCCCCGCACAGCACTTCCAATTCCTCCAGCTCTGCCCGGGCGGCTTCCAGCTGGGCCTGGGCAGACCGCTTTTCCTCCTCACGGTAGCCTTCCAGCTTGAGGGCCAGATTTTCCTGCTCCGCCTTCTCCACAGCCTGCGCCGCCAGATAGGAAGCCCGTACGGCGTCCCGGTCTGCAGAACTGATGCCCGCCTCTTCCCTCACCAGCTTTTCAATGCGTTCATAATCCCGCCGCGCGTGTTCCAGGCTGGCGGAGGCCTGGGCCGTCCGTGCCCGCTGGGATTCGATTTCCTGCGGCCGGAACCCGGTCATCATCTCATCATACCTGGCCTGCATCAGCTTGACGCGGGAACGCGCGGCCATCAGGCGCGCCTGCATGGTGCGGCCGTCCAGATGGGCAAGCGTCTGCCCGCGGGTCACGGCGTCTCCCTCCGCCACCTCCACGCTGGTAACGCGTTCCGCCAGCTTTGACCCCACGGAAACGATGCTCGCCTCCACGCGGCAGTCGTCCGTCTTCATGGAACGGCTCTCCCGGAAATGCCAGACGCCCCAGCCAATGGCGCCAACTGCCGCCAGGGCCATGCTCCCCAGTGAAATGGCCTTCAAATGCTTGCTCATGCGTCGCAGGAAAGGCGTTGCCGGGAAAATCCCTGAATGAACAAATCAATGGTCAGCTTCATGGAGGCCACCTTGTCCTGCCACGACCTGCTGTCGTCATTCAGGCAGTACATCAGCATATAGCCGTGCAGCGTATTGACGAAGGCGCGCACCATGAGCCGGACATCCCCCTCCCGGACCTTTCCCTTTTCCTGCATGGCGGTCATGTAATCGCACAGGAAGGAGTGAAGTTCCCGGGGATCGCGCAAAAAATCATCTCCGTTCGTATCCACGGAATCCAGCGCGCTCAAGTAGGCCCGGAAGGCGTTTCTTTTGGCTTTTGTCGCCTGGAAGTACAGGCGCGCCGCCAGTTTCAGGTCATGCGCCAGCTCCCAGGTTCTCTTACGCTCAAACTCTTTCTTCAATTCACTGACGTATTCCCTGTACCGGATGATTTCATCCAGCAGGGACTTTTTGGTGGCAAAGTAGCGGAAAACGGTCTTTTCACAAATCCCGGCCTTCTTCCCCACTTCCTGAACGCTGACGCGGTGGAACCCCCTTTCACTCATCAGTTCAATGGCCGCCTCCACAATCTTTCTCAGCGTGTTCTGCTGGACCCGTGTCATCTGCTCCATAGATGTCTGTCAGTGTAACAGACATTTTTTTACAGGTCAAGGCCCTCTTCCCGGGCATGGGAACGCCCCTCCCGGCAGGCGCAAAAAAAACGACCGCTGCGGAAAACCGCAACGGCCGTATCAAACGGGAATAAATGCTCCGCCGTTTAGCGGCGAAGGCCAAGACGCTGAATCAGGCTCTGATACTGGGCCAGATCTTCACGCTTGACGTAATCAAGAAGCTTGCGGCGCAGAGCCACCATCTTCAGCAACCCGCGGCGGGAAGAAACATCATGCTTGTTCGTGCTCAGGTGGTCGGTCAGGTGGGCGATGCGCTGGGTCAGGTGGGCGATCTGGTAGCTGGAGCTACCGGAATCCTTTTCATGCATCTTGAATTCCTGCAAATTGATTTCGTTACTCATAAGTGTTTTCTTTGAATGTATTTAGCTCGTGGCAGCGGCTAATCGACACTGTGAGGGCGCCAACTATGCATCATCCCGCCCCAAAAGCAATTCAAATTTCATCATACCGGAGAATTTGCCTCCGTTCCTCCGGCAGCAGCGCCATTCCCGCTTTTCTCAACCTGCCATGCCTCCCGGTCCTTTTCCGTAATAGGCCGTATCACACGGCAGGGATTTCCCACCGCCACCACATTGGCGGGAATGTCCTTCGTCACCACGCTGCCTGCACCTATCACGGAATTCCTGCCGATGCGAACGCCCGGCGCAATAACCGCGTGACCTCCTATCCACACCCCGTCCTCAATGGTGACGGGCAGCGCAAATTCCAGCCCCTCCCTTCTCAGGCCCGGGTCCACGGGATGCCCTGCGGTGTAAATGCCCACATTGGGGCCTATCAGCACGTCATTGCCGATCGTGACCGCGGCGCAGTCCAGAACTACCAGGTTGAAATTGATATACACACGGTCCCCCATCCGGATATTGAAACCATAGTCGCACCGCAGGGGCGGTTCCAGATAGCAGCCTTCCCCCATCCGGCCGAAAAGCTCCGCTGCCACCTCCCGGCGCAACCCCTCCTCCCCGGGAGCAGACTGGTTGTAGCGGAAGACGAGCTGGCGCGCCCTGAGGCGGGCGGCCGTCAAGTCAGGATCCTGGGCATGGTACAAGCGCCCGGCCAGCATGTTATTCCAATCCTTCGAGGCCATGGGATGAAGAGGGGGTTACGACATCCGCTCCGGAAGAGGGCAGCGGCGCGTTCCCCTGTTCTTCCACAGACGGTGCGGCCGCGGCATCCTTTTCTACGGATGCTTCCGACCTTACAAGCTCCCTCTTCCCGGAGGAAGGGGAATTTGCGCCAGCCTGCGGAGCGGACGGCTTATGCACCGTTCTGAAAACGTCATCCGGTTTCTTCTGAAGCTCGTGAATGTTCCAGCTCCCGTCCCTGACAATCACGCGGGTTCCCACGGGAGCCACCTCAAACAGGTTCTTTGCAATCAGATGGGGAATGCGGATGCACCCATGGGAGGACGGGCGGCCGGGCAAATACCCTTCATGAATCCCCACGGCCCCGTTCACTCTCATGAAATAAGGCATCTGGGCCGGTTCAAACCTTTCTCCCGGCCGTGCGGCATCCTTCCGTATATCCCCGTCGCGCTGCTCTCCGGCGGCATTGATGAAGGTTCCGTAATAGGAATGATGGTCCTTGTCCTTGGAAGCGATCCGGAAACAGCCGGCCGGCGTCATGCCGGAGCTTCTTCCGGAGCTGATGGGCGCATACGCAATGCGGTGCGTTCCGCGGTACACATACATCATCTGCTTTTTCTTATCCACCACGACCAGAAGCTTTCCCGGCATGGAGGGATCGTCCTCCCACTTGAGCAGATGCCCCGGAATGGTTCCTGTTTCCTTAAAATACCCGGTCATTTCTTCCACCGGAATATTGGAAGGGGAAGAAAGGGGGGCATCCTTTCCCGTAGTGCCGCAGGAGGAAAACAGAAACGGAACGCACAGGCAGGGAACCAGCAGCTGGGGAAAGGATAACTTCATCTCGGGGAGTCGCATCACTGCGTTAGACAACGGGAGGCCGGAAAAAGGAACCGCTTTTTGACAAAACTGTCAACCATCAATCAAAAAATTCTTTTCCGTTCCCGTTCCGCATCCTCACCACATCCGGGCGCGCCTGCCGCGGCTCCCCTCATTCACAGGCCCGTGAAGCAGTCCGTGGGACCACGCCTCCGCAAACGTGCGCGCGGCATCCGCCGTATGGGAATGTCCGTCATGCACGGGGCTTTCCGCTACGGAACCACCCGCACCGGGCGGCCTGGACCTGTACAATTCCAGATGTTCCACCCCTCCGGGTTCCTCCTCTCCGCGCATGTTGCGCACCCTCTCCTGGGTGCGGGCATGAAAGAAGCTGCGTTCCAGCAGTTCCCGCAGGGTATTGATTCCCCTCCAGACATCCGTGGTCCTGGGAACGACGCGCACGTTCCCCAATCCCAGCCGCCCCATGTTCTCTACGTAGGAAACACCGTGCGCATCCCTCCGCGCCGCGTCATGAGGCAGCAGATGCGCCGTAACCGCCACACCGTGCAGCTTTTCCCATTCCCGCATCTTTTCCACATAGTGGGCCAGGGGCTGCTGGTTGGCGGCATAATGGTCCAGCCAGTGGAAGCTGTCCCCCATCACCTGCACAAGCCAGATGGCCGTATGGTCGCTCAGGCCCAGGTCCCACGCCGTGAAGGATGGCGCGCCGGGGTCCGCGGCAAACTCCATCCCCACCCGCCCCTGCTCCCGCAGGGCCATGATGCGGCTGCCGTAAATGCTACCTTCCTCCCCGGTGGCAAAAGCTTCCTGCGGCGTTCCCGGATACTCCTGCTTCATGGCGGCCCCCATCACCCGGGCCATGCGGGCGTACCACCTTTTCTGGCCGGAATCCAGCGTTACTCCCGTTTCCCGTTCCAGAGACAGGAAATACTCATCCAGTTCCCGGCTCCATCTGCCACGGCCGGGCAATGTATATTCCTCCTGGTCAAACCAGCTGAAAAAGAAAAACCGGAAATCCAGGGGGGAGAGCTCGCTTTTTCCCAGGTTTTCCATGGCTTGGCGCGTCAATTCGTAATTCACGCCGTACCGCCCTCCCTCATGGGTGCTCTCCTTCAGGATGAAGCCGCCGGGAGGCACCGTATTGATTGCCCCCGTGCGGATCTCCCTGGCCCGCCACGGCGCATGCACGGAAACATGCGCCAGTTCGGAAACGTGCAGGAACTGCATGGTGCCCCCGCGCAGGTTCGTCCCCACGCGCACATCGCTTCCGTTGGCAAAAGCCAGGCGGGTGCGTGCGGCCGTGCAGGGACGCCATTCCCCCTTCTTCTCCACGCCGGACAGGCTCTTGATCCTCTCTCCCAGCCGGGCCAGCGCCACATCCATCGCGGAAGGATTGGGCGGCACGTAATCCAGATGGTCCCAGGCGAAATGCAGCTTGGCGAGCTTCTGCTGGGCGTCCGGAAGGCTCTTGTCAATAATGCCGCAATGGAAATTGGACCGGAACAGGCTCATGTCCAGCATCAGCATGGCCACATACGTGGAAATGCCCAGCTGGCGCGCTTTCAGGATGTCGTTCCTGTACCACAGCCGCTCATGCAGCCGCCGCTGGGCCCTGTTCAGGGAAAAACGCTGAAGCTGGCCGGCCTTGTTTTCTATCCAGTACAGATGTTCCAGCCGCCAGAGCTGGCTGGACAGGACGGACTGCCACGGCAGGCTCCAGGATTCTGTCAGCTGATTAAAAGTTTCCATGTTCCTCCACCAGCTTCTTCAGCAATGCTCCCTCCCCCGTCATTCCCTTCAGGGCATCCGTCCCCCTGTCCAGGGGCAGGCGGTACGCCAGAGGATCGTTCAGCACATGGGAGACAAAGCGCAGCGCCTGCACCATCACGGGATCAAACAGGTCAAGCTTCCCGCGCAAATAGCCTTCACGCACGCCCAGCTCCTCATACAGCCTGATGACATCTTCCATGAAGCACCCCACGGCCTGTTCCCTGTTCCACCAGAAGCGTTCCTGGGCATCCTCATTCCCCAGCGTTTCAAGAATCCGGCCCAGAGACCGGCCACGGCTCTCCTGCACGGTTTTCAGGGAGGGTTCCTCCCCGGCTCCCGTGAAGCACTCCAGCGGAATATAGGAATCCCGCTCGGACCCCGCAGGCAGCCCCCTTCTGTCCAGATAAACGCCATTCCACGCATGCACCACGTACGGCGCGCGCGCCGGACGCACAGGACTTTCCGGAACGCCCGGCATCAGGCGCACGGTATGCCCCGGATCGTCCGGATCACGGTAAATCACGCAATTGGCATACATCGCGCGCGCCTCCTCCGGATCAGGCAGGAAGGGGAGCATGCCCCCTTTCATCTCATCCTGCCTGCGGTCCAGAACATCAATCAGGGAGGCGGCTTCATCCAGGGGAAGCTCCCGGCGCCAGGCATCCGTGACTCCCTGGGGAGCCTCTTTGGAATCAATCCGGTACGTCCTTCCCCGCCAAATAACGCCGGACTCCGCGGCCTCAGGCCGGCCCGCAAAATCACGCCGCACCGCGTCCAGCGTCTCCACCGCCCGGACCACGTCCGGACGGCTGCGCCATGCGGCTGGCGCAGGAACGCCGCGCCTGACGGAAAAATCATCTTCCACATACAAGGGGGCGTCCAGAACGGGCTGCGGGAGGGGATCCCCCATCGCCGCCAGAGAAACCTCCTTCGTGCGCAGGACGCCCTGTCTTGCCCCTTCCCTGAACGGGCGCTTCACCAAATGCAGGTACAAGCCGGGATGTTCCGGATCCGGCCGCCACAAATTCAATTGGGGAAATTCCCTCAAAGCCGCGGCCAGTTCCGTCATGCGGCGTTCCGCCAGACGTTCCATCCTGCGGTCGGAGCCGCTGTATCCGTCCAGCCTGGACAGGGAACGCACCAGGTCTTCCCTCACGTGGTCCGGAGCCGTGGACAAAAGCCTGCCTGTCATCAGGCTGTGGGAATACCTCTCCATCATGGGCAGGCGCACTTCCCCGCTCCCTGCATTCCAGGCGCGTTCCGCCCGTATCCGGTCATTCATTCCCACCGTCTCACGGAGCATGCCCATGAACTCGGCGGTACCAGGCCCCTCCTTCAGCGTTTTCTTCAACTCCGCGGCGCGGCGCACCAGTTCCTCCAGGGGTTCGGGAGCCCTGTCCGGGCTTGCGGCCCCGTAGCGTGCCCATGAAGCCACCGTTTCCGGAACGGCGTCATGATCCAGATGGGCAAAAAAATACTCTTTGGAAAGCTGGGACAGTTCCTCAATCAGCTCCGTCTCTCCGGGCAGCCCCCGGCGGCGGGGAACGCGGCCCAGATGCTGAAGCATCTCCCAGGCGCCCTCCGGAGAAATCTGGTCCGTGCGCATCAGCCGGTCCCAGACGACCTCCGCCTTGTCCTCAATCAGGGCCAGGGGATTGTGCGTATTATGAAGCCGCAGCCGGTGCATCACGAGCCCCTTGGCCGTGGGTACGGGCAGATTGTCCGCATCCACGCCCAGCTGCTGCACGTCCCCCACATACTTGCCGTGAATATCCATGCGCTCCCTCAGGGCATCAGGACTCATCAGCGTTTCAGCGGCCACGCGGCCCCTGCCCGTCACCTCCAGGCGGTCTCCGGAACCCACGGCTCCGCGCAGGCCATAACCCGCCTTCAGCATATCCGCCACCGCCATGGCCGTCAGGCTGTCATACAGGCAGGAAAGGCGTTCCCCCTGCACGTTTTCCAGCCCGGAGGTCAACCGCAGGTAATTGGTATCCCATTCCGGATGCCCGCTGCGGGCATGCCATTCCCAGCTCCGGATCAAATCCCTCTTGGCCGTGCAGGCAGGGGAAAACATCATGGAAACGTTGGCCATCAGGTCCGCCCCGGCTGCCTCCCGGGAAGAGTGCCAGGCCGACCATTTGCCATTGGGGTACCGCACCCTCCACAGCTTTTCCCCGCCTTCCCCGCCCTGCGACGACTGGAACAGGCGCGGAGACAGGAGGGAAAGATTTTCCACCGCCTTTTTCGTGCCCGGATAGATGCGCGGAACCGCCTGCTCCGGTCCGGCATCCAGCCGCGGCGCATCCAGTACGGAGGCATAACGGGCCACCTGCTCCGGCTCCACTTCCAAAAAACGGGACAACAGCCGTCCGTAGCTTTCCACCGGCGTATAGCCGCGCCCCACATGCACATCAAACTCCTTCATGTTGGGAAGCACATGGAACAAACTGTTCACATCCGCCTGGGTTCCCCATACAAAACGGTTCATCTCCCGCAATTCCGGGCTTACCCCGTGGCGTTCCCTGTCCCCCAGGGAGGCCATCATGCCGCTCATGCGGGACAGGGCGGCGGCCAGGCCTTCCGGGTCCGACGCGCGGGCCAGCAAATCCGGGGCATGCAGCAGGGCGCTCCCCTCCTCCAGCCAGCGGTGCGCCCTGGCACAGGAAACCTCATCACGGCAAAACGACTGCCACAAGCGGAGGGCCACATGGCCGGACACCTCTTCATGGGAAGCCCCGTGCACCCGCTCCATCACCCCCTCATAAACATTGGCGCGCGTTCTGCGGTCCATTTCCACAGTGACGGCGTCCCAGTCCCTGCCGGAAAGCCCCGCACTGCGTCCCGCTTCCTCCGGATAAGCCAGCAGCAGCATCCTGTACGGACGGTAGGCGCGCTTCTTCAGCCTGTCTTCCACAAACGTCCGGCGCAGGGCGTCCGCATTCACGTCATAGTCCGCCGCATTTCTCAAACGCCACGGAATTTCCCGCCCGTTCCTGTTCCGAGATAACCCCAGGTCCTCCTCTTCCATACGGCACAGGGCTTCATACCAGGAGGAAAGGGCCTCCTCTACGGAATTCCGGCCCTGCGTCCTCTTCATCGCCACGCCGGGAGCAGGCTCCGCCCCATAAACGGGCCGCCCGTCCGCGCCAGCGGACTCTCCCACGCGGGGCAGCCCGGCCCGCAGCAACCATCTGGTCCTGGCCTCCACATGGTCCGGATGGGGGAAAAGCTTCTTCAAGGCCGCTTCAGACTCAGGAAAATCCCTCATTTTCCAAGGCTTCGTACGGACAGGGGAGGGCATCTCCAGAAAATCCCTTACGTCCTGCTCCGTCCTTAAAAAGGGTTCCCCGGCTTCATCCAGCACGCGGGACCATTCCAGAGCTTTTCTGGAAATATACAGGGACCCCCACAGGGGGGAATCACGCAGGGATTTCTGAAGCATCTCCCCGGCGCGGCGCACGTCCTTCTCCCGCAGGATGCGGGCAGCCGTTTCCTCCGGAATGCCGAACACCTTCAGCGGCGCACCATCCCCCAGCAACGTTCCGGCATGGCGGAAATGGCTCAGGGAAGCCTTACCGGCGCCGATCAGCAGAAACGGCATCATCATGGCCGCCTCCCTCAACTGGTCGTCCACGGACATCTGCCTTTCCTTCCATCCCTCCCAGTCCACGCCGGATTCCCTGCCCGTAGCAGCCCCCACTCCTTCCTGAACCACCATGGGGGTCAGCTCCATCAGCTTATTCTCCGCCGCCATCTTCACGGCATCCGCCGCTACGGCGCCCGTTCCGGAAAGAACCGCCCCCACGCTTCCGGCAGAGGATCTCATGGCACGGAAGGCCCGCATCCCCTGCCCCAGCATCCGCTGGCCCAGCTTTGTCATCCCGAAGGAAAGCAGGGTGTTCACGCCCCCGGAAACGACGGCTCCGCCCATCTGGGCATCAAACACGCCGTCCGGATTCATGCGCCGTGCATCCGCCATGTGACGGCCAGTTTCCCCGGCCATCAGAACGCCCAGCCCTGCCGGACCGCCAAACGCCAGCGCCGTGGATGCGCCCTGCTGGGCCATGTCCACCAGCATTTCCCGGAACCAGGGGGCATCCTTGCCCCCGCGCAGGGGAGCAAACTCCATCCGGGCAAAATTCCGCAGCTCTTCAAAACTCCGGGAGTACCTGTCCAGCGCCTCCTTTTCCCGTCCCTCCGGAAAGGCCCACGCCGCACCGTTCACGGCCAGCTGGGCCACATTCTCCGCCGCTTCCGCCGCGCCCCGTTTCAGTGCGCCCCCCAGGGCAGTCCGGAAAGCGGGCTGGGTGCGCAGGAAGGGAGCCATCATGCGAAACACCTTCTGACGGTCCCCTTCACCCAGGGACGCCAAGCAATCCACGGCGCGCACCACGTCCGGAACCCCGGTGGCCACTTTCCTGTTCATCTGCACGGCGGGAAAATCCCCGGGAGCGGGAACCTCATTGGCTACCAGCCCTTCCAGTCCCTTGCGAATGATTCCGGCAGCGGAAGCCAGACGATTCCTGTCATCCAGGGCGTCAGACACGGCCCTGCTCTTCAACTGTTCCGCCACGGCCTGCAAATCCTCCGGCCAGGCGGAAACGGCCTCCCGCCGCCGTTCATCCGGCGCCGCTCCGTTTCCGGCCAGTGTCCGGTCATACTCCTCCTGATACAGTTCAAACAACGTCTCCCGCTGGGAAAGACGCACCTGGTTGTGCATGGATACCGCTACAAACAACTCGTCATCCGAACTCCCGGACGCTCCATACTGCCGCGCCACCTGTTCCCGGATGTCCTTCCAGTCCTTCCGGATGCGTTCGCGGGGAATCCCCCCTGAATCCGCCACCCATGACTGCATCACGCACGCGGCCACCCGTTCGCGGTCAGCCGTTCCGGGCGCATACATGGCTTCAGCCTTCTGCCTCACTTCCCGCGGAATGGTCATCACATCCCCCGTCAGCACGCTGTTCCAGTACTCCTCACGCGCCATCGCCTCCTGCTCCGGGGCCCCTCCCGCGCCGGAAGCTCCGGCGAACGCCGCATCCTCCTTCCGAACATGGTTTTCCTCCATACGGGAGGGGGTTATTTCCGGCGCACCCTCTTCCATCAGAAGAGCCCCGCCTTCTTCCCGGTTCATCTCATTTTCCATCATCACTTTCCTTCCTTTCCGTTGTTCATATCCCTGAATCCCACCCAGCCCGCATCCTGCAGGCGGTTTTCCTTCTCAAAAACTTTCTCCAGCTCCGCCGCAGGCTGTTCCGGAGACCTTTTCACCGCCTCCATCAATTCCATCTGGACGCGCTTCCATTCCTCCACGGCACGGGCGTCCGCCGACGGTCCCCAGGCCCCGTTCCGGAACATGGAAGCCAGGCGGCGGGAAGCTGCGCGGCGGGTCTCCAGGGGAACGTTCATCATCACCTCGCGCCTCCGGAGAAGCCTCTCCACCTGCGGCGCGGGAAGGCCGGAAGTAGCCACCTCAATCATGGCATCCGCATCACCGTCCCCCCCGCAATCTTCATCAACCAGGCAGGTCATACGGCACAGCAGCATGTCATCCCCCGGGACGCTGATGCCGGAAAACTCCGCCTCCTTCCGCCGGTCCCGGGAGGCCGTATAACGCCTCAACTGCTCGGAACTGATCAAGCCATACTTCTCCGCATTCGCCAGTCCGTCATCCCGCAGCAACCCTCCCCCGGAGACGGTGCGGGCAACGGAATCCGCGTAACGCCGCTTCAGTTCTCCATACGCGGCCACCGCCTCTTCCGCCACCTTCCTTTCCTCAGGAGTCTGCGGTTCATCCTGCCCCCCGGAAACAAGGCGTACAGCCGCCGCCGGATCACGGCGAACCTCCTGCACCGCCTGGTTCACGGCCACACGGCTGCGGGCCTCTTCCGCCATGCGGGCGGCTTCATCCCCGGTCACAAATACGCCGCGTCCCTCCTCAATCCTGCGTTCAGCCAATCCGGAATCCCCCTGCTCCACGGCGGTCCGCACCCCTCCCGCCCAAGACTGGCGCGCCTTTTCCAACTGCCCCAGGCGGGACATCTTCTGCAAATAAATAGTTCCGGCAGTCTCCAAATTTTCCCGCGCCAGGTCCACTCGCTCCCTGACCGGGGCGGACATCCGGTCCGGCAGATAGGACGGGAGCCTTTCAGACAACGCCTTCTTCCACCTCTCCTGAAGACGGTCCGGCTCACCTCCGGCTTCCAGTTCCCGCATTATGTCCTGTTCAAAGCGGTACATGCCGTCGCGGGCCTGCGCCCACTGTCCGGCGTCCCTCACCTCCTGCATCTCCGCCAGTGCGGTTCCCGCCGTCCCGGCCAAATCCATCACGCCCGCCGCCAGGTTCCTCACCCCGGCGGCCTGTGCCTCAAACGCGTTCAGCGGAATCACGCCGGACAAATCCGGAGCCACATGCAACATCCCAAAATCCTGTATTCGTATAGCCATCTTTTAATGGCCTCCAAGCTAGAGAGCGGAAGGAACGCCCGGCATCCATTCCAAACCGTCACCGCCCGGCACTTGCCTCTTGCCAAAACCGGACCGTTCCAACACAATCACCCGCATGGCCCGCATCCGTTTCACCGCCGCGTACGACGGTCGCCCGTACCTGGGCTGGCAAAGCCAGCCGGGGGGACGCACCGTGCAGGACGTCCTGGAACGCGCCTTTTCCGCCCTTTTCAGTTTTCCCGTCCGTATCCACGGCTCCGGCAGGACGGATGCCGGCGTGCATGCGCTGGGCCAGGTCTTCCATGTGGATGCGCCGGACACCCACCGCATTCCGGCGGACAAATGGCCCACCGCCCTCAACACCCGCCTGCCCCGGACCATACGGATCACTCACGCGGAATACGTGCATCCCGGCTTTCATGCCCGGTTCAGCGCGTCAGGAAAAACCTACCGGTACTGCATCTCCCGTGCACCCGTCCTCAGCCCCTTTGACGCCGGACTGGCCTGGCACCGTCCACTATCCTGGAGCACGGACACGCTGGAACAGGCCGTCAGCCTCTTCCTGGGAACGCACGATTTCACGGCCTTTGCCGCCCTTCGCGGCAACGAACCGCGCCCCATCCCGGCGGATTACTTCCGCCGCACCATCACGCAGGCGGACGTGAGGCAGGAGGGGGAGCATGTCTTCATCACCTTTACCGGAACGGGTTTTCTCTACAAGATGGTGCGCCTCATGGCGGGGGCTGCCCATGAAGCGGCGCGGGGGAAAATGGCGCTGGAAGAACTGGCGCGCCTGATCAACCTTCCGCACCCGGGCGACAAAAGCCCGTTCTGCGCCCCTCCGGACGGCCTCACGCTGATGCAGGTCCACTACCCGGCAGAGTCCCCTGAAGACAAGACGGAATGAGGCAAAAACAGGAGGCTCCCCTCTTATCCCTGCACGACTCCATACAGGCCTTCCCGCCTGATCAGGCCCTCCACCTCCGGATTCAAATGGGGCACCGGACATACACCCGCACGGAGATCCTGCCGCACGCGGGTAGAAGAAGCGGGCTCGTCCCCGCCAATGAAAACGGCGCGCACCCTTTCCCTGGGCAGCGGCTCTCCGCCACGGTGGTACACGATGAACGTCACCAGTCCGGCCAGGTGCTCCCAGCGGCCCCACTGTTCCAGTGAATCCCACTGGTCCTTCCCCATCAGCCAGAACAGCTCCGCCCCGGGATAACGGTCCGCCGTGCACTCAGCCACCCTCCATGACCACGAGGGCGGCGGAAGGTTCAAATCCGTTCGGTCAAGCACGGCCCAGTCCATCCCCCGGAGCGCCAGCTCAATCATCCGGCAGCGCTGGTCATCCGTTACGGCGGGGGCCTGATCCTTCAGTGGAGACAGGGAGCACGGCATGAACAGTACGCGGTCCAGCCTGCAATATTCACGGGCATGGGCGGCCACGCGAACATGCCCCTCATGCACGGGATCAAACGAACCGCCGAAAATACACAGCTTCACCGCCCGTCATTCATCAAAAATCAAAGCCCCTCCGTACCCTTGTAAGGCAGGAACCCGCCGATGGGCACGCGCACCATCCTCTTTTCCAGAGGCAGACGGCGGAAACGGTTGATAAAATCCGTCAACCGCCCGTAATTGCGCTCCGTCTTCGGAATCCCCTGGTGACCGCAATTCACGTCCGGATTGTAATGCAGCTCCACATGAAGGTGGGCCGGGTACATGCCGCGATTCGTGCCGATGGTGCCTACCTGGGTGCCGCGGAGCACCAGCTGCCCCAGCACGACGTTAATATCGTTCAAATGGGCGTAAAGAGTCTGGCAGCACAGGACCTTTCCGGACTTGGGTTCGCGGAAGGCATGCCGGACAATGACTACCTTTCCCCATGCGCCGCGGGCGTCCGCCGCATACGTCACCACCCCGTGGCCCACGGAATAAACGGGATCGCCCAGGTCGGAATTGCCGCCGCCATTGCCGTTCCAGTCCTCGCCCATGTGGCGGGGGCTTTTCACGCGCAGGCCGCGGGACCGGTAATAGCCGTTGCCGTCAGGCTTGCCCACCGGAAAATCAAAACCGTCGCAAAGGGGTACGAGCGCGAACTTGCTGTCCCGCCGGGCCATGTAAACAGGAGCGCCCTCACTGATCAATGCAGACCCGGTCAAAAAAAACAGCGCCAGCAGTAAAAAACGGAAGTAGAACATGGGAACAAAATTCCTTTGTATGCTAAACGGGTGCCTGGCCCGTATCAAGCGGAATTCCCCGCATGTCGGAGTTAGAAGCTGCTAACACGCCCCATCCCTCTTTTTCCGTTCCCTTTCAACTTGACAGCCAAACCTTCCTATGAAAGAAGAAGGGGACATTCCCCGTATTTCTTCAACATACTTTTTTCTGCATGAACAAACTCTCCTGCCTCCTCCTCGGAACGGCTCTCTCCGCTTCCACGCTGCCCGGATGGGCCGCAGACCCTCCCAAACCCTACGGAGCCGTGCCCACTCCATCCCAGGTCAACTGGCAACGCATGGAATTCTACGGTTTTATCCACTTCGGCCTGAACACCTTCACAGGAAGGGAATGGGGATATGGAGACGAAAACCCGAAAATCTTCAATCCAACGGATTTCAATGCCTCCGACATCGTCGCTACCTTTAAAAAGGGCGGAATGAAAGGAATGATTTACACGGCCAAACACCACGACGGCTTCTGCGCGTGGCCCACCAAGTCCACGGACCACAACATTACCCAAAGCCCGTGGAAAAACGGCAAGGGAGACGTGGTCAAGGAATTCGCCCAGGCCTGCAAAAAACACGGCATCAAATTCGGCACCTACCTCAGCCCGTGGGACCGCAACAATGCGGACTATGGCAAGGAAGGCTATCTGGACGTTTATTACAAGCAAATCCGCGAACTGCTGACCAACTACGGCCCCGTCTTTGAAATCTGGTTTGACGGAGCCAACGGGGGGGACGGCTACTACGGTGGAGCCAAGGAAAAGCGCAACATCGGCGATGCGGAAAAGTACTACAACTTTGAGAAAATCGTGGAGATGATCCGCAAAATCCAGCCCAACTGCATCATCTGGGGCGCGGGCCACTACGGAGACGCCCGCTGGGGCGGCTCTGAAAAAGGCCACGTCAACTATCCCCACTGGAGCACGGTAGGGCTGAACGGCGGAGGCGGAGGAACCGGCAAACGCGGCGGAGAACGCTGGGTGCCGGCGGAAGGGGATACCACCATCAACCATTCCGGCTGGTTCTGGCACCAGGGGCAGGCTTCCCGCGTCAAATCTCCGGAAGAACTCATGCAGGTATGGTTTGACTCCGTGGGACGCGGAGCCAACCTAATCCTGAACGTGGCGGCGGACAAAACCGGGAAGCTGGACCCTGCGGACGTTAAATCCCTGCTGGAATTCAAGGAACTGCGTGACAAGCTGTATGCCAAGGACTACGCCCTGGGCGCCACCGTCACGGCCAGCCAGACGCGCGGCAATGACAAGAAATTCGCCCCCTCCAACATGACGGACGGCAACATGGAAACCTACTGGGCCGTGGAGGACGACAACTTGACGCCCACCGCCTTCATCACGCTGCCCAAACCCGCCACCTTCGACGTCATCCGGCTGCGCGAACAGATCCGCCTGGGCCAGCGCGTGGACTCCTTTAACATTGACGCCTTCATCAACGGCAAATGGGTCTGCATCGACAATGAAGGGAAAACCATCGGCAACCAGGTCATGCGGCGTTTGAACCGCCCCATCACCACCCAGAAGCTGCGTCTGCGCATCACGGGCAGCCAGGCCACGCCCTGCATCTCAGAATTCTCCCTCTTCCGCCAGCCGGCAGGCGCCGTGCGGCCCTCCATCTTCCGCCGCGGAGACAACCTCATCATCCTTGCGGACGGCAAGAACAAAATCCTGTACACGACGGACGGCAGCGAACCCAAGGAAGGTTCCCCCGTCTACAGCCAGGGCGCCAAATTTGCGGACAGCGGCACCGTCAAGGCCCGCTGCCAATTCTCCAACGGCAAGCTGGGTCCCGTCAGCCAGGCCAAATTCGGCATCAGCAAAACCGGGTGGAAGGTGAAAAATGCTACTTCCGGAAACGCAGCAGCAGCCATTGACGATAATCCGGAAACCTCCTGGTTCGCCAAGGCTGAGGCGCCTCAATCCTTTGTGGTGGACATGGGCAAACCCTACCAGGTCTCCAGCTTCTCCTACCTGCCCAGGCAAGATGGAAAAACCTCCGGAATGACGGACAAATACCAGTTTGAAGTAAGCCCGGACGGAAAAACCTGGACGAAGGCGGCGGAAGGTGAATTCTCCAACCTCCGCGCCAATCCCATCGAGCAATCCGTCAACCTCAAGAACGTCAAGGAACCCGTACGCTACTTCCGCTTCACCGGCACGAACTCGCTGGACGGCAACAGCGCGTCCGCAGCGGAAATCAACGTCTTCGGCACGCTCGCAGGCAAATAAATCCATCCTCTTTTTCCCATTAAGGCGTTCCGGCTTTTCAAGGCTGGAACGCCTTTCTTATGCACCTGCCCGTCTGAAAATCATGCACCGGATTTGTCCATAAAGGGGGGAGAAAACCGCTATACCGCTCTTTCCGGACGGAAGAAACGATAGGGGGAAACGGCTACGGACTAACAGCACAGCGCCTTTTAACTCCGCTTGTAACCGTATCAGCAGGCAGGGGATTCTAAACTCCCCGGAAGATTGAAGAAGGATCCGGCACAGCCTCCTCCTTCAAGACCGTTGCCATACAAGGCACCCTGGATTTATGGGAAAAGACGCTGCATCCCCTTTCCAGGCAACCGTTCCCTATCCCCGCCAGATGCGCCATGCATCCGTCAAATCACCATGGAAAAAAAACCAGCACTGCATTTCCCCCCCGGCTCCTCCGGTGCACAGGCAGTCCCACTCCTGTCTTCCTTTTTTCCCGCCCACTCCGCCATGCGGGCCTCCGGAGACCCAGCCTCCCTCGTTTTACGGATGGCCGTCCATGAAAAAGGGCGCATCCCGAAGGATGCGCCCTGTGCAAATCATGCCGATGGAAAGAAACTTATTCCTGGCCGCTGAAATCAGGCGTGAGGATCAGGAACTGGTCGCTGACGTCCTTGCCCCTTCTCTTGGGGATGAAGGTGTCCTGCAAATTGTTGTTATCGTCCAGTTCCAGAGTCTTGGCGCTCTGGGCAGTCGTGAAAATCAGCACCTTGCCACGGAAGCTTTCCGGGTCAAAGCGGACGGCGTTGCCGGCCACGACGGTGCTGCCGTCTTCACCGGGAAGGACGGAAGTAACCATGAGAGGATATTCGCCCACGGAGCTGCCGATGCCTACCTTCTTGTTATTGTCGCCCTTGCGCATGACGTAGGAGATACCCACTTCACCGGGGGTCAGGGCCTTGCCGTCGTAAATTTCACCGTCGGGAGTAACCGTGGAACCGCCGGAAGGAGTCTGGACCTTGGCATAGAAGTTGCTTTCGGAAACGGACTCATTGCCCAGCAACTGGCGGAAGTAGTCGTTGGAGGTGTCGCCCTGGAGAGCGCCCAGGCCAGCCATGTAGTTGTGCTGTGCCACCACGCGGTCAGCGGTGATGTCATCCGGGAAGTTGCCCAGCTTGCTATTGGACTTGAACTCGTTCATCGCCACGCCCACGTTCTTCATGTTGGTCAGGGCCTGCATCTGGTCGCCCTTGTTGATCTGGTTCAGAATCGGACCGTACGCCACGGAAGCCAGCAGGGCGATAATGGCGATAACAACCAAAAGTTCGATCAGGGTGAACCCCCTGCGTAACTGGCGTGTTGCAAAAGATACTTTCATTGTTGGATATGATGGAATGTTTACAGTTTAAGAAAACCGTACGTGGTTATCTATGTTCGTTTCTACTATTAACGTGATTTCCCAGTCAGGACAAGCATATTCTCACAAAAATCTTGACTCCGGGAAGGCGCCGGGACTGCTCTTCCCCTCCGTTTGCAGGGGGGCCGGAAAAATCCCGCGCCATGGGAAAACCGTTCCTACCTGCCGCTGCCGAAAAAGGAGCTCAATCCTTCCAGCGCTCCGGCGTCCGGCTTGTCCGCCTCGGCAATCACCTGGCGCTGAAGCTCGGCGATCTCTTCCAGGCCCTTGCGTCCCAATTCCAGCATCCGGCTCATCTGGTCCGCCGTGAAGACGGCTTCCTCCCCGGAGCCCTGCACTTCCACAAATTCTCCCTGGTCTGTCATCACCAGGTTCATGTCCACTTCCGCATCCTTGTCCTCCACATAACAGAGGTCCAGCAAGGCCTCCCCGCCCAGCATCCCCACGGACACGGCGGAAACCAGTCTCTTCAGGGGGGACTCCGCCAGCTTCCCTTCCGCCACCAGCTTGTTCACCGCCATGGACAAAGCCACGGAAGCCCCGGTAATGGAAGCGGTGCGGGTACCCCCGTCCGCCTGCAGCACGTCGCAGTCCACCCAGATCGTGCGCTGGCCGATCTTGCCCAGATCCACGGCGGCCCTCAGGGAACGGCCGATCAGGCGCTGGATTTCGCTCGAACGGCCGTCCAGCTTTCCTGCCGTGATGTCGCGGCGCTTGCGGTCAAGCGTGGAATAGGGGAGCATGGAATACTCCGCAGTCAGCCAGCCGCCCTCCACGCGCTGGACCTTCATCCAGCGGGGCACGTCCTCTTCAATGGTAACGGCGCAAATCACCTTGGTGCGGCCGAAGGTCACCAGCACGGAAGCCGTGGCATTCGGGGCGATTCCCGTTTCAAAGCTGATCGGACGCAACTGGTCCACAAGTCGTTTATCCTGACGTTCCATGCGAGGAATCATGACGGATGCGTGCGTTTTTTTCAAATGGAAAGATGGAAATCCCGCATCAAACCGGTAATATTCCTCCCATGAAACTCCCTCGCACCCGTGTGGCCGTCATTGACGTGGTGGCCCTTTCCCGCCAGATGATGGAACACATGCCGCGGCTTACCGCCTGGGCGGATGGTCGCCGCCTTTCCTCCTTTCCGCCAGCCTTCCCCGCCCTTACCTGCACTGCGCAGAGCTCCTATGTAACGGGGCTTCCTCCGCAGGAGCACGCCATCCCCGGCAATGGATGGTACAACCGGAACATGAGTGAAATCCAGTTCTGGAAGCAATCCAACAAGCTGGTCCAGGGACCGCGCCTCTGGGAAAAACTGAGGGAACAGTACGGCCCCGGCTTCACCTGCGCCAAGCTCTTCTGGTGGTACAACATGTACTCCACGGCGGACTGGACCATGACGCCGCGCCCCATGTACCCGGCGGACGGCCGCAAGGTCTTTGACATTTACACCCAGCCCATGGAACTCCGTGAAACCATTAAAAAAGATCTGGGTGAATTCCCCTTCCCCACCTTCTGGGGCCCCATGGCCGGCATCCAGTCCTCCCGGTGGATAGCGGACTCCGCCCGGTGGATTGAACGGAAGCACCGCCCCAGCCTCAGCCTCATCTACCTGCCCTACCTGGACTATGACCTCCAGAAATTCGGTCCTTCCTCCACCCAGGCGGCACAGGCGGCGGAAGCTATGGACGGGCTCCTCTGCGACCTGATCGACTTTCTGGAACAGGAAGGCGTCACCCCCATCATCCTCAGTGAATACGGCATCTCCGACGTCTCCCGCAGCATTGCCCTCAACCGCCTCTTCCGGGAACGGGGCTGGATCACCGTCAAACCGGAAATGGGCACGGAAATGCTGGACTGCGGAGCCTCACGGGCTTTTGCCGTGGCGGACCACCAGGTAGCCCAGATTTACATCAATGACCCTTCCGTAAAAGAGGAAGTGAAAGCGCTGCTCACCGCCACCCCCGGCGTGGAGGAAATCAGTGAGACGGACTTCTCCGCTCTGAATCCTGCGGCTCAGGAACGGCTGCCGGACTTCACCGCCATCGCGGCGCCGGATGCCTGGTTCACCTACTACTACTGGATGGACGACGCCAAGGCCCCGGACTTCGCCCGCTGCGTGGACATCCACCGCAAACCCGGCTACGACCCCGCGGAAATGTTCTTTGACCCGGAGCTCTCCTTCCCCATGCTCCATGCCGCCGCCTTCCTGCTGAAAAAAAAGCTGGGGTTCCGCGCCCTGATGAAAGTCATCCCCCTCAACGGAGACCAGGTGAAAGGCTCCCATGGCAGGGACCGGGTACCCGCAGACCAGCAGCCCGTATTCATTGGCCCTGCCGCCCTGCCGGAAATCCATTCCCCGCAGGACGTGCACGAAGCCATCCTCTCCGCTTTTGCGGAAGACTGACGGCAGACGCGAAAAGCTTTCACCGGGCATCCGGGACCGGGTCATACTCCAGTCCCGGAACCTCCCGGTAATGGATGCCGTCCCATAGCACGGGAATGCAGCAGAAAAACCAGCCCCTCTGTCCGCTATCCCCCTTCCAGTGGCCGAAAACGCTGCGTATCAATACCCGGTTCACCCCCTTGCGGAGCTTCACCTTCACGGGAGGGCGGAAAAAATACCCCTCCCAGGTCAGCGGAGCTTCCTCAATGCGCCCCTTGCCCCATCCCCCCCACGGCAGGCTTTTGAACGGCCACTTGGGAGGCTTCACCCGCTTCCCATTCAGCCATACGTCCCCGCCGGAAAAATCCCAGCTCCCCTGCTCCGGGGCGCGTGCGCTGCGGTATCCCCCGGAATGCCCCCACATGCCGTTCAGGCCGAACATCAGCCACACCTCCTGCTCCCTGGGGCTGCGGATGGAAGTCAGCGCATAGCAGGTACCCGCACCTTTTCCCACATCCTCGGACATCAGCGTAGGCCAGTGGTCCAGCCGGTACTGGTTCCGGTGCATGTTGAACATCGCAAAAAGATGCCTGATATGAACCGCACCGCCGTAAACGGGCGTGCCCTTCCAGGTCAGAATTCTGTCCCCATCCCGGTAGGAGACGGCAATCTTCCGTTCCGGTTCAAAGGACATATCGTTCCTTCCCCGGTGGTCGAATGGCCCCACCAGGCTCCACGCCATATCCGCCTGCTTCACGTAGGCAAAAGGAACTCCCCGGAAAAAACTGTCCCGGTGGGAGGCCAGACGCTCCTCAAACTCCCGGAACTCCGTCCACCCGGCCGTTCCCCTGGGTGGAAGCTGTGCCATGTAATCCTTCCTCTTGGTGGAACTGCCGCGCCAGACGCGTTCCGCAAAAGTCAGAGCACAGGGATAAAAGGGATACTGTTCCAGCACCCTTTTCTCACTGCTCAGGTTCCCGTCGCACCACACGGGCATGACGGCCCCTAAAGCCTTTTCATCCCCTCTGGGAACCTCGCAGGGCTGCTGGAAAAACACCTGGTACACCCCGGACTGGGAATCCGCCCAGTCAATGTAGAAACCATTGCTGTCTATGCGCTTCATCTCCTTGTCCATCCTGACTCCAACCTCGCTCTCCCCCCAGCACATCAAGACGGAATCCTTATCATGCGGGCCGCCCGGCGACCACACGACCACCTCCTTCCCCTTTCCGCGGATATACTCCGCCATGCGCGGGACAAAATCCTTCATGGTCATGTGCACCTCATCGGACCCCATATGGAAATACCTGCCGGGGAATATGGAAACGGCCTCATCCACGACATCCTTCAATATGGAAACGCCCTCCTCTGTCTGCATGTCGGTATTCATGGCCCGGGTAAAAGACCTGCTGTGCCCCGGCATGTCAATCTCCGGAATCACCTGGATATTCAGCCGTGCGCAGTATTCCACCAAGTCCTTCAACTGCTCCTGCGTGTAAAACCTCCCCGGCTGCCGGGACTTCCAGTGAAAGGCGCCATCCGTCAGGGCCGGATGTTTCTTCACCTCCAGCCTCCAGGCGGGATCATCCGTCAAATGCAGATGCAGTACATTAATCTTATAGCGGGAAACCCGGCGCATCATCTCCTTGATAAATGCGGGGGACATGTAATAACGCCCTACATCCAGCATGACGCCCCGCAGGGCGAAGGCGGGTTCGTCACTGATCTGCACGAACGGCATGAAAAACTCATCCTCCTCTCTGGAAATCAACTGCCTCAGCGTTTGCAGGGCATTGAAAAAACCGCTGAAGCTCCCTGCCCGTACGGCAACCTTTCCCTGACTGACTGACAGGACATACCTTTCCCCCTGCATCCCGGCATCAGGACGCAGCTCCCAAGCCACGCAGCCTTCCGCTATTCTATCCCTTTCCGGGGAAACGGGAATGCCGGACATCCGGAACACATCCTCCATCTCCCGCATCAAATCATCCCTGCGTGGAATGTCCGGGGAAGCATACACATGCACGCTTTTAAAGCGAACCTCCCCCGTTCCCCTGGTGACTTGGGCAGGGTACGGGATCAGAGCAGGGGAGGAAAACTCCGGTACAGGCGCGGTTACCACCTCTCCGGCATGAGCGCTCCACAGGGAATAAACCGGCAGGATGGCAAAACACCATACCGGCATACTGAAAACTCTGGGCAAAAACATCCTCTCATTTACGGCAGTGTTCCACCGCACCTCTCAAAACCGGCCCTCCAGGCATGAAAAACATCCGGGGTCTCTGGTCTTTTCAGCTCATGAGGACCGGACTATTTCCGCCGCTGTTCTGATTTCTGAAATGGAACATGGTAAAAGGGCTTCTTCATCCCCTTCCATCAGCCACCGCTTTCGTACTCAATGCAAACGTTCCAGCAGGACGGCAATGTCCATGGAATCCTGCCCATGAATCAGCTCCCCGAGAATGGGCGCGTCGGAAAACTCCTCCACCATGCTCCTGTTCGTCACGCAGGCCGTATCCCACTCATCCTTCACGTTATTGAACACAATACCCAGGCACTCCAGGCCGCGCGCCTTGATGGCATTCAGCGTCAGAAGGGCATGGTTGATGGCCCCCAGCTTGTTGCCGATCACCAACAGCACGGGCAGCTTGAAATCTGAGGCCATGTCGCTGAAATTCCGTCCGGGACCGATCGGAACTTCCCATCCCCCCACTCCTTCCATCAGCACGCACTCATGGGCGGAGGTCAGGGAGTCATAAGCGCGCCGGATCGCTCTTTCATCCACCTCCGTATTCTCCAGCCGTGCGGCCACATAAGGGCAGGTGGCGTTCTTCAGGAAGACGGGATTCAACTCATCCAGCGTCAGGCCCTCCGGTCCGGCTTCACGCAGGTGGCGGGCGTCCTGCCTGTCTCCGCAGGCTACGGGCTTGAACCCCGCGGCGTTGACGCCCGCTTCTCGCAGAGCCTTGACGATCAGGCAGCTCACGTAAGTCTTCCCGACTTCCGTATCGGTTCCGGTAACAATGAAATTCCTCATATCAACACTCAAATTCAGGGATGGGATCTTCTGATTTCTTCCAGCTGCCCCCGGGAGGGCACGCCGTCATTCGTAGTCACCCAGTGATTGATGAAAGACCAGATGATCACGGCCAGCACCAGGCAGAACAGCTTGGCCGGCCAGTTAAGCAATAGCAGTTTTTTCATTGGAAGAAGAAATATTCAGCAACTCTTCAAGGCGGCCCTTCAACTGTTCCGGCGTCAGGTTGCGTTCCAGCTTGCCGCCCACGGCCAGGGCAATCGCCCCCGTTTCCTCGGATACCACCACCACCACGCAATCGCTTTCCTCGGACATGCCCACGCCCGCCCGGTGGCGCAGCCCCAGGGTGCGGTCGCTCATCTCCTTCTGGGAGACCGGGAACACACAGGCGGCCGCGGAAATGCGGTCGCCGGAAATCACCACGCCCCCGTCGTGCAGGGCGGTCTTGGTATGGAAAATCGTCAGGGCCAGCTCAGGAGAAAAAATGGCGTCCAGCTTCACGCCGGAATCCTCAATGGGCTTCATGCTGATGCTCCGTTCAAAAGCGAACAGGGCGCCGAACCGCTGATTGGAAAGCTTGCTGACCGCCTTGCAGAAATTGTCCAGGAAATCAACCCGCTGGAGTTTGGCGAAGGAGGAGAAAAACGGATGACTGCCCAGCTTGGCCAGCCCTACACGCAGCTCCGGCTGGAAAATCACCACCAGGGCCAGCGCCAGGCCGGGGGCGAAAATGCGCGTCAGGATCCATGAAATAACGTTCAGCTGGAAGAAGAAAGCCAGCACCACCAGGGCCAGGAAGCAGGCGAACAGCCCCACCATGATGCGCGCGCCGCGCGTCGCATGGAAAGCGCGGTAAATCTGGTACAGGAACACCCACAGGATGAAAATTTCAACGATCGCCCGAAGCGCATCCTTGATCATAATCCAATCCCACATGAGCAACAAGCTACACAACAACCTGCAGGAATGCAATACCGATCATCTCCCTCAAATAATCACGCAGGGTTGCGCCGCTGGGCGTTTGGGAAAGAATACCTGGCATTTGGAAAAGCAAAGACGGAAACGGCCGCATGAAGCAGGTACCTTCAGGTTGCAAGTCCCAGGGAAGCAAAACCGGAGCATCCTGAAGGCTTATCACGGAGAACCCGAAAATCCGCATGGCAAACAGAGTAGGAAAAACAAGAAAACATATTCATGAGCAATATTTTGACAACAGCTAAAATAGGATTTGAATTCACCTTTGAATGTGATCCGCTGAATCCTCAGCACTGCAGCCAGGGCAATTGGACCCATTCCATCAAGAATGACGAAGCCATCACTCCCTCTCTGGAGGGAAACTACATGGACTTTGTAGACGAACTTGAGGGACGGCTGGGCGCACAGAATGAAGGCGCTGAAAAAACCGGAAAATTCGGCGAAAACGTTTACCGACTGACCTTTCAGGGTGAAAACGACCCTTTCTGGATAACCACCAGTCTTGACCCCGGAGTCATTGAAATACAAACAAAACCTGTAACCTTTCCGGAAATTACCGGCTCTCTGAGAGAAAATTTCGAATCCTTATTCACTGCCTTGACAGATCTCGGTTTCCGGGCCGGGGACGGGGGCGGCCATATCAATGTGGATTACAAAACGGGATTTAACAACAACTTCCTGTTGGCCGTCAATACATTGATCGCAACTGAAGAAAGGTACCGCGAACTACACGACAGCAACAGCCAATATGCTCCTTTAATAGATTCCGGGAATGACAAGAAGGATCCATTTCTTTCAAGTGACAGGATTCAAGCCACAGCGGCGACAAATAAGTCATGGGGAGGGGCACCATGCGAAGACAAGATGGAAGACCGTTTTCCGTCCTGGCTTTCACATGTCGGCAACGACGTCAGGTCTCCCCACCAATTCAGGAAGAAACATGCTGCATGGTTATTTCAACATCCTACCTGGACACAATTCCGGTATGACGACAGCAAACAATTCGGTCCTTACGTGGATAGCATTGACTGCGCCCTGCATTATCAGGCAATCAATATCGAACATTTATTTGAAGCAGATGAAAGCGTACGGAGAATGGAATTCAGGTTTTTTAAGTCCCAAAAAAACATGAATGACATCGAGGAGGGGATTCGTTTGATTAACGAACTGGTAGTCTCAGCTGAACGAAAGCTGCGGCCATAAGCGGAACCTATCATTCCAGACCCATTGAAAAAGCGCCATTTCCTGTTCAGGGGAATACGCAAAGTCAAATAGAATTCAGCCTGGTACATTGAAGTTGTCACCACAGAGGAGAATGCTATAAAGGGAACATGAAACTCCGGGTTTATCTCTCTCTGTTTTCCGCCCTGGCCGTTCTCACCATCTCCACAGGCTGCCTCATCTCCCACAGCACCACCCCCGCGGGCGGAAGCACACCTGCCGCGGCCGTCCGCCCGGGGCTGGAGCAGGAACTGAAAAAAGACGTCCGCTACCTGGCCAAAGACTGCCACCCGCGCCCGGCGGGTTATGAAAAAAACCAGGCCAAAGCCGTGGCATACATCGCCCGATCCCTGGCGGAATCGGGCGCCACCGTCACGTACCAGCCCTTCACGGCGGACAAGCGTACTTTCGTGAACGTCAGCGCCGTTTTCCCCGGCAAATCCGCCAAAAGAGTCATCATCGGCGCTCATTACGACACCTGCGGAGACACTCCCGGAGCGGACGATAACGCCAGCGGCGTGGCCGGACTGCTGGCCCTGGGACGCATGCTCAAGGGAGTCTCCCCCCACTGTACCATTGAGCTCATTGCGTACGCCAATGAGGAACCGCCCTACTTCGCCACGGAACACATGGGCAGCGCACAGCATGCGCAAAAACTCTATACGGAACAGATAGGCGTCAAAGCCATGATCTGCCTGGAAATGATCGGCTACTTCTCGGACCGGGAAGACAGCCAGACCTATCCCGCCGCGGGCATGGGGACGCTGTACCCGGACAAGGGAAATTTCATCGCCATCGTCGGCAACTGGAACAGCGTCAAGCTGGCGCGGACGGTTCAGAAAAACATGCAGCCGCTACTGCCTACCGTCCGCCTCAACCTTCCGGAAATCAAAGGCATGTGCATGGACTTCTCCGACCACCGCAACTTCTGGGCCAAAGACCTGCCCGCCGTCATGGTTACGGACACCTCCTTCTTCAGGAATCCGAACTACCATCAGAAAGGCGACCTGCCGGAAACGCTGGACTACCGCCGGATGGCCCAGGTGGTCCGGGGAGTGTACCAGGCCGTCCTGCATCTGGCGGCGGACTCCAAATAGAACGGAGATAAAACGGCTCCCGCCGGAACGGGCAGGCCTCAGACGGCACGGCCGTCCATGATCGTGATGATACGGTCCCCCCTGCGGGCCAGATGCTCGTCATGCGTCACGATCACCAGCGTCTTGCGGGATTCGTCCGCCAGGCTGAACAACAGGTCCAGCACCTCCGCGCCGTTCTTCCGGTCCAGATTGCCGGTAGGTTCATCGGCAAAAATAATAGGGGCGTCATTCGCCAGGGCGCGGGCGATCGCCACGCGCTGCTGTTCCCCGCCGCTCAACTCGCTCGGCAGATGGTTCAGGCGGTGGGACAGGCCCACGCGCTCCATCAGCTCCGTCACGTATTCCACGCGGGGCCGCCTGCCGATGGAGGAAGCCAGGCAGGCGTTTTCCAGCGCCGTCAATTCCGGCATCAGCAGGTAATTCTGGAAAATGAACCCCATCTTCCGGTTCCGGAACACGGACCGCGCCGTGGCGGACAAGGCGTAAATATCCGTCCCGTCAATCTCCACCCTCCCCTGCTGGGGCGTTTCCAGCCCGGCCAGCGTGTACATCAGCGTCGTCTTCCCGGCTCCGCTGGGGCCGCACAGGAACACCTTCTCCCCGGCGGCGATGCGCAGATCCACCCCGTGCAGAATCTCAATGGACTTCTTGCCGATGGAATAACTGCGGTGGAGGTTGGCGGCGGTGATCACGGGCGCAGTATAAGGAAATCCGGACCGGATTAAAGTTCTATATTGTCAATAAGACGCACGTCGCCAAAATAGACGGCGGCGGCCATCAAAGCCGGCTCCCGGTTCTCCGTCAGCGGCTGCATGGTCTCCGCATCCACAATTTCCAGATAATCGATGCGGGTGCCGGGCACCGTTTCAATCATGGCTGCTGCATGCTCCTTCACCTCCCGGACGTCCATTCCGGCCTGGAACTCCTCCCGCGCCTGAAGCATAGTCTTCCGTATCACGACGGCCTGCTCCTTCTGTTCCGGCGTCAGCCGGGCGTTCCGGGAAGAATAGGCCAGCCCGTTCCCATGCCTCACGATCTCCGCCCCGTGAATATGCACCGGGAAATCCAGGTCGCGCACCATGCGGCGGATAATCGCCAGCTGCTGGTAATCCTTCTTGCCGAAAATGGCGTCTGTGGGCTGCACCAGGTTAAACAGCTTGGCAAGCACCGTGCAGACGCCGGAAAAATGCCCCGGCCGGGACGCCCCGCACAGGGTGGAGGATAAAAAGCCCTCCTCCACGCTGATGCTGCGTTCCCCGGCATACATCTCTTCCGGGGAGGGGGAGAACACATAATCAACGCCCGCGCCTTCGCACAGCTCCAGATCCTTTTCAGGAGTGCGGGGATAGGTCTGGAGGTCGGAAGCGTTGTTGAACTGGATGGGATTGACGAAAATGCTGGCTACCACCACGCCGTCCTCCCCCGCCAGCTTGCGGGCCTGTTCCAGCAGGGACCGGTGCCCGTCGTGAAGGGCTCCCATCGTGGGAACGAGAACCACATGGTCATGCTTGCGGTGGTGCTTGAGGAGGGCCGCCTTCAACTGGGCCTTGGTGGAAAATGTTTGCATGCGCCTAAAGTGGGCCCATGATGACAAAAGTTCAATCCTGAAATATAGCTAGAAGGTTGACGCATGCCGTTCCCCATGTAAACTGGCAAAGTCAGAAGACGCTAAAAATTATGAGATTCTTCAAAACAGCATTATGTGTATCAGCTGCAATGGCATTCAGCGCCACTGCCAACGCCGAACTTAAAGTAGCAACGGTGGACGTGCAGAAACTCTTCACCGACTATTACAAGACCCATGAAGCCCAGGCGGAAGTGGACAAGGCTGCCCAGACCGTGCAGGAAACCAACAACACCCGCGCGGAAACCATCAAGAAGATGGAAGCCGACTTCAATGACATGGTCAAAAAGCTTCAGGATCCCATGCTGAATGAAAAGGACAAGAAGGACCTGGAACAGAAGGCACAGATCAAGCGTCAGGAAGTCATCGCGCTGGAACAGGAACGCCGCGGCTTCGTGGAACGCCAGCTCAAGTCCCTCCAGGAACAGATGAAGGTGCGCTCCACCAAGATCATGGGTGAAATCACCAAGATCACGGAAGGCATCGCCACCAAGGGAAACTATGACCTCGTTCTGGACAAGAGCGCCCAGGCCCTCCGTTCCAACCAGGTCTTCGTATATACGAAGCCCAGCATGGACATCACCCCCACCGTGATGAAGGAACTCAACAAGGACGCCCCCAAGGACTTTGACCCCACCAAGAAAAAAGCACCGGCCGTCCCCGCCGCTCCCGCGGCTCCTGCCAACTAACCCTTGACATTATCCCCGGGAAGGCGGAATCATATCCCCATGAAGCTTACTCTTGAAGCCGTGGCTGCCCTCACCGGGGGAAAAATCCTTTCCGGCGACCCCGAACTGACTGTGTTCGGGGTCGCTTCACTTCTCGACGCCTCCCATGAGGAAGCCTCCTTCCTCGGCAATGAGAAATACTTTGAAGACTTCCTGCACACCTCTGCGGGAGTCGTCCTGGTGCCTCCGGGTCTTCCTGCGCACCCGGAAAACGTCGCCCTTGTGGAAGTGGACAATCCCTCCATGGCATTCAACGCCCTGGTAAAATACTTCATGGCTTCCTCCTACCGGTTCGCTCCCGGCATCCATCCCACCGCCATCATTGACCCCACCGCCAGCTTCAACCCGGACAAAATTCATGTGGGGGCCTATACCTGCATCGGCGCGCACTGCAAAATCGGGGACGGCACGGACATCGGCAACGGCTGCGACATCGGGGACGGCGTCACGATGGGTGAGAACTGCCGCCTGCACGCCAACGTCATCATCCGGGAACGCTGCAAGATCGGCAACCGGGTGGTCATCCAGCCCGGAGCCGTCATCGGTTCCGACGGTTTTGGCTTCCTGATGGGAGACAATGGCCGTTACGTGGGCATTGACCAGGTGGGCATCGTGGAACTGGGGGATGACGTAGACGTAGGCGCCAACACCACCATTGACCGCTCCAGATTCGGCCGCACCATCGTAGGGGAAGGCACCAAAATAGACAACCTGATCCAAATCGGCCACAATGTCGTCATCGGCAAGCATTGCGTGATTGCCGCCCAATCAGGAATCGCCGGCAGCACCAAAGTGGGCGACTATGCAACCATCGCCGCGCAGGTCGGCATCTCCGGACACCTTAAAATCGGTTCAAAAGTCATCCTGGGGGCCAAAACGGGAGTCATCTCGGATATTCCGGAAAACGTCACCTACTGGGGCTTCCCGGCATCTCCATTCAAGGATGCCAGCCGGCAATACGCCGCTCTCAGAAAGCTTCCGGCGCTGATTAAGGAAGTCCACGCGATCAAAAGAAACCTGGAATCGCCCGGCAAGTGACGGGACTTCCGCCGCCGGAATACTCACCGGGCTTTTTAGCCCGGCAGGGAACGCTCCTCAGGCCTGCCCTGTCCCCCAGCGGCGGTGCAGGAACCGTTCCAGCGGAGAAAACAGTATCTTGTCAGACAGCAGGCCGATCACCACGATCACGAACATGATGCCCACCACCTGGTTCATCGCGTTCAATTCCCGGCCGAAATGCAGAAGCTGCCCCAGGCCAAAGCCGGTCAGGATGGGAACGAAAATTTCCGCCGCCATCAGGGAGCGCCATGCAAAGGCCCACCCCTGCTTCATGCCGCTCACCACAAACGGAGCGGAAGCGGGAAGCGTCACGTGAATCAGGCAGTAAATGGGGCCTGCGCCCATGGTGCGCGCCGCGCGGGAATAAATGGGCGGCACATTCCGCATGCCGTTGGCTGTCGCCAGAATCACGGACCACAGCGTCCCCATGATCACCACAAAAAGCATGGCCCCCTCCGTCTGGCCGAACCACAGGGTAGCCAGCGGAACCCAGCACACGCTGGGCAGGGCCTGAAACCCCAGGGAAACGAGGCCCAGGGTATTCTGCACCAGCTGGAAACGGGAACACAGCATACCGAGGGGAATGCCCATCACCAGCCCTATTCCATACCCCATTACCAGCCTCTTCACGGTAATCCAGGAGGCTTCCTCCAGAGTCCCGTCCATGAAGGAAGAACGCAAATACTCCCACACTTCCAGAGGGGAAGGGAACAGATAGGGCTTCCAGACCTTCTGGTCGCTCAAATACTGCCACACCCAGATCACAAAGATGAAAAATACGAGCGAGCACGCATGGGACGCCCATTTGGACCACTTGTTCCTGTTCATGCCTGGGCTCCTTTCAAATCACGGGTGATGCGGGATGCCAGCTCCGCCAAATCTCGGCTGTTGATATCCCTGGGATGGGGCAGGTCCACAAAATATTCCTCACGGACACGGCCCGGAGGCGGTGTAAACAGCACCACGCGGTCCCCCAGGCACACCGCCTCACGCATATTGTGCGTGACGAAAATGATTGTCATGCCGCAGCGGAGATGAATATCCTGAATATCATGGTAAAGCTGTTCGCGGGTCATGGCGTCCAGCGCGGCAAAAGGCTCGTCCATCAGCAGGATGCGCGGGCTGGTAGCCAGGGCGCGGGCAAGCGCCACGCGCTGCTTCATCCCGCCGGAAAGCTCATGAATATGGGAATGCGCGCACTCCTTCAGCCCCACCAGCTCCAAATTCTTCTCCGCAATGGCCAGGCGGTCCCCCCGCGTCAAGCCGGGCGTCAGCTTCAGGCCGAACATCACATTCCCCATCACGTCCAGCCACGGGAACAGGGCGGACTCCTGAAACATCACGGTGCGGTCCCGGCCGGGGCCTGTCACGGGCTCTCCGTCCAGCTCCACCGTCCCGGAAGAGGGAAACTCCAGCCCGGCGATGATGTTCAGCAGGGAAGTCTTTCCACAGCCGCTGGCCCCCACCAGGCAGACAAACTCGCCCCCCCTGATATTCAAATTGATTCCCTCCAGGGCCACCACCTTTCCGCGCCGACCTTCAAACACCTTGCCTACGCCGGCAATGCGGAGCTTGCACCCTCCGGGTCCGCAATGTTCTTCACCCGCAATCATCTCCCGGCTGCCTCCTTCGTCATGGTCAACTGTTCTTCCGCCGCCTCAGGAACCACCAGGCCAGTCACGTCCGGAACCTGTTTCATGAACCCGGCCTGATAGGCGTCCTGCACAAACTGCCGGAGCTTGGGAATGGAAATCCTGTCCTTCATGACAATGCTCTTCCAGGCCTCCGCAATCAGCGCCGGATCTATGTCGGAATGGGTAAGCTCCTCCAGCTCACTGACCACAATCGCCCGGGCCTCCTCCGGATGCTGCCGTATCCATTCATTCAACTCTTCATGCGCCTGAACCAGGGCCTTCGCCACCTCCGGCTTCTCCCTGAGAAACCCGGCTCCGCACGCCAGCACGGTAGCGATGGACTCCCGCTCATCCACCAGCACCCTGCCCCCGGCCGTCATCACCAGGCGGCTCACCCACGGTTCCACCGTCCATACGCCGTCCAGACGGCCCTGGCGGAAGAGGCTCAACTGCTCCGGATTGGGAGTCGGCAGAATCTTCACGTCCCCGCCACGCTGCGTCACATGCAACCCGCCGCGGGAAAACCAGGCGCGGGCGGAAACATCCTGTGTATTGCCCAGCTGGGGAGTAGCAATCACCCTGCCGCGGAAATCCGCAGGCTCCTTCAGGGAGGAATCCTTCGGAACCACCAGGGCGGCTCCTCCTTCCACGGCTCCGGCAATCAGCCTGATATCCTCTCCGCGGGAACGCACAAACGCATTGATGGCCGGGCTGGGCCCCACGTAAGTCAACTCAATGGACCGGGCAAACAGAGCCTCCATGGCGCTGGGTCCCGCATTATACACATACCAGTTGATCCTGACGTCCTTTCCGGTGGCCTTCTTCAGGCGTTCTTCAAACCATCCCTTCCCCTCCCGTGAAAAATGATGGGCCACCAGCCCCTGCACGTGCGTCACGTTGGGAAAATGGCCGAAGTTCAATTCAATGACATTCGGATCCTCCTTCTTCCTGTCCCCGCAGGAAACAGCCAGCAGGCAGAAAAACAGGGCCGGAAACATCGTCAGCAATCTGGAATGGAACATGAACGCAAGGAATGGGTTAGTAGGGCACAGCCATTGTTCTGCACCCTTTCAGGCATCGACTAGCAGAACGAGCCGCCTGCGGCAAGAAGCCCATGGCGACAACTTTGTCACAATGTGGACAGCAGGAATGTCCATTTTGTTGAAAAACAACTCCCACTCCGGATGAAACCGGGCTTTATTGACAACCCCGCCTGTTCCCGTTACAAAAAAGCGCCATTCCCCCACGTCATGCCATTCCCCGCCCATCAACCGCATTCCGGCGCGTGGCTGGGCCTTCCTCCAGATGAAGAACGCCCGGTGAGCCGCGCCGTCAGATACCGCTGCATTTTTCTGATGCTCCTGTATTGGGCCCTCCTTTCCGCCATCCCGCAGGGCGTTTCCCGCCAGGCTGAAATAGGAACCGACCTCCCGGCCTGGATGGGAGCGCTGGAACTGACTCCTTTCCTGCTGGTCCCCGCGTTCCTGTTCCTGGCGGTGCATACGGGCGCCCAATGGAGGTACCTGATGACCGCCGTCTATGCGGGGCTACTCCTGAACCTGCTGATGAACCTGGCACTTCCTGCAGGAGCCATGTGGGGGGACCTCCCCGCCGCGAACCCCTACGGCACACTTGTCTGGCCAGGCGGAGACCACCGGGAATGGCTTGTCACGCTGCCCCGCTTCTCCCGGCTATGGGCTCTCGTCATCTATGTTTTTCTCTCCGGCAGCGGGGCCTCCCCCCTCCTGCGCCTGCTGTCCCTGGCATGGTGGTTTCTGCTGTGCGTGGCCCCCGTCAACACGGGAATGGTGGGGTATGCAGACATCCTGGGGCCTCTGGTCATCATGGCTCTCATCCTCGGCTGCCTGCACCTGGCGGACAAACGCGCTTCCTGACGCCCGGCTCCGGCAGAACAGGGAGGAAAAAGACGGGGAGGCCATTCCACGGAGGAAACAGCCGCCCCGGCGTCAATGAAAGAACCGATAGGGAGAAGCCTTCCTCCCTCTCCGGAACCCGTTACTTCCAGATCACTTCAAAAATATTCACGGAGTTCCCCTTCTTCCCGGTCAGGCCAAGGGCCTTCACCGGCTTCTTGACGGACTTCAGGCTGAACGTATTCACCTTCTTTCCCTTGGCCAGATTGCCCACGGGCACCCACCGTCCGTCGGCCCCGCAGGCCAGTACGGAAGCTTCCTTTCCGTCCGACAGGACGATGGCGGTATTCGCGCGGGGGGAATCGCAGGGAATCTCTACCTTCTCCGGAGACAATTCCACCGGAAGGAACGTAGCCAGATTGAAATCTCCGGCCGCGCCGTTATCCGCCGACTTCCCTCCCTTGTTGGCAAGATTCAGCTTGAACTCCTCCAGAGTTACCTCCTGCGGGGAGGCCCCGGCGTTCACCAGCCTGATCCCCTTGATCACGCCGCCAATCTCCGCGTAACCGTCCGCTTTCAGCGGAACCTCCGTCCAGGACTTTCCGTCCATGGAAATGTACAACTTGGCCCACTTCATGTCCGGCGTCTTCAAATTGACGGAGGCGGATTCCACGGACGCTCCGGCCGGAATCTGAAGACCCAGGGACTTCTTCGGCGGCAGGGGATGCACCTCCATGATGCGCTTCAGGGAAATATCCTTCTCTCCGGCTTCCACCACGGCGCTCTTGAACGCGGGAGCATCCGTCAGCACGGAAGGCGCGGCGGGAGCATTCACCTTGAACTCCCGGATGGCCGTCCACACGTCGGACTTTCCTCCGGGAACACCCTGCACGGTGGCGCGGTAGCGGACAAAGCGGCCCTTCTTGCCGCTGCCCTGGTACTGCACATGAAGTCCGCTGGACTCCGGCATCAGGGACGACCAGGACTGCCCGTCCATGGACACCTCCAGCTGGCCCTTGTTCACGGCATCCGTATCGGAATCATTGCGGCCCATGATAATGGAAACGGTGCGGATCTCCCGCGGAGCACCCAGGTCCACGCCAAAAAAGTCACCCTTCTTCTGGACTTCCTTGCAGTAATAATAGGACTCGGGATCGTCATCCAGCATCTTTTCAATACCTGTTTTCTGCTTCGTGGAAACATACGGCTTCACCCGGCCCACGGACTGCCCGCTCACGCGGGAAAGCACGGCGGTGGACCCCAGGTCCAGCAGTTCACGCACGGCGGGGGCCATCACCAGTTCGGACGGCTTGACGGCGGTCTGCCACGGAGAATTCTTCTTGGTCACCTCCGTCACGTGCTTGTTGATGGCCTTGCTGATCTCCTTGCTGTAACGCTGCATCTCGGCAAGCAGGCAGGCGGCCTCCATAGCGTAATTCAGCGCTCCGGAGGCATTCCCCGCCTCCGTGGCCTCAATCATCTGCATGCTGTTCACCCCGGCTTTCCCCAGGGACTCGAACTGAATGAGCCACGGCTCCACTTCCGCAATGAACGCGGGATTATTCGACTTCGCCCGGATGATGTCCGGAGCCTGGGCCATCTTCGCAAACTCGGCCTTCAGGAGGCCAAACGCCTTGCTTTCCGAAACCTTAGCGCCACGGCGGCACAACTCCATCACCTGTTCCACCACGGGGGCGATCTCCACGGACTCCTCCTTGCGGTAATTGTGCCCGCTGGGTCCGCCGTCGCTGTTGTGGTTGGCAAACGTCTGCATGGCGGCGGCGCAGCCGGGGAACAGAATGCGGATGCTGTCCTTCCATGACTTGTCCGAATCATAGGCCTTGGCATTCCAGGTCATGTTCGCCACGCTGAACAGGGAAATCTTGGAGGCCTCCGGCTTGTCCATCGGATTGGAGGCAAAACCCTGCATGAACGGCATGGCGTCCGCATCCACGCCATAGGTGCGCCCCAGGAACAGGGCGTGGCGCACGTAATCCGTCACCGGGAAATTCCACCAGATGAACGCCGGCCTCTGCAAATACTTGTTGATCCCCTTCAAGGCAGCAGTCCGTATATCGCTCACAATGGCGGAGCCTGTCCACATGATGCCGATGTCCTTGTCCAGATGTTCCCCCATCACCTCATGGTAACGGCCTCCGCCGCCTGCATACGCCGTGGGGCACACAATCAGGGGGGTCACGTCCGGCTTCTTGTGGATAAACTCCTTATTCAGGTAGTTCAGAAACTCCACCTGACCTTCCGGCTTGGCACCTTCCCCGCCGATGTCGTCAAAAAACACGGCAAAGGAGCGGAACCCCAGGTCATACATCATCTCAAACTTCTTCACGGCGGCCTTGCGGTCCGCCTCTCCCCAGTGAATATCCGCGCCAGGGTGCACGGCCCAGACGAAATTCACCTTGTTCTGCTTGGCGACCTTCACCAGCTCCTTCAGATCCTTCGCCATATCCGCGGGATACGGCTCGCGCCAGCGCTTGGAAAAACCGTGGAACACGTCGTCCTTCGGGCCGTAGATGTAAGTATTCATCTTATACTTCCCGTAGAACTTGAACTGGCTGATGCGTCCTTCCTGCCCCCAAGGCAGGCCATAAAAACCTTCAATGGTGCCGCGGAGGGGAACGTCGGGCCAGTCCAGCACCTCCACCACCGGCACCGTCACGCCGGAAGGCGTTTTCTCCGCCAGCTGGAGCAGCGTCTGGGCCGCGTAAAACAGGCCTTCGTCGTCATACCCCGTCATCCGGATGCCCTGGGGCGTTACGCTCAGGGAATAGGCGCCGGCCTTCTGCGGGATATTCCCGGCGCTCTTCTTGCTCCCCTTGATGATGGACATCTGCACGGGCAGGCCATTCGGGGTAATGGAAAACATGCTCTTCAGCGCATTTACGGTAGGCTCATCCCGGACTCCGGACAATTTCAGAGCCGGAACCGTCACGGAACCGCCGCTCCGGGTCATCTTCTGCGGGATGGGATACACCGGCATCGTGGCCGTCTTTTTGGCCCGCGAGGCCGCAGGCACAGAAGAAGAAGAAGAAGAAGGGGAAGCAGACTGGGAGAACACCGGAAGAGCGAGGCCGGCCCCCAGTGCCGTGACCGCCATCATGGATCGTAAGGAAATCAGGTTCATATGTTCAAAAGTAAAAAGCCGGTACAGGGCAAGTCCGTGAAATTACGGACTAATCGCACCACTTCTAGCAGGGAGCTTCCCGTATGTCAAATTACTTCGCCCCGGCAGGGAAAGCTATCCATCGTGACGGATATGCCATGAAAACAGGCAGTTGTTCCTGCAGGCACGGCCAGCCTCTGCCCGGCCACCCTTCACCGCGGAACCATTACCGGCCTTACAACCACGCCGCCACTTCATTTAACGTCCCGACACGGGCAGTAGCGCAAGTCGGCGCCTCCTCAGGGGAAAACAAAAAATTCCGTCCCACCCCGGCGGAAAGGGCTGCCTGAATATCCCGCTCCCGGTCACCCACGGAAACGCAGGCTGCCATATCCAGCCCATGCACGGCCGCCGCTTTCAAAAACAGGCCGGGATTCGGCTTCCGGTCGGGATGCCCGTCATCCACGCTGGGGCAGTGGAACACGTCCGCAATCTCCGCCCCGGCAGCGTGGAACACGCTCTTCATGTGATCCGTCAGCCGTGAAAAATCCTCTTCCGTAAACATGCCGCGGCCTATGCCGGACTGGTTGGTCACCACGATCACCAGATACCCCTTTTCCTTCGCCTGGCGGCAAAGATCCAGAACACCGGGCACCAGTTGAAAATCCTCAATGCGGTGCACATACCCACCGTCCACATTGACCACGCCGTCACGGTCCAGAAACAGCGCTTTACCGTCCATACATCTCCTGCTCAATCAGCTCGCAAACCAGATGGCCCACCGCAATGTGCATCTCCTGGATGTTGTTCGTGGCTTCGGAGGGAACGGCAATGCAGAAATCCGCCAGGGCTTTCATCTCCCCGCCGCCCCGGCCTGTCAAGGCCACGGTCCGGACGCCCATCCGGCGCGCCAGCTCCATCGCCCGGACAATATTCCGGCTGTTGCCGCTTGTGGAAAGCCCCACCAGCAGGTCTCCGGGATGTCCCACCCCCTCCAGCTGCCTGGAAAACACCGTCTCATACCCGTAATCGTTCCCCACGGCGGTAAGAATGGAAGTATCCACCGTCAGGGCCAGCGCATTCATGGCGGGGCGGTTCAGCTTGTAGCGGCCCACCAGTTCGGCAGCCAGGTGCTGGGCATCCGCGGCTGACCCGCCGTTGCCGCAGAACATGATCTTATTCCCGGCCTTGAGGGTATCCGTACAAACGCGCGCGACCTGTTCAATATCCCCGGCCATGGCGGCAAGAGCCTTGAAATTGTCCGCTATCCCTAAAATCTGATTCCTGACGTACTCGCTCATGCCGGACTGTTCTTCATGCGGTTGATGATATTGGTGGAGGAAAAACCCTCCAGGCGGGGCAGCTCCAGGGCGCGCCCTCCGTAAGACTCCACGTACTGGCCCTCCGGCCAGCGTTCCAGGGGATAACCCTCCTTGGCGATCACGTCCGGACGCAGCTTCTCGATCAGCGGCAGGGCCGTATCCTCGTCAAACAGCACCACGTAATCGATAAAATCCAGGGAAGCCAGCAGCAGGGAACGCATCTCCTCATGATTGATCGGCCTGTCCTCCCCTTTCAGGCGCCTGATGGAGGCATCCGTATTCAGCCCCACAAAAAGGACGTCGCATGCTTCCCGCGCCTTCATGAAGGAATGCAGGTGCCCCAGGTGCAGCAAATCAAAACAACCGTTCGTAAATCCCACCACCTTCTTCTCCCGGCGGAAACGTTCCGCCAGCTCCGCCGCCGCCTCCGCCGTCAGAATATTGTTCCGGTGATGCCAGGAGGAAGCCTTCAGGTCCTTCTCCTCCAGCGCCTTCTTCAGCTCCGGCCCGGTCACGCTGGCCGTTCCGAACTTGCCCACCACGATTCCGGCGGCAACGTTGGACACCACCAGGGCCTCCGGCACCGTGGCCCCGGCAGCCAATGCCGCCCCCAGGCTGGCCAAGGAGGTATCCCCGGCGCCGGACACGTCAAACACCTCGCGGGCTTCCGTAGGAATGCAGACAAAATCGGAAGGGCGGGAGGAAGGAATAAAAATCATGCCGTGCTCGCTCAGGGTAATGAGCAAATTTTCAATGCCGAACTCCGTGAACAGCCGCTGCGCCCCTTCCATGGCGGCCTGTTCCCAGCCCGGTTCGGAAGGGTTCAGCTCTACGCCGGTCGCCTCCTGGAACTCCTTCATATTCGGCTTCACCAGCGTAGCGCCCTTGTAGCGGGAATAATCTGCCCCCTTCGGGTCCACGATCACGGACTTGCCTGCCGCACGGCACCGGGCGATCACGGCGGGAGTGGTTTCCCCGTCAAACAGGCCTTTCCCGTAATCGGACAAAAGAACAAGGTCCGCCTCCGGCAGGCAGGCGTCCACCCGTTCCAGAAAACGGGAGGCCAGCTCCGGAACCATCCGCAGCGGCTGTTCCTGGTCCGCCCTCAGCAAATGATGCTTGCCCGCTACAAAACGGATCTTCACGGTCGTCTCATACCCTTCGCACTCCACCAGCTGCGGAATGCAGCACGTTTCTTCCAGAAACCGCTTCACCTGCCGTCCATGGCCGTCATTCCCCACCACGCTGACAAAGGAAGTACGGCACCCCAGCGCGCACAGGTTGGACACCACGTTGCCGGCACCCCCCAGCATGCGCGTTTCCCGGTCCATCTTCATGATGGGGACCGGAGCCTCCGGGGAAATCCGGCTGACGCTGCCGTACAGGAATTTGTCCAGCATCACGTCCCCGATGCAGAGAATCCGCACCTGGGGAAATCCGTCAATCAATGTATGCAGCCGGTTCATGGGAGACGTTCCTTTCTATCATGCCCCATACGGTAAGGCAAGGACAGTTGAAGCCCGCTCCGGCGCCGGAAAACCGCGCCGTGCAGGAGCCCTCTCCCGTTCCGGACGCCGGAACCCTTCCTTCAGGGGCAAAAAATGGGTCAGCCATGATAAAAATCTTGACCTGTAAGCAGGAAAGCACTACGTATTGTCTCCCGTTCCCGGACGAATAGAAAAAGGAAAACAAATCATGCGTGAAGTTACCGTAAGAAAAGGTGAACCTATCGACCGCGCTCTCAAGCGCCTTAAAACCAAGCTGGATGTTGAAGGCATCCTGGATGAAATGCGCCGCCGCCGCGCCTTTGAAACCCCGATGGATGAACGCCGCCGCAAGGCCCGTTCCGCCAGCAAGCGCAACAAGGTAAAATGGCGCTACAGCAACAAGAGCGAAGAAGCCGCTCCCGAAACCACTGAAACTCCCGTTTCCGCTCCTGAAGTTTAAATCAGTATTGGTTCGGGAATAGAACCCATTTCAATGAGGGCAACCCTTTCTCAAGGTTTGCCCTTTTTGCTTCCCTCATCATATGAATCAATCCGCCCAGCTCTTCTCCCGCGCGCGCGCCGTCATCCCCGGCGGCGTCAACTCCCCCGTCAGGGCCTTCCGCAATGTGGACGGAGACCCCTTTTTTGTCCAATCCGCCAAAGGCGCCTACATCACGGATGCGGACGGGCGCCAGCTCATTGACTACATCGGCACCTGGGGACCGGCCATTCTGGGCCACGCCCCGCAGCCCGTCCTGGACGCTGTGCATGCCGCCGTGGACAGAGGACTGGGCTACGGCATTCCCGCCCCGGCGGAAGTGGACATGGCGGAAATGATCACGGGCATGGTGCCCTCCGTGGAAAAAGTGCGCATGGTCAACTCAGGTACGGAAGCAACCATGTCCGCCATCAGGCTGGCCCGCGGCTACACCGGACGCCGCAAAATCATCAAATTCATCGGCTGCTACCACGGCCATGTGGACTCCCTGCTGGTGGCGGCGGGCTCCGGGGCGCTCACCTTCGGGGAACCGGACAGCGCCGGAGTGCCCAGAGAAATGACCCAGCTCACCATCACGGTTCCCTACAACGACCAGGAGGCGGTCAAAAAAGCTTTTGAACTCCATGGGAACGACATTGCGGCCGTCATCCTGGAACCCTTTCCGGCCAATGCCGGGCTTTACTTCCCGCAGAACGGCTTCCTTCACTTCCTCCGGGAAATCACGCTCCGGTACGATTCCCTCCTCATCTTTGACGAAGTCATGACGGGATTCCGCGTCGCGCCCGGAGGCGTGCAGCAGCTTTACGGCATCACGCCGGACCTCACCTGCATGGGTAAGGTCATCGGCGGCGGCCTTCCCGTGGGCGCCTTTGGTGGCAGGGCTGAAATCATGGACTGCCTCTCTCCCCTTGGCCCCGTCTACCAGGCGGGCACTCTCTCCGGCAATCCCGTCGCCATGGCGGCTGGGCTGGCCCAGCTCCGGGAACTCCTGAACGGAAACGCCTATGACCGGCTGGAACAGCTTGGCGCGCGGCTGGAGGAAGGCATCCGTGAGGCCCTCCGGAAGCACGGCAGGAACTACACCTTCCACCGCGCGGGCTCCATGTTCTGCCTCTTCTTCACGGAAAAGGAAGTCTATGACCTGGACTCCGCGCAACAAGCCTCCAAGGAACTCTTCAAGCCGTTTTTCTGGAACATGCTGGAACAGGGCGTCTACTTCGCCCCCTCCCCGTATGAAACGGGCTTCATCTCCACGGCGCACACGGAAGAAGACATTGACCGTACGGTGGAAGCCGTCCGCGTCAGCCTCTCCAAACTGGGGTAATGCCCCTGATTTGAGGTGACACGCCACTTTCCTTCCCCTATAAGGATGCCATGAGACAAATGACAGGGTCCATGCTGCTTGCGTCCGCAGCGGCCATCGTAGCCGCCCCCCTGGCGGATGCGGAGGAAAGGACGATCCAGCTGACGGAAGCGGAAAAGCAGGAAATCAAGGCGGCGAATGAAAAGTTGCTGGGCCTTACCCTCCGTTTTCTGCACGACTCCTGGCCCCTGGAAATCATGTATCCCGGAGAAGCCCAGGAAGAATTCCATTCCATCCTCCAATGCTACCAGATGCTGGAACAATTCCGGCAAAACGGCAACCTCCTGTTGCAGTCTCCCAACCGCAATACCCCGCTGCATCTCTGCATTGCGCTGGGGTTGAACCAGCTGTCCATCCGGATGATAGAAGCCGGAGCCCCCGTCAACGCCCAATCCGTCTTCATGCATGACGGCACGAAGGAGCCGGGGGATACCCCCCTTACCTGGGCCTGCCTGTCAGGCCTTTACATGAACTCCACGGCGGAAGCCAGGCTGCCGCTGGTGCAGGCCCTGCTCAAACACGGGGCCAACCCGGACCAGCCGGGACCGTGGGGCGTCACCCCGTTCATGTACTCCGCCGCCCTCAATGACTCCGACCCGGGACAGGAAAAAATAGCCCTGGCCCTGCTGGACGCCGGCTCTCCGGACCTCAAACGCAGGCTGAACGCCCAGGCGCGCGGAGTCGGGTTCCTCAGCCTTTCCCCGGCCATTTATGAACGCCTCATCAAAGCTGGCTGCGACGTCAACGAACGCTTCTTTGAAAGCAAGCAGTCCCCCCTGCACCTGATCTGCACCAAGGAAAAACCGGTGGAACGACTCATTCCCCTCATTGATCTTCTCATCAAGGCGGGAGCGGATCCCAACCAGCCGGACGTGGACGGCCTGACCCCGCTGATGGTCTGCAATTCTCCGGAAATAGCCGTTTGCCTCATGAACCACGGCGCCAATCCCTCCCTCCGCAACGACGACGGGCAGACCGCCTATGACTTCCACATGAAAAACGGGTATCCCCCCATTGCGGAAGCCATTAAAAACTGGCAGGAAGACCAGAAAAAGAAGCCCCGCACTCCCTAAAGGGGAACAGCGCCCCCCCTTCCTGACGCAGGAGCACGTCACGCTTAACATCAGAAATGCCTCCGGGCAGCGTTTAAGCAGCCCCCTGCATCCCGGTGTGAACACACCGGAAACCGAAACGGCAGACACCTTGGGCACCGGAAACGTCTTTCCGGAAAACGGCATAAAAAGACTGCCCCGCTCTCGCAGGGCAGTCATGAAGAACAGCTCAGGAACAGCTATCAGGCTTCCTGCTCGTCCTTGACCAATTCATCCGCATCCTTCGGCATCTTGCCTGTGGTGAAGTACGCTTCAATTTCCTCAAGCGTGCGGCCCTTGGTTTCAGGCAGGAAGAAGGCCGCCGTGATGAAATAGATCACCGTGAAGGCAGCCAGGGTGAAAAAGACCCCGGAATAACCCCAGGAACCGGCCCAGGGAAGGAAGACGCCCGCAATCGTGGTAGAAACGGCCTGGTTGATGAAGAGGCCGATGGACATGCCCACGGAACGGATGCGTGTGGGCATCAGTTCGGAGAGAGCCAGCCAGACGCAAACGCCGGGCCCCACGGCATAAAAGGCAATGAAGACAATGAAGAACCCGGCGACAAACCAGCCCGTCACCCGATCGGGACGCATGCCGACTTCAGCCTTGCTGATCGTCAGCTCCATATCCTTGCCGGGAGCCATGGAGGGGTCGTTCGCATTGAAAACGGAACGTCCGGACCACGGGGCGATTTTTTCAACAATGGTCGGTTCTTCCCACTGCTTCTTGTCCACGACGATCTTGTCGCCGCCTTCCTTGCCCACTTCCGCAACCACCACCTTGGTTCCGTTACCCTGCTGGTAATTCAGGATAACCTGCTTTCCGGTGTCTCCCGGAGTCATGCCCATGGAGGCCAGCGTTTCAGGGTTGCCCAAATCAATGCTGAGGGAATTGTTCTCCACCTTGATCTTGTCCATCACGGAGGTGCGTTCCCCTTCAAAGGAATAGAATGCACCGCCCACGCCCAGAAGGCCCACGATGATGCCGATGGTGCCCAGCTTGAGCAGGAACTTGCGCCCCTTCTTGTCCACCAGCGTCATGGCCACCACCGTCATGATGACGTTCGTCACCTTGATGGCGATATCCGCCACGCCGGACATGCTGTCAAGACCGGCCTGCTGGAACACTTCCACGGAATAGTTTAGCACGGAGTTAATGCCCGTGGCCTGCGTGCAGGCCAGAATGACGACGGCCAGCACAAAAGGAACGATGTACTTCTTTTGCAGCAGGGAATCCCCCTTGGAGGAGGCTTTCATTTCCGCTCGGGCTTTCTGCTCCGCTTCATCGGAAGCCTTCATTTCCTCAAGAATAGCCCGGGCCTCATGCTCGGGGTTATTGCGGCACAGGGCCTGGAAAGCCTTTTCGTCCCTGCCCCGGCGGTAAAGCCAGCGGGGGGACTCGGACAGGCGGAAAGCGCCCAGAACAAGAACAATCCCGGGAATGGAGGAAATCCAGAAAATCAGCTGCCACGCAAGGGCCTTATCTTCCACAGACACCATCGCATCCGTCGCGGCACCGAAAAAGTAGGCGACTACGGACCCGATCAAGGCAGTAAACACCAGGCCGATGGTCAGCATCAACTGGAACATGCCCGTTCCCTTGCCCCGGTCGGACGCTCCCAGACATTCCGCCAGATAAAGGGGAACTACTACGCCCAGCAGACCGCCGCTGATGCCCATCAGGATACGGCCGCCCATCAGGGCGCCCAGGCTGTCGCCGGAAAGGCAAATGACAGGAATGCTCAGCAGGAAAAGGGCGGAAGACAGGATAATCATCCATTTGCGGCCCAGCAGATCCGCCAGCCAGCCGGCAAACAGGGAGGAAAGCACGCTGCCCAGCAGCACCGCGGCAACAACCTGTGAAATATCGCCGTCGCTATAGGAAGTCGTCTGCCGGATATAAGGCAGCGCATGGGAAATAATGCCGACATCCATCCCGTACAGGAGGCCGCCCAGCCCAGCCATAAATAAAAGATATTTGGCGTAACTTTTCACCGAAGGAGGGACTTCGGCGTTAGTGGTTCCTTGGTCTGTCATAGTCCGGGCATTTTAATGAAAAGGCCTTTCTCCGCAACCAAAAAGAGGCGGTTCCCATAAAAAAACCGGCCCTTCCTCATGATTCATTTACAGTCCGGGCATCCGTCGCACCACAACCCGCCCCTTTCCGGAACTGCAAACAACCGGAAAGGGCAAAAAAGGGATCTCCCCTTTTTCTACCGGACAGCGGGAGAAGCGCCCCGGCCCAGCCTTTTTTCAATCAGATTGAGGGACAACTCCGAGCACAGGCGCAGCTCGTTATCGGCATCCCCCACAAAGGCCTTGAGAGCGGAAAGGGAAGCTTCCGAGCCTATTTCTCCCAAAATACGGGCGGCGGAACGCTTCAGCACAAAATCATCGGATTCATTCAGCACCTTGATGATGGCTGCCTCGCCCGTGGGGCCTGCGGCCTTGCACTCTTCCTCCCACTTCTGGGGATCCTTTTTCCATTCATCCAGAAGCAGAGCAAAACTCTTCTCTTCCGGACCGCGCAATAAAAACCTTACCAGGGAGGCCGGAATCTCACAGTCCGCCTTCTTCAGTTCCGTAGCCACATAATAAACCACGCGCTGGGCTTCCGCATCAGCCGGATCCGCCCATACGACGAGGGCGGAAGCCAGGGCGGTTACATATTCCGCATCACGGCCCCACGGTTCCCGGAGAAGTTCCACCAGCTTGGCGGAGACCTCATGGCGCATCTTTTCCGGATCCACGGAGGCCAGGCGCTTTGCCGCCGCAATGACCCGCCGGATATCCAGGCAGGATAATTCCTTTAAATTGGCCAGAACGAAATACTGATGGCGTTCATCCTGCAGTGCGGCGGAAGCCGGCCGCGCTTCAAACTTGTCCCGGTTCAGAATCACTTCTACAAAAAAACGCTCCTTATCCTGCAAGGTCACTTTCCCCATCTTGGAAATCACATCCACAAACTCCTTGAATGTAATAGGAGTGGGTGTAATCACAAACAAACCGCCGCCCGTACCTTTACGGTCGTAAAAAATCGGTTCATCCTCAGACTGGGCCATCCTCTTCAAATACGCCTTCACCATGTCCCGGTTGGCTGCATTCACCCCGACCACCCATACGCCAAGAACGCCCTGGTCTTCCTTCCGGTCAATGGCGACAAACAGCGGCTTCAAATCCCCTTCCCCATAATTCTGGACGGAACCGTTCTCACCCGGCAACTGCTTCAACCCGGAGCTGATAAAGCCGGAAACATCCCCGTTTTCTTCCGGATGCGCGGCGCCTTCATGACTGCCAAGCAAGGAAGGATTTACCTTGACCGGGTACACAAAAGGCAACGAAGCAACCCCCACGGCTGTCAGAAGGCCCAGTAAAATGAAAATAAACTTGTGCCTGCGGCCGGCGAAGGCCATCAACCCTCCGGAGAGACAGGCGAAAAACAGGGCAAACGACCTCTGCTGGGGTTGCTGCAGCATGGAAAGGAAGGAGGAGCTGCCCATCTCGGAAGAAGCATTGTAAAAAAGCCAGACGCAGCCGGCAACAATAAACAGGGAAGCGCAAAGGCACACCAGCTGAATCAGCCCTGTCTCAACCAAGGCGCTTTGAATAACCTCCCGGGTTTTTTGGGAGTGCTGGACGGAAATGGCCTTCTTCGCCTTGGCAAAAGGTTTCTTGGGGATCAGTTTTTCCCTGTCGCAAAGAAACTCATGGCCGCATTTGCTACAATTTACCATGGAACCCTCCGCGGAGGAAGGAACATTGATATGTCGTTTGCACTGTGGACAATTCAGATTCACCGGCACCTAATATGCATGTTTTTGATTCTTTTGCAATACCCGTCTTCAAACTTTACCTTTACCGCTCCTCCTGCATAAATTTTCATTGGATGTTCCGTTGAAACTCCTTGTCAACTGCTTTTTTATTCCAACCCTTTTTATTACTTTTATGGGACATTTTAAATTTTAAATATATCACTCACCGTCAAAAAATTCCGGAATCGCCAACCGTTCTGTGGAATCCTGAAAATAACCAACGGTAAACAGACCTTCCTTTTCCTAGCAAAATACTGGGGATTTTTAAATCCTCCTTCATAAAAAACTTACATTCCCAAACATCCCTATATATAAATTATTTAAATATTTACAACAGGAGTCTCCGGCGGAAGATAAAAAACACTCTTTAACCGTCAAGTTCCGCCCCATGTCATTCCGAGTGAACACGCTTGCAGAAGAGGGAACTTGGTAGTAGAATTTTCGCCATGTCATTGCAGCCTGCCGAACGCCGGGATTTCATCCGCGATATGATTTCTGATGACCTTGCCTCCGGCAAGCATCAGGCACCGGTAACCCGCTTCCCTCCGGAACCCAATGGGTACCTCCATATTGGACATGCCAAATCCATCTGTCTCAACTTCGGTATCGCCCAGGAATTCCCGGGCGCACGCTGCCACCTGCGTTTTGACGATACCAACCCCAGCAAGGAAGACCAGGAATATGTGGACAGCATTCAGGAAGACATCCGCTGGCTGGGCTTTGACTGGGGGGAAAATCTTTTCTTTGCCAGCAATATGTTCGGCTTCTTTTACGAATGCGCCATAGCCCTCATCAACAAGGGCCTGGCCTACGTGGACGAACAGACAGTGGAAGAAATACGTGCCCAGCGCGGCAACGTGAACGTGCCCGGACAGGAATCCCCCTACCGCAACCGTTCCGTGGCGGAAAACCTGGAACGCTTCCAGGCCATGAAAAACGGGGAAATACCGGAAGGTAAAGCCATTCTCCGTGCCAAGATAGACATGGCCTCCAGCAACATGAACATGCGGGACCCCGTACTGTACCGCATCATGTTTGCGGAACACCACAACACGGGCAATACATGGTGCATCTATCCCATGTACGACTTCGCCCATCCGCTGGAAGACGCCTATGAGCACATCACCCACTCCCTCTGCACGCTGGAATTTGAAAACCACCGCCCCCTGTACGACTGGGTGATTGAAAACTGCCCCGTGCCCGCCCGCCCGCGCCCGAAGGGATTAGCCCGCCGCAACCGCCCCTGCCCGGTGATGCGCGA
>NZ_JAJBTT010000039.1 GCF_020860705.1 Akkermansia sp.
TCCCTGGATGACCTGGGTCAAGCTCTTCCTGCTGTTCCTCATCGTCGTATGCCTGAATTACGTGGGCTGCCATGAGTATTACCGCCGGGACCTGACGGAAGACCAGCGCTATGAGATTTCCACGCAGAGCATCAACATGCTCAAGTCTCCGGAAATCCAGAACCGCAAGACGCCCGTCAAGATCACGTTCGCCTTCCTGCGCACCACGCAGAATTACACCCGCATGCGTTCCCTGCTGGAGGAATATGAACGCTATTCCGGCGGCAAGGTGAGGGTGGAGTACGTGGACCCGCTCCGCCAGCCGAACAAGGCCCGCGAAATTTCCAACATTTACGGGATTGAGTTCAAGAAGAACCTGGTCATTATCGACGCCCGGGAAGATACGGAAAAAGCGCTCAAGACGTTTGAAGGCACCCAGGCGGATGCCGCCCACGTGCGCATCCTTCCGGGAGATTCCTTTGTCGTATACGCCCCCAGCCCGGACGGCAAGAGCATGAAGGCGGTGGCCCTCCAGATTGAAGACATGATGACCGCCGGCATTTACGGGGCGGCCAATGGAGAACCCCGCAAGATGTACATTGCCGCGGACAAGAGCAATTTTAACGAAGCGCTGAGCAACAGCCAGGAGGAAAGCATTTTCACCACTATGGCGAAGATCTGCCGCTCCGTCAACCTGCAGCTTGTCCCCATCCGCATGAGCGGCCTGACGGATATTCCGGAAGACGCGGCGGGCTTCATGATCATCGGCTCCAAGTATGACCTGTCCCCCCAGGAGGCGGAAGTGCTGGGACGGTACTGGGAGCGACCGAACGCCGCCGTGCTCATCATGCTGGAACCCCAGCAGGATACGCCCAGGCAGCTGTACCGGTTCCTCCGTGAACAGGGACTGCGGCCGCAGAATGACCGCGTGATGCTCCGCAACAGGAACAACCGCTCCGTCTTTGAGATTAACGCCATTTTTGCTCCGTCCCTGAATTGCACGCGCGAATTCTGGAATTCCAGCACCGGGCTGGAAGGGGAAAGCATCTCCCTCATCCTGGATTCGGACAACGCGGCCATGGAGCAAAAGCGCATCACGCCGTATCCCCTCCTGGTCACTACGGAGGATTATTACGGGGAAACCAAATACAACCAGTTCCCGGCCCAATTTGACGCGCGGGAAGACAATCCGGGCCCCCTGATGATCGGTGCGGCCCTCATCCGCGGCAACGCGGGGGACGTCAACCAGAATAAAACAACCGGCCGCCTGGTGCTGCTGGGCAATACGGACCTGCTCCAGCCCAAGCAGATCAAGCCGGAACAGAGGGATTTCATGCGCACGCTGGTAGGCTGGATGACGGACCGTGAAGAACTGCGTGGCCTCGGTTCCCGCCATGACCTGACCGTCAAACTGAACCTGGACCGCAACGCCCTGGGCATTCTGGAACTCCTGACGAACATCGGCCTGCCCCTGCTGGCGCTGCTGATTGCCCTGGTTATCTGGAACACGCGCCGCCATTAATCCCACCACGCCCATCACCGGAAGCACATGCGCACATTCCGCCTCATCCTTCTCATCCTCGTCACCGTCGCCTCCATCGGCGCGGCGGTGCTTCTGACCATTGACGGCAACCTGTCCCGCATCATCGGGCGCACCGCCTTCAGTTCAGGAGAACGGCTTTTCCCCTACACCCGGGAAGAAATGAACGAGGTTTCCTGGATGCGCATCAACTGCATGGGAGAGGTGGCGGAATTCCAGCGCAAGCCCAACGGCGTCTGGTGGTGCCAGAAACCGTGGGATGACCGCATGGATCCCCGCGCCGCAGCGGCCATTCTCCAGTACACGTATTCCACCAGCATCGTGGACGCGCTGCCCCTGCACAAGATTGATTCCGCCTCCCTGAAGGAGTTCGGCGTTAAAACGACGCCCATCACCATTACCCTGAAGGAGATGAGCGACGACGGGAAGCGCTCCTCCACCGTGGCCCGCTATACGCTGGGTTCCCTCGCTCCCTGGCTGGTAGACGATCCGGAGAACAAGACCACGGATGATACCACCTACATGCAGACGGATTTCTATGGCCGGGACACCCGCATCCTGGTAGGCACCGGCAACATCCTGCCCCTGTTTAAAGCCGGCATCCGCCAGCTCCGGGACCACCGTCCCCTGCTCCTGCATCCGGCCATGCCCGCCTCCATTGAAATCAACAACCACGGCCAGCGCATCGCCCTGGAACGGAAGGTTCCCGGAGGCCCCTGGAAAATCACCTACCCCCTTTCCCTGGATACGGACCCGGCCATGATGGACGTGCTGCTGGGCACGCTCCAGAAGCTTACCGCCGTACGCGTGTACAATCCGGAGGAAACCAGCGTGCCGGATATGACGGATGACCAGATCACCTCCGTCTCCATCAGGAATTTCACCGGCCGCAGAACGGCGGACGGGAAATCCCTGGAAAGGGAGGAACAGCCCGTCACGCTCCGCATTTATCCTCCTTCCGACAACGGAAGCCTGTCCGAACTGGTGAAAGCCACCGTTTCCGACCGCAAGGCCGTCTTTGAACTGGCACAGACTACCACGGAAGCCGCCAAGGAAGTGCCCGGCGTGCGCAACATTCCCCTGGACCTGGGCCTTCTGCGCTCCAAACAGCTGACGGACATCGGAGACTATAAAATCACGGGCCTTTCCATCCGCAAGAGCTTTCAGGATTATCCCACCATCGCCCGCTTTATCCAGGGAGATGAGAAAAAAGGCCTTAAACCCACATGGCTGTACACGGCGGAAGGGTCCCGTTACCAGGAGGCCAATCCGGAGCACCTCGTTTCCCTGCTGAAAACCGTCAAGCTGGGGAAAGTGGCGGGGTTTGCCTCCGACAAGGCCACGGACCTTTCCGTGTACGGGCTGGACAACCCCAGGATGACCCTGACCCTGTCCCTGCTGCCCAAGCCCGGGGAAGAACCCCGCCCTCCCGTAACGGTCTTTTTCTCCAAGGGAACGGACGGCTCCTGGTATGGCCGCCAGGCCGGGAAGAGCACCGTCGCCATGCTGGACAACAACTACATGAAGGATTTGCTGACGGATGCCCTGGCCTGGAAAAAGAAGATGCTTTTCTCCTTCAGCAGGTTTGACCTCAAGGAAATGCACCTGGAACGCATCGGTTCCGGAGGCCCCCTGATTCTGAAATTCGACCGCCTGGACGATTCTTGGACGGCTTCCAAGGACGGGAAGGATGAAACCCTGAATATCAACCCGAACCGGGCCAACCGCTATCTGGACGAACTGGAAAAGATGGAGGTGAGCACCTGGCTTCCCTATACGGATACCAGGGCGCGCGAGGCGCTGAAAAATCCCGTTTTCCGGCTGAAACTCATCCTCCAGGTGTACAAGGAGTCTGCCCCCGTCCAGCCCGGCGCCAGCCACAGCGACATCACTTTTGCCCCGGACCCGGAAACGGAGGAAAAAGTCGTCACGCTGGAAATAGCCCCGGCGGGCGAAGCCGGATACAGCAGGTTTTATTACGGCAGGGTCAACACATCCCCGCATTACTTTATCCTGAACATGGACGCCGTGCGGCTGCTTGGCGCCAATCTTTCGGAAGACAACTGACCATTCCTCCCCATGAGCATTGACCTGAAAACCGTGGCCGCTTTTCTGGACGGAATCCTTTCTGTGGACTCCATTCCGGACGCTCCCCGCGCCCTGAACGGCCTTCAACTGGAAAACGGAGGCTCCGTCTCCAGGGTCGCCGCCGCCGTGGACGGCTCGGAACAGGCCATTCATGCGGCTCTGGACATGGGGGCGGACCTGCTTATCCTTCACCACGGCCTTTTCTGGCAATCCATGCAGCCCGTCACCGGCATTGCGTACCGGAAACTGAAAGCCGCCATGGACGGGAACCTGGCCATTTATGCAGCCCACCTTCCCCTGGACGTTCATCCCGTATACGGCAACAACGCCCTGCTGGCCAAAGCCTGCGGCATCCATCCCTGTTCCACGGAAGGGCTGGACTACCATGGCGTTTCCCTGGGTACGCACGGGGAATTCCACGGCACGTGCGGGGAACTGGCGCAAAGGCTGGAATCCGTCCTCGGCACGCCCGTACAGACTTTCTGGACAGAATCACCGGAAGCCCCGGCAGGGGACGTTTTCATCTGCTCCGGAGGAGCGGGGGACGACCTTGCCCAAGCCGCAGCCCTCGGCTGCCGGACCTACGTCACCGGGGAAGGCTCCCACTGGAACATCCCCATGGCCAATGAGCTGGGCATCAATCTGGTCTTCGGCGGCCACTACTTCACGGAGACGTTTGGCGTCAAGGCCCTGGGGCTTCTTCTCAAAGACGTTTACGGACTGGACTGCACGTTCATCGATCTGCCGCCTTCCGCCTACAGCCATTGACCAAACGCAACGGAGCATGAACCTGACCACGGACGACGCCGACGGAAAAATCCGCCTGGACCAATACCTTGCCGCCCATCTCCCGGAACTTTCCCGTTCCAGAATCCAGAGCCTGATCAAAAGCGGAGACGTCCTGGTCAACGGCTCTCCCGCCAAGCCCAAAAGCCCCGTCACCCGCGGCGATTCCATCACCGTCAACATTCCGGAACCGGAACCGGCGGAAGCCCGGCCGCAGGATATTCCCCTGGACATCCTGTACGAAGATGAAGACGTGGTGGTGCTCAACAAGGAAAGCGGCATGGTCGTGCACCCCGCGGCCGGCAACCCGGACGGCACCATCGTGAACGCCCTGCTTCATCATTGCGGGGATCTTTCCGGCATCGGCGGCGTGGAACGCCCCGGCATCGTGCACCGTCTGGACAAGGACACGTCCGGCTGCCTGGTCATTGCAAAAAACGACGGCGCCCACCAATCCCTGACGGCCCAGTTTGCAGCGCGCAGCACGGAAAAACGGTACCTGGCCGTCGTCCAGGGCATCCCCTCCCAAAGTTCCGGAACGGTTTTTACCCACATTGGCCGCCATCCCGTGAACCGGCTGAAAATGGCGGTGGTCAATCCGGGCTCCGGGAAAGCCGCCATCACGGATTACGACCTGCTCTGTGCGGACCCCGCCACGGATTCGTCCCTCGTCCTGTGCACGCTGCACACGGGCAGAACCCACCAGATACGCGTGCACATGCTTCATCTGGGCCATCCGCTGATAGGGGACCCTATTTACGCCAAACCCGCCCGGCAGAAGGCGAAACCCGGCAGACTCATGCTGCATGCGTGGCGGCTGGGCTTTGACCACCCGCGCACGGGAAAGCGCATGGAATTTGAAGCGCCCATCCCGTCGGAATATACTCCGTGGCTCCAGCTTTTCCCCAACGGGCTTTACGGAGCCATCCCGGCTCCGCGCCCGGTGGAGAAAGACCGGGAACAGGATTAAAGAAGCAGCCCCTCCCTTTTGAAAAAGGCGGCGGAAACGTCACAAAAACGCCCTTATTTTTTGCCTTCTTCCGGCTTGCAGTACTTGCGCCAGTCTTTCAACAGAGTGGCGGGATGCCCTGTGACCAAGACTTTGCCCGTGCCGTCCACAATCCCGAGCCGCGGAATGGTGCCTCCCGGCTTGTATCCGGGAATGCCGTTGCCTTTCTTGGGCTTGACGATGGGAAACTTCATCCGCTCCTCCTTGGCCCATGCCTTCGCGGCATCCTCCGTCTTGTCACAGGAAAACAGCACCAGTTCCACATCGTCCGTCTGGCGGATCTTCCGGTACGTCCGGACCACATGGGGCATCTCCTGGCAGCAGGGGCCGCACCAGCTGGCGGAATACAGGAACAGGTAATATTTGGCTTTAGGCTTCGGCCTGTCCTTGGTTAAAAAATCAGCTTTTTCCAGCGCCTTACCCACGCGGGAAACGGCAGCCTCCTCGGCCTTGGGAGCAGGGACGTCCGCACAGGCGGAAAAAGTCCCGGCCATGCCACAGCCGGACAAAATCAGAATGAGCGAGCACAATTTGATGGATTTTTTCATAAATATATTATTATCAACGCTTCATTTAAACGTCAACCTGAAACAACATAAAGGGGAAGAAAAAAGCTGAGGTGCTTCCGGCATAAATGCCAGCATTCCCTTTCTGTCGCACGCAGGGATCTTCCAAACAGAGGCCCCACCTATTGTCCACCCCCATCTGCTGCCTGCATGGAAGGAGCATTCAAATCCACAGTCAGCTTCACGGGAACAACAATGGTTTCAGCGCCCTTGTGCACAACCACTGAGGCTTTCATCCTGGAAGGCATCTTTTTCACGACGTACGTATAAACACAGGAGGAGGGAACGCCCGTGACGCAGTTGGAGCCTTTTGATACAGCCTGGACATCCAGCCTGCCGCCCTGTTCGTCAGTCAACGTAATCTCTTTCACGTCCAGCGTGTCTTGAAATCCCAATTTGATTTTGCTGAATTCCTTTCCCTGGCCCATTACGTCCTCCACGGTAATTTCCAGTCCTTCCGCCTTGAATTTGACTCCCTTCCGGGCCTCAAACTCCTGAGCGGGAAGAACCTGAATTCCTTCGGCCACCTTCATCCTGACCGCACCGTCCAGCTCCAGGGGAAAAGGCAGCCTCTCTTTCATCCGAACGGGACATTTGGCAGATGTTCCGGAAGATGAAATACGGGTTAAAAAGCTGTCCAGTTCGGCGTGCCGCCTGACGCCTGCGGCATCCTTCACCCATATCCGGAATTTTCCCTCGTTTGGCAGGAACTGGTAGCCCTCCGGAGCCCGGAATCCCAGCGTCACTTCCATGGCATCCCTGTTCCCGCTGAACGGCCCCACCTCTTCGTCCGGTTCAGGGAATGACAGGGAGACGTGGGAGGCATAAACGTTCACGGCCTGCTCCCGGGCACGGGCCACGGGGGAAACGACGGGTGCGCAACACGCCACAGCAGTTAGTAACAATAATTTTTTCATAGTGTTGAGACAAAATACACTTACCATGCAGCCCCTGTTCCTGCAAGAGGAATTCCACCCTTGGGAACCGGTCCTTTAATCTTGATTTGCCCCCCCGGAAACGCTACCCTGACGCGGCTTTAAACACACAGCTTTCACAGAGACATGGAGAATACGCACCACGGGGAGGCCGCCTCTCCGGATACCCCCCCCCGGCAGCAGAAAAGCGGAAATACGGATGAACAGACCATCGCCCTGACAAAGGCGCGTCTGGCCATTGACGAGGTGGACGCCCAGATTGTGGAGCTGCTTAAAAACCGCGCCCAATGGGTGCATGAAGTCGGACGCATTAAAAAAGAGGGGAATTCCCCCATCTTCGTTCCGGAACGGGAAACGGCCCTGCTCGGCAAGCTGAACCGCCTGAACGCGGGCGTGCTTCCAGAGGCGTCCCTCCAGGCCATCTACCGGGAAATCATCTCCTGCTCCTTCTTCCTGGAAGGGGGCCTTACCATCGCCTACCTGGGACCCAAGGGAACGTGGAGCCACCAGGCGGCCCTCAAGCAGTTCGGAAAAAGCTGCGAACTTATCCCCTGCCAGAGCTTCAAGGACGTTTTTGACATGGTGGACCGCGGCAAGGCGCAATACGGCGTGGTGCCCGTGGAAAACTCCTCGGAGGGGTCCGTGACCGCCGTGATGGATTTGTTCGTCACCTCCCCCCTTAAAATCTGCGCCCAGATCAACCTGAACATCCGCAACAGCCTGATGGCGGACATCCCGCGGGAACACATCCGCATCCTGTATTCCCATCCCCAGGTGCTCGGGCAGACGCGGAACTGGATTCTGCGGCACTTCCCGAACGCGGAACTCGTGGAAACCTCCTCCACCACCAAGGCCAGCATCCTTGCCAAGGAAAACGCTTCCATGGGCGCAGCCTCCCTGGGGTGCCCCCTGGCCGCGGAACTGTTCGGCCTGAACATTCTGGAAGAAGACGCGCAGGACCAGGCCTGCAACACCACCCGCTTTGCCGTCATCGGCCGCCAGGAGACGCAGCCCAGCGGCAGGGACCGCACCTCCCTGCTCATCCGCATCCAGCACAAGCCCGGCACCCTGGCGGAAGTGATCAACTGCTTCCAGAGGCACAACAACAACCTGATCCGCATTGAATCCCGCCCCTCCAAGGTCATCAACTGGGAATACGTCTTTTACATAGATGCCGTAGGCCACATCCAAGAGTCCCCCCTCCGGGAAACCCTGCCGGAGCTGGAACAGCACTGCTCCATGCTGAAAATCCTGGGCAGTTACGCGGATACGGACGTCATTTGACCGGTTCAGCCTCATTCCCGCCAAGCCTCACACCACTCTGAAAAAACCATGAATATCGCCACGATTGCAGCCCTGGCCGCAACCCTGGGGCTTCCGGCCCTGGCCCAGCAGCCCGTCACTAAAATCGTTACGGAGAACGGGAAGCCTTCCCTGTCCCTGGATGAAGAATTCGCAGCCCGGCTGCGCAACGGGGAAACGGAGCCAACCTCCCCGGCAACCGGCAGCTCCGCCCCCCTTCCCGCGGAATTCTCCCCAGCCGTCCCCGGCCTCCCTCTTTCCGCGGATACCAATCACGCCGCCGTGAAGGAAACGGCGGAAGAGCGCAACCGGCGCATGGAATGGTGGAGGGACGCCAAATTCGGCATGTTCATTCACTACGGCCTGTATTCCGGATTGGCCGGGGAATGGAAAGGCAAGCCCGGCGGTTCCGAATGGATTCAGAAGAACGTGGAGGTGGATACGGATTCCTACGCGGCGGAAGCCCTCCCCCTCTTCAAGCCCAGGGAAGGCCTGACGGAAGAATGGGCCCAGCTGGCCCGCGACGCAGGATGCCAGTACGTGGTGCTCACCAGCAAGCACCATGAAGGATTCGGCCTGTTTGACAGCGCGCAGACGGATTACAACGCCAAAAAAGCCGTCAACCGGGACATCATCCGGGAATACGTGGAATCCTGCCGCAAGCGCGGCTTGAAGGTGGGCCTTTACCACTCCGTCATTGACTGGCACCACCCGTCTTATGACAACACCATCTGCCCGGATCTCTGCTATCCCGCCGGACAGGCGGAGCTGCTTAAAAAGAAGAATATCCCGCGCGACCACGCCGCCTACCAGAAGTACCTGCACGCCCAGGTCCGGGAACTGATGACCCATTACGCCCCCATTGACATCATGTGGTGGGATTATTCCCAGGGGGCCATGGAAGGGGCCAGGGGCTGGAAAGCCCCGGAACTGATGGACATGGTGCGCTCCATCAATCCCGGCGTCATCATGAACAACCGCCTGTACGCCTATTCCGGCCTGAACCGGGACCAGGCCGGAACGCTGGACCTGCGCTGCGGGGACTACATCACTCCGGAACGCTTCATCCCCCGGCGCGGCTATCCCGGCGTGGACTGGGAATCCTGCATGACGGTGAGCGACAAATGGGGCTACAACCGGTATGACACCAACGTCAAATCTCCGGAAACCGTCATTTCCAAACTGGTGGAATGCGTCACCAAGGGCGGCAATCTTCTGCTGAACGTCAACCCGATGGCGGACGGAACCATTCCGGAAAAAGTGGCCGCCACCATGCGCGGCATCGGCCAATGGCTCAGGATCAACGGAGAAGGCGTATACGGCACGCGCGCCTTTACGGAACTGGACCAGCCCGCTTCCATCAACCGGAAGGGGGACATCTTCGTCTTCCTGATCCCGCCTCCGGACAAGGGACCGGCGCAGCCGCCCAGCGAAGGGACCATGAAGGAACTGACGGAAGGAACGGAATACGCCCGCATGCAGCCGCTGGATTCCACCGGGTACGAGGATGACGAGGGCACAACCATCACCCTGCCGGAAGGTTATTCCAAAGCCGTTCTGCTGGGAGACAACTCCACTCTGCCCGTCGTTAACGGAACGGTTCTGTTCAAGGCGCACGAACATTCCAAAACGCCCTGTTCCGTCATCAAACTGAGCAAATAGCCCCCTTTCCCACTCACTTTCCTTATGGAGGAAGACCTTTTTTCCCTGGCGGCCGGCAGGCAGGCGCCACAGCAGGCCGAGGATGAAGCGGCCCCCGGGCCGGAAAAGCCGCAGGAAAACGCCGCTCCCGGCCAGCCGGACAACGCGGAGGAAGCCGTACGCAGCCGTGCGGACTACCTGCGTTCCGAACTGCGCCGCCATAACCGGCTGTATTATGAACAGGCGGAGCCGGAGATTTCCGATGCGGAATATGACGCCCTGTTCCTGGAACTGGAAAAGCTGGAAGAAGCCCATCCCGAACTGGCGGATCCGGACTCCCCCACGCGCCGTGTGGGAGGCGCCCCGCTCCAGGGGTTCAACCAGATCAGGCATGCGGTGCCCATGCTGTCCATTGACGATATTTTCGAGCAGCGGGACGCTCCGGTTCCGGATGAGGAACTAGTGGATTTTTACAACAAGCTGGTCAAGGCGTTGAAAACGGAGAAGGTGCCCGTCTCCGTGGAACCCAAGATTGACGGGGTGGCCCTCTCCATCATGTACCGTGACGGAAGGCTGGCCTATGCGGCCACGCGGGGGGACGGAGACGTGGGGGACGACGTGACGGCCAACGTCCGCACTATCCGCAGCGTTCCCCTGACCCTTCCCCAAGACGCTCCGCCCGTGCTGGAAGTGCGCGGGGAGGTCTTCATGCCCAATGAAGCCTTTGCCAAACTGAATGAGGAGCGGGATGCCGAAGGTCTCCCCGCCTTCGCCAACCCGCGCAACGCCACCGCCGGAACCCTCAAGCAGCTGGACCCCAGGCAGGTGGCCGCACGGCCGCTGGCCTTCCTGGCTCATGGGCTGGGCGCCTATGAAGGACCGGAACTCAAGGAGGTGAAGGATTTCTGGGACATGCTGCGCCATTGCGGCATCCCCTGCAATGAACCGGTGTATTATACGGACAGCCTGGAAGCCACCCGCCAGGCGGTGCGTGACATTGACCAGCGGCGCCACACCCTCCCCTACGGCACGGACGGCGCCGTCATTAAAATCAGCTCCATGGCTACGAGGGAGGCCCTGGGCGCCACGGCGCGCGCGCCGCGCTGGGCGGCGGCGTACAAATTCCCGCCGGAACAGAAGGAAACCACCCTGTTGAACATTGTGGTGCAAGTGGGCCGCACCGGAGTGCTGACGCCTGTGGCGGAACTCAGCCCCGTGCTGCTGTCCGGCTCCACGGTGGCACGCGCCACCCTGCATAACCAGGATGAAATCGACCGCAAGGACGTCCGCATCGGTGACACCGTGCTGGTGGAAAAGGCGGGGGAAATCATCCCCGCCGTGCTGAAGGTGAATCTCTCCAAACGCCCGGCAGACGCCAAGCCTTACAGCATTCTGGAAGCCACGGGCGGCCTTTGCCCCGCGTGCGGCAACCCCATCATGAAGGAGGAGGGAAAAGTGGCCTGGCGCTGCACCAACTTCACCTGCCCCGCGCAGGCCGTGACGGGCATCACCCATTTCTGCTCGCGTTCCGCCCTGGACGTGGAAAGCATCGGCTCTTCCGTAGCGGAAGCGCTGAGAAGCTCCGGACTGGCTTCCTCCGCACTGGACCTTTTTTCCCTGGAACTGGACCAGCTTGCCAACCTGAACCTGGGCACGCCGGAGGAACCGCGCCGCTATGGGGAAAAGAACGCCCGGAAGGCGCTGGACGCCCTGCAAAACGCACGGGAGCTTCCCCTGGAACGCTGGCTCATCGCCTTCGGCATTCCCCTCGTAGGGGAAGTGGTCGCCAAGGCGCTGGCGGATACGCATCCCGATCTGGACCATGTGGCGGATTCCCCCTATCTCCGGGACATCGTGCGCCTGGACGAACTGATGGAACAGGCCGCCAGGACCAACCCCAACACCCGTGAAAACAGGAAGGCAGTGAAGGAAGGCGCACTTTCCACAGAGGAGGTCCAGGAACGCCATCAGGAACTGACGGAGGAAATCGACCGCCTGACCGCGCCTTATCTGGAAACGGGCTACCTGCACAAAAACACGGCCAAGTTCAGCTACGGCTCCGAAATCGGCGTGGCAGCGGCCAAATCCCTCCAGAGCTTTTTCACCTCAGCGGCGGGACACCATACGCTGGAAGTCCTGCACGGCCTGGGCATCAATCCCCAGTCCCAGTCCTACCGGGCCAATCTTCTGGAAATCCCGGCAGGGGCTCTGTCCGGCAAGACCTTTGTCATCACCGGCACGCTCAGCCAGCCACGGGACTACTTTGAGCAGCTCATTGCCAGCCACGGGGGAAAGGCCACCAGCGCCATTTCCAAATCAACCTCCTATCTTCTGGCCGGCAACGGCGGCGGCTCCAAACGGGACAAGGCCCTCAAGCTGGGCGTGCCCGTCATCTCCGAGGAAGACTTCAACAAGCTGATAGCGGATTAGCCTCCAGCCCGGCCCCACCCGTTTCCCCATCGTCCCCGCAGGAGCCATGTTCCACGCCATGCCGCAGAAGGCCGCCGAAACCCACGCCGGGAAAAAACAGAACCCCGGAACCCAGGCCTTTCCCGCCAGGCGGTTCCTCCTTTCCCCTCCCACATTCCGTTAGCTTTTTTCCGTGCCGTCCCTCCGGGAATTTAATTCCTGAATCCTGCAAAAAAGCTTGCTACACTCCTCTTTCTGCTCCCTAATAACCGCATATGCTGAACCTGCCTAACGCCATTACCCTGACACGGATTGCCCTGGTAGTCGTCTTCACGGCAGCAGTCAGCATAGCGGACCGGTATCCCTGGGGATACATGGCCGCCCTGCTCACGTTCATCCTGGCGGCCTGCACAGACTGGCTGGACGGCTACCTGGCACGCCGCCTGAACCAGGTCACCACCTTCGGCAAGCTGATTGATCCCCTGGCGGATAAAATTGCCGTTTCCGCCGCTTTTATTTACCTGACAGGCGCGGGAATCTGCCCCGTCTGGGTCACCATTCTCATTATCAGCAGGGAATTCCTGGTCACCGGCCTGCGCCAGATTGCCCAGGACCACGGCGTCATCATCCCCGCCGGCACCTCCGGCAAATGGAAAACCGCCTTCCAGCTGGCTTTCTGCATCGCCTGCCTGCTGGCCCTGACCTGGATGCATACGCCGGAATACCTGCCGTCCATGCTGGACCGGGTGGCGGAACTCTGTCTCTGGTACGGTTCCGGAGTTTCCAATTTCCTGTACCAGCTCACCCTGTGGGGCTCCATCATCCTGACCGTCTATTCCGGAGCCGTCTATTGCGTGGGTGCACGCAAATTTTTCCGGCGCTGAAAAATACCTTTCCCCGTGTCCGCCAGGATATCCAGTACAGCGTCTTTCATTTGCCACTGCGTTGTGATGCTTGCATCGGGCTGTTTTTAGTAGAAAGGATATCCTTTACCCGCAGGATGATGGCCGGGAAAAAATAATTGCGGTTTTTCAAGACTAATTTGCCCTACTGGAGATGCTGTGGGATGCAGGACAATTTATTTTCCTTCTCAAGTTTCCCGCATGGAAAGCATGCGGGCGTTTTCACCCATACGTTATCTGGAAACCCTTAAGCCGCACTCATCGCCTTTACGGAAAATGAATATCCCCTCTACTTTCACACGATTTCACTTATCCTTGATATTTCGTTCCGCAAAAACATTGAGCGGATCGCCGTGTTTATCTGAAGGTTTGGCGTCTACATAATAATTTCTCTGTTCTACGCCAGCCCATAGTTTTTCCAGATCCACAGGAAAACCGTTCATATCATACCGACCCAAAGCAATCGCCTTGACATATACTGAAGTAAAAACAAGTCTGTCATCCGCTCTTGGATAAACGAAGGCCTTTTTATTTGGAAGGGTGGCATAAAACATGAATGACCCTTCTTCGGAATTTCTAATCGCGATTTTTCCATTTTCATCGATTAAAACTTTTAACGTATAAAGAATCCCTTTACGCAAGTCTTGCGAACATAAAGTCAACCATTTCATTCCTTTCGTTCTGATAACCGCAAACTCTCCATCATCAGAAGGATTCACACAAGTCTCCAGCTGGTACAAGTAATCCTTGCCATCTTCTTTGTACCAAGCGTCATAACTTTCAGCATTTCGCTTCTTTTTATTTATTGAAATACCGAATTCCTCTATTTTCTCTTTGCTCCCTGCGTATAAAATATCTTGCTGTTTGAGTTGAATCAAATCCCCGTCTAAAATAAATTTAACCTTCTGTTCCACCATTTCCCATCGGGGTTCATTGCTGTAGATGAGAGTGGGTAAATTTTCCTCTGTAAAAAGATTTTTACGTTCGGAAATTCGTTTTTTCTTAATATGAACACTTTTCAGGTATTTCATATTAAAAAAACCGTCTTCTTTTATAAAGTCCTTGGGATATCTAAATTTATATGAGTCCAAATGCTGATAGAGCGCATTAATGACATTTTGATAATATTTCACGCCATCCTCTGGAGAAAGGCGTTTCTGCTTTGCTTCAGTAAGAAATGTAATATAGGGATGATTTCTGCCGCCCTTGCCGGTATTTGAAACGGCAACATTTCCATCCCCGCTTTCCTCCTGCATCTGGTTATTCAGCAACTGCTGGTCGGCCTCGGAAAGCTTCTCCAGCAAAATAGTCCGTATTTGCCCGTTTTGAATCTTTAGCCGGATATTATTCCCATCCCTTCCCGCGTAAACAGCCGTCAGTTTATGTCCTGTCGCCGCTGTCCAGACTCGTGGCCGACTTAACTCCCCGGACTCCCCGGCTTGAGAAAAAGCAATGAAACAGCTACTGCACCACACTACAAAAAAAGAGACAAAAATATTCCTTATTATTTTATAATACATAGCTTATCAGGGATTGTTTACAGGTAAATGTGTAACGGATTAAGAATTCGTTGTCA
>NZ_JAJBTT010000044.1 GCF_020860705.1 Akkermansia sp.
TCCTGGCGGTCTGCGGGCTGTTTTGAGGAGAAGGGGCGGGGGACGGTACCCGTACCGGGACGGCGGCGGGAGGCGTCCGGACGGCCTGCACCGGACTTGCCGCAGGGGTGGGAAGGATCTTTCTACTTTCCTCCGGGGCTTTCTGCGGGGAGGAAAGGGAATCCAGGCGTTCCTTCAGTCCGGTGACCTCCTTTTCCAGCGTTCTGACTTTTTGTTCCAGAGAAACGACCTGGCAAGCCTTCACAAACGTGAAGACCATTCCGGAAAGCAGGCCGAGCACCAGCAGAAGAATAAAAAAATCCATTGGGAAGGAAGGGGTAGGGAAGCGTATTCTAACAATAAAGGACGGGATTGCAAAATACAAAAGGGGACATGTCCCGCTCTCCTGAAGGCGCAGAATAATACCGGCCGTGGCAAAGTCCGCGGATGGCGTCGGCCGTAATGACAGAAGTGATTCTCCGCAATCATTTAAAAATGAAGAGTGGAGAGTTTCGGTGCCGGGAAGATGACTCAAAGCGGTTTTTTTGCTATTGCTGCTGGATAACTAATTTGTTATTTTCTGCTATGCATTAACGTGCAAATATTTATGAAAATTACGATTCCTGTTTCATTGCGCCGCAGCCTCGTTGCGGGCTTCTTCCTGTCCCTCTCCGCTTCCGGGGCGGATTATACCGTGGACGTCTCCCGGCCCTCCGACCCTGGCCGGAAGGTGTACCAGACTCTGGCGGAACTGGCCTCTGCCGGAGTCCTGGCAGCAGGAGACACGGTCATTCTGAATAACGACGATTCCACCCTCACTTCCAGTCTGCCCGTTCTGGTCAACTTCCGCTCCAGTGATCCGGAGACGCCGCGTATGGTGGATCTGTCCGGATTGGGAAATGCGCCTTTGTTTAATCCGGCCACAGGCAATTACACGCTGGGTATGGAATCCGTCGTCTTTTCCGACGCTCCGGCCAGAGTGTTTCTCTACCTCGGCAGCTCCAGCTCTGCTCCCATCTCCTTAAAAATTTCCGACAACGCCACTTTTACGGAAAATGACAGTTCCGACAGCGGTTCTGCCTCCCGCTACGGAGGGGTGATTTGCCTGTATTCATCCGCGGCTGCCGCGCTGACGATGGGAAACAACGCGACGTTCACCTATAATCACGCTGCCGGCAATGGGGGAGCGATTGGCGTGCACTCACACGGCAACACCGCTGCGCTGACCCTAGGGAACAACGCCGTATTCACCGGGAATTACGCTTCCAACAACGGCGGAGGAGCGATTCATGTGTACGGGGCAACCGGTTCCGCAGCGGTTATAGGAGACAACGCCACCTTCACCGGCAACTATATTTCAAGAGGCTATAGCGGCTCCGGGGGAGCCATTTACGTCGTCATGCCGGACAGCACCAAATACGGTGGAAACAGCCTTGTCATGGGCGCCAACGCCGTGTTTTCCGGGAATTATGTTTCCGGCCGTTACAGCAACGGCGGAGCGATTGCTCTTTTATCATCATCCCGTTCGGAAACTTCCACGCTGGTTCTTGGGCCCGGCGCGACGTTCACCGGGAATTACGTTTTTTCTTCCGCCGGCCCCTCCTACGATAGCGTATGCTCCGGAGGAGCGATTTACATAGTTTCATCAAGATATTCCAACATTACGGTGCAGGACGGCGCGACTTTCACCGGAAATTACGCGGGAACCAAAGGCGGGGCCATTCTTGTGCAGGGCAGCTACGCAGGCAGTTCCAGCCAGTTCCTGGCCCTGACCCGTGACGTCCTTTTCAGCGGCAACATGACCGGAGGCACGTTTACCCAGCACGCGGACGGTTCCTTCTCCGTGGAAAACGGCATCGCCAACGCGATCCATATGGGAGGCGATCAGAGCATCCAGCTGGCCGCAGCCGAAGGCAGGCAGGTTCGTTTCAATGATCCCGTCACCAGTGCGGCCCTGAGTCTCAGCGGGGAAAACATTGCTTTTTCCATCAACCGGTACACGGACGGCGACAATCCCCGCACCACCGGCGGCACAGTCGTCTTCAGCGGGGAGCTCTACCAGGGGGAAGATTCCCATCTGGTTGCCAGCCGTTATAACAACTTCAAGGGACAAACCACTCTTTACGGGGGTACCCTTGTTTTGGAACACAACGTGGTCTTCGGCAATTCCGACCTGAGGGAGGATACTTCCATGACCCTGCAGAACGGCACTCTGGAAATCACCGGCGGCAGCACGGTCAACGCCGCCTCCTTCACCGTCTCCCATGCGGATATCGTCCTGCGTCCGGGAACCAGCGCCTTCATCAATGCCCGGGACGTAGATATTTCCCACGGCTTCATCTTCGACATGCAGAAACAGCTTCCGGGAGCTTCTTCCCCGCAGTCCTCCCACGGGATTTCCATTTCCGCTGCGAATTCCTTCACGCTGGGCGGTTCCATCGGTATTCTGGACAACAGCGTATCCGCGGACTATTTTTATGCAGACAACTCCTGGGCGCAGGAGCGCGTCTTCGTGGTGCTTACGGACTCGGACAAGACGCATGAGGGCGATTTCTCCGGCCCTCATTCTCTGGCCACGGGCTCCGAGCATGTGGACAGTCCCTACGCCTACACGGGCACCTGGAGCCACCAGTGGCTGGACGCGGACGGCGACGGCTTTGCCGAACAGCTCCGGCTTGTCTGGACGCCCACGCCGGGGGAAGAGATCATCCAGGACATCCTGCCCGAACTGGCAAGTGACATGACCCTGAATTCCATGTGGTCCTCCGCCTCCAACGCCCTCGGCGTGTCGGGCGCCGCCCTCGGCAGCCTGGACGCCCTGCGCTTCCTGACGGGGCCGGAAAACAACTATTGGGTCAAGGGCCTGGGGGATTTCCTCTATCATGGCTCTGAAGGCGCCCGGGACGGGTTCGACTACAACGGCGGCGGATATGCCGTGGGAGCGGACCGCAGGGTGGCGAAGAATACCATCCTGGGCCTGGGATTCGGCGACCTGTACGGCAGGTTGTACAGCCGCAGCTTCGTGGGAGACATCGGCCAGCAGACCCGCATCGCCATGCTTTATGGAGGATGGTACAAGGACCTCGGCAGGAAGGACGCCCTCATGTTGACAGGTTCCGCGGGCTACGGCTGGACGGCCAACAGGATGAATTCCTTCCATACCGGCGGATGGTCCCACGGAAAATGGACCAACCGTACCCTGGCCGCCACCCTCAACGGGAAGTGGAGCCGCCGGGTGAGTGAAGTGTTGGCGGTGGATTTCATGCTCGGGCTGGAATACACGGACGTGACCCAGGGATCGTTCACGGAGACGGGATGGGACGCGAGCCGTTTTGAAAAAGGGCATTTGAAAAATCTGTCCCTGCCTGTGGGCGTGGGCCTGACCTGCCGCAGCGAATTGAAGGGAAGGGAGTGGATCAACAGCGTGGCGGTAAGCTACCTGCCCGATGTGTACCGTGAAAACCCGAGCGCGCCTGCCCTGCGCCTGCTCAACGGTTACCGTTGGGAAGCCAGGGGAACCGCGCCCGACCGGAATGCGGTGAGGGTGAACGTGGCCAGTGCGCTGCAATTGAACGCGCGCTGGAGGGCGTACGCGGGATACGAGTTTGAGGGAAGGGACAAGGCTGTGGCGCACCGGTTTAATGCCGGGGTGAGTTACGCCTATTGATGGCATCCTAAAAGACCCTCCGGCTCCTCTTTCCCATGGAAAAAGGCCGGAGGCTATCCCGTGATCCTGATGTGCTCCGGGAAAGGTTCCGGGAGGCCTGGACGGTGCGTCCGTCCAGGCCTCCGCGCTTGTTCTTTGTTGACATAGTGCCGGATGGGAATGGACGGTTTTTTCTTGAGGTGGAAAGTATTTTCTGATTCCATTATGGCGCATCATCATGAACGGTTTTCAACTTCTCCAATGTGGTTTAAGCGTGGCGACCCTGCTGGGCGGTTCCGCTTTTGCGGCGGCGCCCGCCGTGTATCCGGCTCCCCAGCAGTCCAAACTTTCCTCCCAGACGGTTGCTTTCTCCGGAAAGCCTTCCGTGGTGATCCGTTCCGCCAGGACGGCCGGAAACAAGCTGCTGAACGGCGTTCCGGAGAAATCCGGGGCCTACAAGCTGGTCATCTCCCCGCAGGGAAAAGTGGGCATAGGCGCCCATGACGAGCGCGGCGCGTTTTACGCCATGCAGACGCTGCGGCAGCTGGGAACGAAAACCGGCGGTGAAGGCGTGACGCTGCCCGTAGGGGAAATTACGGACTGGCCGGACATTGAGTTCCGCGGAACGGTGGAAGGATTCTACGGTACTCCGTGGAGCCATGAGGCCCGTTTAAGCCAGCTGCGCTTTTACGGCCAGAACAAGATGAACACCTACATCTACGGGCCGAAGGACGATCCCTACCACTCCTCCCCCCACTGGCGGGACCCCTATCCCGCGGACCAGGCCGCCCAGATCAAGGAACTGGTGAAGGTGGCCAGGGAAAACCATGTGGACTTTGTCTGGGCCATCCACCCCGGCAAGGACATCAAATGGACGGAGGAAGACATGAACAACGTCATCAAAAAATTTGAGATGATGTACAAGCTGGGCGTGCGTTCCTTCGCCGTGTTCTTTGACGACATCTTCGGGGAAGGCACCAAGGCGGACAAGCAGGCCCTGCTGCTGAACAAGATCAACAACGAATTCGTCAAGGCCAAGAAGGACGTCACTCCCCTGGTCATGTGTCCCACCCAGTACAACCGCAGTTGGTCGGATTCCAAGCCGGGAACCTATCTGGACATTCTGGGCGAACAGCTTGATCCCTCCGTCCATATCATGTGGACGGGCGACTCCGTGTGCCATGACATCACGCTGGAGGGCCAGGAATGGGTGAACAAGAGAATCAAGAGGCCGTCCTATGTCTGGTGGAACTTCCCCGTTACGGACTACTGCCGCTCCAACCTGTGCATGGGCCGCGTCTACGGCCTGCCTCAGGAATCCGGATCACGGGAATCCATGAGCGGGCTTGTCTCCAATCCCATGGACAAGCCGGAAGCCTCCAAGGTAACTCTATTCGGCATTGCCGACTACGCCTGGAACATCGACGGGTTCAAGTCGGATGAAGCCTGGAAGGAGGGTGTCGTGCGCCTGTTTCCGCAGGCCGCGGGGGCCATGCAGGTCTTTGTGAACCACAACTCCGACCAGGGACCCAACGGCCACGGCTACCGTCGTGAGGAATCCGTGGAGATAGAGCCCGTGGTGAAGCGCGTACTGGAAGCCGCCCGGGAAGGCAAGGTGGTGAAGGCTGATGCGGACCTGCTCAAAAAGGAATTCGCACGCATGGCCGCCGCTGCGCCCGTGATCCGGGCCAAGGCGGACAATCCCCGCCTCATGAAGGAAATCGGCGCCTGGGTGGACGCCTTTGAACAACTGGGAATTGCCGGGCAGCACGCTGTGGTCGCCCTGGAAAACAGCAATCCCAAGGCGGCCGTGACGGATCTGGTAAAGGCCACGCAGGCGCTGGCGGCCATGGATGGCATTTCCCGCCGTCACAACCAGGAAGGCCAGCTGTACCGCTCCGTGGTGAAAACCGGTTCCCGCGTGATGACGCCCGCCGTCAATGAACTGGCGGACATCGTCTCCAAAAAGGTTTTTCCCTCCCTTGCCGGCGCTCCCGCCCTTTCCCCCAAGCCGCTGGTCAAGGGCGGCAGCATGGACAAGGCGGAACTCTTCTGTGACGGGGACCGCGGCACCTTCTGGCATTCCGGCTCCTATGGTCAGCCGGGAGACTGGTATGGCGTGGACTATGGCATGCCCGTCCCCGTGCGGAGCGTGGAGGTGCTGATGGGCCGCAATGACAAGGACGGCGACTATGTGGACAAGGGGCAGCTGGAAGGCTCCCGGGACATGAAGACATGGAAGCCGCTGGGGCCGGAAACCTCCGGCAGACAGGTGGTATGGCAGGCTCCCCACCCCGTTTCCCTCCGGGCCGTCCGCTACCGCGTTATTGAACCGAAAAAAACGGACAACGGCCGGGCCGTGTGGACCGCCGTGCGGGAAATCGCCGTCAATACGCCCCCTTCAGCCATGGCCTCTTCCAATGTGGCGGGACTGGAAGGCGTTTCCGTACAAAAATCTGACAAAATCGTGCGAATCAACCGTGTGATGGAGACGCACAAGATGAAGCCCGGCGAATTCGTTTCCCTGCAGCTGGAAGGTCCCACGGACGCCACCTGGCTGGAAATCAACCTGGAGCGTGACGACCTTAACTCCTGGGCGGAAGTGGAGCTGGATGTGGAAGGCTCCGCCAAGCCCGTGGTGCAGAAGCTGGACAAACAGGGCAAAAACTTCATTGCCAGGGCAAATCAGCTTCCCAAGGGCATCAAGGGTATGAAACTGGTGAACAAAAGCGGAAAGGAACAGGACGTCATCCTGAACATGTTCAAATTCGATGTGCCTCCCTCCGACCCGGGAACCAGCTTGGCCTCCTTGAGTGACCGGAACCTGAAAACGGTTTACCGCGCCGACGGCCCGCTGGATGTGATCGTGCCCAACCTGGACAATCCCAGGGCCACCAAGGTAATAGTGGTAGGATCTGCCGCCTTTGCCGTTCAGGCGCGCCGGGGCGAAGGCTCCTGGACTCCGGTAGGCAAAAGGAACGCCTCTCCCGGATTCTCCGAATTTTCCATTCCCGCCGGGACTTCCGCCGTGCGCCTGACGTACAAGGCCCCCCAGCCGGGCGCGATCATCAATGAGGTGATCTTCACGTCCAAGAAATAGCCGTTTCAGGCGCGGATTCCGTCTGTTCCAGCTCCGTCCGGGAAAAAAACCGGGCGGAGCGTTTTTACAGATGGAGCCATGCGGCGTGAAGGCCGCTTTTTCCCGGCTTTGACAGCCTGTTGCGGAAACAACCTTGACCCCGTTGGACGCCGGGATAAAATACTGTTATGACACCGGGCTTTCATTGGACTCTCCGCCCCTCCGTGAGGGAGGATGATCCGGTCTTGAAAGCGTTTCCCGCGGAACTGCCCCTGCTGGTCAAGCAGCTTCTGCTTCAGCGCGGATTCACCGGAGGGCCGGAGACGGACCTCTTTCTGGACCCCAGGCTTTCCCACCTGAGCGACCCCTTCCTGATGGGGGAAATGAGAGCCGCCGTGGAACGCATTTTCCAGGCCGTGGACGAGGGGGAAACCGTGTGTATTTACGGAGACTATGATGTGGACGGCGTCACCTCCGTCGCTCTTCTCCGGGCCATTCTGATGTCCTATGACCTGGACCCCCAGTACTTCATCCCCGTCCGTTCCCGGGAGGGCTACGGCCTCAGTGAGGCGGGCATGAAGCGCTGCCTCTCCGAATGTGCGGAAAAACCCAGCCTGCTCATTACGGTGGACTGCGGCACCTCTTCCGTCAAGGAAGTGGACATGCTCAACAGCCAGGGGATAGACGTCATCATTCTGGACCACCATGAAGCGGGGCCGTTGGGCCGTCCGGATGCGGTGGCGGTGGTCAATGCCAAAATTGAGGAAAACAGCCCGTACACCTACCTGTGCAGCGCGGGCGTGGTCTTCAAGCTGGCGCACTCCCTCCTGAAGGAAAGGAAGCTGAAAACCTTTGACCTGAAACTTTATCTGGACCTGGTGGCCGTGGCTACCGTCGCGGACATCGTCCCGCTGGTAGCGGAAAACAGGATTCTGGTGCGCCACGGGCTGGGCAGGCTGGCGCACAGCCGCCATACGGGCCTGAAAACCCTGACGGAAATAGCGGGCATCCGCCCCTCGGACTCCGCCAACCATGCAGGCTTCCTGAGCGCCGCCCATGTGGGATTCAGGATAGGCCCCCGCATCAATGCCGCCGGGCGCATGGACTCCCCGATGGATGCCCTGGAACTTCTGCTGACCATGGACAATCGGCGGGCCGTGCAGCTTGCCCAGATGCTGGACACCCACAACCGCAAGCGGCAGGAAGAAGAGGAAGCCATCCGGACGGATGCGGTGGAAATGCTCCATAACTCCTTTGATCCGGAACGGGACAATGTCATTGTACTGGGTTCCCGCGCGTGGCATCCCGGCGTGGTGGGTATTGTGGCCTCCCAGCTCATGAGGCGGTACCACAAGCCGGCCTTCGTCATCGCCTTTGATGAAAGCGGCGTGGGGAAAGGGTCGGGCCGCTCCATTCCCGGAGTGTCCCTGGTGCAGGCCATCCACCACTGTGCGGATACGCTGGTTTCCGGTGGCGGCCACGACATGGCGGCGGGCCTGGTGATTGAGGAATCCCGCATGGACGACTTCCGCCGGGCCTTCAACCGGTACGTGTCTGAAACCACCACGGAGGAACAGCGCAGCCCCGTGCTGAACATTGACATGGAAGTCTCCTTCCAGGCGCTGACGCTTGACCTGCTGGACAGCTATGAAAAGCTGGAACCCTTTGGCAACTCCAATCCCCAGCCCCTCTTCATGAGCTCCGACGTATTCCCCACGGAACCGCCCAAGCGCGTGGGAACCAACCATCTGAAGCTCTTCATGCGGCAGGGGATGGTGGAGCGTGACGCCATCTTCTTCAACGGAGCGGAGCGGGAACTCCCGGAACCGCCGTGGGACATCGCCTTTACGATTGACCGCAACGTGTACCGCGGCCGCGCCTCCTTGTCCATCTCCATCCAGGAGATACGTTCCCATCAGGAGATGTAGAGGATTAAGCCCATAGAGCAAGGAGTAAAAACGGCCTATTGCCGTGAATAGCAATAAGCCGCTGAATTATGGATGATTTACTCAATCTAGGCTCTGGGCAATCGTAACAGATTGTCATTAGGCGTGTCGTTTGGCTCCGAACGCACATATTTTTCTCCCTTTGGACCTGTGACAGCAATAAGTTTTGGATAATACGGTTCTTTGTACACTCGGATTATGAGACCTTTTTTGACAAATTCATGAACAACTTCTTTATCAAAGAGGACTCTCTCGTTGTTTAACCCAACAAGGTAAATTTTATCGATTTCCAAGACAGATGTAGGATAGCTACATCCTTGCTTCACTGTAATATATCGAGCATATAACATATGTTTGTGAGATTGTACCTCGTTCGCCGAATTGACATCATCGGAGGAATCTTGTATAAGACGAGTATAGTTTAGCAACTCTGATATCAACTTCTGTACGAGGTCGTGTTCAAAAAGAAAAGAGTGAGGTATTGGTGTACCTTGCTCTTTTTTGCTTCGGCACTTCCTTATTAGGGAGAATTTGCACTTTTGTCAAACCATATTTTCCGTATCCCCTAATAGGAACAATTTTTTCATTGGAGGGTTGACACATTTAGACTCTTCAATCATAATCCCGATGTCTAGAGAGTGTTCCTCTCTTTCTTATGTACTCACTTAATTGTTACAGTTCAATTATCCTTTATAGGTGTTTGAATTAGATAATAGTTATTTGTGGTACTTATAGATGAACGATGTCGCATCCTTACGGATGTGTGGATTGAAACCTATTGGGGGAAACGGATAAAAGAGAAAGATGCTCTGCCCAGCTGAATTAGTGTCAGCTGGGCAGTTCTTTATGTCGGAATTATATTATTTTCCAATAGTCCAGTTGACGAAGTAGAACTGACAAGATCATAGAGAATTAGTAGGCTTGACAGAAGTACGGATAAAGAGCATCGTTTAATCCGTTCTGCCCATTCAGGGCGGAACTACGGTAAAAATAAGCAAGATGAATCCCCTGTTCCTGCAAGGTCGTCTATTGCTACTTCTCGGACGGTAGTCCGTGAAGATATCTTGATATGCGCCGGTGAGCCGTTCCGGCGCGAGGGAAGTAAACGGCTGGTCTTGATTTTGCGTCAAAGGAATGATTCCGGAAGAGGAACGTATTCCGTGCGCAGTTTCCAAAGGAATGAACCTTTAACATTTTTACTGTAATGAAAGAACATATACACATTTTTGATACGACACTGAGAGACGGAGAACAATGCCCCGGCGCGGCGATGACCGTGGAGCAGAAAATACAGGTGGCCATGCAGCTGGAAGCCCTGGGAGCGGACATTATTGAGGCGGGCTTTCCCGTCATCTCGGAAGGTGACTTTCTGGCCGTCCGGACCGTGGCGGAACGCACGGAAAAAAGCCGCATCTGTGGGCTGGCACGCTGCGTGGAAAAGGACATTGTAGCCGCTCATGAAGCGCTGAAGGCTGCCGGAGACCGGGAACGCATCCATCTGGTGGTGGCTACTTCCCCTATCCACCGGAAGTACAAGCTGGGAAAAAGCCGTGGGCAAATCAGGGACATGGCCGTCAAGGCCGTCACCATGGCCGCCGGATTATGCGGGGAAGTGCAATTCTCCGCAGAGGACGCGTCCCGCACAGAACCGGAGTTCCTGGCGGAAGTGGTGGAGGCCGTGATTGATGCGGGCGCTGCCGTCGTCAATATTCCGGATACGGTAGGGTACACGATGCCTGAGGAATACTACCAACTGATTTCCTACCTGAAATCCAACGTTCCCAACGTGAACCGCGCCAGGCTGTCCGTCCATTGCCATGATGATATGGGGATGGCCGTAGCCAATTCCCTGGCGGCCATCCGCGCGGGAGCGCAGCAGGTGGAGGGAACCATCAACGGCATCGGGGAACGGGCGGGAAACACCGCTCTGGAGGAAGTCGTCATGGCGCTGCATTCCCGCCCGGACTTCTTTTCCGGCGTGCAGACCGGAATCCGTACGAAGGAGCTGGTGCGCACCAGCCGCATGGTGGCAGCCATGAGTGGCATGCCTGTCTCACGTTCCAAGGCCGTGGTGGGGGCAAACGCCTTTGCCCACGGTTCCGGCATTCATCAGGACGGCGTTCTGAAAAACCGGAGCACGTACGAGGTCATGGATCCGGAGGAAATCGGGTGGGGAAGGACGGAATTGCCCCTGACCAAGCATTCCGGAAGGCACGCCGTAAAAATGCGCCTGGATGCCTTGGGCCACTCTGTTCCGGAGACGGACATGGGGCGCCTGTTTGAACTGTTCAAGCAGCGGGGAGACCAGTGCAAGTTCGTGTACGATGAGGACTTGTCCGCCATGGTGGCCTCCATCCAGGCGTGAGCCTCCGCCGTCCGGGAATTCAGCGGAGAATTCCCGGACGGCCCATTCCGGAAGGAAAGGGCGGATTCCGGTGGTTTTGCTGGGCCAAGTACAATCGTATGTGCCTGGAATTCTTGTTTCTCTTTTATCTGAAGCTGTCTGTTCAAGGCATTACGTTTTAAGCAGGAAGAGGCCTGCGGAGCAGGTTTGTGGAGAGAAGTGCCGTATTGATAAAGAAGCTTGGGAGTAGGAAATGAGACGGCCGGAAATACGGAATCCTTTTCTTCGTTATGCCATGCATCTCGTTTTTCCTATCCATGAGACGGTTCTTGTTTCTTGTTAAAAGAACCGGCACATTGCCCTTGAGCTTTCTTTTTCCACGTGGGAGTACCATATCCACGTCAGGGAATTGTTTCTTGGAAACAAGTGCAAAAAATTATCCATAAGAGTGTTACGAGTCAATTAAACGAAAGACGGATTTGGAATCCGAAGTCAAAGGAAAAATCTGTGGAAAAGTTGGTTAGGGGTAATAGGGAACATAAGGATGATAGGAATAATAGGGGGCGGCAAAATTGCCCTATTGCCCCTATTATCCTTATATTCCCTATCATAGGCATCTTTGACGGCGGCTCTGACTGCTCACGGATTCCAAATTCGTTAAGAACCAGCCGTACGGTATTTCTGTACTTTTGTTCATTCTAACGAAAGTTAAAACTATAAGAAAAACATTATTAATATGTACCTGCGGTGTAATGATAGGTTCCGCATCTGCGGCCTCACTTGTCTGGAATGGGGGAGAATCCGGTGCATGGGGCACGGCCGGAAACTGGATTGATAGCGGTACGGGCAGCGCACCGGCCTCCGTCCCATCCGGCAATATAAGTGCTGCCGCTGCCAATACGTATACTCTGAACGGGCATGTGAATATTACCGAAGGCAGTATGTTCAATAACGGCAATCAGACTATTGTCATCACCAATGGTTCCTCCGTGACGCTGTCCGATGCGACGGCCAACGGTACGGCCAGGAGGTTTGACGGCGTATTCCATATTGAGGAAGGATCTACTCTTACCGTGGGCACCTCCTATTTCTACGGAGCTTCTCAAATTTACGGGACTCTGATCGTTTGTACCCAATTCGCCCCCCAGGAGGGGTCCTCCCTGGACTTTGGCTTCTCCGGCATTATGAAGCTTTCTACCTCCAATACCTATCACGGAATGGAGGGGAACGGACGCACTACGAGCATCAGCGCCACGCTGGATCTTGGTACGGGTTCCAATTACGAAGTGGTTCGGCGCCAATTGTTTGATTTGAACGGCGTTACGGATTTCGATCTGAACAAATGGGGTAATCCGTGGCAAGTTACTGCCGGAACGATCCAGGGCACAAATGGAGAGGCGCTGACGGCTGCGGATGGAGACCTTGTAGCCGGAGCCGATACGCTGGGCCAGTACAAACTGGTGCTGGATGCGAAAGACGGGTTGTACATTGATTACGTGGCGGCAGTTCCGGAACCAGCCACCGCCTCTCTGAGCCTGCTGGGAATGGCCGTTTTAATGATGCGCCGCCGCAGGGCCTGATTCGTTTATTTGCCTGTTGAAATAATCTGCCGGCCGTTTCCCTGCATTTGCCTTTTAGGGAAACGGCTGTTTTCCTGCCGGTTTTTTACGAACCGGGAATAATCCGATCCTGTTGTTCATTCATGAAGACCGCTCTCTTTTACCTTTCCTGCGCTGCGGCGTTTGGCGTTTTTCCGGCGGGCGCCGCATCGTACTGCATTGACTTCGGTCCCTTGAGTTCGGCAGCGTCTTACAAATATATTTCCACGACCAAGTTGCAGGGGTGGAACAATGTGGCTTTTTCCTCAGACCAGACAAAGACGGGGGATATTACTTTTTCGTCCAATTATTACGGAGGGGACAAGGACAAGACGCATGAAAATGCATCCGGGAAGGAGATCATTGTTTACAGTACGGAGGGAGCCGGGCAGAGCATTACCATGTCCGGCGTTAAAAACGGCTCCAGCGGAAATCTGTCCATGATTGGCGGGAGCGGTTTCGCCTACGCCCCGGATTCCCTGTACAAGAAATTTGATCCGGCAGCGGATCTGACGGTCATGCCTTCCACGGCCTATCAGGATTTCGTCACGGCCGACCATGGAGCCAGCTTTACGCTGACTTTTTCCGGACTGGCCGCGGGCGTGTATCATATCTCTCTGGCGGCAGGGCGCACTTACGCCTCCGGAGGAACGGCTCCGGGAGCCTCCTATTCGTTAAACGGAGTGAACCGTACCATTGCCGGGAATGACGGCGCGGCCGGCCAGTATGCAGGCATGCTGGAATGGCAGGAAATGGAAATAGGGGAGGATGGGACGCTGACACTCACGGTGAGCGGCCTGTATGATGAAAGCAAGGGAGAATGGAGCAGCGCCGCCCTGAACGGTCTGGTCATGATGCAGGTTCCCGAACCCTCTGCGGCCTTCCTGAACCTGCTGGGAATGGCCGGTCTGGCGTTCCGGCGCAGAAGGGGGTGAGACCCCGTATTTTCCGTAGCCGCCCGGCAAAGCACGCTTTCCGGGGTTCCCTTTCTGCTTTCCGTTAAAGCGATTTTCCGTTGGGCCACATCAGCATTTTCTTCAGGAACCGTTCATCGTTGACGGTCACTTTCGGGAAGATGCGTCTGCTGGACGCCTTGAGGGCATTGATGGCGTCTTCTCCCTGGAGCGGGGTGCGGTCAGAGCCGTCAATGACGGTGCGCAGCCATGCCGTCTGGGGCATGTTACAAGCTTCCACCGCCTTGAAGGGCATGCGTTCCCTCCAGTTGGTTCCTCCCGTGGTGCCGGGGATGTTCAGGCGCTTGTTGACGTCAAAGAGGGCGGGCCAGAGAATGGCCGCATAACGGGAGTTGGACCGGAACAGGGCATCGTACATGGCCGTCTTGATTTCCAGGTTCCAGTAGGAGAGCCATGTGTCCGGCTGCATGCCGGAAAAGTCCGCAAACCATTTGAGCAGACGCGCTCCGTCTTCCGCCTGGCGGACAATGTTTTCCTGCTCCGGGTTGGAAGGCGTTTTGGGGGAGCTTCCCTTCCACAACCCCAGCTTCCGGGCGCGCTCAATTTTGGCGTAGCTGTCGTTCCAGGTCTGTATGATGGTTTCAAAATCATGCGTGCCGAACGCCGCAAAGGAACATTCGTGATATTCCTTTCCAGGGGTGATGGTGCCATCCGTCCTGATTTCCCAGTGGGGGATCTTGAAGCCGGGGATGTCCAGCTGCCGCATGTTCGGGCGCACGTAATCCGGCACACAGCCCAGGTCTTCCCCCACCACGCTGACTCCGGGAGCGGCGGACAGCAGAAGGCGCAGATACAGGTCTCCGTCCGCCAGGTTCAGGTTGCGGTCCACGGCGTTGTCATCCGTGCGCGGCTTGAAGCCGGGGAGTCTGCCTCCCGTTCTCTGGGCCGCCTGTTCAAGGGTAAGCGGCAGAAAAACCTCGTTTTCCGTGGGTTTCCACGGGAAGGAGTAAATGCGGTAAAAGCCCAGGATGTGGTCAATCCTGTACATGCTGAAAATCTTGGTGCAATACTTCACCCGGCGGCGCCACCAGGCGAAGTTGTCCTGGGCCATGACCTCCCATTTGTACAGGGGAATGCCCCAGTTCTGCCCCCATTTGGCCGTGAAGGGATCCTCCGCGTAATTACCTTCCGCCGGAGCTCCTCCGCACCAGTCCGTATCAAACAGGTAGCGTTCAAAAAAGACGTCAGCGCTGGAGAGGGAGACGCCGATGGGGATGTCCCCCATCAGTTTCACGTTGCGTTCGTCCGCATAAATCCGGATAAACTCCCACTGTTTTTCACAGAGCCATTGAAGCCAGCGGCCGAAGTCCTTTTCTTCCTCGTAATCGGCGGCGATGGCCTTCGCCCGTGCAGGGTCCTGCTCCGGCCAGTGCCACCAGATTTCCGTGCCGAACAGGTCGCAGAGGACCTGAAAACACACAAAGTCTTCCAGCCAGCTGCCCTGTTCTTTCACCCATTCCCGGAACTTGGGCATGATGCCCTCGTACTCCGGCTTGGTTTTGAAGTTGTTCCATGCGCCCCGCAGAATCCACATCTTCCAGAATCTCACCTTGGGGTAGTCCACCAGGTCCGGACCGGAGGGCTGTTCCCATGGCAGGGTGTCTCCGGTTTCATTGAATACGCGTTCTTCCAGGCCGGGAATGGTCCAGGGTTCCAGGGAAAGGTACAGGGGCTCCAGCGCCACGGAGCTGATGGCGGAATAAGGGGATGGGCATTCGTCCCGGCCCAGGGCGTTGACAGGCAGTAATTGAAGGAATCCCACGTGGGCGTCCGCCGCCCAGTCAATCCACTGGCGCAGAGCCGTCAGGTCCCCAATGCCGTGATCGTTGTTACGGCGAAGGGAGAACAATGGCAGAACCACTCCGGCTAATCTCTTTTCATTCATATCAGAACCCATGCTTGAACGGTTCCCCGGATGGACCTGTGCCAGCCGTGGGAACCGTAGGTGGCACCATAGCATTCCCGGAAGGAATGCGGCAAGCCTAATACGTTGCCTTTGCGCCATGATTTGCGGCGTCCGCGTGAAGAGAACATGGGAGGGAGTCCGGGAGGAACGCCTGTTTTTTCCTGCCGGGAGAATCGCTCCCTTTTAAAAAGGCAGGATGTCCGCTTTTTCCATGTGGCCGGATGTGAGGGGAAAGGCATGAGGTCCGGCTGCGGGAAACAACATGATGACCCATTCTCCCTGTTTGTTGATGGAAAGCCCCGTTTTCTGCCTTTCTCCATCCTTCTTCCATGAAGTGAAGGGGCGACGGTATTGTTCAAGCATGACTTCTTCCGTCCGTGGAACTTTGTATTTGCAGAGCGCCGTGGAGAAGTAATCAAAGGAGGCATCGGAACCATGGTAGGACAAGGGAGGGGGAGCCGTCTGGACCATCAGGGGATGCATAAGCTGGCGGCCATGGACTTCCTTTGCTTTCATCATGCAGCATGATGGAACAATAAGTAAAAGTGCCGGAAAACACATCTTGATCATTTGGAAATGAAACTGGTACGTTTTACCACTATCCGGAAAGTTTTCCGATTGTCCAGCATGAAGAAGGCGGGGACTGGCAGGAAAGCGGGAATTTTTCCTTGGAAGTGAAATCCTGCGGAACAGGCGCAAATTCTACTTCCCTCCGCCATTTTCAATGGTTAGTATAACAGGCAAATGAAATTGGCACTTCTCCCTTACGCCCTGCTGGTGCTGCTGGCCTCCTGCGGCACGAACAAGCATGTGAATGCCTGGGACCGTCAGAGTTCGGCGCTGGATCCCGTAGGCATCACTTCCAAGAAAATGGCGGCCAAAAACAAGGCGGACCAGGCGATGTACAAGCCGGGAGAATCCGTGACGTTCAAGAAGGAAAAAATGATGGTGTTCCAGCAGAACCCGGAGAGCAATTTTTCCACAAGCGGAACCGTCAGGGGGGACGTGAAGAACGCCAAAGTACTGGTTTGCGGAGATTTGTTCGCCAAGGTTGAATTTGAAGACGGCAGCCAGGGATACGTGAGCCTGTCCGAGATCGTCAATCCACAGGAAATGATGGGCTTTTATCCTGTCTCCACCCCCGATATGATAGGGCCGGACGGAATGCTGCTTCCGCTGCCTGCCAATATGGGCGCCGTCAGTCCTGAAGCCGCTTCCGCTTCCCGTGAACTGGATTTGTCCCGGATGAACACCTCCCTGAGTCCCGTGCCGCCGTCCGCTTCTTCTTCCCCGGCTGCGGGTGCCGCACCTCAGGCGCCTCCCCCCGTCAACATGCCTCTTCCCGCATCCAGCGTGAAACAATAAGAGCCTGTGGCGCAAATACCAGGAACGAAAGGTCAGGGCAGGGAAAAATGGGCGGTTTAATCACCTGCCGCTTTTATCGTTGCACCTTCGCGTGTTGTCTTTGAAACCGCCTGTGGCGGTTCATTCCGCCGTCAATTCATACGCCATGGCGTCCGTTACGGTGACTGTGGCGAATTCGCCTACGGGCAGCGTGAGGGGAACGGAAACAGTTCCGTCAATGTCCGGGGCGTCCCATTCCGTTCTGGCAACGCCGGGAGCGTCCACCAGGACGCGGATGTTTTTGCCGATCTGTTCCTGGCCCGTTTCCGAGGCAATGCGCGTCAGCAGCAGGGTGGCCTCATTATACCGTCGCGCCTTGGTGCGGTGGTGCACCTGGTTGGGCATCTTGTAGGCTTTGGTGCCTTCCTCCCGGGAGAAGGTGAAAATGCCGGCCCGTTCAAAGCGGAACTCCTCAATGAATTCCATCAGTTCCTGATGGTCGTCTTCCGTTTCTCCGGGGAACCCGGTGATGAAGGTGGTGCGGATGGCTATTCCCGGAACGGCCTTCCGGATGCTTCTGAGCAGGTTGCGGATGTAGTCCCCGTCCGTGACGCGCTGCATGGCGCTGAGCATGTTGTCGGAAATGTGCTGGAGGGGGATGTCCACATAGCGGGCCACCTTGGGGCTTTCCGCAATGGCGGCGGTCAATTCATCGCTCCAGTGGGCGGGGTGGGTATAAAGAAGCCGGATCCAGAATTCCCCTTCAATGGCGTTCAGGGCGCGGATCAGGGAGGCCAGGGACTCCCCGCGGGAAGAATCCACCGCGCTGCGGCGGTTAGGGCGCGCGTCCGTCCATTTGTCCATGCCGTAATAGGTAATGTCCTGGGCGATGAGGCAGATTTCCTTTACTCCGGACCGGATGAGGGCTTCCGCTTCATTCACCACGTCCTGCTGGGAGCGGCTGCGGTGGCGTCCCCGGATCATGGGGATGATGCAGTAGGCGCAGCCGTGGTTGCAGCCTTCCGCTATCTTGATGTAGGCCGTGTGCGGCGGGGTGAGGCGGTAGCGCGGCGTTTCCCAGTCCGGCACGTACTTGCACTTGCCTTCAATAAAGTTCCGCTCCGGCGCGGTGCGGTTCATCACCTCCGTGATGATTTCCGGCAGCCTGGTGATCTGGTCCGGGCCGATGAAGGCGTCCACCTCCGGCAGCAGGGCGGGCAGTTCCTTCTGGAAACGCTGGGACAGGCAGCCCGCCACAATCAGCTTCTGGTTTTCCGGATAGGCGCCGCTCTCCCGGGCGCGCACGACGTCCAGAATGGCATCAATGGCTTCCTGCTTGGCCTGGTCAATGAAGGCGCAGGTGTTGACCACCATCACATCCGCCAGTTCCGGCTCCGGGGTCATGGTCATGCCGGCCTTCTGCAGGTGGCCGATCATGATTTCAGAATCGATCAGGTTCTTGGGACAGCCCAGGGAAATGAGTCCAACGGTGAGAGGCATGGCAGTGAATGGAAAGCGTGATGAGGTCAGTCCCCGGAGGGGGATTCGTCCTTGACGACGACGAGGTCGAACGGGCGGATATCCACGACGCGCACAGGGGTACCCTTAATGAGTATGCCTTGTCGAGAGAAAACCTCGCATATTTCGCCATGGATCATGGCCTTGCCGTTGGGCTTCAGTTCCGTGACGGCGTTCCCGCGGTCGCCTATCTGCACGCGTGCAATGCTCACCGCTTCCCCGGGGGCGCCTCCGCTGACCGTGGCGTTGGTGACGCGGCGCATCAGGATGGAATCCGGCAGGTACTTCATCAGCACGGCAATCAGGATGGCTCCTCCCGTCAGGCCCAGGGCCAGTTTCAGCAGGGGAACGCCCAGGACCACCGCCAGCGTGTTGACGTCCTCCCATTGTCCGTCCCGGATGATATGATCCCATTCCCAGGAGCTGATCATGCCGCCGAACAGGGCCAGGAAGATGCAGATGCCGCCCGCAATGGCCGCAATGAAGGTGCCGGGGATGACGAAGAATTCCACGCACAGCAGGATGACGCCCAGAATGAGCAGGGCCGCCGTTTCATACCCGGCCAGGTTCCCCGCAATGTTGTTGCCGAAGAAGAACAGGGCGAACGCGGCAATCGCCACGATACCGCCGATGCCGAACCCCGGCGTCTTGAATTCCATGTAAATGCCGCCGATGCCCAGCAGGATCAGAATGGGGGAGGCCCAGGCGATCCAGAGGCCGATGCGTTCAAAGGCGGTGGGCTCCGCCGTGACCACGGGGGCGTCCACCTTCTCCTGGGCCAGCAGGTCCGTGACGGAGGTGGCCGTTCCCTGCGCCAGCAGGGGCCTGCCGTCATCCAGCCGCGTGGCAGCCTCCTTCCCGGTCAGGGTCAGCAGGGCGCCTTTTTCCAGTTTGACGGGGCCGAACTGCTGGTCCACGTCAGACGGAATCATCATGGCCTTCACCACTTCCGGGCGGTATCCTTTTTCCGTAACCACGGAGCGGGTGAAAGCCCAGAAGGCGCTTTCCGCCTTCTTGCGCATGACGGGGTCCATTTCCTCCCCGGAGGAGGTGATGATGCCCGCCGCGCCGATGGAGGAGACGGGCGCCATGTAAATCTTGTCGCACGCCGCGGAGATGAGGGCTCCCGCGGACATGGCCTTGGGGTTCACGTAGGCATAGGTGGGGATGGTCAGCGGCTGGATGCTTTTCATCATCATCTCGCTGGTTTCCCAGGCCAGGCCTCCGGGCGTGTTCAGGTCAAACACCACGGCGCGCGCCTGTTCCTCCTGCGCCCGCTTCAGGATGCGGTTCATGAAACCGAAGCTCTGCTTGCTGGTCAGGGAATCCTCCCCCACGGGGATGACGACTACCTGGCCACGGAAGGTTTCCTCCGCGGCCGCCCGGAACGGGGACCCGGCAAACAGGGCCAGCAGAGCCAGCAACAGAAGGTGGATGTGCTTCATGCCGGAAGGCTAACATGTTCCGCCTGCACGCTCAATGGAGAAGTATGTTTCCTGGGGGCAGCCCCAGTGGAGACCGCCTTAAACGGCTTCAGACCAGAAGAGGGCTGCATCCTTGGAGGTGATGCCTTCCATATTCAAATAACGCGTTTTCAGCAGGGACAGGCAGGAGTGGCCCATTTCATACTGCAATTCAGGATAGTTGCGGAACCTTTTGGCATGATAGCTGGCGTAGCAGTGCCTCAGCACGTCCTGAATCCAGGGAATCCCATTCCGGCCCCAGCCCGCTTTTTCCCTGATTTCCTTCCATTTCCGGTTCCAGTTTTCCGGACAGATGGGGGCATTCTTCCCCGGCATGGCTTCCATCAGCCATTTTCTCAGCACGGGCCGGATGCTCACCTGCCTGCCTCCTCCCGTCTTGCTGTGTCGCGCGGGAAGGCTGACGACGTTTTCCTCCAGGTCCACCATGCCCCAGGTCAGCCTCTCCACTTCCGCCGGGCGGATGCCGGCATACAGCATCAGGCCGAAGGCCGCCCGGCATTCTCCATGGTGCAGATTCCTGACTGTATGTTTCAATTTTTCTATTTCCGGTATGGAGAGCACCCTGATGGTTTGTTCCGCGGGGGGAGGAATATCAATCGCGTTGCCGGCTGTCGGATTGCGCTGGCACCATCCCCTTTTCCGGGCTATGGAAAAAACTCCGCTTAAAATCAGCCTGGCCTTGTAGCGCTGGCGGGGGGTGGAAAAGGCGCAGTGGATCCAGGCGCGGCATTCTTCCGGACGCATGGAGCGCACGGGGTGTCCGGAAAGGCCGGGGCACTTTCGCATCAGCCTGTCACAGATATATCTGATTTCCGATACAGTGCGGTGGCGGCGGTGTTTTTTTGCCAGAAGCGTTTCCCGCACCGCTTCACGAAAAGGAACCGTTTTTTCCCTCCGTACCATTTCCTGCCTTCCCAGTTCCATGCATTTTCTGGCTCTGGCCAGTCTGGGGCCGCGGCCGGGAAGCGCCGCAAACATTTGCTGGATGAGCTCCGCGGCCTCCATGATGGAAATGCCGTATTGCCTGATGAGTTGGAGGGCGGTCCGTTCCGTGGTCTGGGTGTGTTTTCTTCTCATGGTAAATTTGTTGGGGGGTTAGTACCTTCGGATTAGTTATCCGGCATCAAGACAAAAATAAATAATGATGTAAATGTTAAATATGAATATATTATGAGAATTTTTCAATGATGGGAAATAGTTTGTTACCGAAGTTTTTTGAGAAAAATTCTCAGAAATGGATGTTTCGGAAATCAGAAGTTTGCCTGTTTTTGAACGGATAACTAATCCGGTATTAATAGGGCATCACGAGTCACGGACGGAGGAGCTTGTTGATTATTCCGGCGCCTGAAGGAATGCGGGTACGGGAATATGGGGAGTCCCGGAAGATTCCCGCTATCCGGAATCATGTTCCGTCATTCCAGGCACAGGAAGGACTCAACCGGAAAATTCCCATCACCATGGCAGTATCCCAGCCCTCTTTGTTATATTTGGCCGTTCATCTGGAGCGCGCGGAGCACCGCCTTTCCTCCCTTTTACGGCAGGCGGAACGTTTCGGAATCCCCATTCAACTTGTTCCCGCCATAGATGGCGGAGATTTGACGGACAAGGACCTGTGGAGATATGACCAAAAACGGCGCCATGCCGAATTTACCTCAGACTTGCTGCCCAATGAACACGCCTGCATCCTGAGCCATTGCAAGGCCCTGGAGGTATTTTTGAGATCCGGCGCGGATTACGGCATCATCCTTGAAGACGATATGGCCCTGCATCCCCTTTTCAATGAGGGAATCGCATGGCTGACCCGGCATACTTCTGGATGGGAATGCATCAAGCTGTTCAATGAGCATGGCCGTCTGTCTTCCCTGACCCCTCTGATGCCGGATGCCCCCGTTCAATTGGTATTCCCCAGAAAAGTGACCTGCGTGGCCGTTGGCAACCTTTATACAAGGGAAGGGGCTCTCCGTGTACTTGAAGGTTTTGATTATTATTGGAAGGCGTATGACACCTGGTGGGGTGAACTTGTCATCCGCCGCAGGATTCCCGTCTGTGGCGTATTTCCCAGCCTGGTCTATACTCTTGATCCTGAGAACAAGCACAGCACCATAGATGAAGACTGCGTCCGCTCCTGCATGGTCCGGAATGGAAAACAGGGAAGGACGATGCGTCAATGGCTGATGCACAGGGCGTGCTCCTGGCGGTTATCATGGGGGAAATGGCGCATGCGGACATGGATGAAAAGAAGGCTGTGCATTCATTGACTCCCATGGCGGCTTCTTTCCTGTTACGGAGGCCGCGGATTTTTTCAATTTGACCAATAAAGATAACATGAAACGCTTATCCATTATTACCGTATGCCTGAATGAACGGCATGGCATTGAAAAAACATGTAAAAGCATCGTCTCCCAAACCTGGATGGATTTTGAATGGATCGTGATTGACGGAGCCTCTACCGATGGCACGCTGGATGTCCTGTCCCGGTATCCCGTGACGCGGCTCGTTTCCGAACCGGATGGAGGCATTTACGAGGCCATGAACAAGGGGATCCGGCTGGCACAGGGGGAATTCGTCATTTTTCTGAACGGAGGGGATTATTTCCACCATCCGGAAGTCCTGTCGGAAGTTTTTGAAAAACAGAATTATCAGGAAGATATTCTGTGCGGTAACGTTCTATTGGCCAATAGTCTGGATAAAATCAACAGGCCCCCGCGGAACGTGTCTTCTCCCCTCGTGTTCATCGGGGAGAGTATACCGCACCAGGCGGCTTTTATCAGGAGACGCCTGTTCACGGACTATGGATTTTACGATGAAAAACTGCGCATTGTCAGTGACTGGAAGCAATGGATTGTCTTTGCGTTCAACAAATGCAGGTTCAGGAACCTGAACCTGCTGATTTCCGTTTTTGATGATAAGGGGATTTCTTCAGTCAGGCCGGACCTGCTTCAGCAGGAATATATCCAGGTGGTGAATTCCTTCTTTCTTCATGGGGAGAATTACAGAAGCGTCAAAAGCATCCGGTGGGTGAAGCTGCTGGGTTTCCTTCCCATCCTAAAAATCCGCCGTTCACGGAATAAAAGGAAAATTCTGTTATTCGGCATCTTGCCTTTGTTTTCCGTGGGAGACCAGGCCTGGACATGAAGCGGATGCCGCCCCCGGAAATTGTTGCAAACAGAAAACGGTCCGCCGTGATGAAAGCAGTAGAAAGGTTGAATGATATGGAACAGTCCTCCAAGGAAGCGGTGCACGTGGTATTTTCCACGGATGATGAGTATGCGCCTTATTGCGGCGTAGCCGTCAGTTCCCTGATACGGCACGCCTCCCCCGACCGGAATTATGAGATCTTCATTCTTGCGGACGGATTGTCTGAGGAATACCAGACCCTCCTGACAGGACTGGCCGGGGGCCGGAGCCGTGTGTCCGTTCGTCTGTTTTCCGTTTCCGCCCATTTAAGCCAGCTCAGGAACAGTGTTTTATCCCGCCTGCCGCTCGCCGCGTATTACAGGCTTCTGCTTGCTACGCTGTTTCCACGTCTGGACAGAATCGTTTACTGCGACTGCGACGTTCTTGTCTGCCATGATATTGCCGAACTTTACGATACGGAACTGGGCGACAGTCTGGCGGCAGCCGTTCCGGACCGGGCAGTCGGCATGATCGGCGGGGAATGGCTGGACCGGGCCAGGGAGATGCTTCCCGGATTGGGACTTTCCGCGGACCATTTTTTCAATTCGGGAGTGTTGCTCATGAATCTTGGCCTGTGCAGAAAGGAACAGCTGGAGTCGGCCATGATTGAGCTGTCCAAACTTCCCGGCCGCATGTGGCATGACCAGGACGTTCTCAACATGGCATTCAAGAACAGGTGGGTGCGCCTTGACGATTCATGGAACCTGACCCTCCATATGTATGGGAAGGAAGAATTTCTGCCGGGCATGGAGGCTGGGCCGTTTTCCGGCGGAGAACCGCCCCGGGTGATTCACTTCGCCCGTTCTTCCAGAAAACCGTGGGATGGCTATGACAGCCCTTATGTGTCTTTATGGTGGAGGGAGGCCAACCGTTCGCCCTTCCGCCGGGAAATCCATGCTCGCTATAACAGGAAATTCCTTACTTTGAAAAAAAGGATCAAACTTTTCCTATCCATGCTGGCGTTTTTCCTTTGTCCGCTTCCTTCCCTGAAAAGGAAGGTCCGGAAACGGCGCGTGCGGTTTGATTTGCCCCGGGGTATTTCCCGGTTCAATGTTTAGCGTGGAGAGTTTTTCCCGCCGCGGACGGGGCAGGGAATGGCGTCTTCATTCATGGGAGCGGCTGCGGAAGAAATGTTTTCCGTGATTCCGGGGCGACGGCTCCGCATCCGATTCTGTCTTCTTGAGCATCCGCCGGCGCTGTGATAGAGTGGCTGCGCCTTATGGGAAGGATTGATGAAGACAGCATCCGGCGCGTTCTGGAAGCCACTGACATTGTGGATGTGGTGGGATCCTATCTTTCCCTGAAAAGGGCCGGGTCCCGGTGGAAGGCGTGCTGTCCGTTCCACAATGAAAAAACGCCTTCCTTCATCGTGGACCAGAGCCGGCAGAACTTTAAATGCTTCGGTTGCGGGGAAGGGGGGTCCGCCATCACCTTCGTAATGAAGATGGAGAACCTGGGCTTTGCGGATACCGTCCGGAGGCTGGCGGAAAAAGCGGGGATCTCCATTGTGGAGGAGGTGTATGACGCTGCGGAGGAAAAGCGGCGCAAGGCGCGCACGGCTTTGCTGGTGGCCCACAAGAAGGCGGCAGATTTTTTTCACCGGCTTCTTCTCCGCTCCCCGAAAGCGGCGGAGGCCAGGGCCTACCTGAATTCCCGCGGCTACGGGGCGGCCATGGCCAAGCGCTGGCAGGTAGGCTGGGCTCCGGAATCCTCACGGGAGTTCCTGGCCTGGGCGCGTGCGGAGGGCCTTCCGGACCAGGTTTTGATTGATTCCGGCCTGGCCAACCGCGGGGAGCGCGGCGATTTGTACGCCCGGTTCCGGGACAGGCTGATGTTCCCCATCAACAACGTGTACGGGGAATGCGTGGCGTTTTCCGGCCGCATTCTGCGGCCCCAGGAAAACGTGGGCAAGTACGTCAATTCTCCGGAAACGTCCATTTTCAAGAAGGGGGACGTGGTGTTTGCGCTGGACAGAGCGCGCGGCCCCATGGGGAAGAGCGGAAAGGCGCTGTTGTGCGAAGGGCAGATTGACGTCATCGCCTGCCATGAAGCGGGGCTTTCCTTTGCCGTGGCTCCGCTGGGAACGGCGTTCACGCCGGAACACGCCAGGATTCTGTCACGCTACGCTTCCCGGATTGTGCTGTGTTTTGACGCGGACAAGGCGGGCATGGCGGCGGCGGACCGCGCCTTCCGGGAGCTGGCTCCTTTCGGCAAGGATGTTTACCTGGTGAACCTTCCTGCGGGGGACGATCCGGACTCCTTCATGAAGAGGGAGGGGAGGGAAGCGTTCTCGGAGATGGTGGATCAGGCCCGCCCTTTCTTTGAAGTCCGCATTGAACGCGCCAAGGAACGCGGCCTGCTGAATGACGCCGCCGCCAGCGCCGCGTTTGCCCGTGAGATGACGGCCCTGCTGGCCTGCATGAGCGATCCCGTGGCCCGTGACCTGGCTACGGCGGATGTCGCCACCAGGATGCGCACGACCGTGAATGGCCTGCGGAGCGCCGTGAGAACGGCCGGCCGCCGCAAGGGGAAGGAGCAGGCCCAGTCCGCGGACCGCACGGCCGCCATGGAGATGGAGGACGCCCAGGCGCTTCCTCCCGTGAAGATGGACCGCGCAGTAGCCGTACTCTGTGAATTATCCCTCCAGAACGCCCGTGCGCAAGGACTTATTGCGGACCGCATTGAGGAGTTGCTGGAACCGATGCGGATGCTGCAAGGGGGCGGAATTCTGAAAAAAATCCTGGCCCGGCTGCCTTCCCCGGACAGTCCTGCGGCCATCCAGGCCTTTCTGGCGTCCCTGCCCCAGCCGGAACGGGACGCCCTGGACTTGCTGAATCTGGACCCGGTACCCATTCCGGACGTGGACAGGAGCGTTCAGGAAGCCTGCTCCGGCATTGCGAAGGCCGCTCTGGAGAGGCACATCGCCTCCCTGATGGCAGAACTTGCGGACCCCTCCACGGATGCCGCCAGAAGGCTTGAATTATCGAAACTTAGTGTTGACTTGAAACGTTTACTGGGTACAATGTAGTGCCTCGATACCTCCGGGTATTGATATAATGGTGAATTGCGCCCTGTTCTTTTCAAGATATGTCCAAATCCGGTGACCCATCCTCCTCTTCTCCCAAGAAGACTCCCTCCAGCAAGAAAGCTTCTGAATCCAAGGAAAAAGTAGCGGCCAAACCTGCTGCAAAAAATTCCAAAACCGCTTCCGCCCCCAAGGCGGCTCCTGCCAAGAAAGCCCCCGCCAAGGCTGCCGCTCCGGCGGCCAAAAAACCTGCGCCCGCCAAACCCGCTGCGGAAAAGAAGGCCCCGGTGAAAAAGGCATCTCCGGCTCCCGCCCCCAAAAAGGCGGCGGCCCCGTCCAAGAAGTCTGCCGCTGCTCCCAAAAAAGCTCCCGCGCCCGCCGCGGACAAAAAGGCCCCTGCCAGGCCGGTGGAGAAAAAGCCCGCCGAGAAGAAGGCCGCGAAATCTTCCTCCAAGGGGGAAACTCCCAAGAAGTTGAGTGAAATTCTGGAAGAGGAACGCAAAAAGGCCGCCAGCCGTAAAATCACGAATCCGATTGACGCCCCGGAAATCCAGGAGAAAATCCGTGAACTGATCAAGCTGGCCAAGGAGCAGGGCTACCTGACCTTTGACGACATTAATGACTCCCTTCCCAACGACATCGTTGACCAGCAGGATTACGAGGCCATCATGGACCGACTGCGCAGCATGGCGTTTGACATCATTGACGCGTCCGACGTGGACAGCTACACGGACCGCACCCGCATCAACACGGAGGAAGAGGACGAAGAGGAAAAGCTGGAAGCCAAGATGGACATTCTGGACGATCCCGTCCGCATGTACCTCAAGCAGATGGGCCAGGTGTCCCTCCTTACCCGTGAAGAGGAAGTAGCCATTTCCAAGAGGATTGAGGATGCGGAACAGAACGTCCAGCGCTGCGTGCACCGGTTCGGCTTCATTGCGAATGCCTATCTGGACGTGGCCTACCGCCTGCTTGACAACGAGGAACGTTTTGACCGCGTCATTCTTGACAAGAAGATCGACTCCCGCGAACGCTACATGAAGGGGCTGGCCCAGCTTTGCGCCCAGATCCAGCAGACCCATCAGGACGCCTCCGCCGCCTTCCGCAAGCTGTACCGCAGCAAGGAGGTTGCCAAATCCGTGAAAGCCCGCCAGGCCGAATTCGACAAGATTACCGGCGTCCTGGTGAAGCTCTTCGGCCGCCTGTATTTCAAGCACAAGGTGATTGAGGATTTCTGCTCCATGATTGACGAAGCCCGCGACCGCGTGCTCCGCATGCAGAAAAAGATTGCCCAGAACCCGGAAAACAAGGAGCTCAAGGAACACCTTGCGGAACTGGAACTGCGCATGTGGATGACCGCGGATGAAATGGGAGAGGCCTACCAGGAACTCCGGAAGTGGCTCCGCGAAGCCCGCAGGGCCAAGGATGAAATGGTGGAAGCCAACCTTCGACTGGTCATCTCCATTGCGAAGAAATACACCAACCGCGGCCTTTCCTTCCTGGACCTGATTCAGGAGGGCAACATGGGCCTGATGAAGGCGGTGGAAAAATTCGAATACCGCCGCGGCTACAAGTTCTCTACGTACGCCACCTGGTGGATCCGCCAGGCCATTACCCGTTCCATTGCGGACCAGGCCCGCACCATCCGCATTCCCGTGCACATGATTGAAACCATCAATAAATTGATGCGCGTTCAGAAGCAGCTGGTGCAGGAATACGGCCGCGAACCCACGCCGGAAGAAATCGCGGAGGAAATCCACCTGCCCGTGGAACGCGTGCGTTCCGTGCTGAAGATGGCCCAGCAGCCCATTTCCCTGCAGGCTCCCGTGGGGGATTCCGATGATACCTCCTTCGGTGACTTCATTGAAGACAAGGCGGCGGAAAATCCCATGGAAGAAGCCTCCTTCTCCTTCCTGAAAGAAAAAATCAAGGACGTGCTGGACACCCTCACGGACCGTGAGCGCGAGGTCATTGAACAGCGCTTCGGCCTCCGGGACGGCAGCCCCCGCACCCTGGAGGAAGTGGGCCGCCAGTTCAGCGTCACCCGCGAACGCATCCGCCAGATTGAGGCCAAGGCCCTCCGGAAGCTGCGCCACCCCACGCGCATCAGCAAGATCAAGGGATTCCTGGAAATGACGGAATCCTGACCGGATTTGCGCCGCATGCCATGCTACGCTCCATGGTCATGAAGACCTGCGTGGCCGCGGCATGCGGCATTCTTGTTTTACTGGCTTCCTGTTCCGGCAGCGGCGAATTCAAGCCGTCGTTCAACCAGCCTCTCCAGCCCGTGATGCAGCCGGGCTTTGTCTATGTGGACCAGGTGGCCCCGCTGGTGAAGACCAATCTGAAGTATGCCGGGTATGACAACTTTGTGGGGCGGCCGCTGGACGGCTACCATGGCAAAAGGGCCATCCTGCGCACTCCGGCGGCGAACGCCCTGAAAAAAGTTTCCGAAGACCTGTACAGGCAGGGCTACCTGCTGGAGATTTATGACGCCTACCGTCCGCACACCGCCGTGCTGGACATCTGCCAATGGGGCGCTGATGCCGCCGACCAGAAGATGAAGGCCCGGTATTATCCGAACATTGACAAGGCCAAGGTCTTTGGAGACCACTATGTGCGCGATTTTTCGGAACATTCCCGCGGCGTGGCCGTGGACGTCTCCCTGCTGCATGCCAACACCGGAAAGCCCGTGGACATGGGCGGCCACCATGACCTGCTGGACCCCAGCTCCGCCACGGACTCCACGCTGGTGACCCCCGCCCAGCACCGGAACCGGATGATTCTGAAGAAGGCTTTTGAAAAACAGGGGTTTGCCAACTACTCTCCGGAATGGTGGCATTACCGCCTGCTGAATGAACCGGCCCCCACCCTGCATTATTATTTCCCGGTATGGGACGGCATGGCTGCGCGGTAGCGCATCGGATGACAAGGACGGGTTAAAGCCGGGTATTTTATCCTTTGATTTTTTGCATCGCGCGAATAGGATAGCGGAACCTTAAAGAATTGGACCAGATGAAAGAGGAACCTTCCCATCATTCCGTGTTGCAGCCGGACGCCTTCCGTTGGGCGGCTGTGATAGCGCTCCCCCTCCGCCTGGTAGTGGGCTGGACGTATTTCTCCGCCTTCTGGCGCCGCCTGGTGCTGGAAAACAAGCTGATTCCGGATGATCCGGGGTACATCGGCGTCAAATTCAACCATTTCCTGCCCAATGCGCTGGGAATCAAGCCGGCCATTGAGTATCTGGTGACGCACCCGTCCGAACTCTGGTGGTTCATGGTGGTCTTTACCGTCATTGAATGCCTGGTCGGGTTGATGCTCATGCTGGGGCTGCTGACGCGCCTGGTGAGCGTGGGCGTTTTTTTCCTGGCGCTGGGGATTCTGCTGGGTTCCGGCTGGCTGGGCACCACCTGCCTGGATGAATGGCAGATAGGTATTCTGGGCATGTGCGCGGGGCTTCTTCTTTTCCTGACGGGGGGAGGCTCCTGCTCCCTGGACAGCAAGCTGGTGCGGCTTTCCTGCTGTGAGCGCCGTTCCTCCCTGTTTGCCTGGGTGGCGTCCGGTCCGCTGCCGCTGGGCTACCGGAAGATGGCCCGGATTTCCATCTGGGGAGCCGTATTCATGATGCTGGTCACGCTGGGGACCAACCAGTTCTTTCATGGCGGCGTCTGGGGGCCGCTTCACAACAAATCCGTGAACCCCCTGCTGGAAGTCAGCGGGGCTTCCCTGTCCGGGCAGGAACTGCGCTTCAACGTATTCCGCACGGAAGGCGTGGATACCTACGGCTCTTTTCTCGTCCGCATCCGGCTGACGGACGGCCAGGGAAACACCCTGTGGAAGATGGAAGCGGACGAGCTTTCCTCCCTCCCTCCATCCGCCATTGAGAACGATTATCTGGCGCGGATCAAGCCGGGAGCCTTCGGGCTGGTCGTTCCGCTGGGGGCCAAAGCCGGCGTGACGCTTCCTGCGGCTCTGCCCGTGATTCCGGAAGGCCCGGTTTCCGTGGTGCTGACGGATGTAAGCGGCAAGGAATGGTCCGCCCCGGTTCGGAAAGACGGGGGTGTATGACCAAGGCCCGGAAGGGAGGGGCAGGACGGGGGAAGGGATCGGTTTTCCGGCAGGAGGACTTCCTCCTGCCGCCTACTCTCTTCCGCAACAATTTTCTTTGCCGTAATTTTTTCTTTTTTCAGGCTTATACGTCAATTTCCATCTTGACGAGGCTGCCGGGAAGGGTAAAAGGAGGATTAATGAAAACTACCCTTTGTATTCTCTGTCTTGCCTTCCTTTCTTCCATCTCTCCGGCGCAGGAAACGCTGAAATCCCTTCTCAAGGAAAGGGAGCAGCTTTTAACCAGCATGGCTGAACTGGCGCAGCAACAGTACAAATCCGGTATTGTTCCCTGGGAGGAAGCGACTCAAGCCAAGTTGAAACTGCTGGAATTCCGCCGTGATAACGCTGAATCCCTGAAAGAAGGCGTTGCCGTTCAGAAGGAACTGGTCAAGTTTCTGGAGCAGGCCTCCCGGGATGCGGAAAAGGCTCTCGCTTCCAGTGTGGGCGATCAAATGATGGTTCTCAAGGCTCGTGAAGCGTGGATTGCGGCCAAATATACCTTGCTCTCCATGGAAAGTCGTTTGGCCGGGGAAGGGAAATAGCCGGAGGCTGCGGTCGCACGGGTGACCGTGCAAACGGCATTTGTTCATGCCGGGTTTCTCCATGCCGCTGAAAGGCGCGCATGGCTGTTGTGCATGATGGTTCCCCCTGTTGGGAAAGCCCCTGTTTTCTTTCTGATGGCATGGGGCCAGGGTATTCATGCAGCGTTTGCCGTTGGACGCATCTCTTCCGGATGCGGCGGCAGACCGCAACCCATGTTGAAACATCATGTCCGACGAGAAAAACAATGATTCATCCTTCCGTTTTCCGGAATCGGATGAACAGCGGTTCCTGGATAAAATGGAACGGCTGGAAGGCAAGCTGGATGATCTGGAGCAGCAAGTGCTCCAGGCTCTGGCTGAAGTGGAAATCCCGAACACCTGGCTGAAGGAATGGGAAAAATTCACGGACTCCGTGTCCGAACCTGACGAACGGAAAATCCGGGAGTGGGTGGAAACCCAGCTGCGCAAATTGAAGGGGTTTGAAGTTCTGGACCGGCTGGAACAGGACCAGATCGCATCCCTGTATCAGGACGCCCTCCTGTTTTCACGGGAGATCTTGTCCAGAAAAGAGAAACTCAGCGGCGTGCTCACGGAGGAAGAACGTGATGTGCTGAACTATATTCAAAATTCAGTCCGATAAATACCATGACTCCATTACTTCATCTCAGACACCTGTTTGACTTTATTGCTACCAGGTATTTTTCCCACCGGGACGGGGGACGCAGACTGGATGCCTTTCTTGTTCAGGAAGGCCATGCGGCGCTTCCTCATTATAATTATATCATGGAAAGGCTTTTGGGGCTGCCCCTGACCCTGCATTCCGCTTTAGTTCAAATATTGGCCGGCATTGTGACGGCCAGGATAAGTTGCCACATTCATTACAGGAACAATACGCATTATCCTGCCTCCATTCCCACTTGGATCACTTTTTCCCGGTATGCCTACCTTAATCCGGGAGGCGGAGGGTATCTGATGGGAATGGCGCCGCATCCTGACGCGGCCCTTCTGCCAGGGGTTCCATTGGCCTCCCTGAATCCTGCTTTCTCTCCTTTTGGCGGAGCAACCGGTTACGATCCCGCCAGCGGACATGTTCATGTGCGCCATGGGTTTAATGCCTACATCAAGCAGGAGGTTGACGAGAACGGTGATTGCAACGTGTATGTGGCGTTTCGCGGAACGGATATGGGGCATGGGAATGTTTTTGTTCCCAATGTACTGACGGATTTTTTCCAGTTGTATTCCTGTGACATTTGCTACATCCGGGCGGCGGGATTGATTCGCCATTTGTTGAATCATGTTCCGGGAATAGTATCCGTGCGGGCTACCGGGCATTCCCTGGGCGGCGGCATGGCCCAATTCGGAGTGGCGGCCAATGTGCCGTTTCCTCTCCCGGTCAGCGGCGTTGCGGTCAATGCCGCGGGATTGTCCAACGCTTCCCTGCAGGCGCTGGGTACAGCCCATTTGACCGCCGCTGCCGGCGTATTGGACCATATAACCACTTATTGTGATCCGGTCAGCACGTATGGCGGAGGATTGGTGGGAGGCCGGTACCGCATTCCCAGGCAGAATGCGCCTCTTTCCAACGGCCATGGCATTGCCGATGCAGCCGCCTGTTATATGGCGGCAGGGGGAGGAATCATTCCGGCAGATCCCCGCTAGGGGGCCGGAGGAAGTGGGATGCCGGAAGGAATGCCTTGAAGTGCTTCCCGGCAGTTCTCATGCTTCCCATCAAGAGCGCAAGCCGTCCCATTGCTGGCAATGGGACGGCTTGAACGTGAAAAGGCAATTTGATTAGTGAGGAAGGCGGAAGTTGCGGTTGAAGGCGGAGACTTCCTCCTTGAGCTGGGCAAAACCGTCCGGGTTCGGGCAGACCTGGTCGCCCACGTACAGGGCCAGGGCGCGGGCGATGAATTCAGCCACCTGCTCTACGTCTTTTTCCTTCATGCCGCGGGTGGTCACGGCGGGCGTGCCGATGCGGATGCCGGAGGGCTTCATGGGGGAACCGGTGTCAAACGGGATGGCATTTTTGTTTACGGTGATGCCCACGCGGTCCAGGGCTTCCTGGGCGTCCGCGCCGTTGATTCCCTTGTTGCGGAGGTCCACCATGAACACGTGGTTGTCCGTGCCGTTGGAGACGACCCGGAAGCCGAGTTCCGTCATTTTGGCCGCCATGGCCTTGGCGTTTTTCACCACCTGGGCGGCATAGTCCTTGAATTCGGGCTTCAGCGCTTCTCCAAAGCAGGCCGCCTTGGCGGCGATCACGTGCATGAGGGGGCCTCCCTGCATGCCGGGGAATACGGCCGCATCCAGCTTCTTGGCATATTCCTCCTTGCAGATGACGAAACCGCCGCGCGGGCCGCGCAGGGACTTGTGCGTGGTGGAGGAGACGAAGTCCGCATAGGGAACCGGGTTCGGGTGCTGTCCCCCGGCCACGAGGCCGGCAATGTGGGCCATGTCCACGAACAGGTAGGCGCCGCAGGCCTTGGCGATCTGGCCCATGCGTTCAAAGTCGATCGTGCGGGAGTAGGCGCTGGCGCCGGCCGTGATCATTTGGGGCTTCACTTCCAGGGCCAGTTTTTCCAGGGCGTCATAGTCAATGGCTTCCGTTTCCTGGGATACGCCGTAGTGAACGACGTTGTACAGCTTGCCGGAGAAGTTTGCGCGGTGGCCGTGGGTAAGGTGGCCGCCGTGGGAAAGGTCCATCGTCAGGATGGTATCCCCGGGCTTCAGCACGGAAAAATAAACGGCCATGTTGGCCTGGGAACCGGAGTGGGGCTGCACGTTGGCATGGTCGCCGCCAAAGAGGTTCAGCACGCGGTCAATGGCAAGCTGTTCCACCTTGTCCACCACCTCGCAGCCGCCGTACCAGCGCTTGCCGGGGTAGCCTTCCGCATATTTGTTGGTCAGCAGGGAGCCCTGGGCTTCCCGGACGGAGGGGGAGGCGAAGTTTTCAGAGGCGATCAGTTCAATGTTGTTGCTCTGCCGGCGGCCTTCCTCTTCAATGAAGGAGGCCAGTTCCGGATCGCTCCATTGCAGGGGGCTTCCGGAGGATTTGACGACGCGGCGTTCATGGCGGCCGCCTTCAAAGTCTGCGTGCAGCCAAGCGTCCAGAACGTCTTCCACGCTTTCATTGTCCACGTAGGCGGAGGCCAGGCAGAGCAGGTTGGAATTATTGTGCTGGCGGGAAAGAGCCGCGGCGGGAGCCGTGCGGCAGAGGGCGGCGCGCACGCCCACCCAGCGGTTGGCGGCAATGCTCATGCCGATGCCGGACCGGCAGATCAGGATGCCGCGGTCATTGGTGCCGTCAGCAATGCTGCTTGCAACCGCATTGGCGTAGTCGGAATAATCGCAGGAATTCTTGGTCATGGTACCCATGTCGGTCACTTCATGGCCCCATGCCTTGAGGAGTTCTATGACGGTTTCCTTGAGGTCGACTCCGGCGTGGTCCGCGCCGATGGCAATTTTATATGTCGTATTCATGATGTTGCTCATTGCTGACGGGCAAGGATACTGCCTTATTTCCCTGCGGCTGGCAAGTCCCGGATTCATGCCGGAGCGTTCCGGGAGGCGCTGCGCCCCGTTTTCCGCCGGGAAAAAAAGCGCCCCGGTTCCTGAAGGAGACCGGGGCGCATGGTGGAGAATGGGAAAGGAGCCTTTATCTTCCGGAGGATTCCAGCTTCAGCATATCCTGGACAATGTTGATTCCTTCCCGGAGTTCGGGATCCAGGCCGGAGGGATATTCCGGGGAATCATCCAGTTCCGCCGTGGGATCTTCCGCCAGGTGCATGAATTGTTCATTATCCTTGTCCGGGTCCGCCAGGGGGAGTTCCTTGGCGTTGACGTCGTCCAGCGTCAGGCGGTAAATCTTATACTTGGTGGAGTCTTCCTTGGCCATTTCCGCGAAGCGGCCCTTGCGTTCCTTGTTGATGGATTTGCGGCGTTCTTCCAGGGTGGAGTTTTCCTGTTCACGGGCCTTCTTGTTCAGGGAGAGCTTGTTTTCCTTGATGCGCTGCTTCATCATGGCGATGTCTTCCTTGGCCAGCTGAAGGTCGCGGTCTTTTTCCACGCGTTTGGCGCTGGCTTCCTTCAATGCGGGCAGCATGGCCGCGATGGAAGAGTCCTTCTTGTAATTGGTGCAGGGAGAGATCTGGTCATAGGGCATCGCGTAGTCCAGGATTTCTTCCCCCAGTTCAAACGCGGCCGTAGCCGTGGGCAGTTGGATGTCGCTCTCCACCCCTTTCAGCTGGGTGGAGCCGCCCGCCACGCGGTAGAACTTCTGGGTAGTGACTTTCAGCAGGCCGGCGCGGTCACGGGCCGCAAAGAAGGGCAGGTACTGGCCGATGTCCACCGGCTGTTGCACGGAACCCTTCCCGAAGGTGGAGCTGTCGCCCACAATCACGGCGCGGCCATAGTCCTGGAGGGCCGCGGCCAGAATTTCAGAGGCGGAGGCGCTGAGCTTGTTGATGAGCACTACAATGGGTCCGTTGAAGAGCTTCTGGCGGTTGTGGGCGGATTTGATGTCCACGTTGCCGCGGGTGTCCTTAATCTGCACCACGGGGCCGTTTCCGGTAAAGAAGCCCGTCATCAGGCGCACTTCCTCCAGGGAGCCGCCGCCGTTGTTGCGGAGGTCAATGACCAGGCCGTCCACCTTTTCCCTGTTCATCCGTTCCAGGATTCTTTTAACGTCCTTGGCGCAGCGGCGGTCGCCGCCTTCCATGTCCGCATAGAAGGAGGGAAGGCTCAGGATGCCGATGCGGTTCTGCCCTTCCGGCGCTCCGGTGAGCTCAATGATTTCTCCTTTGGCCAGCTCATCCTTCAACGGCACCTTGGACCGGGTCAGCGTGACGATCTTGGCCTGTCCGGGCGCGTCCGCCGGTTCCACCTTCAGGCGCATCTGGGTATTTTCAGCTCCGCGGATCATGTCCACCACCTTGTCCAGCTTCAGGAACAGGATGTCCACCATTTCTCCGGAGTTATTGGAGTCAATGGCTACGATGCGGTCGTTCAGCTTGAGCTCTCCGGATTTGTCCGCCGGACCGCCCACGACGATGCCGGTGATCTTGGTGGAGCCGTCGTCCTCACTGCCCAGCAAAGCGCCGATGCCGGTGAGTTCCGTGCCCATGGAAATCTTGAACCGGTCCACCTGGCGGGCGCCCATGTAGTCCGTATGGGGGTCATAGGTCAGGGCTACGGCGCTGAGCAGGGTTTCCGCCACGTCTTCAAGGTCCGTTTCCTGAATGTTGCGCTGGATGCGTTCATAGCGCATGAGCAGTTTTTCCTCCGCAGGCTTTTCATTAGCCAGGGGATCGGGCTTGTTCTGTTCCTTCGCCAGGCGCGCCACGGTTTCACGGCGCAGGATTTCAGACAGGAGCTGTTCCTCCACCATGTCTTTCCAGACCTGCTGCATTTCCTCCTCATCCTTAGGCCATGTGGCGGTTTTGCGGCGGGAGCGTTCAATGGACCTGTCCTTGTCAAAAGTAAAGCCGCCCTTCTTCAGCAGGTCCCGGGCATAGGCGATGCGCTGCATGGCGCGCTGGCGGTACAGGGCGTGCATGGCCTGGGCCGCGTCCATCATCTGGCCGGACATCAGGTAGTCGTCCAGTTCCTTGCCGTATTTCTTCTTGAGGGCGTCCACATCCTGCTGGGTGAAGAAAATCTTGTTGGGATCCACCTTGCGCAGGTAAGTTTCCAGGAATTTACCGGACAGTTCGTCACTGAATTCCTTGCGGGAGAAGTGGAAGTTCTGGAGCAGGAGGGACATTTGCTTGCCCACCTGGTTGAAATCCGTAGCCGCAGAGGCGCAGGAAGTGATGGCGGCTGCGGCCAGGGCCGAGAGTGCTGTAAGTCGAATCCAACGGAATGAGTGCATGTTCATAACGGAAAATGGTGCAGTTTTCTCCCCGGGCGGAGAAAAGCCGGTGCTGGGATGTGAGTGTTACTGATTTGCATGTGATTGTCTATCTTATAAAATGTCCACATGACGCTATTTTTCCCTTGCCCATGGCCTCGGGCAAAGAGCGCCGGGAACCAGGGCGGAAAGCCGGGGCATGCGGATGGGAGTGGTGCGGATAACGCAGTACCGGGAAGCTGCTGCCGTTCTTTTCCGTCAGCGTTTTCCGGAAAAATAAACGTTTTCTTCAGGATGTTTACGGCCCTCATGAGGGCATTCCTCTGATCGCTGGTAATTCACCCTATCAACTATAAGAAGAATGTGAATCACGGATCTTGGTTAGAGGAATGGAAGAAGGCACGATGAAAATAGACCAGGATGGTTTTTTCTCCTGTCAATGGTTTCATGTGGCGTTTGTCCCGGAATCTGGGGAAGGGGCGGTGCAAGGGAAATATTCATGCGTTTCTTGATGATGGCGGCGTTGGCCCGGGGCGCAATTTGAGGCATTCCCAGCCACGGTGATGCAGAATCATCAATTCGGGATTGAGGTCATGGAGGTTTTTTGTACACTTCGCGTGATGATGAGAGCACCGAACCAGGACAGGAACTCTTCCGGAAGCAAGGTGGGCATCCTGCTGCAGCGTTCGTTCAGCACGGTGGTGCTGCTGGGTTTGCTGGCCGCCGCCCTGTGGTGGAACAGTGAAGCGGGGTATTACGGCCTGGTTTGCGTTTTTTGTATTCTGTCCGCCTGGGAATGGCGGCACATGCTGCGGCGCTCCAGAAAGGCCTCCCAGCCGAATTTGAGCTTTTTGTTCGGCGCGGCGTATCCGGTGGTGCTGTCCCTGGCGTGCTGCATGACCAAGTTCCGGGAAACCGCTCCCACGCAGGAAACGCCGTTCCTGATTCCTTTCCCCCTTCTGCTGGCCCTTGCCGCTCCCGTTCTTCTGGTGATCGTGTCCTTCATCCGGGAGATGAAGAATCCGGTGGTGGGGAGCCGTGCCCTCCGTTCCGTGGGGACCACGCTGCTCTCCTTTATTTACCCCGGCTGGCTGTTCGCTTTTTCCATCCTGGCCCTGCATCTGGCTTATATGAAGGAGGGTTCTGTTCATCCGGCCGTCGTCATGTGCGTGCTGTGGGTCATTCTGGTGACGAAGATGGCTGACATTTTTGCCTATGTCAGCGGGTTCCTGCTGGGAGGGCGCCTTTTTTCCCGCAAGCTCATTCCCCACATCAGCCCCAAGAAAACGTGGGAAGGAATCCTCGGGTCCTGGGTATTGACGAATGCGGCGGCCATCGGACTGATTTTCCCGATGTTCGGCGTGTCCGTCCTGTCCATGCCCCAGATACTGGTGCTGGTGGGCTGCATCTCCTTCATTTTCCTACTGTCCGTTTACGGGGACCTGGCGGGTTCCCTGGTCAAGCGCAGCCTGGATGTCAAGGATTCCGGCGCCCTGCTGCCGGGAATAGGCGGCATTTTTGATCTGATTGACAGCCCTTCCTTTACGGTGCCGTTCTTATGGTTTCTCCTGGCCTTCATCGGCTGAACCTTCCGGGCGTGAATGGATTCCCCCTGTAAGACCGGTATGGTTTCCCCCTCCCTGCCCATTGAGGAAATCCGCGGAGCATTGCTGGATGCGCTCCAGGGCGTTTCTCCGCGCATTCTGCTGAAAGCTCCTACGGGTTCCGGCAAATCCACCGGCGTTCCTCCCATGATGGATGACGCCGGGCTGGGGGAGCGCGGTCTCATCGTCGTCGTTCAGCCCCGCCGGATGGCCGCGCGCCTGCTGGCGCGCCATGTGGCCCGTTTGCGCGGAGCGGAGCTGGGGAAGGAAGTAGGGTATGTGGTGCGCTTTGAACGGCACATTTCCTCCCGCACCCGCATTGCCTATGTGACGGACGGCGTGCTGGAGCGCTGGCTGACGGAACGGCCCGCCCTGGACGGGGTGAGCGCCGTGGTGTTTGATGAATTCCATGAACGGAGCCTCTCCGGGGATTTGTCCCTGGGGCGCGTGCTGGATTTGCAGGAAGGGCCTCGCCGGGATTTGGCTGTCGTGGTGATGTCCGCCACGCTGGAAATATCCGGCCTGCGGGAATACATGGGGGACTGCTGCCGGGTGCTGGAGGCGCACGGAAGGCAATATCCCGTGGAAACCGTTTACCGGGCTCCCCGGCTGGTCAGCGACGGCCGCGGCAGGGTGGCCCCCCCTCCCGTGTGGGAGCAGGCGGCGGACGTGGTGCGGGAGGCGGTGAAGGAAGAAGACTGCGGGGACGTGCTGGTTTTCATGCCGGGCGTGTATGAAATCCGGAAAACGGCAGAATTGCTGGCGGGCAGGCCGTGGATGAAGGGCAGGGACGTTTTCCCCCTTTACGGGGCCCTGAGCGCGGAACAGCAGAACAGCGCCGTGGAGCAGGGGGAGGTTCCCCGCGTGATCGTCTCCACCAATGTGGCGGAAACCTCCCTGACGATTGAGGGCGTGCGCACCGTGGTTGATTCCGGATTGGTGCGCCGGTCCGGCTGGGATCCGTACCGGGGCATGGATACGCTGCACTTGGCGAAGATTTCCAAGGCTTCCGCCGCCCAGCGCGCGGGCCGTGCCGGGCGCGTGGCTCCGGGCCGCTGCTTCCGGCTGTGGAGCGAGGCGGAACAGGCCCGGAAAGCGGATTTTGACCCGCCCGAATGTTTCCGGGTGGACCTGGCCGGGGCCGTGTTGAACCTGGCCGCATGGGGCGTCACCGCGCCGGAGGAATTCCGCTGGCTGGATACGCCGGATGCCCTGGTGATGCAGCGGGCCGTGCACCTGCTGTCCGCCCTGGGCGCTACGAATGAGGACGGAAGCCTGACGGAGGTGGGAAGAAGGATGACGGCTTTTCCCCTGCCGCCCCGGCTGGCGCGCCTGATCGTGGCCGGGCAGGATGAACAATGTGTGGTGGAGCTGGCCGCCATTGCGGCCCTGATGCAGGGGGAGGGCGTGGCGATGAAGGGCGGATTGAACGATGACTTGCGGGATTCCTCCGATTATACGGATTTCCAGGCGGAGTGGCGCGCGGTGGAAAAGGCTGTGGACGCTGGGTTTGATGCCGGGACGTGCACCCGCTGGGGCGTTTCCGCCCGCGGGGCGCGGGAGGTGTGGATGGCGTACCGTCAGCTTTTGTCCATCGGCAGCCGTGGAAAGTTCCGGGACGTGCCGGAGCCTGATTTTACGGCGGCGCGGCCTGCCGTGGTCCGGGCGATGATTGAGAGCTTTGCGGACCATGTGGGCGTCCGGAACGGCGTGGCCGTCAATACGTGCCGCATGGGCGGCGGCGTGGGCGGCAGGCTGGCGGAGGGCAGCGTGGTTTTCCACGGAGAGCATTTTGTGGCTGCGGAAGTGGCGGAACTGTCCGGAAAAGCGGTGGAAACCCGCGTGGGCCGCTGCACGCTCATGGAGCCGGAGGAGCTGCGCGCCGTCTGGCCGGAACGTTTTTCCGGAGGAGAGGAGGCCGTTTTTGACGCCGTGCTGCGCCGCGTGCGGTTGCGCCGGAGGCTGATGTACGGAGACCTGGTGCTGGAAGACCGGGACCGCGGGGACGCCCCTCCGGAACTGGCCGCGCCCATTCTGGCGGAGAAGGTGGTGGACGGAACCCTGAAGCTGGTGAAATGGGATGATGCCGTGGAGCAGTGGATACGCCGCTTGAACGGCCTGAGCGTCTGGATGCCGGAACTGGAGCTGCCCCGCTTTTCCGGGGAAGACAAGCTGGTGGCCGTCTCCCTGGTCTGTGAAGGGGCCGTGGGCTATAAGGACATCAAGGAACGGGAGATTCTTCCCGTGCTCCGGGACTGGCTTTCCGGCTGGCAGGCGAAGGCGCTGGACGACTACGCTCCGGTAAGCATCACGCTGCTCAACGGACAGCACGCCAAAGTCAGGTACGGGGAGGATTCCACGCCGGTGATCGCTCTGACGGTGCAGAGGCTGTTCGGCGTGGCGGAATCCCCGCGCATTGCCGGCGGGGCCGCGACCGTGAAGGTGGAAGTGCTGGCCCCCAGCCAGAGGCCGTGGCAGGTGACGGCCTCTCTGGAAAGCTTCTGGCGGAACGGCTACGGGCAGATGAAAAAAGAGCTGGCGGGGCGTTATCCCCGGCACCGCTGGCCCGATCCTGCGGAGCTGGATTTCCTCCCCCGTTCCCGTTGAGGAGGCGAAAGGATTTTTCTGTAACAAAACAGTAGCAAAATCGTCCGTTTCCGTGTAAAGAGGCGGTGGTGCAGCTCGCGGACGCCCTCCGCCCACCATTCACAAGAGACAGTTATGGACTCAATTTACTGGATTATTATCGTGGCCCTGCTGCTTCTGGCGGCATTTGACTTGATTAACGGCGTAGCGAATGACGCCGTCAACTTCCTTAACTCCGCCATCGGCTCCAAGGCCGCCCCCGTGAGGGTGATCCTGACCGTGGCTTCCATCGGCGTGCTGGTGGGCGCCTGCTTCTCCGGCGGCATGATGGAAGTGGCCCGCAACGGCATTTTCCACCCGAACATGTTCAGCTATCACGAGGTGATGCTGCTCTTCCTGGGGGTGATGATCAGCGAGGTGATACTCCTGGATACCTTCAATACGTTCGGTCTCCCCACGTCCACCACCGTTTCCCTGGTGTTCGGCATTCTGGGTTCCGCCGTAGCCACCGCCCTGTTCAAGATTTCCAAGCTCCACCTTGCGCAATCCGTGTGGGACTTCATCAATACGGACAAGGCGTTTGAGATCGTCACCGGCATTCTTCTTTCTGTAGCCATCGCCTTCACGGTGGGCACCATCGTCATGTGGATTTCCCGCCTGGCGTTTACGTTTAAATACCAGGCCCGGTTCAAGTGGTTCGGCTGCTTCTGGTGCGGCATTGCCATGACCGCAGTGGCCTACTTTGCGGTGTTCAAGGGCTTGAAGGAGTCCACCCTGATGGATCCCCAGTTCATCCAGTACATCGACCAGAATCTGGGCATGGCCCTTCTGGCGTCCTTCGGCGGCTTTTCCGTGCTCATGTTCCTGCTCCAGCACCTCTTCATGACGAACATCCTGCGCCTGACCGTGCTGGCCGGCACCTTCTCCCTGGCCCTGGCCTTTGCGGGGAACGACCTGGTGAACTTCATCGGCGTGTTCATGGGGGGCCTGGACTCCTTCCAGTATGCCAGCGGCGTAGTGGCTGCCGGCGGTTCCACATCATCCATCACTGCCATGGAATGCCTGATGCCCGGACAGGGCGCTCCGGTGAACCATTACATCCTTTTTGCCGCGGGCTGCATGATGATCTTTGCGCTGTGGTTCTCCAAGAAGGCCAAGACGGTCATCGCCACCGGCGTGGAACTTTCCCGCCAGGGTGAAGGCGGCATTGAACGCTTCGGCTCCGTTCCCCCGGCCCGCGCCATCGTGCGCAGCGCCATCGCGCTGGGGCGCGGGGTGAAAAGACTTATTCCCGCCCGTATGCTGGTGCGCATGAACCACCAGTGGGATCCGGCCCCCCAGCCCCTGAATCCCAAGGACCGGGTGGCGTTTGACTTGATTCGCGCCACGGTGAACCTGACGGTGGCCTCCCTGCTGATTGCATGGGCCACCGGCAAGCAGCTCCCCCTTTCCACCACGTATGTAACGTTCATGGTAGCCATGGGGTCTTCCCTGGCGGACAAGGCGTGGGGCAGGGAAAGCGCGGTTTACCGTGTGACCGGCGTGCTGACGGTGATTTCCGGCTGGTTCATGACCGGCCTGGCCGCCTTCACCCTGGCCGCCATCATGGCCACCGTGCTTCACTACGGGCAGGTGTATGCCATCTTCGGCCTTCTGGCCCTGGTGATCCTCATTCTGGTGAAATCCACCGTCATGCACCGCAAGCGGGAGCACAAGCTTTCCGTGGAGCGTTTTGACCAGATCACGGAAGAAAACATTCTGGACGTGTGCAGCCACCAGATTGTGGACAGCACGCTCAAGCTGCGGGAAATTTACAATGATACCGTGGAAAACTTCTTCCAGGGGGACCGGAAGTCTCTGAAGGAACTGGCGGATGCCGCGGAACGCCTGGCCCTCACCAGCAGCGAGCATCACAAATACGACATTCTTCCCATCTTGTACAAGATGCAGTCCCGTTCCCTGGACATGGGGTACCACTTTGTGCAGGCCCTGGAACATTTGAACGAAGCCACGCAGAGCCTGGCGCAGTTCTCCGAGTCCATCTTCACTTACGTGGACAACAACCATACGCCCTTCACCATTGACCAGGTGGACGACCTGAAGGAGGTGCATGCGGCCCTGATCAAGCTGCTGGATGAATACTGCAAGATGCTCCAGACGGGAACGTACATCCAGTTTGATTATACGATGGTGTCCCAGGAACAGCTGCTTCAACTGGTGGCGAAGGCTACCAAGCGCCAGATCAAGCGAGCCCAGCGCAACCAGACCCGCACCCGTTCCTCCCTGCTTTATTTGAACATGCTGAATGAAATGAGGTTCATGGCCGTGCAGGTGCGGGCCCTGACTAATGACGAACGGAACTTTGTGGCGGCGTGATGCTGCGAAAATCCGGAATTGCTGCATGTAAAATCAGAAAAAATACGGAACGTTCGATCATGGAAGGAAAAGAGCCTCTGGATCAATGGTAATGTTATTGATTTTCAAGTAGTTCATTGGAGCGGTTGCGGAGATGTCCGCAGCCGCTTTTTCGTGCCCCGCGGAGGCGTTCCGGACTTTGTGTCATACAAATGAAAAGATATTTGAACGTATTTCCCGGAAGGGTGTCTCACCCATAACGGTTATGATCCGGATGCAGTGAAAGAGAGAGCACTTCATCCACTTAAGGACTCAACCGTCTTCATAGGTAGTTAGTTGAACAGCAGCCCCGGCGAAGGGATTCGCCGGGGTTTGTTCGTCTCCGGATGATGCGTGTTGCACCGTAAATGGCTGGAAGGAAGAGGGAAAGGAAGATTGTTTGATGTTTTGCCGCGGGGTTTGATTGACGAGTAGGGCGTGTCAGGGCATAGTGGCAGCGTATGAAGAGAGCGTTTTGCGTGATAGCCGGTGCATGCAGCCTGCTTGGATGGGCTCCGGCGGACGAGGCCGGCATGAAGAATGTGCTGGCGGACTGGCACATGAGGCAGTCCGACTGGGAATCTGCATTCAAAACGGCTGAAAGCGATGAAAAAAGAGCGGACCTGATGAAAAGCCGTCCGGACGCCGTTCCGGTGGCGCGGGAATTGTGGAGGCAGGTAGGGCGTGATCTTCAACGGTCCGAGACCCAAAAACCTTATCTTCTCCCGGCTGTGGTCTGGTTTCTGGATCATCCGCAGGCCGTAGCGCAGGCGTTCCCACAGGGGGACACCGCCAGAAAAGTAGTCGTGCTTTGCCTGGACTCCCTGGAAAACACCCTGTTCCGGGAACAAGGGGCCGGAAAGGCGGCGTATGCGCTGAGCAACTCCCGTGACCTGCGCTGCCGCGTTATTCTGGAACAGATCAAGGATTACAACCCGTTCCAGGAAGACCAGGGGCTGGCAGCCCTGGGACTCTCCATAGTGATGAAGGAAACGACGGGAATGCTTCAGGATGACATCAGGCTGGTGGCTGCCCGCGGAAAACTGCTGAAAGACGCCATCATCAAATGCTATGATTCCAATTTCGGTCCCGTTCCGGTCCAGAAGCTGGTGAAGGAGGAACTGTATGAAATACGCAACCTCAACATCGGGCAGACCGGGCCCAAGATCATTCTGCCTTCCTCTGCTACGGGGGAAGAAGTAACGCTCCCCACCGGTGACAAGCCCGTTCTGGTGGTCTTCTGGGATCCGGGGGATGTGCGTTCCGTCCAGTTTCTGGAAAAGGCCGCTTCCCTCCGGAAGGAATTTCCGGGCCTGATGGTGATGCCGGTGGCCCCGGGAAGCAGTGAGAACGTGAAAAGGGCTCTCTTGAACTTGAAGAAGGATATTCCTTCCCTGGTGGATGAAAAAGCGGTAGCGTTCAAGGATTACCGCGTGATGATCACGCCGCGGGTGTACCTCCTGGACCCCAAGGGGAAAATCCTGATGCGCGGTGCACCGGACATGCTGTTTGACGCGCACCTGTACGCGGTCATGGGCAAGCTGGAAGGGAAGAAGAATGGAAAGCCGGACGGGGAAAAAGCTCCCGCTGCGCCTTCCGCCGCCCGGCCGGAGCCGCTGCCGGCCAGGATCAATTCCCCGGATACGCGCGTTCCGGTGGTTCCGGCTCCTGCCGTTCCCCGGCGCGCCGCTCCCCCTGTTTCTTCCGGTGCGGAAAAGTCTTCCACCCTTTCCGCTCCTCCCCTGCGGCCCATGCCTGAATAGAGTGTCTCATGGAGAATCTTCCGTTGAGAAAAGCTGCGGAGGCTGTGGCGCGCGCGCTGGCCGGAGCAGGGCATACGGTATACTTTGTAGGGGGCTGTGTCCGGGACCGGCTGCTGGGGTATCCCGTGAAGGACATTGACATCGCTACGTCCGCCCGTCCGGAGGAAGTGCTGCGCCTGTTTCCGGATTCCTGGGAAGTGGGTGCCGCCTTCGGCGTGGTGCTGGTCCGCCATGACGGTTTTTCCTTTGAAGTGGCTACATTCCGCAGGGATGGCTGCTACAGGGACGGAAGGCGTCCGGAATCCGTTTGTTTTACGGACGCGGAGGAAGACGCGCGGCGCCGTGATTTTACCATGAACGGCCTGTTTGAAGATCCTTTTTCCGTTCCTCCGGGCCGTGTGGTGGATTATGTGGGCGGCGTGGCGGACATTCAGGCCGGCGTGCTGAGGTGCATCGGGGATCCGGATCTGCGTTTTGAAGAGGATTCCCTCCGTCTGATGCGCGCCGTCCGTTTCGCCGTGACCAGGGAAGTGCAGGTGGAGGCGGAAACCTTCTCTGCCCTTTGCAGGAACGCCCCCCTGCTGGCGCGCATTGCGCCGGAGCGCATCCGTGAGGAACTGGACAGGATTCTACTGTCTCCCGAAAGGAAAAGAGGCGTGGAAATGCTGGTGGAAACAGGGCTGATGAAGCATGTCATTCCGGAAATGTACGGCATGATCGGCTGCACGCAGCCGCCGCAGTGGCATCCGGAGGGGGATGTGTACACCCACACGCTGATGATGCTGGATGCGCTGGGGAAGGACGGGGCCGCCGTGTCTCTGGAACTGGCCCTGGGCGTGCTGCTGCATGACATCGGGAAACCCTCCTGCCGCCAGGTGGATGAAACGGGCCGCATCCGTTTCTCCGGCCATGACAAGGAAGGCTGCGTCATCGCCCGGGATATTTTAAGAAGGTTGAAGTATTCTAATGCCGTGGTGGATACGGTGTGCGCCATGGTGGAGCGCCACATGCGTTTCATGAACGTGCGGCAGATGAAGAAGTCCACCCTGCGGATGTTCATGAGCGCCCCCCGTTTCCGGGATGAACTGGAGCTTCACCGTCTGGACTGCCTTTCCTCCAATGGATTGATGGACAATTGGCAATTTGTCAGGGACGCCATGGATTCCTACCGTGACGCCCCTCTCGTGCCCCCCCCTCTGGTGACCGGGCGTGATCTGGTGGATCTGGGGCTTTCGCCGGGACCTGACTTCGGGAAATGGCTGTCCTGCTTGAAGGAGCTTCAGCTGGAAGGAACGCTCCGCACCAGAAAGGAAGCCCTGCTGATGCTGGGGCAAATTGCCCCGGTGAACCAGAATACACTTGCAGAATACCTGGAAAAGTTATCATTATAGTCTGCAAGACTTCATCCTTTCAGTTCATGCGCCCGGTCATTTACCAATTATTTGTTCGCCATTTTTCCAACATGGAGACCCATGGAGTGGACTGGGGAACCAGGGAGGCGAATGGGAGCGGCACATTTAACGGCGTAACAGACAAGGCCCTGCGGGAGATAGCCCGGATGGGGTGTACCCATATCTGGCTGACCGGGGTGCTGAGGCATGCCACGCAGACGTCCTATCCCGGGCTGGACGCCCAGCCGGAATCCATCGTGAAAGGGCTGGCCGGCAGCCCTTACGCGGTGATGGATTATTTTGACGTGGACCCGGATCTGGCTTCCGTGCCGGAAAAGAGGATGGAGGAATTCAAGGCCCTGGTGAAGCGCTGCCGTACCGTGGGGCTGGTGCCGCTGATCGATTTTATCCCCAACCATGTTTCCCGCGCCTACCTGGCGGACTGGGACGGCCATGACGATTTTGGGGAGGGGGACGACCACCATACGTTTTTCTCTCCGGAGCAGGGATACTTTTACCTGACCTCCAACAGTCCGGGGGACGGCCCCCCCCTGCGCCTGCCGGACGGCCTGTTCGAGGGGGAAACGACATTCGGCCGCGTAACGGGCAATAACGCCGTTACGTGGGAGCCCAGCCCGTATGACTGGTATGAGACGGTCAAACTCAACTACGGCTATAACTTCCTGGCCGGCTTGCCGGCCCTGCGCCTGCTGCCGGACTGGACCAGCCCCAAGCAGCGCGTGCCCAAGACCTGGCGCATCATGGACGACATCCTTTCCTTCTGGCAGGGGCTGGGCATCGGCGGCTTCAGGTGCGACATGGCCCACATGATCCCCATGGCTTTCTGGAAATGGGCCATTTCCCGATCCCGCGTGCGCCTGCCGGACGTGTTTTTCATGGCGGAGGCGTACAATGACCACATGAAAACCACTCCCGGAGATCCCTGCGCTGCGCTTCTAGAGTCCGGGTTCAACGCCGTTTATGATTCCGCCTGCTACCATCTGGCGCTTCATGTTTATACGGAGAAGAACTGGGCCAACGACTTCGACCGCCTTTTCCGCAGCGATCCCAAGTACATGGCCAGCGGCGTCCGCTACGTGGAAAACCATGATGAAACGCGCGTATGCTCCCCGCTCTCCTGGGGCGGGGTGGGGCGCATCATCCTGCCGGCGATCATGACGCTGGTTTATGCGTCCGGCCGCGGTCCCGTGCTGGTGTACAACGGGCAGGAAGTGGGGGAACGGGGAGAGGGCCCCGGCGGCTATAGCGGCCATGACGGCCGCACCAGCATTTTTGATTACACCTGCCTTCCCCAGCTCCAGCCCTGGGTGGCGGACGGCCGGTTTGACGCCTCCCTGCTGCCGGAAGATTCCGCGGAGCTGAGGAAGTTTCATCAGCGGCTGCTTCCCCTGATGCAGCATCCTGCGCTGGACCACGGGGATTTTTACGGTTTGAACTGGGCCAACATGAAAAACACCACCTTCGGCAGGGAGCCTGCGGAAGATACCTCCGGCCACTGGGTGTACGCCATGCTTCGGCATGATGCCCATTCCAAATCCACCGTCCTCATCGTCGGGAACCTGTCTCCGGACATCAACTTCTACAACCTCCGCATTTCCATTCCCCAGCATGCCTTCGGGTGGTGCGGCATCCAGACGGACCGGGTGCGTGTCAGGGACCTGCTGGACGGGCAGGAGGAAGACAGGTTTTTTGACCGGAAGGAACTGATGGACCGCGGGCTTCCCCATCCCCTGAAACCCGGGCATGTGGGCGTGCTGGAACTGTCTGCCGTTTAAAGAGGCACTCCCATGGAACGGGGGCGGCTGCCTTTTCCGATATTTTTTGCTCCGCTGGGCGTTTTTATAATGACGGGCGGTTTTTAATTCGGTATAGTCCCGGAAATTCCTATGACTAGACGTTTCCCTCACTCCATGTCTGCCATTCAGCAAATTGCTCTGGCGCTTGCCGTTGCCGGCATTGGCGCCGGACAGGGGCTGGCCCAGGAAGGAGCAGGGGCCGCCCGCCGGGCCGCCGCCCGGATGGAAGAGCAGGCCCAGGCTTCCATGATGCTCCTGGGACAGGCGCGTCAGCAGTATTCCGAAGGCAAGTATCAGGAAGCCCTGGAAAATTACCGCAAGAGCCTGGCCGCACTGCCCGAGTCTCCCAGCATGGAGAAGCGCCGCCGTTTTCTGGAAACCAGCATTGCGGACGCCAGCGTGGCCGTGGCGCAGGAATACATCAAGGTGGGGCGTTATGATGAGGCCGACAAGCTGTTGCAGGATGCCTTGAAAGCCGCTCCGGACCATGCCCTGGCCAAGCGTACGCTGGAAATAGCCCGGGATCCGGAGCGCACGAATCCGGCCCTTTCCCCGGAACATGTCAAGAATGTGGAGGAAGTCAACCGCCTTCTTCATCTGGCTTACGGCTATTATGAACTGGGCCAGTATGATGCGGCCCTGAAGGAATTTACCTCCGTCCTCCAGACGGACCCTTACAATACGGCGGCGCGGCGCGGCATGGAGCTGGTCAACCGGGCTAGAAGCGCCTACTTTGACGCAGCCAGGGATGAAACCCGCAGCAGCGCCCTGGCGGACGTCTCCAGGCAGTGGGAGCAGCCTGCCCCTGTCACGGAAACTCCTGAGGAACCTTCCTCCTTCTCCCGCCCGCTGGACAACCCGGTGGTGAATGTGGACCAGAAGCTGGGCATGATCCGGCTGCCCCGCGTGCAGCTGGACGGCGCTACGCTGGAGGAAGCCGTGGATTATCTGCGCAATCAGGCCAGGGAGCATGATACCACGGCCCTGACTGCGGCGGAACGCGGCGTGAACATCTCTGTGGATCCCGGTCCTGCGGACAGCGTTTCCGCCAAGGATGCCGCCGCCAAGAAAATTACGCTGAATCTTCAAAACGTGCCGCTTCGCGATGCCCTGGGATATGTGGCTCGCGCCGCCGGCCTCATCCTGCGTACAAATGCCTTTGGAGCGGAACTGGTATCCAGTTCAGACGGCACCTCTTACATGGTGACCAAATCCATTACCCTTCCTCCGGGCTTTTTCTCCGGCTTGTCGGAATCCTCCGATACCGGGGATTCCGATCCCTTCAGTTCCGGGGACTCCGGTTCTTCCGGCATGACCCTGAAGCGGGTGGATCCGCAGAAGGCCCTGGCCTCCCTGGGGGTGAAATTCCCGGAAGGCAGCTTCATCAAATACAATTCAGGCAACTCCACCCTCCTTTTCCATGGCACGCCCAAGGACCTGAGCATGCTGGAAGAGCTGGTGGCTTCCAAGACTGCGGAACAACCCTTGCAAGTGGTTGTCAGCGCGACGTTCCTGGAAGTCAATCAGACGGACTTGGAGGAATTGGGCTTCAACTGGATCGTGAACCTGAATCTGGACCCGACCAAATGGTTTATGGGCGGCGCCGGAACCAACAAGAACGACTACAACAACACCGTGCTGGACAGTGCCGCCAGCGTGGCCGGAGCCGCCGCCCCGGCTGGAGTGGTGGGTGGACTGAGGTCCGGCAACCAGGTCTTTACGGAAGACAGCATCACCGGCATGATTGAGCGCGGTTCCTCCGCCAGAAGCACCGGGGTGGCCTACGTTCCCGGCGGCGCGCCCAGCATCGTCACCATGCGCGGCATGTGGAGCCAGGCGGACATCACGATGATCATGCGCGGGTTGAGCCAGAAAAAGGGCACGGACATCATGCAGCATCCTTCCGTGATTGTGCGGCCCGGTGAAAAAGCCACGTTCTTCAGCGGCAAGGAACTGATTTATCCCACGGAATATGATCCGCCCGAAGTGCCCAACAGCACGGGCAACAACAATAATAACAATAATGGGGACTACTGGGATGACTATGACAATGGCGGGGACCGCCTTCCGGTCATGCCCATGACTCCCGCCCACCCCTCCGCCTATGAAACCAGGCAGCTCGGCACCGTATTCAACGTGGAGGTAACCGGCATCAGCGATGACAAGTCCATTGTGGAAATGACGGTAGTGCCGGAAATCGTGGACTTTGACGGCTTCATCAACTACGGCACGCCGCTCTTCGTTCCCGTGGCTTCCCAGGAAAAGAACGCGAAGGAAGACATCGTCATGGTGAAAGCCTCTGACAACTTCATTCTTCAGCCCGTGTTCTCCACGCGCCGCCTGACCGCTCCGGTGCGTATTGCTACGGGCAGCACGCTTGTCATCGGCGCCTTGAAAAAATCCACGTCCATTACGTATGAGGATAAAATTCCCATTCTGGGGGATATTCCCTGGGTGGGGCGCCTGTTTCGTTCCCAGGGATCCAAGGAAGAGCGCAAGGCCATTATCATCATGGTAAAGGCGGAAGTAGTGGATCCGGGCGGCAAGCAGCTTTACACGCCAAGTACTTCCGTTCCGGATGCGGATGCTCCCGCAGGGCCGGCGCCCCTTCCCGCACTCAGCAATGCCAGATAACCTTTAACCGGAGTATAAACATTGAAGAACAGCGATTCCAATCCTGAGTCCTTTTCTTCCTCCCAGGGGGCCGACAATATCATGCGCCAGCTGCATGCCTCGGATTCCCGCGGAGTGGAACGAAGAAGGGAAGTGGTGGTGCGCCCGGACGGCAGCAAGGTCATCCGGGTGGAAAAACGCCGCCGCACTTATAATGACGACCACAGGGATGCGAAGCAGACCGTACTGAAAAACAAGCGTTTTTTAATTTCCATTTGCATCCTGGTCCTGCTGGCCGTGGGTGCTTTGGCGGGAACGTACATGTACCGGCTGACGTCATTCAATACGGAAGAATTTGCCGGGCGTCTCCAGTCCGACCTCTCCGCCGCCTGGGGCGGCAAGGTGGAAATTTCCGGAATGGCGATGGACGGCCTTTCCCTGAAAGCCTCCCGCATCAAGGTCTCCTTCCCGGAAGATTCCTGCCTGTCCTTCGTGGCGATGGAAGGCGTTTCCGGGGAAATCTCCGCCGCATCCCTGTTCATGGGAAAAATCAAGGGGGAAAGCCTGAACATGAGCAAGGTCATGATTGGCCTGCGCCCCGGATTTGTCAAATTTACCGCCCCGAAGGCGGAACGGGGATTGCCGTTCACCTTCCGGCGTTATACCGCGCCGCGCCTGGAAGTGGGTTATGCCCATCAGACGGAGGAATTCACCCTGGAACGGAATGACGGCCCCTTCTACATGACGGCGGAAGCCTACATCCGTACGTCCGGAACCGGTACGGAAGCGGAATACGTGCTGGATCTGTCTCAGCAAAAGCTGAAAATCAAAGGCTGGCCGCTGATGGGCGTGGATTCCGGCTCCATCATTTTAAATGGAAACGGCGTCAAGCAGCTCACGTTCTCCGGCTTTCTGGACAAGGGAAGCCTGCTCAACAAACCTACGGATTTAAGCCCCTTCATGATTACGGGGAGTTTCGGGCTGGGCACTGATTTTCGTCACCAGGCCTGGACTCTGACGGGAAGGAATTTTGACCTTCTTTCCCTCGTAGGGGATGACTTCGCTTCCTTCCTCAAGGTGCAGATGGGGGAACAGGAAGTGGATGAAAAGCATGAATTGAAGCTGAACTTTGCGCTGCCCGTGCTGGCCGAACAAAAAAGGCCTTCCGTGAAGGGGTACAGCGGTTCCGTCATCAAGGCGACCATGCTCAGGCTGCCCGTCTTCCGCCTGCTGGCGGCCATGACCGCCCGGAGCACGGAAGTAAAGCTCCCGTACTCTTCACCCGTCTTTACGTCCGGCTCCTTCCTTCTGGAAAGCGATGGAACGGACAATTCCGTATCCCTGAAGGAGATTTCCCTGTTTGAACAGAGCTTCCTGGGGGTGACCGGAACCTTGTACAGCAACGGCTCCTCCGTGACGGGGGAACTGGTCTTCAAAATCCCTTCCTACATGGTGAACGGAACCCGCATTCCGTCCGGCCTTACGCAGGAAGGGCATGAAATCATTCTCCCTGTAAAAATTTCCGGTACGCCGGCATCCCCGCAGGACAACTCCGCCGGGATGCTCCGGGAAGCGGAGTCGCGAAGGGAACGTCCGGAAATGCAGGCTGCCCCTTTACGCGGGACGGATCTTCCCGCTCCCTCAAGCTCCTCCCCCTCCCGGATTACGGTGGACGGGTTCATGTGATATTTGCCGAGGATTCATGCTGTTACTTAACCCTGTTGTCCATAAAACGTCGGAAAAGCGTTCCCGCTGGTGGACCAAGCTGGCCGGTTTCGGCCTGTGGTCCGTGCTCCAGCCCATTTGCATGAGCCTGAATATCCGTTCCGTCAAGGAAGAGCATGACGACGTTTATACGACGCCCTTTCTTGTGGCGCTCTGGCACAACCGCACGGCCGTGCCGGGCTATGCATGGTCTCTGGCCCAGAAACCGCTCAAAATGTGCGTGCTTACCAGCGCCAGCAAGGACGGCGCGCTGGTGGAAGCCGTTTGCAGCCACTTCGGCCTGGATGCCGTGCGCGGTTCCTCCGGGCGGCGGGGCGCCCTGGCCTATATGGAAATGATGCGGAAGATCAAGGAAGGGAACGTCTGTTTCTGCCTTACTCCGGATGGCCCCCGGGGCCCTATCTACGAGGTGCATCAGGGCATCATCAAACTGGCCTCCCAGTCCGGACTGCCCATCGTTCCCGTATGCATTGAGTATGAAAGCTGCTGGCGACTGAAAAAATCCTGGGACCGTTACGCCATTCCCAAGCCGTGCTCCAACGTGAACATTTTATGGAAAAAGCGCCTGTTCATTCCCTCGGATGTAACGAATGAACAGGTGGAGGACTATGCCCGCCTTCTGACCGGGCTGATGCAGGAAGGCCTTCCGGATTTTCCACCACTTAATCAATCATTATCATGCAAATCATCGACGGAAAACAAGTAGCCTCCCAGGTGCTGGAAGAGGTTGGAAAGGACATCGCCCGGCTCAGGAACCAGGGAATAACGCCCGGCCTGGCCGTGGTGCTGGTGGGGGAAGACCCCGCCTCCCAGGTATACGTTAACTCCAAGGTGAAAAAATGCGCGGAACTGGGGATGAACTCCAGGAAGATCGTTCTTCCTTCCGACGCCTCCCAGGAAGAACTGCTGCAAGTCGTCCGCGACTTGAATGCGGATGCTTCCATCCATGGCATTCTGGTGCAGAGCCCGCCTCCTCCCCATATTGACGAGGCCGCCGTGGTTCTGGAAATTGATCCGGCCAAGGATGTGGACGGGTTCCATCCGGAAAACGTCGCCAAGCTGGTGCTGGAGGATGAAACCGGTTTTGTGCCCTGTACTCCGCTGGGCTGCATGAGGCTGTTGAAGGCTGCCGGCATTGAAACGGCCGGGGCGAATGCCGTGGTCATCGGCCGCAGCATGATCGTGGGCAAGCCGATGGCCCATCTGCTGATGTCCAAGCAGGCGAACGCCACCGTGACCGTGGCCCATTCCCGCACGAAAAACCTGCCGGAGCTTTGCCGCTCTGCGGACATCATCGTGGCGGCCATAGGCAGGCCCGCTTTTGTGACGGCTGATTTCGTGAAGGACGGCGCCGTGGTGGTGGATGTGGGCATCAACCGCGTGGAAGACGCTTCCGCCAAGCGCGGCTACCGGATTGTGGGAGACGTGGCGTATGATGAAGTGGCTCCCAAATGCCGCGCCATTACTCCCGTGCCCGGCGGCGTGGGACCGATGACCATTGCCATGCTGATGGCCAACACGGTCAAGGCCTGTCGCCAGCAGACGGGAGCCTGACGAAGCTCCGGTGACGTCCGTTTTTCTTGTCAAGGAGGAGAAAGTAGGGCAGTATTCATTCACCATTATGTCAAGTAAATTACTCGAAGGCAAAGTTGGTGTCGTAGTCGGCGTGGCGAACAAGCGCAGTATCGCGTTCGCGATTGCCAAGGCATGGCATGAAGCAGGTGCAAAGCTCATCTTCAATTATCAAGGTGAACGTCTCAAGGACGGCGTGCTCAAACTCATCCATGAAAACTTCGGTGAAGATGTCCCCGTCTACGATCTGGATGTCAGCAATGACGAATCCATCAATGCATTCTTTGAAAATGTCCGGAAGCATACGGACAAGGTGGACTGCATGCTGCATTCCGTGGCTTTTGCCCCGAAGGAAGCCCTTGGCGGCAGTTTTCTGGAAACGGGCCGTGAGGCATTCAAGATTTCCCTGGATATTTCCGCCTACTCCCTGGTGGCCCTTTCCCGTGCCGTGGAACCCATGATGTCCGACAACGGCAGCATTCTGGCGATGACCTACCTGGGTTCTGAAAAGGTGGTTCCGAACTACAACCTGATGGGCGTTTCCAAGGCCGCCCTGGAAGCCTGCACCCGTTATCTGGCATATGACCTGGGCCGTGCCCGCGGCATCCGCGTCAACTGCATCAGTGCGGGGCCCATGCAGACGCTTGCGGCCCGCGGCGTTTCCGGCTTCAACACCATGTTCAAGGTATATGAAGAACATGCCCCGCTGGGACGTTCCTGCACGGGTGAGGAACTGGGTGCCACCGGTGTTTTCCTGGCCAGCGATGGCGCGGCCTCCATCACCGGACAGGTGATTTACGTGGACGGCGGCTATCAGATCATGGGCATGTAAATCCTTCCTTCCGGAACATGTTTTCCTTTTTTCAGGCCGTACCGCTTGCCGGTACGGCCTTTTTACGATGCCGCTGCAGTTATGACAGGGATGTTCCTTAGCTTTTGCCAAAAAACCTTGTGTTTCGGAACCTCGTTTTTATAAATAAAAAAATGACAATCTCCCATCGTTATCTGTTTAACGGAGAAACGTGTGGCAGCTTGAATGAAATGCTTCTCCGCAACGGAGAAGCTTCTCATAACGCCCATATCTGCCTCGTTAGAGAGGACGGGATGTACATGCAATCCGTTCCGGTGGGTAACGGCTTGTTTTATTGCGAGGTGGGGGATGCCTCCCATGGCTATGTTTGTCCCCGTGAAATGATGGTTGAGGAATTGGAGGAACAATTCCGCCGTTTTGATTCAGGGGAAGACTTTTCCTTTGTGAAGGAAGAGTGGGGTATTTATGATTCTTCCCCGTCTCCGTTGCCGGCTATCGTCAAATGGATTGCCGTTGCCGCCGTGATGGATGTGGCCATTATCCTGGCTTTTACGGGACTTCCGGAGAATCAGACCGTCCATCTTTCCTGCATTGTGGATACGTTTACCCGCTTCCTTTTTAGCTGAGGGGGGGACGGCGTCTTGAAAGGAATCTTTCCGACGGAGCCTTTTCAGGGGACGAGTACCTTCAGCGTGCCGTGGCGTGTGATGCGGACCGGAGCGGTTCCCGCATAATCGCCGTCCAGTTCACAGGCGGCCTGTCCTACGGAGGTGACGGTTCCGCCTGTCATCTGTATATATTCAAAGCGCCCGTTTCTCCGGGAGTGGAACCCGCCGTGGACGGCGGCCAGCAGGCATTCCCCAATGATGGAAGAAATGGAATGCTGAAACACCACTGCATCCAGAAGGCCGTCGTCATTGCCCGCTTCCGCAAAGAAGTTCAGCGGACCGCCATACCTGCGCCCGTTGCCGAAAAGGATGGAACCGCCTTCCAGCACCCGCCCGTCATCTGTAGTCAGGGTCAGCCGGGGCTGGCGTTCCACGCAAACCCTGGCGCCGGCGATCACGTAGGCGAAGGCCTTCCATTTCTTCTTCATTTCCCAGGTGGTCAGTTCCACGGCGCGGGCGTCTGCGCCGATGCCCGCCATCTGGAGAAAAGGTTGCCCGTTGAAGGCGAACAGATCCACCTCTCTGGAGCGTCCCGTATTCAGAACATGCAGGGCGTGGTCAAAATCCTGCCGGATTCCTATTTCCCGGGAGAAGACGTTCATGGTCCCGGCAGGGAAGGAGGCCAGGACCGTTTCCGTATTGCAAAGGGCGCGCGCCGCGACACCCAGCGTACCGTCGCCGCCGGCCACGGCTACGACGGGCTGTCCGGCATCCGCCTGGGCGGCCAGGTGGTGCAGCATGTCTTTCCGGCTCTCAGGTTCAATAACGTTAAAAAGCTCCCGGTGACTGTCCAGCCAGCGGCGGAAACGGTCGACTCTGGCGCTGCGCGCCGTGTTGTTGAAAAACAGGGGAATTCTCATCGGGAGGTCGCGGAGAAATTCAAAATTTGCACCGGAGCTTCCGTGTGGGCTACAGGTTCGTTGCGTACGGTTCCATCCGGCAGCATGAATTCCAGAATGCCGCGGGAGACGTTGTCCGGAAGGCGTATTTCCAGGAATTTTCTCATATCGTCTGATGGTCCGGGGGTGGTTCCTTCCGCCAGGATTTTACCTTCTTCCGACTTGAGGACGACGCGCAGGGGCAGCCGCCTGATTTTACCTTCGTTCCTTTCCGTAATGTCCAGCATCAGTTTGCTGCCCGGCAGGTATTCCGGTTGCGCCGCCACCCAGTCCGCCGCCAGTTTCATGTAGCGGTCCGTAACTTTCACGGCGGGAACGGTCCGGCTTTCCGGCGGGAACGTCAGGGCGTGCCGTTTTTCGTCGTAACGGGCTTCCCAGATCAGCGGGAAGAAATCTCCTGAAGGCTCCTTCTTCCAGGAAGTGGCATAAATGGCGTTTTCCGGCTTGCGGGGATCCAGCATGCTGATGGCGGACATCACCCACGGGGTGTTGAAATCCTTCTCGTTATATTCCAGCATCCGCCATTCCCCGTCGCACCAGGCTTCCACCCAGTTATGGTTGCCGCGCACATGGTTCCAGGTAAGGAGGCCGGCCATGCGGGCCGGAATGCCTACGGAACGGAGCGCGCAGATGAGCAGGATGCTCTGGCCCGTGCAGGAAACCTTGCCGGATTGCAGGGACTCCTTCACGCCCTGGTGGGGCACCCTCCTTTCCGTGGAATAACGGACGTTCAGGGTCTTCTGGATGCAGGAGGCAATGGTGAGAGCGGCTTCCCGGCCTGTTTTGCATGCGGCAACCAGCGGGGAGAACAAGTTGTGGAACTGCTCCCTCCATTCGTCGCGCGGTTCGTTGACCACGGCATAAGGGAGCACGTTATTTTCATAAAGCTCCCACGGAACCTTTCCGGCCCAGGGAAACTGCTTGCGGGCCTCCATCGCCAGCCGAACTTCCCGGTCCAGCCGGTCTTCCGTAATCGTTTCCCTGTCCTGCGCGGGCATGTAGGATCGCAGAAAAGCCACCCCGTCCGGAATAGCGTCATGGGCGGCGCAGAGGGCGGCGGTCAATCCCAGGAGAAGGGCGGAAGGCAGCAAATTCATGAACGCCGATATTCATACCTGAATTCCGGGCGGCAGACAAGCTTCGTCTTGGGTAAGAAGGGTATTGAAATGGGCGAACAGGTGGGTGTCTTCCGGCGGCGTGAGGGAAAAGGGGGTGTCGTTATCCAGCATGTCCTCGCAAAGGTGCATGAAATCGCGGGAGGTTCTGGCCCTCTTCATCTGGTGGTCAAATCCATCCGGAAGGCCCCGAGCGGTATAAACCAGGTATTTTTTCATGTGGTGGATGTGTTTCTCCTCCTCGTAATGTTCCTGCATTTCCAGCGTGCGTTCATGAAGGCGGCGGATGTAGTGCAGCACGTCCCGGAAGGTGGGCGCAGCAGTAGGGAGGCCCTGGAAACGCGCGTGAAGCTGGGAAAATATCCATGGATTGCGCAGGGCCGCGCGCCCGATCATCAAGCCCGCTGGCCGGGACAGCCGCACCCAGGCGTCCGCCGTGGCCGCATCCACGATATTGCCGTTGGCGACTACGGGGCAGTCCAGGACTTCCGCGGCCCATTTTACCCACTCCGGGTGGACTGGGGATCGGTAGCCTTCCCGGACGGTGCGGGCGTGGATGCACACCCTGTCCGGAGAATGGGCGGCGATCACGGGAAGAATGCGTTCAAACTCATCCGGAATCTCGTACCCCAGGCGGCACTTGACCGTGAAAGCTCCGGCGGGAAGTGCGTCACGGAGCGCCCCCAGGGCTGCGTCCATGGCTTTCAGGGAGCGCAGCATGCCTCCGCCGGCATTCCTCCTGCACACCATGGGGGCGGGACAGCCCATGTTCAGGTTCACCCCTGCGCAGGCGTGCTTCATCAGATTCAGCGCGTCCCTCACCAGGTATTCCGGCTCATGCCCCACCAGCTGGCCGTAAATGGGGCGCTCCGTGGGATTCTCATCAATGGAACGCATGATATGGGGCGACATCTTTTTATGATGGGCCACCGTCCTGAAATACTCCGTGATGAAATAATCCGGCAGGGAATTCAAGTCCTTCAACGTCTTGAGAAAGGCCAGATCCGTCACATCTTTCATGGGGGCCAGCGCCAGCAGCATGGGCCTGTGCATACCGTGAAAAGCCGCGGAAGGCAAGCTGTGATTGTCTTGACGAAAGAAGGAAAGTGTGGAAGCTGGGAGCATGAATCAGGACTCAACCCGCAAAGCCAGAGTGAATGTGAGACGAGCCGAGGTAATGGAGCAGGTGGAAAAGGAAATCCAGCAGCATTACCAGAGTGAATTGATTTCCCATATACGGTCTGCAGGCAATGTGTACAACCTGGGCCATACGGAATTTTTCCTGGCCCGGGAGTTTGGATTCTGCAACGGCGTGCGGCGTGCCATTGACATAGCATATGCAGCCCGCAGGGTATTCCCTGACCGGAGGATTTACCTGATCGGGGACATCATTCACAATCCGGAAGTGAACCGGCAGCTGGAGGAGATGGGCATTCAAAAGCTCCCCTGGAAGCAGCTGGATTCCTCCTATGACCGGATTGCCGCGGACGACGTGGTGATCATCCCCGCCTTTGGCGTTCCCACCCCCTTCATGGATGCGCTGGAAGAAAAGGGGGTGCAAATTGTGGATACTACCTGCGGGGACGTGATGAAGGTCTGGAAAAGGGTGAAAAACTACGCCGCCATGGGGATTACCTCCATCATTCACGGCAAGGCCACCCATGAGGAAACCAGCGCGACGGCTTCCCGGGCCCTGGGGGAACGCGGGAAGGGAAAATACCTGGTGGTTTATGACCTGGAGGATGTCCGCATCCTGTGTGACTATATTCTGGGCTGCGGAGACCGGGAGGCGTTCCTGAAACGGTTTGAAGGCTCCCATTCCCCCGGCTTTGACCCGGACCGGGACCTGGAGGAAGTAGGCATCGCCAACCAGACCACCATGCTGAAGACGGAGACGCAGACGCTCCAGAAAATGGTGAAGGATGCCATTGTCCAGAGGGATGGGGACGATGATAATTTCTATGTATTCGATACCATTTGCGGCGCCACCCAGGACCGTCAGGACGCTCTGTACGAGCTGTTGAAAAACCCCCTGGACGTCATGTTCGTGGTGGGCGGCTACAACAGTTCCAACACCACGCACCTAGTGGACATTGCCAAGGAGCATGTACCCACGTATTTCATTGAATCCGCGGAATGCATCCAATCCATCCAGTATGTGGACGCGTTTGACACGAAGACGCGGGAAGTCCGCCGAATGACCACGGAACCCGTGGTTCAGAATCTGGGCAAATCCCTGAAAGTGGGGATAACAGCGGGTGCTTCATGCCCGGCCAACCTGATTGAGGCGACCATCCTGCGGATTGCGGATCTGCGCAAGTAGCAGTGTGCCTGCTGTCCAGCCAGTGCGGGAAAAGGGGTTGCTCCTTCCAGACCTTCCAGATCGGAAAGCGTCCGCCGCTTTTTGTGGGAACGGAGTGGAGGATAAGACCGTGGAAAGAGGGAGGCAGCGCGGGGCCGCCCGGCCGGGGTTCCCTAACTTTCCAGATCTTCCGGAGTAACGGAACGCTGTTCCCGGGAGGCGAGCAACACGGCTTGTTCCACCACGTACTCCGTATTGGAATCAAAACGGTAGGCGTTGCAGTTGGGGCATACCGCGGTAGTCAGGGATACGATGGAGCCGCAGGCTTCGCAAACCTTGAAGTCGCCGGGGCGGTCAATGATCAGTTTGGCTTTATCCAGGCGGGATTGCTGCATGGGAGGGGGAAAATAAAACAAGCCGCTCAGCAGAACAGAGCGGCTTGCCATAAAGATCGTCAGAAAACCGAAGTTAAAACTTAGGCGATTTTTGCGATGGCCTTGGCGGCCTTGCTCTTGTAGTTGGCAGCGCGGTTGGCGGGAATGGTGCCCACCTTGGCGGCCTTGTCAACGGCGGAGGAGAAAGTGTTGTAGGCAGCGGTAGCGGCTTCCTTGTCAGACGTTTCCACCGCAGTGGCAATCTTCTTGCGGAGGGTTTTCAGCTTGGAGGACACCGCGCGGTTGCGGGCGGTGCGGGTTGCGGTCTGGCGGATGCGCTTGAGTGCGGATTTGGTATTGGCCATGTTCTAAAAAAGGTTCGGTTTCCGTTTCGAGGTGGCAAAAACATTAGAATAACAGGACAAAATGTCAAGCTCTGGATATATTTTTTAAGGCATTCCTCCTAAGTGCGGGCAGACTGCGGGCTTTACCGGAAAAAAGGTTTGTGGCATGAATGCCGCCGTTATGAAGAAACGCGTGGATTTGCCTGAAAAAAAATATGAAGGATATATTTTTGATCTGGACGGGACCCTGGTGGACAGCATGCCTCTCCATTACAGGGCATGGCGGAAAGCCCTGAGCCGCGCAGGCGCTCCGGAATCCGTATTTGGTGAAGAGGAATTCTATTCCTGCGGCGGCAAATCCGCCAACGACGTAGTGCACTTTTTGAACGGCCGCTATGGTCTGGTGATGGATGCTGCGGCGACGGCCGCGGACAAGCGCCGCATTTATCTGGAAATGCTGGAGGAGGAAGGCATGCAGCCCATCCGGGAAGTAGTGGAATTCGTCCATTCCCTGGGAGACGCCCCCAAGGCCATCGCCACGGGAAGCGCTATTCCCGGAGCCTCCCGGACGCTGTCCGCCGCCGGCCTTTCGGACCTTTTTGACGTGATTCTGACGCCGGAAGACGTGGAGCATGGAAAGCCCGCGCCGGACATGTTCCTGAAAGCGGCGGAACTGCTGGGGGCGGCTCCCGGCCGCTGCGTGGTTTTTGAAGATGCTGTGCCCGGCATCAAGGCCGCCGCCGCCGCCGGAATGGACTGCGTGCAGGTCCGCCGGGCGTCTTTGGAATGATTCCCTGCCGGGGTTTTTGCACGGGGCCCGCTTTCCGGGCCTTCCTCCTGCCAGGATACGCCCTGTATTCGATGAAAAGGCTTCACATTGCGCGCGGAATGCGCTAGAACCTTTTCTCCTATTGAACAAATAAAATATTATTTGCACATGAGCACAAACGACAAAACATCATCCGCCCCGACGAAAACCCGCATGACAGGAGCCGAAGTGCTCGTGGAATGCCTCGTGCGTGAAGGTGTAGACGTCGTCTTTGCCTATCCCGGCGGCGCCAGTATGCCGATTCACCAGGCCCTGAGCCATCAGCCCAAAATCCGGACCATCCTGCCCCGCCATGAACAGGGCGGCGCGTTCGGCGCGGAAGGCTACGGCCGTGTCACGGGCAAGGTGGGCGTCTGTATCTCCACTTCCGGCCCCGGCGCCACCAACATGATCACCTCCATTGCGGACGCCTATCTGGACTCCACCCCGCTGGTGGCGATTACGGCGCAGGTCATGCGTTCCCTGATCGGCCGCGGCGCATTCCAGGAAACGGACGTGTTCGGCATGACCGCCCCCATCGTGAAGCACAGCTATCTGGTGACGGAACCGGAAGAACTGCCCCGCATCATCAAGGAAGCCTTTTACATCGCCTCCACCGGCCGTCCCGGTCCGGTGGTGATTGACATGCCCAAGGACGTGCAGGAAGCCGTGTTCACCCCGGACTTCGAGATGGAAATGGATCTCCCCGGCTACAATCCGGTGCTGCCCGTTCCCACGGAAAAGCTGGAAGAACTTATTCCGCTGATTGAAAACGCCAGCCGTCCCGTCATTTACGCAGGTGGCGGCATCATCTCTGCGGAAGCCTCCGCGGACCTGCTGGAATTTGCGGAACGCTCCCAGATTCCCGTGGCGACCACCCTGATGGGCATTGGCGCCATGCCGGAAACCCACCCCCTCTCCCTGCGCTGGCTGGGCATGCACGGAGCCGTGTTTGCCAACAACGCCGTGAATGAGGCTGATCTGGTGATCGCCCTGGGCGCCCGGTTTGACGACCGCGTGACTGGAGCCGTCAACATGTTCTGCCCGGACGCCACCATCGTCCACATTGACATTGACGCCAGTGAAATCAACAAAAATAAAAAGGTGGCGCATCCCATCCGCGCGAACGTGAAAGACGCTCTGAAGGTTCTTAACGCCGCCCTGGCCGCGAAAGGCTGGGACCGCAAATCCTCCGGCTTCACCCGCACTCCGGAATGGTTTGGCGTGATTGAAGGCTGGAAGGCGCAGTATCCCTTCTCCTATGAAGACCGCAAGGGGTACATCTCCCCGCAGGCCGTCATTGAGGAACTCTACCGCCAGACGGCGGACAAGGACCCCATCATTTGCACGGGCGTGGGCCAGCACCAGATGTTCGCCGCCCAATTCTTCAAATTTGACAAGCCCAGGCGTTTGGCTACCTCCGGTGGGCTGGGAACCATGGGCTACGGCCTTCCCGCCGCCATGGGCGTATGCCTGGCCTGTCCGGACAAGCTGGTGGTGAACATTGACGGGGACGGCTCCATGCTCATGAACATTCAGGAGCTGGCTACCATTCACGTGGAGCGCCTGCCCGTCAAATGCATTATTCTGAACAACCAGCACCTGGGCATGGTGGTGCAGTGGGAAGACCTGAAATATGACTCCAACCGGGCCCAGACCTTCCTGGCGGACCCGCACGACCACTATGATCCAACCCATAAGACGGAAGACGTTATTTACCCGAACTACCCGCTCATCTGCGCCGGATTCGGCGTCAAATGTGAGCGTGTGCTCCGCATAGAAGAACTCCCGGAGGCGATCACCCGCATGATTGAATCCCCGGAAGCGTACGTGCTGGACGTGATGGTTCCCCATGACGTGCACGTGCTGCCGATCATTCTGGGCGGCATGAGCTACAAGGACGTGATTCTGGAACGTATTGCCGGGGACGGCTCCGCCAAAAAGGCGTCCGAACTGGGCAAGGAAATCCCGACGGCCCTGTAAGGGAGACAGGATTTCGGTTATTCACCTATTGATTGGAGCCGTCCGTAAGGGCGGCTCCTTTTGCATGGGAGAGGGAGAACGGGCCCGGGACGGTTTGCATCAATAAGGGAATGTCTATCCTCCCGAAAGGGCGTCTTTTCACAGGCCCCGGTTTTACCGGAGTCATATGGGGCGGCATCATTTGGGGAACGGTGAAGATGTTGCTGGACGCAACGGGGAGGAACGGCTAGCATCAATGAATAAGTTGGGTGCAAGCCGGACGGAACACGGGAAAGAGGAGGATGCCCTGGAAAGTTGCTGTGTCTGATGCCGCCTTGCGCCAACCCCAGGCTCACAGGAAATTCCCGGGAGATCGGCGCTTCTTGTAAGCTATTGGGAAACGCATATTGACAAAAAATTACCCATGATTGGGCCTGACAGTATCCGGCTTTTGAAACAGGTTGGCGCAAAACCCTTGTTACACGCTTGATACTCAATCCGTATGCTTCAGGCCGTCGCATCCTCACGGATGCGTGGATTGAAACAATCCTTTTGCCAGGTTTTCCAAGTCAGGATAGAGTCGCATCCTCACGGATGCGTGGATTGAAACGCCTCAATCTTCAGGGTGGCTTTAGGCTTAATTTGTCGCATCCTCACGGATGCGTGGATTGAAACCACAGTCATCAAACGGAAGCGCGTTGGCTGTGAGGTCGCATCCTCACGGATGCGTGGATTGAAACCAGCGCAGGCTCAAGGTAGGTCGTGGCAAATGCTGTCGCATCCTCACGGATGCGTGGATTGAAACCTTAAAGAAAAGGTGGGCGCCCGTGAAGAGATTGGTCGCATCCTCACGGATGCGTGGATTGAAACATCTAAAAAAACAGTTGATGGATGGCTGTCTGCTGTCGCATCCTCACGGATGCGTGGATTGAAACAATCATATCCAGTCCTGCGCGGTTTTCCGGCGCGGTCGCATCCTCACGGATGCGTGGATTGAAACAACGGCCTTTAATACGGCTTGGGAGTGTTTAATTGTCGCATCCTCACGGATGCGTGGATTGAAACGACGATGAAGTTATAGGTGAATTTGTAGTGCGCTGTCGCATCCTCACGGATGCGTGGATTGAAACCGGGAAAACCCGAACGCACTGCCCGGCACCACGGGTCGCATCCTCACGGATGCGTGGATTGAAACGCAAACTGGCTCGTGGAAGTCCCCAGCATGCTCTGTCGCATCCTCACGGATGCGTGGATTGAAACCCATAATCAAAAGCGTGTAATGGTATGGTCAAACCGTCGCATCCTCACGGATGCGTGGATTGAAACAAGGCATCCATCACCAGCACGGCCAGGGCGCTCAGTCGCATCCTCACGGATGCGTGGATTGAAACTGTACCACGACATGCGCGCCTACATGGATGCACAGTCGCATCCTCACGGATGCGTGGATTGAAACAACCTTGATGCCGACCCGGAGCCAGACCCTCAGGTCGCATCCTCACGGATGCGTGGATTGAAACGCTCCAACACAAGATGGACCAATGTATTATTGCAAGTCGCATCCTCACGGATGCGTGGATTGAAACGGCGAAATTGTACTGGGCGCTGTCCACTCCATCCGTCGCATCCTCACGGATGCGTGGATTGAAACCAACGGGGTTGCAACGGGGGTTCCCAGCTCTTGCGTCGCATCCTCACGGATGCGTAGGATGGATGATTCAGTTGTCTTTTCTGGTTTGGGGATGGTGAGGGTTTTTCTGTTGATGAATCATGGTGTTAAATGTTTTTTAAGATGAGAGTTGAGTTGTTTACCGGGTAGTGTAGTCAAGAAAGGGAAGCTGTATACGGATGTTTCCTGTGGCATGGTGCATTTTTCCGTGTTCACAGTTGGTGTTGGAGGAGGTTGAGGTGATCCAATATAAAGATAACATGCACATAGACTGGTTGAATGATTTTTTGGAGTGGGCTCCTATTTTGCTGATGGTGCTGGTGGCGGTTATTTTTCTGGTGGCGTTGAAGTGGAAAAGCGAGAGGTTGAAAAAGTCTCTGGAGAAATGGAAGCGGCGAATAGCCCGGGAGGCGAAAGCCGGCCATCCCGAAGCCCAGTTCCGCCTGGGACGCATTTACCAGGAGGGGAACGACGTGAAGAAGGATCCTGACCGGGCGAAGGAGTGGTTCCATAAGGCACTACCCGGCTTGAAGCAGGAGGCGGAGGAAGGGAGCAGTGTTGCCGCCTTTTATCTGTACCAGTGTTTTCATGAAGGCCTGGGCGTGGAGAGGGAGGACACTCAAGCTCTGCATTGGCTGCAGTGTGCGGCGGAACTGGGCAGTCCTGAGGCCATGTTTGACCTGGCGCTGGAGTACCGGGAGGGAGGACTGGTGGAGAAGAACGGGGATTTGTTCATGCATTGGCTGCGGAAGGCGGCGGAAGAGGATGAAAAGGATGCCCAGTATCTGCTGGCCGCCTCCTATGAACACGGCAACGGAGTTCCCCAGGATGCCAATCTGGCACGGGTATGGTATGACCGTGCAGCGGCAGGAGCACCTCCCTCCGTGGATGATGATGCACGGGGGCGCAGGAAAGGGAGATAGGATAGCAGAGAGCGTCTTTCGGCTGGACAAAATGGGAAGCGGACGACACTCTAGGCGCTTCATGGAGGGTATACGCTATTACAACCGCTACACGGGCAGGGAAGAACGGGAGCAGGTGCTGGGAGAAAAGTACCTGCAATGGATTTACGGCACTTCCACGGGAAGGGCTGCTCTGCATGTCCTGATCAAGCGCGGCGTGTTTTCCTCCCTGCTGGGGTGGCTGAAGAACCGGCCTTCCAGTGCGCGGTCCATTCCCGCCTTTGTGGAAGAGTACGGGATCAATATGGAGGAGTCCCTCAAGGGGATGGGTGAATTCAAGCATTTCAACGATTTTTTCTACCGACGCCTGAAGCCGGGCGCACGCCCCCTCGCCGGAGGGGAGGAAACGGCTGTTTTCCCGGCGGATGCCCGGCACATGGGCTGGGAGCGCGCCGACCGCATCAGCGGCGTTTTTGTGAAAGGGCAGAGCTTTGACCTGCCGACTCTTCTGGGCAGCGTGGAGTTGGCTGAACGGTATGCGGAAGGGGCGGTGGTCTTGTCGCGCCTGTGCCCTACGGATTACCACCGTTTTCATTTTCCCGTTTCCGGTATTCCCGGCAGGTGGAGGAGAATGGGAGGTCCTTTGGCCAGCGTATCCCCTTATTGTTTGAGCAGGACACTTTCATGGCTTTGGACAAACAAGCGGAATCTGACGCTTATCCAGTCGGATTCCTGGGGACAGGTCGCCATGCTGGAGGTGGGCGCCACCGGCGTGGGTTTTATTGAAGAGACGTATGTTCCGGGAGAATTTGCCCCAAGAGGGGCGGAGAAGGGATATTTTGCGTTCGGCGGTTCCACCGTGATGTGCTTCTTTGAACCGGGCAGAATCAAGCTCGCTTCCGATCTGTTGGAAAAAACGGAAGAAGGTATGGAAATGTTTGCCCGTCAGGGAGATATGATGGGTAAAGTTGTTTAGTGCAGATATCCCGGGAGTGTAAATGGCATGGTCGCCAGATTATAAATCCGTTGACAGGTTGATATTCAGCTAGGCAACTGATGGCGTAGATATGGGGGATGTGTATAAAAATGCAGGCTTCACCGCCGCCGCAGAGCCTGAGCACGGTTTGACGAGTGAAAAAATCCGGCACTCCTTCGGGAATGCCGGATTTTTTAATGTTTCGGGATAACTAACCGGGCAGACGTTGGCGCTGCCGGCAAGGTTATTTCATTTCCGCAATGGCGCGGGCCATATCCGGCGCCTTGAAGGTGGAGGAGCCTGCCACCAGCACGTCCGCCCCGGCCAGGGCGCATTGGGCGGCATTGTCCCTGCCTATTCCCCCGTCCATCTGGATCAGGAAAGGGGCCTGGTATTCCGCACGCCATTCCGCCGCTTTTTCTACCTTCTCCAGCACGGAGGGCATGAAAGATTGCCCTCCAAAGCCCGGCACCACGGACATGACCAGCAGCAGATCTATGTTTCTCAGGAAGGGAACGACCGCCTCAAAAGGGGTGGCCGGATTGAGGGCCAGGCCGTTTTTCACCCCGGCTTTCCGGATGCGCCTGAGGGTCTCGGTTATGTAGTAGGGGTCTCCCAGTTCCACATGAAAGCAGATGAGGTCCACTCCGGCTTTTACGAAGCGATCAAAGTAGTGGTCCGGCCGCTCGATCATCAGGTGAGCATCCAGAAAGCGGTCCGGTCCCACCGCTTTTCTGACGGCGGCGCAGATTTCCGGACCAAAGGAGATGTTGTCCACAAAATGGCCGTCCATGATGTCCAGGTGCAGCCAGTCGGCACCGGAGTCAAAAGCGCGGCGCGCTTCCTCCCCAATGCGGGTGAAATCTGCTGCCAGCAGGGACGGGGCAATCATGGTCATGGGCTTGTGTTCCTTTCCGGGGATTTTAGTTGGCGACGATGTTGACCAGGCGGCCGGGCACGACGATGACCTTCCGCACGGTAACGCCGTCCAGGAAGACTTTCACCTTTGCAGAGGCCAGGGCCAGTTTTTCCAGTTCTTCACGGGAGATGTCCTTGGGCACTTCCAGTTTGTCCCTCAGTTTGCCGTTTACCTGGATGACGATGGGAACCGTGTTTTCCACCAGCAGGGCTTCATCACAGACAGGCCAGTTTTTCTGGCAGAGCTGCGTTTCCGCCAGGGAGGGGAAGCGTTCCTGCAGGCGGCTGTGGATTTCTTCCGTGATGTGCGGGGCAAAGGGATTCAACAGCGTCAGGAAGGTGTCGTAATCCTGCACGTCCACTACGTCTGCAGAGGTCATGGCGTTGGTGCATTCCATCATTTTGGCGATGGCGGTATTGAAGGACATGTCGTTGATGTCGTCCGTCACCTTCCTGATGGTCTTGTGCAGTTCCTTGCGCACGGGCAGCACGACGGCTTCCGGTACGTCCGCCGCAAGCTTGGGATTGATTTCCCATTCGCCTTCCTGGTTTTCCCGGAAGGCCACGCGCCAGACGCGGGCCAGGAAGCGGGAGATGCCTTCCACCCCCTTGGTGGCCCAGGGTTTTACGTCCTTGAGGGGGCCCATGAACATTTCATACATGCGCAGGGCGTCCGCGCCGTATTCGCGGACGATGTCGTCCGGGTTGACGACGTTGCCGCGGGATTTGGACATTTTCTGCCCGTCTTCTCCCAGGATCAGCCCTTGGTTGATGAGCTTCTGGAACGGCTCGTTCGTGGTGAGGAGGCCCAGGTCAAAGAGGACCTTGTGCCAGAAACGGGCATAAAGCAGGTGGAGCACAGCGTGTTCCGTGCCGCCCACGTATAGGTCCACGCCGCCGGGGTTGCCGGTGGAGCCCATCCAGTATTGTTCCGCGTCACGGCTGACGAAGCGCTGGGTGTTTTTCGGGTCCAGGTAGCGCAGGTAGTACCAGCAGGAGCCGGCCCACTGGGGCATTGTGTTCGTTTCACGGTGGGCCGTGGGCGTATAGGCAATCCATTCCGTGGCCTTGACCAGTGGGCCGCGGGGGTCCCCGGTGGGGGCAAAGTCGTCCAGGTCCGGCTGGAGCAGGGGGAGTTCTTCTTCCGGCAGGGCGCGGTGGCGGCCGTCTTCCCAGACGATGGGGAAGGGTTCCCCCCAGTAACGCTGGCGGGAGAAGAGCCAGTCGCGCAGCTTGTAGTTGACCTTGCGGCGGCCTTTGCCGTTTTCTTCCAGCCAGAGGATCATTTTTTCCTTGGCTTCCGGGGTAGGCAGGCCGGTCAGGAAGCCGGAGTTCACGCTGGTTCCCTCATAGCCGCAGAATCCGCGCCAGTCCATGTCTTCACTGGGAGGCTGAACCACCTGCAGGACAGGGAGTTTAAAGACCTGGGCAAAGGCGAAGTCGCGTTCGTCGTGGGCAGGAACGGCCATGATGGCTCCGGTTCCGTAGCCCATCAGCACGTAATCTGCAATCCAGACGGGTACCTGTTCTCCGTTGACGGGATTGACGGCATGGGCGCCGGTGAAAACGCCCGTTTTTTCCTTGGACAGGTCCGTGCGTTCCAGGTCGCTCTTGGTGGCGCACTGGCTGCGGTATTGTTCCACGGCTTCCTTCTGTTCCGGCGTGGTGATGGAGTCCACCAGCGGGTGTTCCGGGGAGAGAACCATGTACGTGGCTCCAAAGAGGGTGTCCGGGCGCGTGGTGTAAACGGTGATGGTTTCACCGCCCAGGGTGAAGTCCACCTCGGCCCCTTCCGATTTGCCTATCCAGTTGCGTTGAAGCAGCTTGATGGATTCCGGCCAGTCCAGGGGCTCCAGTTCGTCAATCAGGCGTTCCGCGTAATCCGTGATGCGCAGCATCCACTGGCGCAGGGGGCGGCGTTCCACATGGTGCCCCTTGGATTTCCATTCCTCCACTTCCTCATTGGCAAGCACGGTGCCCAGGTCCGGGGACCAGTTGACGGCCGCCTCCGCCACGTAGGCCAGGCGGCGCTGGTCGATTTCCTCCCGGCTCATTCCCTGGGCTTCCAGTTCGGAGACGGGGCGCGCCTTTTTCAGTTCCTTGTTATAATAGGAGTTGTAAAGCCGCAGAAAGATCCATTGAGTCCAGCGCACGTATTCGTGGTCCGTCGTGGCGATTTCACGGTCCCAGTCATAGGAAAAGCCCAGCATCTTGAGCTGGCGGCGGAAGTTGTCAATGTTCCTGAACGTGGTCACGGACGGATGCTGCCCGGTCTTAATGGCGTATTGCTCCGCCGGGAGGCCGAAGGAGTCCCAGCCCATGGGGTGAAGCACGTTGAAGCCGTTCATACGCTTGAAACGCGCTACGATGTCCGTGGCGGTGTACCCTTCCGGATGGCCCACGTGCAGCCCTGCGCCGCTGGGGTAGGGGAACATGTCCAGCACATAGTACTTGGGTTTGGACGCGTCAAAGCCCTCATCCCCGGGGTTGTTTACTTTAAAGGTCTTCCTTTCGTCCCAGATCTGCTGCCACTTGGGTTCAAAAACGTCAAAGGGATATGGTTTCTTGCGCTCGGACATGATGGGGAGGAATGTATACTCCACCCGCAGGCCAATCAAGCCTAAACCCGGCGGCGGACAGGTGCTTTCAGCGCTTCCCGGGGCAGGAAGTCATTTTATGGAAAAAAGGGGAAAGACCAGAGATTGTCTGGGCGTATTTTTAGGTTGAAAGGATTTTACTGACCATATAAATAATGATGACCATGAAGTTCACTGCCTGCCTTTTGGCCGCCGCGTGCGGCTTCCTCTCCCTGCCGGGCGTTTCTCATGCCCGGCCTGACGCCCAGCCCTCTTCCGGCGCAAAACCCAATATCATTGTGTTCCTGGTGGATGACATGGGCTGGCAGGATACGTCCCTGCCGTTCTGGACGGATGAACAGGGCAAGCCCATAAAGACTTTCCTGAACAAGCGTTACCGTACGCCGAACATGGAGAAGCTGGCCTCCCAGGGCATGATGTTTACGGATGCCTATGCACACCCCCTCTGCACGCCGTCGCGCGTGAGCCTGATGTCCGGCATGAATCCGGCACGGCATCGCGTGACCAACTGGGTCAGGCTGCAAAACCAGACGACAGACCAGAATAACAAGAATCTCCAGCCGCCTGACTGGGCCCTCAACGGCCTTCAACCGCTCGGAACGCCCGCCAAGGGAGTGACGAAGCGCCCCATTTCCGGGGAGGACATGCACTACAACATGACCCGTCCCTTTGCCACGGCGGCCACGCTGCCCCAGCTGCTGAAAAAGTGCGGCTACGTGACGGTTCACTGCGGAAAGGCCCATTTCGGCACGCAGGGAACGCCGGGCTCCAACCCGCTGAACATGGGGTTTGACTACAATATTGCCGGTACGGAAATCGGGCATCCGGCGGATTACCGCGGAGCCAAGCATTATGGAACCGGATTCAACCATGTGCGCGGACTGGATGAAAACAACTATTACCAGGATGATGTGTTCCTGACGGAAGCACTGACCCAGGAGGCCATCAAGAGGCTGGACGCCATCAGAAACAATCCCAAGGAAGCGGGCAAGCCCTTCTACCTCTACCTGGCCCAGTATGCCCTTCATTCCCCGCTGGATGAACGTGCCTATGACAAGAGGTTTGCGGATGCCTACAAGGACCCGCAGGACGGCCACCCGTGGTCCCAGAAGGAAAAACATTACTCCGGTCTGATCGAAGGAATGGACAAGAGTCTGGGAGACGTTCTGAAGTACCTGAAGGACAACAATCTGGATAAAAATACGGTGTTGGTGTTCATGTCTGACAACGGGGGACTGGCCCTCTCCGGAAGGCTTGGCAACGTGGATTCCAATTACCCGCTTGCCTTTGGCAAGGGAGGCTGCATGGAGGGCGGCATCCGCGAGCCGATGATCGTTTCCTGGCCGGGCGTCACCAAGGGAGGTTCCCGGTGCTCCGTGCCGGTCATCATTGATGATTTTCTGCCCACGCTGCTGGATATGGCGGGATGCAGGAATTTGAAAACGCCGCAGAAGCTGGACGGCCTCAGCCTGGTACCCCTGCTGAAAGGGGCGCACTTCCCCGCCGACCGCCCTCTTCTGTTCCACCAGCCCAACAACTGGGGGGAAGGCAGTCGTGAGGCGCGGCAGTACGGCTCTTCCACCGCACTGCGCCGGGGAGACTGGAAGTTGATTTACCGCCACGGGGACCAGAGTTTTGAATTGTACAATCTGCGGAAGGATATCAGCGAAAAGAAGAATCTGGCTTCCGCGGAACCGAAGAAAGTGAAGGAAATGGCTTCCATGATGGGCAAGCTGCTCCGGGAGAGGAAGGCCCTGATGCCTACTTATAAGAAGGATAATGAGCTGGGCGCCCCTGCGGGCAGTATGGTCCCCTGGCCTGATGAGGTAAAAGGCGCCAAAAAGTAATTTCCCTCAGCGGCGTTTTTTCATTTGGCTGTGGGCATGCCTCCCGGTTCCCGGATATGGGGAGGGAGGCATGCCTTTTTCCTGCAGGCGCGGCGTGTATTTTAGCCCGTGTTCCGGAAGTTCCGTTTCTGCCGGGAAGGGAAGCGTGCCCGGCTGGATGGGGCCGCTGTCGTTTGTTTGAAGAGAGAGGTGTGACGAGGGGGTATTCCCGCCTGTCCGGGGCATGAGGACGTTTTTTCAAGGGAAGCCGTTTTCCTACCCCCCTCCTCCGTGAAAGGAACGCGGGGTAAATGACTTTTCCCCTCCCTCCTTTGAGGTCCGGGGTATTCCCTGAAACGGGGCGCCCGGGAAGCATGAAAAAAACCGTCCCGCAGGATTTTTCCTGCGGGACGGTCCTGGTTTGACGTGTTGTCAGATCCTATCCCCGGAAGGGGAGGGTATTTTAAAAGTCGTCGGAAGCGGCGCTGTCCGTTGCCGTGGCGTCTTCCCCGCCTTCCGTGGTGGTGTCCGCGGCGGGCGTTTCATCCGTACCGGTGGCGTCTGCGTCGTCAGCAGGCGTTTCATCGGTAGCCTCAGGTTTCGGTGAAGGAGCGGCTGCGGGCTTGGCGGCGCCGGCTGCCGGGGCGGCTTCCTTGGGAGGAACGACCACCTTCACCGCCGGAGGTACCGGAACGGGCGTGCTCAGGCCGTCAGCCTTGCGGGTGCTGACGCGGAGGCCGTCCGCATAAGCCAGATTTTTCAGGATGGCATAGCCCAGGGCGGGAGCCCGGTCCGTCGTGTTGACCAGCATCTTGAAGTGGTTGTTGACGGACATCTTGCGTGCGTCTCTGCCGTTGCGGAAGGGAATAATGCCCACCAGGTTGCCGTCATTGTCAATGCAGAGCGCCCAGAAGGAGCGGTCCACCTGGATGAAGTATTGCGGACGGATGTAGTCCATGGTTTTCCATTCTGCCCCCTTGATGTATTCCTCCATGGCGCGGCGCGCATTGGCCGGCATGACGCCCCAGTCGGCGTAAACCCTGCTGGTCAGCGTTTCACGGCCGTTGTACCCGTGTACGGAAACGTTCTGGGCGGTAGCGAATTGACGGGCGTAGCTCTCGGGAGAGGTAGGTTGGCAAGAGCTGGTGAAGAGCGCTGCCCCGGCGGTCAGGATGCAGGCTGCTGTGGTTGTGAAGGGATGAATGTTAGTCATGGCAATCGCAATGGTTATGTTATAAAAGAGGAAAACACATCCCATTTCAAGGAAAAGAATGCAGGAAGTGTCGATTTGTGGCGTTTTTTGACGTTTCCGTTTCATCAGGCAACCGTGCGCCCGTGGCGGAATCCTTTTGTGTGTCTTGCCTTGAGGGTATGATGGGGAATTACTGAAATTTGTCTCGCAAATCGTTCTGAATCGCTTAGGTTGTGGTTGCTTCATGTCCGCCTTCGTCATCAGCCAGTCTGCCTTGGAACGCAACGCCCTTATCCTGAGGGACGTGGCGGATGCCGCCGGGTGCCGTGTGGTACTGGCCCTGAAAGGTTTTTCCTGCTGGCCCTGTTTTGACGTTCTGCGTCCCTGGCTGGACGGCTGCTGTGCGTCCGGCCTGTGGGAGGCACGGCTGGCCCGGCGCAGGTTTGGAAAGCACGTGCTGACGTATTCTCCGGCGTACGCTCCGGAGGAAGTGGCGGAGCTGGCGGAGATTTCCGACCACCTTGATTTTAACAGCCTGACACAGTGGGACCGCTTCCGCGGGGAGGTGATGCGGCATCCCCGCTTTCTTTCCGGAGAATTGAAGTGCGGCCTGCGCGTCAATCCCCGGCTTTCCACCGGCCATACGCCCCTGTATGACCCCTGTGCTCCCGGCTCCCGGCTGGGCGTTACGCCGGACATGATGCAGGGTGCGGATTTGTCCGGTATTTCCGGCCTTCATTTCCATACCCTGTGCGAGCAGGGCGCGGAGGACCTGGCGGCTACGCTTGGGGCGGTGGAACGGCTCTTCGGCCATATCCTATCCCGTCCGGAGATTACGTGGCTGAACATGGGGGGGGGCCACTGGATTACCCAGCCAGGCTATGACAGGAATCTGCTGGTGGAGCTCGTCCGCGCCATTCGTGAACGCTACGGCGTGGACGTATGGCTGGAACCGGGGGAAGCGGCCGCCATTCATACGGGGGTGCTCCGGTGCAGGGTGCTGGACATTTTTTCTTCGGAAGGGGTGGAGCATGCCATTCTGGATGTTTCCGCTTCCGCCCACATGCCGGATACGCTGGAAATGCCCTACCGCCCGGACGTGTTCCAGATCGTCAGGGACGCCTCCCTCCGTTCCGGGCAGCAGCCCGCCGTCCGGATGGAGGGGGAAAGCTATGCTCTGGCGGGGAATGCCGGGGAAAACGCCCATACGTACCGCCTGGGCGCGCCCACCTGCCTGGCGGGAGACCGGCTGGGGGATTATTCCTTCCCGGAACCCCTTGCCGCGGGCGACGAACTTGTTTTTGACGACATGGCGCATTATACCATGGTAAAGACTACATTTTTCAACGGCGTGCGCCATCCGGACATCGCCGTTCAGAAGAAGGACGGCTCCGTGGAGACGGTGCGCCGTTTTTCCTATGAAGATTTTGAAGCCCGCCTGGGCTAGAACATTTGACCAGACAGATTGACATGGCAGCAGCTAAAGAAGGCATCAAGCAGAAAGTCCGCGGGTGGAGTCATCATGATTCCGCTGATTTATACGGTATTGACGACTGGGGCAACGGTTACTTCCGGATCAACAAGAAAGGGGAGGTTACCGTGCGCCTGAACGACGAGGACGGCGGCAAGAAAGACATCAGCCTGTGCGACCTGCTGGAAGGATTGAAGGAGCGGGGCACCACCGTTCCCGTTTTGTTCCGGTTCCGCGACCTGCTGCGCAGCCGCATTGCGGAGCTGAACGAGAGCTTCCGCAAGGCGATCAAGGAGGCGGATTACCAGGGCAAGTACCAGGGCGTGTATCCCATCAAGGTGAACCAGCAGCGCCAGGTGGTGGAAGAGATTGCGGAGTTCGGCACCAAGTACGACTACGGCCTGGAAGCCGGTTCCAAGCCGGAGCTGATTGCGGCCATGGCGCACATGCACAACCCGAACGCGTACCTGATCTGCAACGGATACAAGGATGACGAGTTTATTGACCTGGCGCTGACGGCCCAGAAGATGGGGCTGAATATTTTCATTGTCCTGGAAATGCCGTCAGAACTGGACGCCATCCTGGACCGCGCCAGGAAGATGGACATCCGCCCCAACCTGGGCGTGCGCATCAAGCTGGCGGCCAAGGGGTCCGGCCTGTGGCAGGAATCCGCTGGGGACAAGTCCGTCTTTGGCCTGAACGCCGCCCAGGTGGTGGAGGTGGTGGACAAGCTCAAGCAGGTGGAAGCCCTGGACTGCCTGAAACTGCTTCATTACCATCAGGGTTCCCAGATTCCTAACATTTCCGTGGTGCGTGAAGGGCTGACGGAAGCCGCTCGCATTTATGTGGACCTGGTGAAGGAAGGCGCGCCGCTGGGCACGCTGGACATGGGCGGGGGGCTGGCCGTGGATTATGACGGCTCCAAGACGAATTTCCATTCTTCCTGCAATTATTCCATTGCGGAGTTCGCCCGTGACGTGGTGGAAGTGGTGGGGGACATGTGCACCAAGTATGAAGTACCGCATCCCACGCTGGTGACGGAATCCGGCCGGGCCGTGGTGGCCTATTATTCCGTGCTGGTATTCAACGTGCTGGATGTGACCAGCGCTCCGGGGGAGGAACCTCCGCCCGAATTGCCGGAGGATGCCCCGGAGCTGCTGAAGGCCTTTGCGGATACGGACCGGACCTTGGCCAGGAAGAATATGCAGGAGTGCTACAATGACGCCTGCTATTACCGGGACCAGCTGCGCGCCCAGTTCTTTTACGGGAACGCTACCCTGCGGCAGCGCGGGCTGGGAGAGGCCTATTACTGGCACATCCTCAGCCGCATTTCCCGCATGCTGGCGGAGATGGAAACCATTCCGGAAGACCTTCGGGAGCTTTCCTGCTCCATGGTGGACTTCTATTACGGCAATTTTTCCCTGTTCCAGTCCCTGCCGGATTCCTGGGCGATCCGCCAGCTTTTCCCCGTGATGCCTCTGCACCGCCTGAATGAACGGCCCACGAACAAGGCCGTGCTGGCGGACATCACCTGCGACTGTGACGGAAAGATAGACCATTTCATTGACCGTGAGGATGTGGCTACCGCCCTCCCCCTGCATGCCATCAAGCCCGGTGAGGAAGATTATTACATCGGCGTGTTTCTGGTAGGGGCCTATCAGGAAACCCTGGGGGACCTGCACAACCTGCTGGGGGATACGAACGTGGTGGGCGTGCACCTGGAAGGCGGCCGCCCCGTATATACGCATGAAGTGGAAGGAGATACGGTGGCAGACGTCCTTTCCTACGTGGAATATGATCCCAAGGAGCTGATCAACAAGTTCCGCACGTTTGCGGAACAGGCGGTGGCCAATGGGAAAATATCTCCGTCCCAGCGCCGGAGGGCCCTGGAAGTATTCCGTTCCGGCTTGAATGGATACACTTACTACGAGTTGTAAAAACTGCCCTTTTTCTGCGCCCGGGAATGGAAGACGCCTCCGGTTTTCCGGATGTTTCTTTCTTGCGGATTACGGCATCGGCGGTTCTTCCGGCGGGGTCGTTTCCGCAATGACCTTGGCCGGCGTCAGGTTCCAGAAGCGGTTGGCCGTCTGCGGGGAGATTCCCTTCATGTTCAGGTAGCGCGTGCGGAGCAGGGAAGAGGAGCGGTGCCCCATTTCCATTTGCAGCAGGTTGTAATCCTTGAAATGCTTGGCGTGATAGCTGGCGTAGGTATGCCGCAGGCAGTCCGGAACCCATGATTTTTTTCTGCCGCCCCAGCCTGCTTTTTTGCGGATTTTGCGCCATTTGATCGTCCAGCCCTTGGGGCATATGGGCGTGGTGGGGGTAGGCTTGGTCTTGTCCCGGCAGAATTTGAGCCATTTGGCAAGCACGGGCAGGATGGTGACGTGCCTGGCTCCTCCGGTCTTGGTGTGCTTGGAGTTCAGGATGACGCAGCCGTCCCGGATGGCGATGTTCTCCCAGAGCAGGCGTTCCACTTCCTGCGGGCGGATGCCCGCAAAAATCATCAGGGCCGCTCCCGCTACGCAGCCTCCGTCGAACTCATCCATGCATGTTTTGAGCAGCAGCGTTATCTCCTTCAGCGCGAGCGCTGGAATTTCCTGTTCTTTCAGGAAGGGGGTGTCTACGCGGAGGATGGGGTTTTCATCGCACCAGCCGCGCTTGACGGAGAAGGAGAAGATGCCGCTCAGGATCAGCCGCGCCTTGTGCCGCTGCCGGGACGTGGTGAAGGTAGTCATCAGGATGTTCTGGCACTCCTCCACGCTGAGGTTTCTGAGGGATGTCTTCTCCAGTTCCGGGTTGCTCTTCTTGAGCTTGTGGATGATGCTCCTGATGTCCGTCAGCGTTCGGGGACGGCGGTGGCTCTTGGAACGCAGGCATTCCACGGCCGCCGTGCCGAAGCTGACGGTATGGTGTTTGTTTTTGATGGCGTTCAGTCCCAGGGAAACGACTTCTCTGCACCGGGTAATGGTGCAGATTTCATCTCCCAGGGCTTCCTTGATTTCCAGTACCAGCCTTGCAGCCTGGATCAGGGTTACTGATTCCCCTTCCAGGAGTGCGGCTCCTACGTATTTCAACTTATTTGTGTTCGGTGCTTTTCTCATACTCATTCATCGTGTTTGTCTAAACACGGTTTTAATGAAAAAGGCCATCCTTATAGTAAAGAAAACTTATGCTTTCCATCGGAAAACGCGTAACCGTCAAGGATATGTTGTTACTTACGTTTTCTTTGATCCGATCGGAAATTTAAAGTTTCTGGTGGTTCATGAACCGAAAATGTTAGAAAGAAGGTTTATAATCTTTGAATATCAATGTGAAGAATATCCTGTTTTTAGCAATAAATATGAAATCGGGCGAGGAAAAAAAGATTCCGCAGGATGAAAGTAATTTACATGCCTGAACGTATGAGATAGACTGTACTGCTATACCGTGAACATCAGAATCCACTCATTCAATGTATCGTGCATCGGCTTGTGCTGTGCGCTGGGTTCCATCCTGGCGGCTGATGCCCGTGAGGTCTATCCCCTGACCGGCTCCTGGAATTACAGCTTTAATGGGAGTCCCGCCGAGAAAGTGACGGTCCCCCACACCTGGAACGCGTCTGATGCCGCTGACGGTGTGAACGGGAAGAAGGGGGATGCCAAATCCGTCAACAGCGATGTTTACCAACGTGGTCCCGCCGTTTATTCCCGCACTCTTCCGGTGACTCCAAAACCGGGCAAGAGGTATTTCATCCGCGGGGAGGGAGCCAGCATCGTTTCCGAGGTTTCCGTGAACGGAAAGCCTGCGGGCAAACATGAAGGGGCGTTCACGGCATTCTGTTATGAAATCACTCCTCTCCTGAACAATGGAGCCAATACGGTCTCCATTCTGGTGGATAATACGCAACGGGAGCATATCGCTCCCCAGCGCGGAGATTTTTCCATGTTCGGCGGCCTGTACCGGCCCATAGAGCTGATTGAGACGGACGGCGTCTGCATTGATCCCCTCTTTTACGCTTCCCCCGGCGTCTTCATCACCACGAAGTCCCTGGACAAGTCCCGCGCGGAAGTGGAGGTAAAGACCCTTCTGAATTCGGCCGGGAAGGCGGGAGAGGTGAGCGTGGCCGTGGAAATTCTGGACATGAAGGGCAGGAAGGTGGCCGGAAAGACGGTCAAGGCTTCTCCCGGAGAAAAGAAAAACATGGAAGTTCCCGTGACGCTGGCGATCGCCAATCCCGTGCTTTGGAATGCCACCAGGAATCCCTACCTCTACCAGGTGAAGACTTCCATCAGAACGGCGGACGGCCAGACGGATGAAATGGTGCAGCCTCTGGGGCTCAGGACCGTTTCCATCAATCCCAAGGAGGGCTTTGTCCTGAATGGCAGGACCATGCAGGTCAAGGGTGTCAGCCGCCACCAGGACGTGAAGGGCAAGGGCTGGGCGCTTTCCCCGGAAGATGAAATGCGGGATATCAAGATGATTGCGGACATGGGGGCGGATGGGCTGAGAACGGCCCACTATCCCGCCTCTGCCAACATTTACGACCTGTGCGACAGGGCGGGGCTGATCGTCTGGTCAGAAGTGCCCAACGTCAACCTGGTGAGGAACACCCCCGAATTCCGCGAAAACAACCGTCTCCAGGCCAGGGAAATGATTTACCAGCACTGGAATCATCCCTCCATCTGCATGTGGGGCATTTTCAATGAAATCGGCCATCAGGCGGAGGCTTCCACCAAGGGGGTGGACATGGAGGCGGAGCTGGTGGAATTGAACAAGTTTGTGAAGGAGACGGATCCCACCCGCATGACGGTGGGGGCCAGCAACCAGCCCGGCCGCAGGAAGCTGAACAATATTCCCGACCACATCGCGTTCAACAGTTATCCCGGCTGGTACGGCGGCGGCCCTGAAACGATGAAGGGCAACCTGAACGGTTTCATCAGGGATTACGGCGGCAAAATGGGCATCGCCATCAGCGAATACGGCCATGGCGCCAGCGTGGGCATGCATGAAAATCCGGCCGGACGTCCGTCGCCCACCGGGTTCTGGCATCCGGAGGAATGGCAGTCTCATGCCCATGAAATCAATTACAGGTGCATCAAGGAGCGCCCTGAAGTATGGGGTTCCTTCGTCTGGAACATGTTTGACTTCGGTTCCGCAGGCCGTTTTGAAGGGGAAAACCCCGGCATCAATGACAAGGGGCTGGTGACCTATGACCGCAAGACGCCCAAGGACGCCTATTTCTTCTACAAGGCCAACTGGAGCCCCCAGCCGACCGTTTACATCACGTCCCGCAGGTTTGCGGAACGCACGGAAAAGACGGTGCCCGTGAAGGTATACAGCAACGCTCCTTCCGTGAAGCTGACTGTCAACGGAAAGGCCGTGGGCAGCGTCAAGCCGGATGAATTCAAGCGCGCGGTCTGGCCCGAAGTGACCCTCAAGCCCGGCGTCAATACCATTATGGCCACGGCTGCGATGGGCGGAAAGACGTATTCGGACTCCTGCAGATGGACCTTGAAACCTTCCGGCGACGACGGGAAGAAGGGAGCTGAACGCTATCAGGACCCGGCCATCAAAAAATATAAATAACCATCTTCAACACCCTTGCCCAGATGAAAGCGGTACGAGCGTTTGTATGTTCCATGATGTGCCTGGTTACGGCCCTTCCCCTGCTGGGGGAGGCTCCGGACTGGGAAAATGAAGAAGTAACGGGGATCAACAAGGAAGCTCCCCGCGCCTCCATCCTTCCGGCTGCGGACAAGACGCTCAGCCTGAACGGTGACTGGAAATTCAAATTTTCCATGAAGCCGGGCGAGCGTCCCGTTGATTTCTTCAAGCCTTCCTATTCCGTGTCCGGATGGGATACGATCAAGGTGCCCTCCAACTGGCAGCTTTACGGCTACGGGACGGCCATTTACACGAACGTTCCGTATCCTTTCAAGCCGAATCCTCCCAAGGTGACGGAGGAGCCGCCCAAGAACTGGCCGGCGTACAAGGAGCGCAATTCCGTGGGTTCCTACCGCCGGGATTTCAACCTCCCCTCCTCCTGGAAGGGGGAACAGGTGATGATCCGGTTTGACGGGGTGGAATCCGCCTTCTACGTCTGGGTGAATGGCCGGAAGGTGGGTTATTCCCAGGATTCCTACACGGGCGGCGAATTTGACCTTACCCCTTATGTGAAGCCGGGCAGGAACACGATTGCCGTGGAAGTGTACCGCTGGAGCGACGGCTCCTATCTGGAAGACCAGGACTTCCTGCGCCTTTCCGGCATTTTCCGTGACGTGACCCTCTTCGCCCAGCCCCAGGTGCATGTGCGGGACTTGTTCCTGAAAGCGGGACTGGACGGGAAAAATTACACAACCGGAACTTTGAACGGAACCTTTACCATCCGCAATTCCGGTAAAAAAGACATTCCCGCCGGGATGAAGCTGGAATATTCCGTGGAAGGAATTTCCACCAACCTGAATTGGGAGGGCAAGAGCGGTTCCGGCCGTGTGCAGACAGACAACAAAGGCAAACTGGATTCCGGCACGCTGACGGTGCCGGCCATTCCCGCCGGAGGGGAAGTGCAGGTTTCCCTGAAAAAGGAATATCCCGGCGTGAAGCCGTGGACGGCGGAAACGCCCAACCTGTACAAGGTGACCTATTCCCTGAACGGGAAGGATCCCCGTTCCGTCAACATCGGGTTCCGTTCCGTGGAAATTGCTGAAAACGGTGCTGTGCTGGTGAACGGGAAAGCCGTCAAATTCAAGGGCGTCAACCGCCATGAAACGCATCCGGATTACGGGCGCGCCATTCCCCGGGAGGTGATAGAAAAGGACGTGCAGATCATCAAGGCGCACAACATCAACACCATCCGCTGTTCCCACTATCCCAACCACCCTTATTTCTACGACCTGTGCGACCGCTACGGCCTGTACGTGATGGATGAAGCCAACTGCGAAGCCCACGGCATCCGCAACAGCGGCATGGACGTCTCCAGAAAACCTTCCTGGAAGAAGGCGCATGTGGAGCGCAGCATGAACATGGTGCACCGTTCCAAGAACCATCCCTCCATCGTCTTCTGGTCCCTGGGCAATGAATCCGGCAACGGTCCCAACTTTGTGGCGGCCTCGGAAGCCATCAGGGCTTATGACGACACGCGTCCCCTCCATTACTGCGAATTCCCGCACGGGCACAAGGCCGTGGACATGGATTCCGCCATGTACCCGCCCGTGGACCGGGTGGAAAACTGGGGGAAGCAGAAAACTTCCCGTCCCTTCTTCGTCTGCGAATACGCCCATTCCATGGGGAATGCCCTGGGCAATTTCAAGGAGTACATGGAAGCCTTTGAATCCTCCCCGCGCATGGTGGGGGGGGCCATCTGGGACTTTGTGGACCAGTCCCTCCGCGCCAACCCGGCCGGCAACGGCATTTACAAGCCCGCACCCTTCAAGGGCGTGACGCAGGCGTACGGCGGCATGTTCGGGGACAGGCCCAACCAGGGCAACTTCTGCGACAACGGCATTATTCTGGGCAACCGGAACACCACGGCCAAAACGAAGGAAGTGAAGAAGGTGTACCAGTACATGGCCTTTGACCGCAAGGACGGCTCTCTGACCGTGCGCAACAAGTACTTCCACAAGCCTCTGAAGGGGTATACGCTTTACCTCGTCTCCCTCAAGCCGGGAAGCGGCCATGCCGTGGAGCGCATGGCGCTTCCGGAAGTGGCTCCCGGCAAGTCTGCGACGGTCAGGCTGCCTTCCGCCGCCATGCAGTCCGGCTCCCTGATGGTTCTGGCGGATGCCCGGTTCAAATTGCCGGAAGATGTGAAGGAGCTTTCAGCCAGGCAGCTGGAACATGTGGTGGATGAATGCGAGGCTTATGAGTGGTTCCCGGCATCCGTGGAGAAGAAAGCCTCCGTGAAAGCTCCGGCGGCGCTGCCCGCCGTCTCCGTGCGCCAGGGGAACCCCGTGGTGGTGCAGGGCAAGGGCTTTTCCGCCTCCTTTAAGGACGGGATGCTTTCCGCCCTCCGGTACGGCAGCCAGGACCTGATTCTGCCGGACTATCCGGTAGCGCTCCAGGCGTACCGTTCCCCCGTGGACAATGACTCCTGGATCAGGAGCAAGGTGGAAGGGAAGATGAAGATGCAGAATATGAAGGCGGAATATTCCAACGTGAAGGCCGCCGTCATTTCCCCCGGCGTGGCCCGCATTACGGCGGAATTCCGGACGAAGGGCTCCGATCCTTCCTTCTCCGGGGAGGTTGCCTGGACGGTTTTCGGCAACGGCATCATCAATGCCTCCGTCAGGATGTATCCCTCCGCGAAGGGAGAGGAACTTCTCCGGCTGGGCGTCACCTTTGGAATGCCAGCCGCTTATGACCAGGTGGAATACCTGGGACTGGGACCCTGGGACAACTACCGGGACCGCCGCACCTCCTGTTGGAAGGATGTGTTCCAGACCTCCGTGGATGACATGTTCTTTGCCTATTCCCGTCCGCAGGACATGGGCAACCGCATGGAGACGGACTGGGTGGCCCTGTCCAGGCCCAAATCCGCTCCGGCGTTGTGGGTGGGGTCCGCTTCCTCCAAAGCTCCGCTGGAAGTCTCCATCCTGCGCTATACTCCAAAAGAACTTAACAATGCCAAAAGCCTGGACCGTTTGCCGGAAAAGAACAAGGTGATCGTGAATCTGGACGCCTTCCAGATGGGGCTGGGCGGGGCTTCCTGCGGCCCCCGCCCCCTGGCCAGGTACCAGACGCTGAGCGAGGCTACCTCCCTGGGCTTTGTGTTGGCCCCCACGTCCGCCCTGCTGAACCTGGCGCGTACGGGATTGGGCGTGCCCCATTCCCCCGTGATCGAACGCGACGCGGACGGCATGGTCAGCCTGGTTTCTTCCACGCCCGGAGTGGAGATGAAGTACTCCGTCAACAAGGGACCGGAAAAAACGTACAGCCAACCCTTCAAGCTGCCTGAAGGGGTAGTCAGGGCGTGGGCTTCTGCCGGAAAATCCGGCAAAACGGCCCCCACCTCTCCGGGAGAGCGGGAGTTTTCCCTCATCAAGGGGCAGCGTGATTGGAAGATTCTCAGCGTTTCCTCGGAAGAACCGGATACCGGGTTCGCCCACTTCGCCATTGACGGAAATCCGGATACCTACTGGCATACTTCCTACACCAACGGCCTGCCGGGTTTCCCCCATTCCATTGCCGTGGACATGGGCGCCAAAATGAAGTTCACCGGATTTATCTATACGCCCAGAATGGACAAGGACAAGGGCCTCATCTCCCAGTATTCCTTCTCCATCTCCGACGACGGGAAAAACTGGAAAGAAGTCAAGAAGGGGCAGTTCACCTACCATTACATCCGGAAGGACCCGGCCGTGCAGCGCATCGACTTCGGTTCTCCCGTGGAAGCCCGCTATTTCAAGCTGGACGCCCGGTCTCCGGTGAAGGGCGGCGAGCAGAGCGCCACCGTTGCTGAACTGAATATTATCACGCAGTGAGGATAGGGGGAAAATAACCGCAGCCTGTTTCATGGACTGCCTTCTTTCCGAAGGATCTAGCTTCCAGCTGGATCCTTCGGCCTGTGCAGAAGAAGAAGCTACTGAGTGAAGGGGCATTGTTCCTCTTTCCAATTTAGTCCGGGGGTTACAAGGGCCGGGAGGCCCTTGTTCCCAGCCGGCGGTTTTTAGATGGTCCGGAGTATGGGCGGCGGCAGGACGCGTAAGGTAATTTCTCTTTTATCGTCATCACAGAAAAACGACAGGTAAAAATTTCTTGATGAAAGAAACTCCGGCGCCGCATGGTAGGATGGACATGTCTGCAAGAGCCGCATTTTTTTCAAGAATGGCCGTCCTGTTCCTGGGCGTGGCCGGAACACAGGTTTTTTCCGCCGGAACGGAGGAACGACCTGCTTGCAGCAGGATGGTCTGGAACCGCGGCTGGGAGTTCCGGCTGGAGGACGAGCCCGGAAAGGGGGACTGGCGGACGGCCCATCTTCCCCATACGTTCAGCCTCCCCTATTTCATGTCCGAGTCCTTTTACACGGGACGCGGCTCCTACCGAAAGAAGCTCGTGGTGCCGGAGGAATGGAAGGGTCTCAAGGTTTTTCTGGATTGCGGAGCCGCATTCCAGGTTGCAGAGGTGAGGGTGAACGGAAAGCCGGCAGGGAGCCATGAAGGGGGCTATACGGCGTTCCGGACGGACCTGACGCCGTTTCTGAATCCGGGGGAGAATTGGGTGGAGGTGCGCGTGGACAACCGATGGAACCCCCGCATTGCCCCGCGGGCCGGGGAGCATGTCTTTTCCGGCGGCTTGTACCGGAACGTGCATCTGCACGTGTGCTCCCCCGTGCATATTCCCGCACACGGCGTCTGGGTGCAGACGCCGGAAGTGACGCCTGCCTGCGGGAAGGTCCGCATTCTCACGGAGATAAGGAATGATTCCCGGCAAATGAGAAAATTGGTGGTGCGCCACACCGTTCGCGAGGACAAGGGCGGCCGCGTGGTGTTGCGCGGGGAAACGCCCGTAGAGCTGGGCGCGGGAAATACGGACCGGATCCGGACGGACCTGCCCCCGCTGGCCTCTCCCAACTTGTGGAGCCCGTCCGCTCCCGGCCTGTACCGCGTGCAGACGGAACTGGTGGATGCGGAGGGCGTGGTGCTGGACCGGGCCGAGAATCCGCTGGGCTTCCGTTCGCTGGAGCTTACGGCGGACCGGGGAATGCTGATTAACGGAACCCCCGTTTATCTTCAGGGGGCCAATGTGCACCAGGACCATGCGGGGTGGGGGGACGCCGTGACGGACGCCGGGGCCCGCCGGGACGTGCTCCTGATGAAGGATGCCGGCTTCAATTTCATCCGGGGGTCCCATTATCCCCATTCCCGGGCTTTTCTGGACGCCTGCGACCGGATAGGCATGTGCATGCTGAATGAAGGTATTTTCTGGGGCATGGGCGGCTTCAAGGAACATGACAGGTACTGGAATTGCGACGCCTACCCCTCCGACGGGAAGGACCGCGCCGCATTTGAGGAAAGCTGCATGCGCCAGGTGAGGGAAATGGTGCTGCAATTCCGGAACCATCCTTCCATCGTGATCTGGAGCATCAGCAACGAACCGTTTTTCACCAGGCACACGCCGGAGGCCAGGGCCCTGTGCAGGAAGCTTATTGCCCTGGTGAAGGAACTGGACCCGTCCCGCCCCGTATGCGCAGGGGGCGGCCAGCGCGGAGATTTTGACAAGCTGGGGGATATGGCCGCCTTCAACGGGGACGGTTCCCACGTAAAAACGCCCGGAAGGCCCAGCATGGTGACGGAGTATGGTTCCGTAAGCTGCAAGAGGCCGGGAGCGTACGCGCCGGGCTGGGGGGACATGGCCGGGGACAAAAAGGCGGGGGTGCTCCATCCCTGGCGCGTCGGGGAGGCGGTGTGGTGCGGGTTTGACCACGGCAGCATCTGGCCCTCCGGCGGCCGCATGGGCATTGTGGATTATTTCCGCATTCCCAAGCGTGCCTGGTACTGGTACAGGAATGAGCTCCGGAACGTTCCCCCGCCGGAATGGCCGGTGGAAGGAACGCCGGCCCAGGTGAAACTATCTGCGGACAAGAAGGTTATCAGCCCGGCGGATGGTACGGACGACGTGCATGTGACCGTCAGGGTGGCGGACGCTTCCGGCAGGCCGCTTGCCAATTCCGTTCCCGTGACGCTTTCCGTGGAGTCCGGCCCCGGGGAATTCCCCACCGGCAAGAGCATTACCTTCACGCCCGGAACGGATATCGACCTCATAGAAGGGTGCGCGGCTATTGAGTTCAGGGCCTATTATGCGGGAGAAACCGTCATCATGGCGTCTTCCCCCGGATTGAAGGGAGACCGCATCCGGATCGTTTCCCGGAATGCCCCGGCATATGTGGCGGGAAGGAGTGCGGAAACGAAGGAAAGGCCCTACAAGCGTTTCTCCGCGCAGGAAAGGGATGCCCAGCTGGCGCGGCATGGACAGTCCGGAACGGGAGAACGGGCGAACCTGGCTGCATTGAGGCCTTGTTCCGCTTCTTCCGGCATTCAGGATGCCATGAAGGCGTCAGACGGCGACGGCACTTCCTCCTGGTTGCCGGCGGCGGAAGACCAGGCGCCATGGTGGCAGCTGGACATGGAGTTTGAATTCCGCCTGGACCGGGTGGAGGTGAAAGCCGCCGGAACCTGGAAAGGGAAGGCCCCCGTGGTGCAGATCAGCAGGGACGGCAAAACGTGGAAGGAGGTCAAAGCCGTTCTTCTCAGGGACGGAGAGGGGCTGGATGCTACGTGTCCGGAGGATTCCGTTGCCAGGTACGTCCGCATCCGGCTGGCTCCGGGCCAGGGGATTGCGGAAGTGGCCGTATGGCCGGCTGCCTCGGCATGAAAGATGCCTCTTCTACGGAGAGGGCGGGTTTTCTTCTCACCCCCTCCGCGTGCCGGAGGTTCCGGAATCCTCTTCCGCCCGCTGGCGGCGCAGTTTGTCCCAGTAGGCCAGGCGCTTGTTGATTTCCCGCTCAAAGCCGCGTTCCGGCGGTTTATAGAACTGGCGGCGGGGCATCTTGTCCGGAAAGTAGTTCTGCCCGGAGAAGGCCTCCGGCGCATCGTGGTCGTAGGCGTAATCCTTCCCGTAGCCCAGTTCCTTCATCAATTTGGTGGGTGCGTTCAGGATGTGCGCCGGCGGCATCAGGGAGCCGTGTTCCCTGGCCGCCTTCCGGGCCGCGCTCCATGCGGTATAGGCGCTGTTGGATTTGGGGGCGCAGCCCAGGTAAATGACCAGTTCCGCAATCGCCAGCTCCCCTTCCGGAGAGCCGAGGCGTTCATACGCGTCCCATGCGGCGATGGCCATGGGCAGCGCGGCGGGGTCTGCCAGGCTGATGTCCTCCATGGCGAAGCGGGTCAGGCGGCGCAACAGGTACAGGGGATCTTCTCCGCCCTGGAGCATGCGTGCTGCCCAGTACAGGGCCGCGTCCGTATCGGAGCCGCGCAGGGATTTGTGCAGGGCGCTGATCAGGTTGTAATGGCCCTCCCGGTCCTTGTCGTAAACCGGGGCGCGCTGCTGGACGATTTTCAGCAGGGCGGCCGTGTCCAGCGTCTCTTCAGGCTTGCAGAGGTCAAAAACGCTTTCCATCAGATTGATCAGGTAGCGGCCGTCGCCGTCCGCCAGTTCAATCAGGGTGGAGCGCGCCTCCGGTGCAAGCGGCAGCTTGCGCTGAAGGAGGGATTCCGCCCGCTGAATGATGTTTTCCAGGGCAGGAGCGTCCAGGGAATGCATGACGAAGACCTTGCAGCGCGACAGAAGGGCGCTGTTCAGTTCAAAGGAGGGGTTTTCCGTGGTGGCTCCCACCAGCGTGACTGTTCCGTTTTCCACATACGGCAGAAAGCCGTCCTGCTGGGCGCGGTTGAACCGGTGGATTTCATCCACAAACAGGAGGGTGCCTTCCCCGTATTCCCTCCGTTTGGAGGCTTCGTCAAAGGCTTTCCTCAGATCAGCCATGCCGGAGAAGACGGCGGAGAGCGCTACGAAGTACATGGACGTGCGCGTGGCCAGGATGCGTGCCAGCGTGGTTTTTCCGCATCCGGGCGGTCCCCACAGGACAAAGCTGGTCAGCTTGCCGGAATCCGCCATGAGACGGATGGGACCTCCCTCTCCCAGCAGGTGGTCCTGGCCCACGATTTCCTCCAGGGAGGACGGTCGCAGGCGGTCTGCCAGGGGACGGTCCGCAAAGGCGGCAAACAGGCCCGGCGCATCGTCTTTTTTCATGCTGTTCATCATACGCCGCGGGGGAAAGGAAGACAAGGGGCGGATTATGGCATTCCGTGCGGCCGCCGCAGGCTGGCGCGTCATGGAGGGGAAGTTCTCCGCGCCGTTTTTGCGGGGATGGAGAAAAGGCGGAAAGAAAAGAAAGACTTCCGGAAAAAGCGGTGTATGATAAGCGTCATGTTGCATGCTGTTTCCCATGTATTCCTTATCCTTCTTTCCGGCGTTTGCTGCATGCCCGTGCATGCGCAGGACCAGATCATTCCCCGGCCCGTGTCCGTCAAGATCGGGGATGGGAATGAGGCAACCCCCGTGAAACTGGATTCCGGCACGCGCATCGCCTGCCGGGAGAAGGATGCCGGGTTCCAGCGGCAAACCCGCCTGTTGCAGCAGTTTTTGTCAGACGGAACAGGGCTGCCCCTGAAAGGGGAGGGGGGAACGGGAATCATCCGCATTGAGAAGGATGACTCCCTGAAGCAATACGGACCGGAGGCGTACCGTCTGGAAGCGGCGCCCGGGCGCATCGTCGTCAAGGCGGCCACGCCCAAGGGGGTCTATTATGCCGGGCAGAGCCTGGCGCAGATGCTGCCTGCCGCTTTTTTTGACCCTGGCGCAGACAAGGGGGCCGTAAGCTGGAAGGTGGCGGAGAAGCCTTTTTCCATGCTGGATTATCCGCGGTTTGCATGGCGCGCCTTCATGCTGGATGAAGCGAGGCATTTTTTTGGAGAAGAGGAGGTAAAGAGGCTGATTGACCAGATGGGGCTTTTGAAAATGAACATCCTGCACTGGCATTTGTCCGACGATGGCGGATGGCGCATCCAGATTAAAAAATACCCCAAGCTGACGACCGTGGGCAGCAGGCGCAGGGACACGGAGATAGAAACATGGGGGAGCGGAAAGTACGAAGGCAAGCCCCATGAAGGCTTTTACACGCAGGAGCAGATCAGGCGCATCGTCCGTTATGCGGCTGACCGGAACGTGACGATTGTTCCGGAAATAGATGTTCCGGGGCATTCCGCCGCCGCCATCGTCTCCTATCCGGAACTGAAATTGTCCGCCAAGCCTCTGGCGGAGGTTCCCGTCAGCTTCAATGACGGAGCCGCGTTTGATCCCACCAGCGAGCGCACCTACCAGTTCCTGGGGGATGTCATGACGGAGCTGGTTTCCCTGTTTCCCGGCGGCATCATCCACATTGGCGGTGACGAGGTGCGGTACAAGAAGTACTGGGAAGGCGTTCCCCATATTGAGGCATTCATGAAGAAGAAGGGCATCAAGACCTATCCGGACCTTCAAATCATGTTTACGAACCGGATTTCCGCCATGCTGGCGAAAAAAGGGTGCCGCGTGATCGGGTGGAATGAAATCCTGGGCTCCGACGTGCATCATGACGGCGGCCAGGGGGCGGCGCTGGGCAAGCTGGACGGGAAGGCCATTATCCATTTCTGGTACGGGTCTGAAAAGATTGCCGCCAGGGCCATCAAGGACGGCCACCAGGTGGTCAATTCCACGGCCGCCATGACGTATATAAACAAGGACTATCAGAAAATCCCCTTGTCCAAATCCTATTCCTTTGAACCTGTTTTTGCAGGGCTGAAGCCTGAACACCAGCGCAACGTCATCGGCCTGGGCTGCCAGGTATGGACGGAATGGATTCCGGATGTGGAAAAACTGCACCGTCATGTTTTCCCCCGTATCGCCGCTTATGCGGAAACGGGCTGGACCCGGAAGGAAGACAAGGATTTTCAGGATTTCCAAAGGCGTTTGCCGGGTTATGAGAAGATTCTGGATGCCTTGAATATCAAGCATGGAGAAGAGAAGTAAGTGACTGCTCCGCCATGGCCATGTTTCCATGGACGGGCGCTGTTTTTCAGGGAAGTCCATTGGGATTTTCTGCTCCGGATGGTCCGTGCGATCTGTATGGACGGGGTTCTCCGTGGATGAAAATGAAGGAGGGGATGTCCGGAAACGCGCACGTTTTACGGAAGATGATGACTGTCTTTTCCTGAAAAGCTGATCCGGCTTTCATCCCAGGTCCGGCGGGGCTTGCACGTTGTTTGCCGGGCCTGCCGCTTTTAAACGGTTTGTCACATTCTGGCATTCTGTCAACAGAAACATGGGAACTGTTCTCCAACCAACCATGGACCCAGCGGTTTAAGGACCGGCGGATCCCTGATTTAAATAATTAAACATAGATTATAAGGAGAATAAGACCATGTCTCTGATAACCTCACACTATCATCAACTTTATACGCCGGAAGACACCGCCGTAGTTTTTATTGACCACCAGCCGCAGATGACCTTTGGCGTAACCAGCATCAACCGTGCCGATCTGATCAATAATGTCACTCTGCTGGCGAAAGCCGCCAAATTGTTCCAGGTTCCCACCGTGATTACGGCCGTGGAAACGGAATCCTTCTCCGGCTACGTCTGGCCCCAGCTTCTGGACGTTTTTCCGGGCGAACACGTCATTGAACGCAGCTCCATGAATTCGTGGGATTCCGACGAGTTCCGGAAGGCCATCAAGGCGACGGGCCGCAAGAATATTCTCCTTACCGGACTTTGGACGGAAGTGTGCGTTGCGTGGCCGGCCATTGAAATGATCGGTGACGGCTATAACATTTACGTGGTGGAGGATTGCTGCGGCGCCACCTCCAGGGACGCCCAGAAGGCGGCTCTTTCCCGAATCGTCCAGGCGGGGGGGACGCGGCTGACGACCATCGGGGCCCTCCTTGAATTCCAGCGCGACTGGAAGAACAAGGAACATTACGACGCCCTGATGAACCTGCTCAAACAGCAGGGCGGCGCTTACGGCGTGGGCGTGGAATATGCCTACACGATGGTTCATCATGCCCCCCAGTCCTCCCTGTCTCCGCAGGTGGTGAAGCATGATGCCTGATTTCCCCTAGGGTTTCTTCCGGTGCGCCGTCCGCTGCTGCGGAGTCTGCGCCGGAAGAAACGCCTTGAACCATTCACCAGGCATGAACGCCATGAATCCTGCAGATGAAGTGACGGTTGTGGTGCGGCGGCATATTCTGCCGGGGCATGAAGGGCAGTTTGAGCACGCCATGAGGGATTTCGTCAGCTTTGTGCTGAGCTGTCCCGGGCATGTTGGAATCAGCGTCTTAAGGCCTTCCGACGGAAACGGGGAGTATGTGGTGGTGGACCGTTTTGCCAGCGCCGCCGCCAGAAAGACCCTGGTTGCCTCCCCGGAGTATGAACGCTGGATGAAACTGCTGGGAGCCCATACGGAAGGGGAGGCCCACATCCAGGAGATGAACGGCCTGGACGCCTGGCTGAACGAGCCGGGCACCCCGATGAGGACGCCGCCGCGCTACAAGACGGCGGCGGCCACCTACCTGGGCGTGTGCCTCGTCATCTTTCTTCTGAATATCACGGTGGGAGGCCCCATCCGCAGCCTGCTGCCCGCGTGGCTTTCCTTTTTCCTGTTCAATGCCTGTGTGGTGGCCCTGCTGACCTGGGTGTTCATGCCGCTGATCAGTAGCGCGCTGTCTTCATGGCTTTTCACCCCTCAGGCTGGAACAGCTCCGGCAACAACCCCGAACCATGATGAAAATAATGAAAAATAATGATACGGTTTACGCCGATTTGATGATTTCCAACGGCAACATTGCTACGTTGGACGAGCGCGGTACGACGGCCCAGGCCGTCGCCGTCAAGGATGGAAAAATACTGGCCGTGGGGGCTGACGAGGATCTTGCCAAATACCAGGGCCCGGATACGCAGGTGATTGACGCCGGGAAAAGAACCGTTATTCCCGGCTTGAATGATTCCCACCTGCACGTTATTCGCGGCGGCTTGAATTACAATATGGAACTGCGCTGGGACGGCGTGCCCTCCCTGGCGGATGCCCTGCGCATGCTCCGGGAACAGGCCCGCAGAACGCCGCCGGGCCAGTGGGTGCGCGTGGTAGGGGGATGGAGCGAGTTCCAGTTTGCGGAACGCCGGATGCCCACGCTGGAGGAAATCAATGAAGCCGCGCCGGATACGCCCGTTTTTGTGCTTCACCTGTATTGCCGCGCCATGCTCAACAAGGCGGCCCTGCGCGCCTGCGGGTACACGAAGGATACGCCCAACCCTCCCGGCGGGGAAATCCAGCACGACAGCGAAGGCAACCCCACGGGGCTGCTGATTGCACGGCCGAACGCCACCATTCTTTACGCCACGCTGGCCAAAGGGCCCAAGCTGCCCGTGGAGCACCAGATCAATTCCACCCGGCATTTCATGAGGGAACTCAACCGCCTGGGCCTGACCAGCATCATTGACGCAGGCGGCGGCTATCAGAATTACCCGGAGGACTACCAGGTGATTGAAGAATTGCACAAGCGCGGGGAAATGACCGTGCGCATTGCCTACAACCTTTTTACGCAGAGGCCGAAGGAAGAGAAGGAGGATTTTGCCAGATGGATCAGGATGACGAAGCCGGGAGAGGGGGACGATTATTACCGCTGTAACGGGGCGGGTGAAATGCTCGTCTTTTCCGCCGCGGACTTTGAGGACTTTCTGGAACCGCGCCCCGATCTTCCCGGAGATATGGAATCCGAACTCAAGGGCGTGGTCAGCCTGCTGGCTGCCAACAAATGGCCCTTCCGCCTGCACGCTACGTATAATGAAAGCATTTCCCGCTTTCTGGACGTGTATGAAGAAGTGAACCGGGACATTCCCTTTAACGGCCTGCACTGGTTCTTCGACCACTGTGAAACCATTGACGAGAAAAACCTGGAACGCGTCAAGGCGCTGGGAGGCGGCATTGCCGTGCAGTGCCGCATGGCGTACCAGGGGGAATATTTCATAGACCGTTACGGCAGGGAGGCGGCGGAGCATACGCCGCCCGTACGCAAAATGCTGGAAATGGGCATTCCCGTGGGAGCTGGGACGGACGCTACGCGCGTGGCAAGCTATAATCCATGGGTTTCCCTGTACTGGCTGTCCACGGGGAAGACCGTGGGCGGTGAGCCGATGTACCGTGAAGAAGACTGCCTTTCCCGTGAAGAAGCCCTCCGGCTTTATACGCAGGGGAGCACCTGGTTTTCTTCTGAAACGGGCAGGAAGGGGGCGATTGTCCCCGGACAGCTGGCGGACATGGCCGTGCTGAGCGACGACTATTTCACCGTTCCTGAAGAGGAGATCAAGGGGATTGAATCCGTGCTGACCATCATGGACGGCAGGATTGTTTATGCCGCGGGACCGTTCAAGGATCTGGACCCGGAGCCCATTCCCGTACTGCCGGAGTGGTCCCCCATTGCCGTGTTCGGCGGCTACGGAGCGCCCCTGGACCCGAAAAAGGCGGCCAGGGCGGGCGTGCCCTTCCAGCCGGAACACCGGCATTCCTCCCATTGCCATGAGCATGGCTGCATGCATTCCGCCTTCATGCTGATGGAGGGCGCGGCGAATGCGTCGCGGCCCAGATATTCCGATTTCTGGGGCTCCGGGTGTGGATGCTTCGCGTTTTGACGGTAAATGATGCGAAGCTTCCTGCGCTCCGTCTCCATGGTGGGACGGGGCGCTTTTATTTTCCCGGCAAGGGAAGAAGGCCGTGGTTTTTCCTGCGGCGGTTAAAGCACTTCCCGGTACAGGGAAATCTCAATGGCTTCCTCCGTCATGTCGCTCAGGAGGGGAATGATGCGCTGGAAGTGTTCGGAATCGGCATGAACGTCCACAGCCGCCTGGTCCTTCCATTCTTCAATGAACGTCAGGATGTTGGGATCATCCATGTCTTCATACAGGTGGTAGGAAATGTTGCCTGCTTCCGCACGGCTCTTTTCCACAAGTTCCCGGGCGGCGGCGATGAATTCTTCCCTGGCGCCGGATTTGACGATGCTTTTGGCGGTAATTTTGATCATGGCTGTGGCTGATTGGCTGGTTCCAGAGTAAAGGCGCAGGAGAGCCTGTGTCAACGCTGCTTTTGGGGCATTGCGGTCATGGCTGGACGTCCTTCAGGATTTTCAGCACGTGGGCGCGCGTCGTTTCCGCATGTTCCGCACCGCTGGTGCAGGAAAGCCCCTGGTAAAGTCCCACCACTTCCAGGCGCAGGTCCATGTCCGGGCCATGCAGGTCATCCCGGGAGGGAAGGGGATAATTGGAGGCGGGGCCGCTCATGGATTTCATTTGCATGGTATCCATGTTGAACAGGCAGCTTTCCACCTCATTGGTAAACACCAGGCTGCCCTTGCGATGGCTGCACTCCGGCCTCAGCCTGTAAATGGTAATGGAGCTCCCGCCGCCGGGGTTGATCAGGATGGCGGGGAAGATGTGTTTGCGCCCCGTCTGGTCATGGACGGTCAGGTCAAAGTCGCATTCTCCAAAAAACCTGTTGGTGACGCGTGAGGAAATGCGGACGTCCAACGGGACTTCCGGAGGGAGGGGAACGCGGATAGAGGCGGAGAGTGCGGAGCCCGGCGGAAGTTCCGGCACCGGAAAGGGAACCGTGACGATGTCAATGGCGCAGCTGATGGCTCCGATCAGCACGAACAGAAGGATGCCCTTGTTACGGAGCTGGACGGACAGCAGTTTCCGGGATTTCCCCGGGTAAAGCTTGCTGGCCGATTTATCCTCCCGCAGGTAGTAGTCCGTCAAACGTGAAATGACGGCCAGGGCCGCGGCGATGGCTGCCAGCCATGCAAGGACGAAGGCCACGTTTTCCACGGTGGAACCCAGGGTGAAGAAGCCGAATGACCAGGTAATCAATGCCGCCAGCAGAAGGAAGATGACCAGAAAGGTCATGCAGCCGAACGGGGCCGTGGAGGCGGCAATCCAGCTTCTGCCGCGTTTGCCGCAGGCGCGCAGAATCAGGATGGCCAGGAAAAAGGCGAGGATTGCCAGCGTAGAGTAAAAATGTTGAAACAGGTAATCGAGCATGGCATGCAGGGATTAATTGGCCGGGGACCGGTTCCATGCCAGTTTCCGGAAAAGATCACGGAATAAGCCGTTCATGCGTGGCATAACGACTGCAGCCGATTTTGGACCTCATTAATGTTTTAGCCTTTTTCCCTCCTTGTTTGCAAGATTTTTCATTTCCTTGTTCTCTTCCCTCCGATTTTACTGTGTTCTGAAAATATTGATCCATAACCACATACGCAGGAAAAGAAAATAAAATGCTATCCCGGAGAATAGTCCGGCTTTCTTTTCCTCGGAAATTCCTTGTTTTCCGGTGTTAGGGAGCAGAGGGAGCCAGGGAAAAAGCTAGGCCTGCACCGGTTCCGCCAGCACTTTTCTGAGCTTCGCAAAGCGGGGCAGGGAGCATTCCTTCTGCATGGCTGTCTCGCCCTGGATCAGGGGCAGCACGTAGTCGATGAACGGCTGTTCCACGCCATTGCCGCGGGCATTGATCCATTCACGGGGCACGAGCTTTTCCACATTGGCGACTTCCGTCAGACTGATCAATTTGGCCTTGCAGGAATAGATGCCGTTTTCCGTACTCCGCTCAAAGGCTACCATCTTGTCCGTTTCTCCGGAAATGGCGGCTTCCACGGCGGCTTTTCCCGCCATGTACGCTTCGTCAATATCCGTCCGGGAGGCGACATGGGAGGCGCAACGCTGGAGCAGGGAAAGTTCAATGCTTCTTACCTTGGCTCCGGTCTGGCGCTTGACGGATTCCGCCAGCATGGCCCCCAGGCCGCCCAGCTGCGTATGGCCGAAGACGTCCCTGTCTCCGGATTCCGCGACGAAGCGGCCGTCTGCATATTGCACCCCTTCGGAAACGGCTACCATGCAGCTCCCGTTCCGCTTGTAGATCCGGTCCACGTCCTGCCAGAATTCCTCCATGCGGAAGGGCACTTCCGGCAGGTAAACCAGGTCCGGCCCGGCACCTGCGTAAGTGGCGAGTGCGGCGGACCCGGCCAGCCAGCCGGCATGGCGGCCCATGATTTCCACGATGGTGACGCGCCCCTTGTCGTACACGCGCAGATCCTGGTGCACCTCCATGCAGGAGGTGGCGATGAATTTGGCGGCGGAGCCGAAGCCGGGGCAGTGGTCCGTGCCGTAAAGATCGTTGTCAATGGTCTTGGGGATTCCAATCACGCGGCATTCATAGCCGGACTGCTGCATGAATTTGGATATCTTGTTGCAGGTGTCCATGGAATCATTGCCGCCGTTGTAGAAAAAGTAACGCACCCCGTATTTCCGGAACACCTCCAGCAGACGGCGGTAATCCGTATCATCCACGGCCGGATCAGCCATCCTGTAACGGCACGAACCCAGGGCGGAGGCCGGGGTGTATTTCAGCAGTTCCAGTTCCTCCGGGTCTTCCCGGGCCATGTCGAACAGACGTTCCTTCAGCACTCCTTCAATCCCGTTGGCGGCCCCCAGAACGCGGGTGACTGGTTCGCATTGCAGGGCAGTCCGGATAGCTCCCAGCGCGCTTGCGTTGATGACGGCGGTGGGGCCGCCGGACTGGCCGATGATGCATGCTCCTTTCAATGGGTTCATGGGGGAATGATGGATGAGAGAGAGTTCTGTGGGCCCCCGTTTTTCAGCCTTGGCGGCCCGGGGATGAAATCAGAATCAACCCTATCCGCAGCCCGGAAGGATGTCAAACATTATTGGTTGGCCGGAGGGCGGCCGTGCTTCTGGCAGCCAGGGGAGGAAAAGACGGGCCTCAGCGGTTTTGCTTCCATGCCTTTTCCAGGGCGGCGGCAAAGCGTTCTCCCAGGGTCAGGATGCCGTGTGTTCCCAGGTGGATCTGATCCGTCGGAAAAGGCGTGCGGAAATCCATGCTGCGCAGCTGGAGATCGTCTGCCGGAACGTAGATAGCGTTTTTTACGGACAGGGCGGTACGGGCATTCTCCGCCACTTCCCTTTGCCCCCGGCGAACCTCGTCCCTGCCGGGAAAACGGGAAGGAAGGGCGACGGGAAGAATGCTGCCATAAATGAACAGGAGGTCCGGAGCCTTCAGGTCGGCCCTGATGCGGTTAATCAGGTTATTCAGGTTTTCGCCATACGCACGGGAGTTGTCTTCTCCGGCAATGTCCCTGGCGTCTCCTTCTCCCTGCTGCCATGCCATGGCCTTCAGGACAGGGATATGGCCCTGTTTTTTCAGGGCTTCCAGGCCGTGGTGGACGGTCTGGATGAATTGGACGTATTCTTCCCCCGGCTTGTCCTGCGGAGTTTTCCCGGGATTCCATTGCCGGAAAAGGTTGCTGCCGCTGAGGGCATGCTTGATGATGGCCCATTTTTCCCGTGGGAATTTTTTCTGCAAGGCCGTTCCCAGGCTCAGCTCCACGCCGAAGCGGTCGGGGGATTCGGATGCCGGGCTTAAAGGAATGAGTTGTTCCGCAGGTTCCGTTCCTTTCAGGGAGCCGGAATAATACAGGAGGACCCGTTCATCCGTTTTAAAGCAGTCCGGAATGTTTCTGACGTACCCCTGGCCTGTCGCGTTTGATTGGCCGCCAATGAGAATGACGTTGACTTCCTCCGCATGCAGGGGCTGCGCCGGGAATGCATGGAGGGAACAGAACAGCAGGAGGAGGGTGAAGAAACGCATGGGAAGAAGGGGGAGACAGGTGAATCAAGTATTCAGGATACGTTTCCGGGAAAAAGATGTTATCTTTTTTCTGCCGGAATGCCTCCATGTCTCCCGTTTTACCTTTTCCGGCGCTTTCCTGCTCCCGGAATTCCTCCCTTTTGGAAAAGCGTTTTACGCGGATGGGGAAGTATGGTGCAGGGAGACGGACTGCCCGGGATAAATTTCCGGAATGACGGAAATGCTCTTGATGCTTTTGCCGGAAGTCAGGGCGCGGAGCATCCGGATGAGCTTGTGAACCGTTTTTGTCTGGTTCTCCTCATAATAGGTGATGGTTGGCAGCAGGCGCTCCATAAAGGGCTCATACGTCAGGCTTATCAGGCTGAGCTGGTTCGGGATGCTCAGGGAGCGGGCTTCAACCCAGGAGAGGATGGGAACGATCTGGTTGCCCCGCGTGGCGACCAGGGCGGACATGTCCGGATGTTCCTTGAACGCTTTGGCGAGGTATTCAAAGAAAAGAGGCGTTTGAAACGGGGTGGGAATCAGCACGGGATTCCAGCCCTCTCCCGCAAAACTGAAAAATCCCTTCTGCATTAACTGGTGGCCTTTCAGGGGATCCGGAGGCAGGCACAGGCCGACGGTCCGGTGGCCCTTGTTCCACAGATGCTGCGCCGCATGGTGCGTGGTGGCCGCCCAGTGGCGGTCCAGATAGGGAAGGTTGCTGCTTTGGTAGGAAGTGCCGCGCACGATGCAGGGGATGGCGTGCGTCTTGAACCAGAGCTGGGTCTGTTCCGAGGACCGGTGGAGTATCCAGCAGATGCATTCGGATTTGGTCACCAGTTTGGAAAGCCGTTTATCCGGATTATTGCCTAAAATCCAGGGCGCTTCAAAAATGCGTACGCTGATGCCGTCTTCCTCCAGAATCTTGGAGATGGTGTACACCTCCGCCAGGACGCTTTGCGCCAGCCTCTTGAGGGGCTGGGGCGTCAGAAATCCGATGATGCCTCTTTTTTCCTGGACGGAAGGGCAAGGGATATTTCTATCCGCTTCTTTTTCCATGGTTTTCAGGATGCGCCGGGGAACCTTGATGCGCGCAGGCGCAATCCATGCCTCCTTTTCCAGAAGGGCCAGCGCCTTTCTGACAGTCTCTCTTCCTACAGACAATCTGTGTCCAAGCTCCCGTTCACCGGGCAGAATGTTGACCAGGCTGCCACTGAGGATCATCTGTTTGATTTTATTGGCTACGGATTCAACCAATGAAGAAGTCGGCAACGAAGTCATACTCTTGTATATACGTATTATCCTGGACGAATTCGAGGCAATTGTAGGGATTACTGTTGCCGCTCCTTTCAAGGTGAATGGATGGATTATTTTAAATTGTTGATATTCTGTGATATAGGATTAATTCTGAGACCCTGGTCTTTTTCAATGCCCGAGAATGAGTGGATGATGTATCAGTGACCTATGATTATCAAGGGACTGTGTGTTGATGATGTACGTTGAAAGGTGGTTTGTACTTGTTTTATAAAATATTTAATATAAAAATATTTGGCCATATTTTCTATTCAGTGGCGTCATTCTTTGAAGCTGCTTGCCTACGGAAAACGGGATCATGCCGCCTGCCGCTTTCCGGGACCGCAGGCATGCACGTATCAGCATGGATGATTTTCATTCTTCTCCCGGTACTAAATCTGCGCGATGAAAGTGAATACCACACCGGGCGCAACCTACGCGCTGACATGTACGGCAGCATGCTCTGTCCGGGCGCTTCTTAATGACGCCTCTTCCCTGACTATTCTGGAAACGGAAAATCCCGGACAGTATATCTTTGTGGCTCCCACAGATACCGTGGAAGTCTCCGATGAACATGCACTGGTGACGCAGACTTTTAAAACTGCCGCCATGGGATCGTCTGCCCAGGGCGGCGGCATTAAAAACGGGCAGGACGCCACCCTGAACAAGCTGAAGGCAGCGGCAATAGATTGTGAGGGGCCAGTGACGTTTTCCGAGGGAATCACGATGGATGGAAATATCAAATCAACCGGAAACGGCTATTTCAAAGGTCTTGCATTAAATGATGGAACCTTCTCTTTCGTAAACCTTAGTGGAGAGAGCATGATGGTCTCCAATCAGGGAAAGATAGTAATAACCCATAATATGGGCAGGAGATGTATTTTTCTTGAGTGTCGCACTGTCGGCATGCAGGCCTATGCCTCCATGACAAAATTGAATGCAGGTGTTATTGGGCTGACCGGTAATTCGTTGCTGAATAGGACGGAAGGAGATGCCCGCTGGCTCAAGGTGAGGACAGACCTGTCCGATGCCGAATACGCCGCACTGGAGGAAAAAGACGCCACTACCCTCTACATCACCACCGATGGGGGGAAAATCTACGTCGGAACTCACGTGATTAACCAGTCCGGCCAATGATGATCCATCATGTTCATGCACATTACTGATGACGTACCAGCGGAAGAGGGGGGGACAGGATGTTCATACAATCAATCCGGACAAATCTTCCGGAAGGCCTCCACTCCTGTGGTTAGCCGTTTATATGGATTTCCATACACTATCCCCGACGCGGTGCAGCCTGTCAGAAAACAGGCTGGATTGCCGCGGCCGGAAAAGTCCGCCCTGTGAGGGTCTGCATGAAGGATGGACTGTTCAGGCAAGCCTGAACACTGGAAGAAACGACTCCGCTGAAGCCGGAGCATTATTCTTGCAGGCGTTATTTCCGGACTTCTCAGTTCTTTGATGATTCGGAATCTCCCCGGCATATGGAAACCTGCCGCAGGTGCAAGCGCCTTATCAGCGTTGTCGGAAGCGGTTCCTGTCTGGAACAGGTTGCCTTTCGCCCTCTTCTGTTCATGCGGAAGAGGGCTTTTTTACGCCTTAATGCATGGCGAACCTGCAAGGTAAGGCTTTTAAAAGCCGTTTCCGCGTCCTGCCACAGATGCTGCATCTTCAAGAAAAAAAGGCTCTTCATCAAAATCGGTGGATGAGCCGTCAACAGAGCCGCAAGCCAAAG